>NZ_JBKFSV010000031.1:0-2176 GCF_046569445.1 Salmonella sp. 741265050_HSA | reverse complement strand
TCCGCGTTAATTACTCGTAGGTAAATACGAATGTCGCAACGGCTGAGAAAGCCCCTGTTGTGGCTGAATTAGCATTGGTCTCTTTCATGATGGCGATCAGCGGAACCTCTTTACTGTTAATTTCTGCCTCACTCCAGACCAGACGTTCTGAATCGACGGTGGAATTAATAACAAAAGGTTCATCAGGTTTGGATGAGCGTGCTACTGACACCCCTGTGTAGTCGGCTGAGCCTTTAGTTCCATTCGTTAATATTTTTGTTGAATACCCGGATGGCGTTCCGTTGATTGATGTCTTTAACGATTGAAGAGACGCAGGGCATTCAACAATAACTAATTTAAAATCTGCCGTTGCCGTCCCCGCCCTTACATCATCAATACGAACTTCACCGCTACTATTACCAATGATTAATTCTTGTATCGTATCGGAGCCTGTACCACCGACCAGTTTCATATCGCAGGTGGTTTCTTTAATTGTGGCCGTGAAGTTAACATCAAGGTTTGTGGAATTAGCGGCAAGCGCGCTTCCAGAGGCTGCCATTGCGACAAATGCCGCAATGGGAAGAGTGAAGCTGTTTCTTTTCATATAAACTCTCATTAGTTTTTCCCTAAACAGGTCATTACATGTGGCAAAGTTGATTGCTCAGTACTGGGGTTAGCCCAGCTTTTGCCGTGGTTTCAGTTATCTGGTAACGCACCGTACAGGTGCTTTCTTTGCCACTGCCCCACACCACGCGAAGTTCTCCCTGTGGTTCCACGCCGCGCACGTAGGCTTGCCCGGCCTGGCCGACGGTACCGACAGTTTCATTTTTCTCGTTAAGGACATCTGCGCCTAAAGGAATGAAGCCTTTATCGCTGCGCTGTAATTCCAGAATCAGTGAGCGGCCTTCATCGGTTTCAAAATTCACCAGCACAACGGCACCGCTGCGTGGTACGGTAACCGTACTGGTGCTTTTGACTTCAACATCGTTCTCCAGCGAGCTGATATCCAGCGAAACCCGGTTTTCGCGGTAGGCTGACATATACGGCAAAATGCCATATCCCGAGCTGCCGATTTCGCTGCTGCTGTAGCCTAGTCCTGCGCCCTGTGCGCCGCTGGCTTTCACCAGCGCGACGGCATCGGTTTCGCCAATGCTGCCCGGCGCGAATGCCACGCCGCCAGAATGCAGCACCATACCTCCGCTGTAGCTGGCGGAATATTGCCGGCTATTGTCGTCGCCAAACGAGGCGGAAAGTCCTAATGGGCCATAGCTGCTGTTGAGGGAGCCAAAACCACTCACCTGATTCAGGTTGCCGTAATTACCGCTGCTTGACGCGGCGCTCACGGAGTAGCTGATGTCGTTATCTTTGGTATTGCCACTGGCGGTGGAGTTGATGTTAGTTCCGCCCTTCATGTCAGAACGCAGACCCATATTGATATTGGAGAAGCTGTCCGAACGTTCCCCACTGTGGGAAAACATACTCAACGGAATACTGAAACTGAGATAGATACTGTCGTCTTTACTGCCGTTCTGGTTATAGGCGCGTTGTAATGACACGCTATAGCTGCCGTAGGCAAAACTGTTGTTGTAACCCACGCTATAGTTGGCCGTTGATCCCGCATCATTCCAGTAGTCCTGCCATGTTCCGCTGACATACACAGAACCCCAGGCCGTTTCTCCATGGTTTAAGGGTTGGTTGATGCTGATTTGCACCTGATTTTTGGTACGTTGGTAATCGGCATATAGCTCATCACCTGAGCGATAACTTTGCTGGGCATAGTGCTGGTGCTTAACGCTGTCTTGCAGAGACGCGGCGTCATTGAGGCTGAGGTAGTCTTCAGTAGAAAAACGATAAGCGGCGACGTTAAATGAGGTATTGGTCGCCTCGATCATTTTGCTGTAGGTCAGCCGGTAGCTTTGCCCACTGAGCGTGCCGAGATCATCAATACTGGCGTGAGATTGCGTCACATCAAAGGCGAATGCGCCAATGCCGGTGTTCATTGCCAGGCCTAATAACCCAGCATAGAAATCCATATCGGTATATTGCGCGCCGATATAGCCGGTAAAGGTGTTGTTCAGGCCATAGTAAAACTGCGCGTAACCCACCTGCGGTTTATCATGCAAAGAATCATCGTTTAGCTCGCCGACGCCGATATCCCAACGTGTCGCGCCAGGGCGCAACATTTGGGTGACAGAAG
>NZ_JBKFSV010000030.1:0-4060 GCF_046569445.1 Salmonella sp. 741265050_HSA | reverse complement strand
GTCGTAGGCGGTACTGATGCTGTAGTTCCAGCGGCTATCGGCGCTGTATCCGCTGGCGCTGGTGTTGAATTGATTGCTACCGTCGAAATCGCTGCTGACGCTGCTGTTCAGTGTGCGGAAGCCGCCGCTGTCCCGGTCGGTGCCCAGCAATTTATCCAGTGGGATTGTCACGCTCAGGTAGACCGAGTCATCGCGGTGATTGTCTTCGTCATAGGTGCGCTGCACGTTGATGCTGTAGCTGGCCCAGCCCAGGCTATTGCTGTAGCCTGCAGAGAAACTGCTGCGGGAATCATTGGTTACCCAGTAGTCGGCCCAACTGCCGTTCAGATAGAGCGAACCGTAGTTGGCGTCTTCGCTGTTCAGACTTTGATTCAGGCTGATGGTGAACTGGTTTTTCATCCGCGAATAGTTGTTCATGCCGTGGGCAGTGTCACTGTCGCTGTGTTTGGCATCATCAATAATGCTCAGCGCATCGCTCAGACCCAAATAGTCTTTCGTCGAATAGCGGTAGGCGGCGATGTTCAATGAGGTGTCCGTCGGTGCGAAGAATTTATTCCACGACACGCGGTAGCTCTGACCGCTGTAGGTTTTATCGTCAGGAACGTTAGTCTGTGATTGGGTGACGTCAAAGGAGACAGCACCGATTAGGGTGTTCATCCCCAACCCCAATAACCCAGCAAGATAGCCGTTGTCTGTGGCCTGAATACCGCTAAAACCGGTGAATGTGTTGTTAAAACCGTAATAGAACGTGCCCTGTGCCAACCCCGGCTCATCACGTAAGCTATCGTCGTTGACCTGGCCCACGCTGAGATCCCATTTGCCAACACCAGGGTGCATCATTTGTACCAGAGATGAAAACGCCTGACTAAAGCTATGCTTCGAGCCGTCGGCTTCGGTAATGGTGACCTCTAAATCGGCGCCATACCCTGATGGCGAGAGGTCATCAATCGCAAACGGCCCTGGTGGGACCGTGGTCTCATAAATTTTGTAGCCGTTCTGTGTAATGGTGACTTTGGCGTTACTGTTGGCCACGCCGCGAATTGTTGGCGCATAGCTGGCAAGCTGCGGTGGCAGCATTTGTGATTCGCTATAAAGGCGAATGCCGCGCAGGTTGACGGTGTCGAAAGCCTCACCGCTGGTGCCGGATTCACCAATGATCAACTGAGAGCGTAGCGCGGCGATATCTCGCTGCATATAGCGGTTTTGATAGTCAATATTGCTGTCGCCGTCTTTTTGCCTGGAGTAGTTGCCTTGTGCGCGGAAATGCCATGCGCCCAGGTTTACACCGCCATTAAAGCCAGCATAGACGCTATCTTCAGTACCGTAGTTGTTCTCATTTTTCCAGGCGCTGACGTTGTATGACAACATGGCGGCAGGGATGCCGTCATCCCACAGCGAAGGATCAACATAGTTGGCGAAACCTTTTTGCACCCACATTTGTGGTACGCCGATATCCAGACGCTGGTCTCCGCCGTCAAAGTGGTTGGTTGACTGGGGAATAGCGAGCGCGAGATCAAGGCAGTTGTTAATGCTTTCCTCGCGTTTCACCAGTACGGCTTTTTCGGGTATATCGTCAGGCAAACGAATATGCAACTGGCTGAGCATCTTGGGCGTAATGCATGCCTGTGTTTTACCGTTATGCGCGATATCGATGAACTCGACCTTTAGTGTGGTGACCAGATCGTTATTAACGTAGCCGCTGGCATCGTAGACGCCAGGGGAGATCGCATTACCGTCGGAATAACGACTAAGATCGACCTGGCTGGATCCCGGACCCATTAAAAACGAGCTGTCAAACTCCATCATTTCATTTTCAGCCCATGCGCAAAAGCTGCTGGGTAATAGAGTACAGACAATAAAACGGGCCAGGAAAGTAACCCTGAAATTTTTCGACAGCAGTATCATTGGCGCATCCCAAAGAGTAAAGGTAAGCGTTAAATATTCACCTTGCCGTTAATTGCGCCGCCAAAATCACTGATCGCAATATAGTTAATGCTGGCTTTGGTGGGGGTGCCGGTTAAGCCAGAAATGGTGAAATCGGATTCGCCTTTGGGGGCAACCATTGAAGCGGAAACTGCATATTTTCGTCCGCCAACAACGGCTTCAATTTTATTAAACGAGACAAAATAGCCGGTAGGGTTGGCCACATGAATGACAGGTTTCCCTGCTTTTTGCTGGATGCGCCACTGCAATTTCTGCGGGGCTTCTGATGCGGTACCTGCCAGTCCGTCCGGGCGGTAAAACATTTTGATACGCGTGCGGAAAGCCAATTGCAGGATATTTTTATCTTTTACCTCCGCATCTTTCATTTTGGGGGGAACTTCCAGCACGTTAAACCAATAGATGCTTTCGCGATCTTTGGGTAACGTGCGGTTGCCGGTGTAGGTCAATTTTACCGTTTGTCCCCGGCCCGGTTCGATACGAGAAACCGGTGGTGTGGCGTTAAAGGGCACATTGATGGTACTGGGATCAGCGTTTGGATCGCCGTCATCCAGCCAGCTTTGTACTAGCGCTGGTGTCGAGCCTTTATTTTCCAGTCGAATGGTGGTGTCCTTTTGTGCGGCTTTATAAATAATACGCGTGCCGGAAAGGACAATATCTGCAAATGCTGGTTGGACAGCCAATAATGCAGTAATAGCAAAAGAAAGGGCGCGACACATCCTGGTCATAGTTATTCCTCCATGTTGGTATATAAGGAGGGAAATTGTGATAAAGCACACGATGCCCCTCCTGCCAAATACGAATGATTATTCGTAGGTTACGGTATACGCTGTGTTGGATTTCACGTAGCCCGCGGTTACAGGGACAGCATCAGACTGCTTAACGTAAGAAACGACGAAGTTGAACTTCGCCACACCGTCAGCATTAAAAGATGCATCGTGAATATCGGCAGCGTCGTTTACTTTGACCTGGGTATAGGCCAGCGCGGAGCCAGAATCATCGACCTGGTGGATGGCCAGGTTAACGCCGGTAGCCGGGTTGGAGATAGAGTCATCGTTGTTCAGCGTACCGAGGCTGTTGCTGAAGAACGTTGATGCCATGCTCAGGTGCGCTTTCGTGTTGGCGTTGCTGGAGCCGCAGTCTACGGTAATGTAGAACGGTTCAGGTTGTACGCCAGGCTCACTGCCCTGTACACCTGGGTCGCTTGCAACATTCGCCGTGACAGCCGTGTTCAACTGAACCTGGCCGTCCTGGCTACCGCCGTTCACGTGCGGCGTGCAGGTGTTATCGCTGACCAGACCGGCAAAGTCTACCTGGCCGCCATCAAGGGCGAATGCAGATGTTGTAGAGGCGGCAGACAGCACCAGTGATAAAGCAATTAACTTTAATTTCATGTTGAAATATCCTTATTAAAAATAAATGTCATTTCAGACCGCCGAGATTATAAAACTCGCGCTGGAAATAGAAAAATACCGAGCAAGGATGTTTCTCATTATGGTATTCACGAAATGAATATTTTGTTTATGTATTGGTTTCGCTTTTGTTCTGCCATGAACGACCCTCTAAAAATACCATGATATTTATGCTGCTTATATTATGTTTGCGATAAAAATAACCGTGTTTTATATTTTTGGTTTATTGTTTTCTTTTGGTTTATTGTTATCATGTATATATTTGGTGTATTTGTTTTTATTTGACATTCATCATGTATGATGAAAAAAAATAAAAGCATGTTTAATTAAATCTTAAAATATTCTGCTCAATAGCAATTTAACATCATCGGCTGTATTTGGTTTTCAGGGGTAAATGATGGAGTTATCTTGTTGCTTTCGATAACCCCATGAATATTAACAATTAATTATAGGTTAAAGTATAGGCCGTATTAGACTTCACATAGCCTGCTGTCACCGGAACGGCGCTGGACTGCCTTACATATGAGACGACAAAGTTGAATTTGGCGACGCCGTCAGCATCAAAAGATGCATCGTGAATATCGGCAGCGTCGTTTACTTTGACCTGGGTATAGGCCAGTGCGGATCCGGAAGCATCGATCGCATGGATGGCCAGGTTAACGCCGGTAGCCGGGTTGGAGATAGAGTCATCGTTGTTCAGCGTACCG
>NZ_JBKFSV010000029.1:0-4458 GCF_046569445.1 Salmonella sp. 741265050_HSA | reverse complement strand
GGTCGGGGTATCGTATTCAACGTGAGAAGTGTTGATGGTGATACCACGCGCTTTTTCTTCCGGCGCGTTATCGATCTGGTCGAATGCGCGAGCGGCACCGCCGTAGGTTTTAGCCAGTACGGTAGTAATGGCAGCGGTCAGCGTTGTTTTACCATGGTCAACGTGGCCGATAGTACCGACGTTAACGTGCGGTTTTGTACGTTCAAACTTTTCTTTAGACATCGATTGTCCCTCTAAGACACGGATAAATCGGTGATATCACCACATCAACCAGGCAACACGCCCGACTTGTTGAATGCTAATAAACAGAAGAGAAAAACAGGAAGGAGAAAAGAAGTGGTGCTGATAGGCAGATTCGAACTGCCGACCTCACCCTTACCAAGGGTGCGCTCTACCAACTGAGCTATATCAGCACATCTTGGAGCGGGCAGCGGGAATCGAACCCGCATCATCAGCTTGGAAGGCTGAGGTAATAGCCATTATACGATGCCCGCATCCTGGAACTCGGCTACCTGATTTTCATTCTGCACTGAATATCGAGAGAAACTCTCTTTATTCGAGCCGGTAAGCGAACTTATCGTCTCGGGCTGCGCCATCGCGCGGCCGAAAATGGTGGTGGGGGAAGGATTCGAACCTTCGAAGTCTGTGACGGCAGATTTACAGTCTGCTCCCTTTGGCCGCTCGGGAACCCCACCGGACTTGATGGTGCCGACTACCGGAATCGAACTGGTGACCTACTGATTACAAGTCAGTTGCTCTACCTACTGAGCTAAGTCGGCATCAAGTAGCGCGCATTCTATGGAGACCTGCGTGCTCATGCAACTAAAAAATTGCATAAAATGTTCTATCGCTCACATTTTGCGCTATAAGAGACAAAAATGCTCTAATTTCAAACAAGAGAGCATAAATTTTCGGCATTTTACCGACCGTCTGACCAGGATACGACGCGGCATTTCAACGCTCCGTCGATAGAAAGCAATCTTCTGTATCTGGTATATTCGTCACATTGCTTCTCAGGGATAGCTTTCACAGCGAGATTTTTTCTTATTATTCCTCCCCATCTGGTGTTACCCTCCTGCCCATTGTCCAAATTAACTTAAATGTGACGTGCCGTTGCATGTCAGGGATGGCCCTCGTTCATCGCTGAACTGATGTAGCAATAGCAGCCAGAAACATGCTTATGAGTATAAAAGAGCAATCGTTAATGACGCCTTACCTACAGTTTGATCGCAGCCAGTGGGCTGCGCTTCGCGATTCTGTGCCGATGACCCTGACCGAGGATGAGATCGCGCAGTTAAAAGGCATTAATGAAGATTTATCGCTGGAAGAAGTTGCAGAAATATATTTACCCCTCTCCCGTTTGCTAAATTTCTATATCAGTTCAAATCTGCGTCGTCAGGCTGTCCTGGAACAGTTTCTGGGCACTAACGGCCAGCGAATCCCTTACATCATCAGTATCGCGGGCAGCGTCGCAGTGGGTAAAAGCACGACAGCACGCGTTCTGCAAGCGTTGCTGAGTCGCTGGCCGGAACACCGCCGTGTTGAATTGATTACCACAGACGGCTTCCTCCACCCAAACCAGGTGTTGAAAGAACGCGGGTTAATGAAGAAAAAGGGGTTCCCCGAATCGTATGATATGCACCGACTGGTGAAATTCGTTTCTGACCTCAAGTCGGGCGTACCGAACGTGACGGCGCCAGTCTATTCTCATTTGATTTACGATGTTATTCCTGAAGGGGATAAAACCGTCGCTCAGCCTGATATATTGATTCTTGAAGGTTTGAATGTTTTACAAAGCGGTATGGATTATCCTCACGATCCGCACCATGTATTTGTCTCTGATTTCGTTGATTTCTCTATTTACGTTGATGCGCCAGAAGAGCTTCTTCAGACGTGGTATATCAATCGCTTCCTGAAATTCCGCGAAGGGGCGTTTACCGATCCTGACTCTTATTTCCACAATTATGCGAAATTATCTAAAGAAGAAGCTGTTAATACAGCAGCTTCGCTTTGGAAAGAAATTAACTGGTTGAATTTAAAGCAAAATATCTTACCTACGCGAGAACGTGCCAGCCTTATTATGACCAAGAGCGCTAACCATGCGGTGGAACAGGTAAGATTGCGGAAATAACAGAAAAAAGGGGAGTACCGACTCCCCCTTTTTACTATTCGGCGCTTCGCAGCGATATTTCTCCGCCCATCCAGGGTTTAATCACACCATCCTGTTCAAGCAATAATGCGCCCTGAGTATCAATGCCGCGAGAAATACCAAATATTTCTTTGTCGCCAATAATTAGTTTTACCGGACGATCAATAAAATTATCCAGTTTTTTCCAGCGCGAAAGATAAGGAGAAAGACCTTCTTGCTCAAAAAGCTCAAGCGCAGCACGTAACTTATAAATCAGCTTTGCGGCCAGCATATTGCGGTCGAGCGTAATTCCGGCCTCTTGTAGTGTGATCCATCCCTGATTTATCACGTCCTCTTCTACGCGACGCATTGCCATGTTAATACCAGCGCCAATCACTATTTGTGCGGCATCGCCCGTTTTACCGGTTAACTCGACCAGAATACCCGCCAGTTTGCGATCCAGTAGGTAAAGGTCGTTAGGCCACTTCACACGAACTTTATCTGCGCCCAGTTCACGCAGCACTTCCGCCATCACAATTCCAATGACCAGACTCAAGCCTATTGCCGCCGCAGGCCCCTGCTCCAGACGCCAGTACATTGAAAGATATAGATTCGCGCCAAACGGTGAGAACCATTTACGCCCGCGACGACCACGCCCTGCCTGTTGGTATTCTGCTACACAGGCATCGCCTGAACGCAGCTCGCCAATTCGATCAAGTAAATACTGATTGGTTGAATCGATAACGGGCAATACCGCCACGTTTCCGCTATCCAGTTGGCTATGAATACGGTCAGCATCCAGTAACTGGATGGGTTCCGGTAAGCTATATCCTTTCCCGGGAACGGTAAATACATCTACTCCCCAGTCGCGTAATGTCTGGATATGTTTATTAATAGCCGCGCGGCTCATTCCCAGCCGTTCACCCAACTGCTCGCCTGAGTGAAACTCTCCGTCGGCAAGTAGTGAGATCAGCGTCAGGGGAACGGTAGTATCTTTCATGCAATGCTCTCCACAGCGTTCACCTCTCCGAACTGACCAATAAAGCGAACCTCAGGCTCCAGCCAGACATTAAATTTTTCACCCACTTTTTGCCGGACATGATGCGCCAGCGCCACCACATCTTTACTTGTCGCATCATTCGCATTAATCAATACCAGCGCCTGTTGGCGATGCACCGCAGCGCCGCCAAAGGTGACGCCTTTCAACTGACATTGATCTATCAGCCAGCCTGCCGCCAGCTTCACTGAGCCGTCTGCCTGAGGGTAATGCGGCGCGTTGGGAAATCGTTCTAACAGTTCCATAGCGATATCGGCTGCGACAACGGGATTTTTAAAAAAGCTGCCCGCATTGCCATTCACTTTAGGATCCGGCAATTTTGTGGTGCGCATATGGCATACAGCATCAAACACCTGTTGCGCGGTGACCGTTTTCGGGTCCAGACGAGTAAGATCGCCATAGGTCAACACCGGCTGCCATTGCTTTGACAAACGCAGACCCACCGCGACGATCGCAACGCGATCCTGATATTCATTTTTGAAGATACTGTCACGATAGCCGAAACGGCATTCCGCCGCGGACAAACGCAGACGTTTTCCCGTTTCCAGTTCAACGCAGTCAACGTAGTCGCAGACGCGCTGTAGTTCTACGCCATACGCGCCAATATTCTGTATAGGCGAGGAACCAACGCAGCCAGGGATGAGCGCCAGATTCTCCAGGCCGGGCATGTTGTTGTCCAGCGCGTAGCGAACCAGCTGATGCCAGTTTTCGCCTGCGCCGACGTGTAGGTGCCAGGCGTCCGCGGTTTCATTGACCTCAATGCCTTTCAGGCGGTTAAGGATCACGGTGCCGGCGTAATTTTCCAGAAACAGGACATTGCTTCCTTCACCTAGGATCATAACCGGCAGTCCCTCACGAGTTGCTTGCTGCCAGGCGCTCAGTAGTTGTTGTTCGTTTTCAGCGCATACGATGTGCTTTGCACAATGATCAATGCCGAAGGTATTCCAGGGTTTTAGGGAGTGGGTCATAGACGCTTTCCTGATACAAAATCAGGCTTAGTTTACCGCATCTATGTAGGGAAGGCTTGCGGTTATGTCGACGGAATAAGGCGGTATACACAGGCATTGTGTCGATGCCGTAGGCCGGATAAGGCGAAGCTGCCATCCGGCGGTGCAGGTTACCTGATGGTACTGCGCTTATCAGGCCTACATTTTTACAGTTACCACACACGCAAAAAAGCCCATCCGTCAGGATGGGCTTCTTCACTAAATTGATGCCTGGCAGTTCCCTACTCTCGCATGGGGAGACCCCACACTACCATCGGCGCTACGGC
>NZ_JBKFSV010000028.1:0-5850 GCF_046569445.1 Salmonella sp. 741265050_HSA | reverse complement strand
CAGTGCCCCAAATTTGCAGATACAGAACGGTATTATGCACAACGTGATTTCAGTCAGCGATAATGGCGGCTGTAAGGGCCCGAACCAATCAGGACCAGGATATTACTATACCTGGGGTGGGCTGGGTTACTATGCCGCGGTAACATTTTACACCGATCAAACTTATACTCCGGGCAACTCAACGATCACGCTGCTCAAAAATGGCGATTATCATGTGCGCTTCTGGAACGAGAACGTAGGGGCCGGTATTAAAAGTTATTATCTGAATGCTACCTTTGATATAAGCGCAGTAACCGTCGCAGAACCCACCTGCACCACACAACCGGTGGCCAGCGGCAGCAGCGTTAGCGGTACTACCGTCGATCTTGGCCACTACAGCCCGAACGACATTATTAACGGCGCTACGGCGGTGCCGTTTTCCATCAAGCTGGCGGGTTGTAGGGGCCTGCGCAATATCAACGTGACGCTCACCTCCACCACTGTTGCTAAAACCCCCACTCTGCTGGGTAATATACTGACCAGCAACAAAGCCACTGGCGTGGGTCTGGAGATCAGCGGCGCGGCCAATAGCTATAGCCAGCAGATGGTGATGATCCCCAACGATACCACCTCGATCTATAACGATCAGCGCGATACTTCCAGTGATGACAATATCTACGGTAGCAGTGAAAATGGTGTCGTCCAGTCGCAAACCCTCAATTTTTTGGCGACGCTCAAACGTGACGGCACCCAGCAAATCGGGTCAGGGAATTTCAAAGCGAACGGCATATTCACCATCGACTACCCCTGATGGCGGTTTAAGTGGCGGTCGATAAGTTTCCCACAAAGGGCTAACGCTTTTCTGATTCATTCCCCTACAATGCGGCCATTCTATTCATCAATATTATGGCCGGAGAGGTTATGAGCAAACCCACTACTATCGCTGTGCTGCAGAAATGCAAACAAGAGAAAAAGCGCTTCGCCACCATTACCGCGTACGATTACAGCTTCGCCAAATTATTCGCCGATGAAGGTATCAACGTGATGCTGGTCGGCGACTCGCTGGGCATGACGGTACAGGGGCACGACTCCACCCTGCCGGTCACCATGGAGGATATCGCCTACCACACCCGCGCCGTACGCCGTGGCGCGCCCAACTGTCTGTTGCTCTCCGACCTACCGTTTATGGCTTACGCCACGCCGGAACAAGCGTTTGAAAACGCGGCCACGGTCATGCGCGCAGGCGCTAATATGGTCAAAATCGAAGGCGGCGCATGGCTTACGGAGACGGTGAAAATGCTCACCGAACGCGCCGTACCAGTATGCGGCCATCTGGGGCTGACGCCGCAGTCGGTGAATATCTTCGGCGGCTATAAAATTCAGGGGCGCGGCGACGCAGGACAAGTGCTGCTGGATGACGCGCTGGCCTTAGAAGCCGCTGGCGCACAGCTGCTGGTGCTGGAGTGCGTGCCGGTTGAACTGGCGAAGCGCGTGACCGAAGCGCTGTCGATTCCGGTGATCGGCATCGGCGCGGGCAACGTCACCGACGGTCAGATCCTGGTGATGCACGATGCGTTTGGCATTACCGGTGGCCACATCCCGAAATTTGCGAAGAATTTCCTTGCAGAAGCGGGCGACATGCGCGCCGCAGTGCGGCAGTATATGGCTGAAGTGGAGTCCGGCGTTTATCCGGGCGAAGAACACAGTTTCACTAATTTTTCTGACCGTGCCGGATGGCGACGCGACGCGTCTTATCCGGCCTACAGATCCTCAACGGATGTAGGCCTGATAAGCGCAGCGCCATCGGGCAGGATCATCAAGCAACTCAAGGAGTTTTGTTGTGCTAATCATTGAAACCCTGCCGCTGCTGCGCCAGCATATTCGTCGTCTGCGTCAGGAAGGTAAACGCGTCGCACTGGTTCCCACCATGGGCAACCTGCACGACGGCCATATGAAGCTGGTCGATGAGGCAAAAGCCCGGGCTGATGTGGTGATCGTCAGCATTTTCGTCAATCCGATGCAGTTTGATCGGCCGGACGATCTGGTGCGTTATCCGCGCACGCTGCAGGAAGATTGTGAAAAGCTGAACAAACGCAAAGTCGATTATGTCTTTGCGCCAGCCGTTGAGGAAATCTACCCGCATGGGCTGGAAGGCCAGACGTACGTTGATGTTCCCGGCCTCTCTACCATGCTGGAAGGCGCCAGCCGTCCAGGTCATTTCCGCGGCGTCTCGACTATCGTCAGCAAGCTGTTCAACCTGATCCAGCCGGATATCGCCTGCTTTGGCGAGAAGGATTTCCAGCAACTGGCGCTGATCCGCAAAATGGTGGCGGATATGAGTTATGACATTGAGATCGTCGGCGTGCCGATTATTCGCGCTAAAGACGGTCTGGCGCTCAGCTCACGTAACGCTTATCTGACCGCAGAGCAGCGCAAAATTGCGCCAGGTCTGCACAACGTGATGAACGGTATCGCTGAAAAGCTGATTGCGGGTAATCGTGAGCTGCAAGAGATTATTGCCATTGCCGAGCAGGAACTGAATGAAAAAGGCTTCCGTGCCGACGACATTCAAATCCGTGATGCCGACACGCTACAGGAACTGACGGAAACCAGTAAACGAGCGGTAATTCTGGCCGCCGCCTGGCTGGGTCAGGCGCGTCTGATCGATAATCAAAGCGTTACATTAGCCCAGTAGACAGGGGTTAAAAATCGGGCAATACTGCCTGAGAATTTCCAAAGCAGGCCACAAGTGCCTGCTTAGTCAAGATAAACGACAGGGTATAGACGTTATGATTCGCACCATGCTGCAAGGCAAGCTCCACCGCGTAAAAGTCACGCAGGCGGACCTGCACTACGAAGGCTCCTGCGCCATCGACCAGGATTTCCTTGATGCCTCAGGTATTCTGGAAAACGAAGCGATTGATATCTGGAACGTGACCAATGGGAAACGTTTCTCAACCTATGCGATTGCGGCTGAACGCGGCTCCAGAATCATCTCGGTGAACGGCGCGGCGGCGCACTGCGCTGAGGTTGGCGACATTGTGATTATCGCCAGCTTCGTCACCATGTCTGATGAAGAAGCGCGTACATGGCGGCCGAAAGTGGCCTATTTTGAAGGCGACAACGAAATGAAACGCACAGCGAAAGCTATTCCGGTACAGGTTGCCTAAAATTCAATAATAGGACAACCCTTCCAGAAAAAATATTTTTGGGTGGGTTGCCTTTAATTTAAAATTACGAATAAATAATATTATTTATTATTTATCCCATTATTTAAATAAGGCACATTAATTTTACTTAAAAGAATGTAAAGCATTTCTAATAAATAACACTGTTCCCTTTCACCTTCACCCTGTATAAAATGCGTTTGAAATATAATATTTCAACAAATAAGATATATGAAAACATATCTTATAGTTATACTTAATACCTAAATATGGACATTAGAAATGTTTTTTAGAAAATATGGCGTAGCAGCTTTTATTGCAATGACTTTGAGTGCGGGCTCTGCAATGGCTGCAGAACCTGATACAGGTACCATCACTTTCCACGGTCTGGTTTCTAACAATACCTGTAAAATCTCTCTTGATAATAAAATCGATCAAGACGGTAATGATTTTGACGTTACTCTGGATACCGTTTTTGTTAAAAACTTCGCTACCGCACTGGGTGAAAACAGCACTCTGGGCGAAAAACAGTTCACTCTGAATCTGAGTGAATGTGATAACGCAACGGTAAAAGATGCCTCCGCTCAGTTTGATTCCTGGGGCGGTTCCAGCTCAACCTCCGGTGGCCTGTTAGTACCACCGGCGAATCTGCAGGGTGCCGCAGAAAACGTTAACCTGGTGCTGGCTAACAACGGCAACGGCGCTACCGATCTGATCAAAGTTGACCAGACTAACAACACCCAGAAAGCCACTATTTCCGCTGATGGCACCGGTGACCTGTACTACCGCGTAGCCTACACCCAAGGCCAGAAGTGGAATGCAGACAGCAGTCCGGTAACGGCAGGAACCGTACAGGCGCAAGTTGCCTTCACCGTTATTTATAACTAATCCTTTTATTTAAAAAGATTAGCCAATCCCTCAGCGGCTGTGCTGGGGGATTTTAAAGTGTGCCTACAGGGAGGGTAAAATGGTCAATATGGTTATTACAAAGGGATTTAAAGCCACCTGCTTCGCTGCTGCGGCCTTCGCGGCATTTACAACATTCCAGGTAAACGCGGATATCGTCATTTCCGGAACACGTATTGTGTACCCGCGGTCATCAAAAGACGTGATTGTGAATCTGGATAACCGAGGCAATAAACCGCTACTGGTGCAAACCTGGCTGGATGACGGGCGTGACGGTGTTAATCCGCAGGAGCTAAAACTGCCATTTGTCATTACGCCTCCGGTATCTCGTATCGATCCACAAAAAGGGCAATCCTTACGCATTACGTATATGGGTAGCACATTACCTCAGGATCGGGAATCACTGTTCTGGTTTAACGTGCTGGAAATCCCACCAAAATCAAAAGCGAAAGAAGGCGAAAGTTTAAATCAACTTCAACTCGCCTTTCGCACCCGGATCAAATTATTTTTCCGTCCGGATGGCCTGAAGGGCACGCCTGGCGATGCGGCTGCAAACCTGAAATGGTCGCAGAAAAAAGAAGGCAATACGCTTTCGTTGTTTGCCCAAAATGACAGCCCGTACAACGTTTCCGTTTCCAACGTAAAATTAAAAATGGGCGGTAAAGAATATACTGTCGACAGCAAATCCGTTTTGCCCTTTAGCGGAGTCAGCATGCCCGTAAAAGGTCTTTCGAATAATATTAGCGGTACCGTTATCTATAACACCATTAATGATAATGGTGGCACAGATAAGCGAGAAGCAAAAATCGACTAATCAATTATAACAATTATGTACCAATATAGCGGGCAATTATTGCCCGCATTAATTATTCGGAAAAACAATGCTATTTCAACGCTCATTATTATGTCTTGCTATTGGCACAGCACTCCCTTTTTCTGTTTCTGCTGCAAATTCAGAAGCCGAAAAAACCGTTGTTGAGTCGGACGAAGCCGTAGAATTTAACGAGCAATTTTTACTTAATAGCGGTGCGAATATCGATATTAGTCGCTATGCGTATGGCAACCCGGTACTTGCCGGAACCTATCGTGTGAAAGTGAATCTTAACAATGCGTTGAAATCCACCTCTGAAATTACCTTTAATGAAAACGGTACGCCACGCGCCAGTGCATGTCTGACACCGCTTTTACTCACCAAGGCAGGCGTTGACCCCGCGGCAATGCGCGATGACGTCGAGCTCGACGACAACACCACATGTCTGGATATAAAAAAATACTACCCCGGAGCAACGGCGAATTACGATTCCGGCAAACAGGCTATGGATCTCAACTTCCCGCAGATTTATATCCTGAAGCGCCCCGCCGGGTACGTTGACCCATCACTGTGGGAAGATGGCGTTCCGGCGGCCATCGTCTCTTATGATATGAACGCCTGGCACAGTGAAGGCAATGGTACAACATCCGATACCGCCTACATGGGTCTGCGTTACGGTTTAAATATGGGGCCGTGGCGTTTGCGTTCCCGAGGTAGCCTTAACTGGAACAAAGATACTGGTAGTGAATACAACAATCAGGACGTTTATTTACAGCGAGATATCACCGCGCTGAAAGCACAAATGGTAATAGGCGATTCCTACACCCGTGGCGATGCGTTTGACTCCTTCAGCCTGCGCGGGGCGCGCATGTATAACGATGACCGCATGTTACCGATGGGATCCAGCAACTACGCGCCCGTCATCCGCGGCGTAGCCAACAGCAACGCCAAAGTCACGGTGATGCAAAGTGGCAATAAATTCTACGA
>NZ_JBKFSV010000027.1:0-6435 GCF_046569445.1 Salmonella sp. 741265050_HSA | reverse complement strand
CGGAGAAAATCCCCGGCAGCACGAAAGCAGTATCAAGCTCGCCACCAATTGCCAGCAGCAGCACCTGCTCACCGACCGAGGGAGCCCACCATGTCCGCGAACGACCGGCGCGGGTGGTCAGCCAGTTCAGCCATGCAGTCTGGATCCCGCCGCTTTGTACGCGGCACAGCCCCTGCGCGGTATCGACCTCAGTCACCACACCTGAGCGGATGAGGTTGCGAATCGCGCGCGCGAGCTCCTGTATTGTGGATAACGTATTCATAGTGCAAGGATGCCTCTGGTCTGGAGTCGCGCCAATTCGCGCGGCTCCGGTGGTGGTTCACACAATATTTATTTACCGAGATGTCTGATAATGATGTCTTCAATCATCTGCTCATCGTCGCGGGTGAAACCGAGCAACGGGCGCGCCGCGTACTGCACATCCCGGCTGTGACGATTTGGCCGGTCTTTGAGGCCATACTGATGCACCCGCGCCATGCGCTGTACCCTGCCGGTAAATTCCACCACCGCCGCACTGTCGCTGCCTTTGGCTTTCATAAAGCGGTTAGTGCGCAGTCTGGCGAACATTTCGCGCCTGATACGGCCTTTCTTACTTCGCACCGGCTGGCGCTTTCGGGCGGCATACGGGGTGCCATCTGGTGCCTGCTGTCGCCTGATGCGCTGCTGCTGACTGGCGCGCAGTTTTTTTGCAATGTCAGCCGCCATTTGACGACGCGCCGCCGGTGACAGGCTGGCAATCAGACCGGCAAGGCGCTCCTGCAGCGCGGTTAACTCACTCATCCCACTTACTCACCAGCTCGCCGTTAACGTACAGCTCGACCGGGCGTGTCACTGGCTCAGGCAGCGGTGGCTCAGGGGCATAGCTGACATGCAATGCGCCGTCGACCTCTTTGACGAGCGTGCGCTCGGTGAGTCTCAGGCTGATACTGATATCGAGCGAATCGTCGTTATTGATATCAATCATCCATGTGAATCCTTTCTCCCGCCCGTCGTCGGTGGTCATAATGTCCGGCTGATGCTCACGCAGCCATGCCTGTACCGGCACAAATATCAAATCGAGGTCGCCGGTAAAGTCAGTCACCACCACGTTAAGCACGTACACCTTTTCAAACGACAGCGAGCTCTCCAGTCGGGAATCCGTATGCCCGTTATCAGCGAACAGGCGCAGCATATCGGGGTTGTTTCGGAGCTGCGGCACGGCGTTAATCAGCGCCTTGCGCAGGCTTTTGTGCTTCTGCATCGAGTTCATCCTGACAGTGTTTGACGATTTTGACCTGCAGCGCGCAGGCGGTCAGCGCGCCCTCAAGGCGGCGGATATCAGCGCTCAGGTCACCATTAGTTTTCGGATCACTTCCCGGCATCGGGCAAAGGCTCACCCTCGGGCATCCGCTGACCACAATCACCGGCGCTGGCGCAGGCGGCGCGGGTGTGCAGCCTGCGCACAGCATCAGGCAGAGGAGCGTTATACCAGCGGCGAAAGGCTTCATTTTCATCAAGTAACCTCGTTATCGTCTGCTCGCGGCGGTTTGCTTCTGCGCCTGCCTTTGCGAGCTGTTCGCGCAGTGCCACCTGCGCGGATTCATTACGTCGGGCGAGCTGGCCGGCGACACTGAGCTGATTTTTCAGCATGCCAATCGTCGCCTTTTGCTCGCTCGCAACGCGGTTTGCCGTCTCAAAGGAGCGGGATAAATTGCCATTCTCATGGCGCTACCACATCAGACCGAGCACGGCCAGCACAAACAGCGTTATCAGGACTTTCATGCCACCACCCCGCCAGCCGTGCGCCAGACGGTAACCAGCTTTTCGAGACTGTGCTCGCGCTGGCCGTAACCGGCACCCGGCAATGACGCCCAGATATTCCGGCAACGGGAAACAGCACGCTCAATACGCCCCGCCCGGATATCGTCAATAGCACCGCGCTCCCGGATTAACTGGATCGCGAGCTTGTCCTGCGACAGTGGGCTGAAATCAGGCAATGCGAGCTGTTTTTTATAGTGCGGCCAGAACATATAAAGCTGCTGGTAACGCCCCGATGCCGTGGATTTCTCGCCACCGCGATTAAACACTTTCGCGGGTCGGCCATGTGCGAAAGGGTGGTCGCTGTAATCGGTGAAAATCTCTGGCCTGCCATCAAGGCCGGTAACAATGACGTCGTAGCCACGGTTTTTCGTCAGCGGATGGTTCGCCGTTCCTTCGGAATACGCCAGCATGTCCAGAAAGGCGGCGATATTCTGGTGAGTATTAATGACCGGCATCGCCTTCCCCCTTCTGTGACTTAAAGCGGCGCTGAATGGCGATTTCCACCACCTGATAACCGGCAATACCGAGCATGGATCCAATACCGCACACAGCGGGCAGTGACATATCAGGAAACTGCACCAGAACAACACCGGCGACCATTGAGACAAAACCGCCGAGCAACATGCGTCCGACAAACAGGCGCGGGGTGATGGGCTCACCACCTGCCAGCACTTTTCCGACCACAATCAGTGCCCCAATCACAAACAGTGACAGGACGCCTTTTTCCCCTTCTGTCATGGTTTACTCCCAAAGATTGATAGTTTCAGTTACGGGTGAAGACGGCACATCGGGCAGGTCAATTGCCGTTCCATGCGGCAGAATGACGCCCAGCTCAGACAGGCCGGGATTAGCCTGCAGCACAGTTTCAACAACGCCCTCAGTGCGCCCGTAATACCGGGCGCAAATCACGTCGAGGGTGTCGCCCTGCATCGACCTGACCTTCATCAGAGCTGGCCCACGATGCAGCGCGGTTTGTCCTGCAGACGCGCGACCGACCAGCGCATATCCCGCCACAGGTCATCAATGGTGGTTTCGACGTTGTCGGCTTTTTTGTCACCCTTGCCGGTGGCTTCAACACCGCGATAGCGCTCATACAGGGTGGCGGTTGCCATCGCCGTTACGGCTCTCAGATAGTGGAAAATACGCACATTCTCGCCATCGATTTCCTCAGCAGGCACGTCGGCCAGATGCTTAAACCCGGCGGCAGTCTGGCGCAGCCGGTAGTCGTAAAGCTCCGCATTGGTTTCCGCCATGCCAGTTCTGATGGCATGGCGCAGGCGCGCATCGGAAACCGTCTGTTCAAGCCGCATCAGCTCGCGCACACGCTTCGGATCCACATCAGGGAAAAAGAACGTGTTTTTAATTACTGCATCGCCCGTCTCCGGTACGGGAATCACCACGCCCGGTACGTCCTGCGGTTCGTCGGGCTGGTTCAGAATCACTGTCGTCATGACAACCTCATCAGGTTGGGCGGTGGACGCCGGTCGCCGTCAGGGTCAAAACCCGCTTTGACCAGCGTGCCGCCCGGCTCGGGGAGCGTTCAGTTAACCGGCGGTTTTTACCGCCTTTGGTGGACGCCCGCGCTTTGCTGCCGGTTTGGCGACAGGTTTGCGCGTGCGCGGTTTAGTCGTTTTACGGGGTGGTGCCTCCGCTTTTGGCTTCAGTGCGCGTTCCAGCCGCTCAATCTCTTTGCGCACACCGGCATTGCGGTCGAGCTGCATCGCACGTTGAAACTGAGCCAGTGCCTCAGCATTCTGACCGATATCGCGCAGGGTCAGGCCGGTCACCTTATGCAGACGGGCGCGCACCATATCGGGAACGTCAGCGCCGTCGGTCAGGCTGAGGGTGGTCAGCAGTAATGCGAGGTCGACAGGCTCACCGGCATCGCGCAGGCGCAGTGCGGCAAGCGCCACCTCCTCAACCAGCATGTAAGGCGTCGTGCGGCGATGGTCAGTGGTGAGGCCGTATTTCAGCGCATAGGGCGCAATTTCCAGCGCGCCAGCGATATCACCGGCATCAAGACGCCACAGCATGACGGTCATGACAATGTCATCCTGCGCACCGCGACCATCAGCCAGCACACCGGCGACCCACGGCGCATAGAACGGCAGCAGCTCGCGCTTTTTCTCGGCTTTACGTTCGTTTGAACGGATGTTTTTTAACGTGCGGCGGTCATCGGCCAGCTTAACCAGCATCTGCTCATAGGCGGTTGCATGGCGCAGTGGGGCTTGCTCCCGCTGCGCGGCTTGAGAGGCCGAGACCCGCATCATGTGACGCTGTGCGGGGCTCGTCATGGTTTAGACTCCGCTTTCCGGTGCTGCAGGTGCGGTGAAATCGCCCAGGGTGATGTTTTCCAGCAGGCACCCGGCGGCATACGCCTCGACCACATAGTCGATATTCATCGACTCGTAGTTTTCCACGCGGTCACGCTTGGGGTTTTCGATGACTGAACGCCGATGACCATCATCCATGAAGTAGATTGAGAGATTTTCCATCGTGGTCACCAGTACAGCATTCGCAGGGAAGTACGGCACGCGCACGGCAGGCAGGTTGCCGATGCGTTTCTGGCTGATGATGGTATCCGCAGCGAGCGACTCGCTGTTTTCCTGCTGCTTGTTAACCAGCGGGAAATATTTATCGGCCAGCAGCTTACGGCCAACGATGGCAACCAGTTTGGTTGAGTCCTGATAAACCTCATCAATCAGGGTACCTGTCGCATCCATTACCAACGCGTCAAGATTCTCATAGTCGCCGTTTTTACCGACACGAATCACATCGGAAACGACTTGACCCTCATCGTCGGTGATTTTACTCATCACGCGCGCCGGTGCTTCGTTACGGTACTTCTGCAGCCAGCCGACCGCTACATCCTGCAACATTGGATTAGTTTTGCGATTCGAGGTCGGCGCACGATGAGTACCGTTAAATCCGGCCATGATGAAATCCAGTGCCTGACGCTGGATAATCGCGTCACGGATGCGGCGCTGGAAGTCCTGAAAACGCGCCCACAGGTCGAGCGTCTTGTAGCGCAGGTGGAAGTCAAAGTTGACCTGGTTGCACTCGTACAAATTGGACTCAAGCGCGACAAAGTCAGCAGTTTCACGCTCATCGTCACCTGAGGTGTCGGTCGTGCTGGCAATAGTGCCATCCACACCCACACCGATTTTTTCACCTTTCAGCTCATCAACCGGAAAAATGTTAATCATCTGCAGAAATGCGGATGACGCCTGCACGGTGTTCATCAGCGTTTGCGTGACGGACGGCTCGACGGTGAATTTTTTGCTAACGTCATCAACGCTGATGCCGTTCAGTTTGGCGAGCTGGGTCAGATAGGCATTGAACTTAAAACGGGTTTCCTGACGCATAGTATTTCCTGTTTGAATTAATCGGTTAGTCACAGCATCGGGCGGGATTGCCGCCCGGTTCCAATCTGCGGTTTATCAGCAGTCGGTCAGCAGCTCGTCGCCACCGCCGCCGCTGGCTTTCGTGCGTCGCGGCTGGCTGAAACTTTCGGTTTTGTCGAGGGTGGTTTTCAGGGCGGAAAATGCCTGGCTGGTTTCTTCAACCTTGCCGGTCAGTTCCTGTTTAAAGGTGGCTAGCGCGGTTTCCATATCGGAAAGACGCTTATCCTGCGCAGTGAGACTGGTCTGCACATGTTCGCTGACGGCGGTCACCGCCTCATGCACATCACTCATGCGCGCATCGTCGCTGACCTGCTTACGGCTGAAAATGGCTTTCACCTTATCGGCCAGGCTGTTAAGCACTGTGTCGGGAACATCTTCAAATTCCAGTTCGGCCAGCGTGGCGACTGAAAAGACATTTTCAGGACTGGCCTTAAAGCGCTGCAGCGGGTTGTGCTTCGCCTTACGGCAGAATTCGAGGTATTCAGTGCCGAGGCTCGCAGGGTCATCAGTGACCGCAAGGCCGACAAGATAGCATTTGCCGGTGTTACCAAAATTCGGCTGAATTTCCATAGAGGTATAGACCTTCTGCGCGGCTTTATTCATCGCGATAAGGTCATCGGTTGGGGTGATTCTGGCGAACAACGCCCATTTGCCATTCAGCGCAGAATCGTCGTCAATCTTTTCGGCTCTCAGCTCAACCACATCGCCATAACGTTTAAACATGCCGTCGGGCAAAAGGCCGCGAATGTGTTCAAGGTTGATACGGCAACCGTAGACGCGCGGGTCATAGGTTTCGGCCATTTCCTGAATATCGCTGGCGCTGATAATGCGCCCGTCGCAGGTATCACCCTCGACGCCGATGCGAAAGAATTTTGAGACTTTTTTTGCCATTGTCAGGAGTCCTGAGGTTGGGGTTACGGGTCAACGCCAGTTTCCAGTCTCAGGACTCGCCAGACCACCAATGACGACTGGATAACCTCCCACACAACAGCACCTTAGCGAATCACTGACGGCCATTAAGTAGCCTTGCCCTGAATCCACTACGGCGAGGCATCAATGACCATTTCCACCGATACAACCTTATTGCATGACCCGCGACGACAGGCATCGCTGCTTTACTGGCAGGGCTTTTCCGTGCCACAGATTGCCGAAATGCTGCAGGTCAAGCGCCCGACCGTGCAGAGCTGGAAACAGCGCGACGGCTGGGACGGCATCGCACCGATTTCCCGTG
>NZ_JBKFSV010000026.1:0-11609 GCF_046569445.1 Salmonella sp. 741265050_HSA | reverse complement strand
GAGGTGGTATGCACCAACAAACTGACGACGGCGACGCTTGAGGTGCAGAAAGGCGGCGCCATGCGGGGAAACATCGAACATACCGGTGGCACGTTGAAATCAAACGGCGTGCAGGTCGATAACCACGGTCACGGCGGCGTACAACGGGGCGGGAACTGGACGGAGGGCACAAAATGACAGCGCGTTATCTGGGGATGAACCGCAATACCGGCATAGGTATCAGTGACAGTGAGCATATCAGCCAGAGCATGCGCGACATTCTGCTGACGCCGGTCGGCTCGCGGGTAATGCGTCGTGAATATGGCTCGCTCCTGTCTGCGCTGATTGACATGCCGCAAAACCCGGCGCTCAGGCTGCAAATCATGGTTGCGTGCTATTCCGCGATCCAGAAATGGGAACCACGCATCAGGCTTATCTCCATCAGCTTTGAGCGCGGCGATACTGGCGAAATGTATGTCGATA
Organism: Salmonella sp. 741265050_HSA; assembly: GCF_046569445.1. Lineage (NCBI taxonomy): Bacteria > Pseudomonadati > Pseudomonadota > Gammaproteobacteria > Enterobacterales > Enterobacteriaceae > Salmonella > Salmonella sp. 741265050_HSA. The sequence continues at coordinate 11,147 of NZ_JBKFSV010000026.1, read as the reverse complement.
TTACCGGGATGCGTACCGATACCGGTGCGTCAGTTTCAACCACTGTTTCACTGAGTTAAATCACTATGGCAACCGTTGACCTGAGTCAGTTACCCGTTCCAGACGTGGTTGAGGAACTGGACTATGAAACCATCCTTGCGGAACGCATTGCGACGCTGATTTCGCTCTATCCCGAAGACCAACAGGAAGCCGTCGCCCGGACGCTCGCACTTGAGTCTGAGCCAATTGTTAAATTGCTGCAGGAAAACGCCTACCGAGAGGTTATCTGGCGTCAGCGTGTCAATGAAGCTGCACGCGCAGTGATGCTGGCTTATGCCATAGACAGTGACCTCGATAATATCGGGGTAAATTTCAGTGTTGAGCGTCTTGTCGTCACGCCTGCTGATGACACCACCATTCCACCCACCCCGGCAGAAATGGAACTCGACGCCGATTATCGTCTGCGTATACAGCAGGCTTTTGAGGGGCTGAGCGTGGCGGGGCCTGTCGGGGCGTACCAGTATCATGGCCGTAGTGCTGACGGGCGCGTCGGCGATATTTCAGTTATCAGCCCGTCGCCAGCCTGTGTGACGATTTCCGTGTTGTCACGTGAAAACAACGGCGTCGCATCTGAGGAACTGCTTGCAATTGTGCGCAATGCCCTGAACGCAGAAGATGTCAGGCCGGTCGCTGACCGGGTGACGGTACAGTCAGCCGAAATTGTTAACTACCAGATTAACGCCACGCTTTATCTTTATCCCGGCCCGGAAAGTGAACCCATCAGGGCGGCGGCTGAGGCAAAGCTGAAAGCCTATATCAGCGCGCAGCACCGCCTCGGGCGCGATATCCGTAAATCAGCGATTTATGCCGCCCTGCATGTTGAGGGGGTTCAGCGGGTGGAGCTGGCGGCACCGGTCGCAGATATTGTTCTCGATAACACACAGGCATCCTTTTGCACTGACTACAGCCTAGTAATCGGGGGATCTGATGAATGACTCACGATTATTGCCGGTGGGCTCATCGCCACTGGAAGTCGCCGCCGCAAGGGCATGTGCAGAGATTGAAAGGACGCCGGTCAACATCCGCGCGTTGTGGAATATTGACACCTGCCCGGAAAATTTGTTGCCGTGGCTGGCGTGGGCGTTTTCTGTCGACCGGTGGAATGAGAACTGGCCGGAGGGAACAAAACGTGCCGTTATCCGTGATGCATATTTCATTCACTGCCACAAGGGGACTATCGGCGCAATCCGTCGGGTAGTGGAGCCTCTCGGCTATGTCATCAATGTAACGGAATGGTGGGAAAGCGGCGACCCGCCAGGTACATTCCGGCTTGATATCGGGGTGCTTGAAAGTGGCATTACCGAAGAAATGTATTTCGAAATGGAACGACTGATTGCGGATGCAAAACCAGCCAGTCGTCATCTGACTGGCCTGAATATTGTCCAGGACATTCCCGGTTATTTGTATACCGGCGGCGTGTCCTGCGACGGCGATATTATTACGGTTTACCCGGGATAAGTGAGGAATAATGAGCACGAAATTTAAAACCGTTATCACCACTGCCGGAGCCGCTAAGCTTGCTGCGGCCACCATGCCGGGCGGTAAGAAAATAAATCTTAACGTTATGGCTGTTGGTGACGGCGGCGGAAAGCTGCCGGATCCTGAAGCCGGTCAGACGCAGCTTGTTAATGAGGTCTGGCGTCACACTCTGAATAAAATCAGCCAGGACAACCGGTACAGTAATTACATTGTGGCCGAGCTGGTTATTCCGCCGGAGGTGGGCGGCTTCTGGATGCGTGAGCTTGGCCTTTACGACGATGAAGGGACGCTGATTGCTGTTGCCAATATGGCCGAAAGCTACAAGCCAGAACTGGCCGAGGGCTCAGGGCGTGCGCAGACATGCCGCATGGTCATCATTGTCAGCAGTGTCGAGTCTGTGGAGCTTTCCATTGACTCAACGATGGTGATGGCGACGCAGGATTATGTCGACGACAGGCTCGCCGAACATGAAAAATCCCGTCGTCATCCTGATGCCACTCTTAAAGAAAAAGGGTTTACTCAGCTCAGTAACGCGACAGACAGCGAGTCTGAAACGCTCGCAGCGACGCCGAAAGCTGTCAAGACAGCGTATGACCTTGCTAACGCGAAATATACAGCTCAGGACGCCACCACAACGCGTAAAGGCATTGTGCAACTCAGCAATGCCACTGACAGTACGTCTGAGACACTTGCCGCGACACCGAAAGCGGTCAAGGTGGCATATGACCTTGCTAACGCGAAATATACAGCTCAGGACGCCACTACAGCGCGTAAAGGGATTATCCAGCTCAGCAATGCCACTGACAGCACGTCTGAGACGCTGGCCGCAACGTCGAAAGCGGTTAAAGCGGCTATGGATAATGCGAACGGGCGGCTGGCGAAAAACAGTAATGGCGGCGATATTCCTGACAAAAAACAATTTGCGAGAACTATCGGTGCCGTGACCTCTACCAATATCACATTTAATAATGCTTCTGGATGGTACAAAATCGCCACAGTTGTAATGCCGCAGGCTACATCAACTGCGGTGATTAAATTATATGGAGGGGCGGGGTTTAACGCTGGTTCATCTGAACAAGGGGCAATCAGTGAACTGGTACTGCGTGCCGGTAATGGTTCACCTGCTGGAATAACTGCCACGTTGTGGAGACGCTCGCCTGCTGCGGCTAACGAGGTCGCATGGGTTAATACATCAGGCGACACCTACGATATTTATATTAATATCGGCCAGTATGCGTACTGGTTAATTGCGCAATATGACTACACCGGTAATGCAAATGTCACGTTGCACAGTACGCCTGAATATTCATCAGTACAGCCGGGGAACTCAACCAGCGGTCAGACATATACAATTTACAGTAGTCTGATGAAACCAACAGCCGGTGATGTGGGGGCATTGCCGATTACAGGGGGGCAGCTTAACGGACCGCTGAGTATTGGTACTGACAATGCACTGGGAGGTAATTCGATTGTGCTCGGTGATAACGATACAGGGTTTAAACAGGATGGCGACGGCATTCTGGGTATTTACGCCAATAATGCCCGGGTCGGTTATATCGACAATTCCGGGTTACACATGTCAGTAGATGTTCTCACTAATGGTGGCATACGAGCAGGTGACGGGAAAAGGCTGTCACTGACGAGTAATAATAATTCGACAATGACAGCCACGTTTAATTTATGGGGCGACGCAAACAGGCCAACAGTTATTGAACTGGACGACGATCAGGGATGGCATCTGTACAGCCAGCGAAATCCTGATGGTTCGATTGTCTTTACGGTCAATGGCGATATCACCGCTAACACGCTTCGTGCAGGCGGGGCTATCTATCAGAATAACGGCGACATCTTTGGTTCGCTATGGGGAAATGGCTGGTTAAGTACCTGGATTAATAATAATCTCGTCTTAGATGTTCAGTTAGGGGCTGGCACATCAGTGACTACCTGGAACAATGCAGGTTCCTGGCCTAACACTCCCGGATATGTAGTTACCTCCGTCTGGAAAGATTATCAGGGCGAAAATATTGATGGTATTAATTATGCGCCTTTGCAAAAACGAGTCGGGAGTCAGTGGTATACCGTACAAGGGGGAACGGTATAATGAAAAAATATCAGAATATCAAAAATTTCAGACTTATTGACGCGCCCGTAAACAGGGATAAAACTCAGGCTGAAATAAATATAGGTGCATATTTTCTGAAGTCGGACGATGGACAGGACTGGTATGAGTGTCAGTCATTATTTTCTGATGATACTGCAAAAATAATGTACGACCATGAAGGGGTTATCTGGGGTGTCGTTAATAAGCCAGTCCCGCAACGTGGCAACACATATTCTGTATCAATGTTGTGGCCGGTTAATATGTCTGTTGCGGAAATAGACGCTGCTGACTGCCCTGATGATTGCCGTGGTGATGGTACGTGGTTATATCAGGACGGTAAAGTCGTTCAACGGGGTTATTCTCCGGAAGAGCTGCGTAAAAATGCCGAGGCTGAAAAAATTCGTCGCCTTTTTGAAGCTGAATCAGCCATCGCACCACTGGCGCGGGCAGTAAAACTAAAAATTGCCACAGATGAAGAGATTAAACGGCTTGAAGCATGGGAACTCTACAGCGTAATGGTAAACCGGGTGGATACATCTGCGCCTGACTGGCCGGATATACCACGCTAAATATTCAGGTGGGTTTATTACCCGCCTTTTCTTTTTCCTGTCGTTGTGCCATCAACCTGACAGCCGGTACAAATAGCCCCCTCTTGTGTACTGACCTGAAAATATACTCACCCCTTAACCACGGAGTTAACCGGATGAGTGATTTTCACCACGGCACGCAGGTCATCGAAATTAATGACGGTACGCGTGTCATTTCCACAGTAGCGACTGCAGTCGTTGGCATGGTCTGTACAGCCAGTGATGCAGATGCCACGCTGTTTCCCCTCAATGAGCCGGTGCTGATTACCAATGTGCAAAGCGCCATTGCGAAAGCCGGTAAAAAAGGCACGCTGGCTGCATCACTGCAGGCCATCGCAGACCAGTCAAAACCCGTCACTGTTGTTGTACGTGTTGAGGATGGAACCGGCGATGACGAGGAAGCTGCGCTCGCACAGACTGTTTCCAACATTATCGGAGGTACGGATGAGAACGGTAAATACACCGGTATCAAGGCTCTCCTGACTGCTCAGGCCGTCACCGGCGTCAAGCCGCGTATTCTTGGGGTGCCGGGGCTGGATACTAAAGAGGTCGTGGTCGCGCTTGCGTCGGCTGCCATTAAGTTACGTGCATTTGCTTACGTCAGCGCGTGGGGATGTAAGACTATTTCCGAAGCGATGGAATATCGTAAAAATTTCAGCCAGCGCGAGCTGATGGTTATCTGGCCTGATTTCCTCGCGTGGGACACCGTCAAAAATACCACCGCAACGGCTTACGCCACTGCGCGTGCACTCGGCCTGCGTGCTTACATCGACCAGACTGTCGGCTGGCACAAAACCCTGTCTAACGTTGGTGTACAGGGCGTTACCGGCATCAGCGCCTCAGTGTTCTGGGATTTGCAGGCATCCGGCACCGATGCTGACCTGCTCAACGAGGCCGGGGTTACAACGCTGGTACGCAAGGACGGTTTCCGCTTCTGGGGTAACCGCACCTGCTCGGATGACCCGCTTTTTCTGTTTGAGAACTACACCCGCACCGCGCAGGTACTGGCCGACACGATGGCGGAGGCGCACATGTGGGCGGTCGACAAGCCCATTACCGCCACGCTCATTCGTGACATTGTTGACGGCATTAACGCCAAATTCCGCGAGCTGAAATCAAACGGCTACATCGTGGAGGGTAAATGCTGGTTCGATGAGGAATCGAACGACAAGGAAACCCTCAAGGCCGGGAAACTGTATATCGACTACGACTATACACCGGTTCCGCCACTGGAGAGCCTGACCCTGCGCCAGCGTATCACCGATAAATATCTGGTGAATCTGGCTGAATCGGTCAACAGCTAAGGAGCCTGAAATAACATGGCACTACCCCGTAAACTCAAATATCTGAATATGTTCAATGACGGCCTCAGCTACATGGGTGTTGTTGAATCCGTGACGCTGCCGAAACTGACCCGCAAGCTCGAAAACTATCGCGGCGGCGGTATGAATGGCGCGGCAGCGATTGACCTCGGCCTCGACGATGATGCGCTCACCGTCGAATGGTCTGTCGGTGGCCTGCCTGATGTGGCGCTGTGGGCGCAGTACGCCGCCCCGGGTACTGATGCTGTGCCGCTGCGTTTTGCCGGTTCTTACCAGCGCGACGACACCGGCGAAATCGTGGCGGTCGAGGTGGTCATGCGTGGCCGTCATAAAGAAATCGACGGCGGCGAGAATAAGCAGGGTGAAAACACCTCGACCAAACTGTCGACTGTCTGCACCTACTACCGCCTCACGATTGATGGCAGCGACGTCATCGAAATCGACACCGTCAACATGATTGAGAAGGTGAACGGCGTCGACCGTCTGGAGCAGCACCGCCGCGCAATCGGGCTGTAATTCCCTGACCGGTCAGCACTGCTGGCCGGTTATTAACCCCATTCAGAACAGAGAAAAACATCATGGCAAAAGCACCACGTAAAACCGCTGAATTTATTGATACGGCTGGCAATGAAATTGACACCGTGAATCCGAATGTCGTGACCCTGGACAAACCAATTAAGCGCGCCGGTCAGACGATTGATAAAGTCACCCTGATTGAGCCGAACGCCGGTACCCTGCGCGGCGTCAGTCTGGCAGCGGTGGCGCAGTCCGAAGTCGACGCCCTGATTAAGGTGCTGCCCCGCATGACCTACCCCGCGCTCACCGCGCAGGAGCTTACCGCGATGAACCTGCCCGATATGTTGTCGCTGGCCGCTAAGGTGATTGGTTTTTTGTCACCGGCTTCGGCGGAATAGACTTCCCGCCAGACCTGTCGACTGATGACCTGATGGCGGATATCGCAGTGATATTCCACTGGCCGCCATCAGAACTCTGTTCCCTGAGCCTGAGCGAGCTCATCACATGGCGCGAAAAGGCGCTGCAGCGTAGCGGAAACCACAATGAGTAATAACCTGAGGCTTGAGGTATTGCTGAAAGCGGTCGACCAGGCGACCCGACCGCTTAAATCTATCCAGACCGCGAGTAAAATCCTGTCGGGTGATATTCGCAACACGCAAAAGGGTCTGCGCGACCTGAACGGTCAGGCGTCGAAAATCGACGGCTTTCGTAAGGCAAGCGCGCAACTGGCCGTAACTGGTCAGGCGCTTGACAAGGCGAAGCGTGAAGCCGGTGAGCTGGCTGTGCAGTTTAAAAACACCACCAGTCCGACCCGCGCGCAGGCGCAGGCGCTCGACGCGGCAAAGCGTGCCGCCTCTGAGCTGCAGACGAAATATAACAGCCTGAGAACATCGGTACAGCGCCAGCGCTCCGAGCTGATGCAGGCTGGTATTAATACCCGTACCCTGTCTGCCGATGAGCGTCGACTCAAAACTTCCATCAGCGAAACGACGGCGCAGCTTAACCGCCAGCGTGATGCACTGGCGCGCGTCAGTGCGCAGCAGGCGAAATTAAGCCGGGTGAAAGAACGATATAAATCAGGTAAAGAGCTTGCCGGTAACATGGCCGCAGCAGGCGCTGCCGGGGTAGGTATTGCGACAGCGGGAACGATGGCCGGGGTTAAATTGCTGATGCCCGGTTATGACTTTGCGCAGAAAAATTCCGAGCTGCAGGCTGTGCTCGGGGTCGAAAAGCAGTCGCCAGAAATGCAGGCGCTGCGCAAACAGGCGCGCCAGCTCGGCGACAATACTGCCGCCTCTGCTGACGATGCTGCCAGTGCGCAGATTATCATTGCAAAAGGTGGTGGTGATGCCGCCGCGATTCAGGCAACAACGCCAGTCACTCTGAATATGGCGCTTGCTAACCGTCGCACAATGGAAGAAAACGCCGCGTTACTGATGGGGATGAAATCCGCTTTCCAGCTCTCAAATGACAAGGTGGCACACATCGGCGACGTGTTGTCGACGGTGATGAACAAAACCGCCGCCGACTTTGACGGCCTCAGTGATGCAATGACCTATGCCGCGCCGGTGGCAAAAAACGCCGGTGTCAGTATTGAAGAAACCGCTGCAATGGTGGGCGCTCTGCATGATGCAAAAATTACAGGCTCGATGGCCGGTACCGGAAGCCGTGCAGTATTAAGTCGCCTGCAGGCTCCAACCGGCAAAGCATGGGATGCCCTCAAAGAGCTGGGCGTCAAAACCTCAGACAGCAAAGGCAATACGCGCCCGATATTTACCATCCTGAAAGAAATGCAGGCCAGCTTTAAGCGCAACAATCTTGGAACCGGGCAGCAAGCCGAATACATGAAAACGATATTCGGTGAGGAAGCCAGCTCATCGGCTAATGTGCTGATGGCGGCAGCGGCCAGCGGCAAGCTCGACCAGCTAACCGCCGCGTTGAAAGCGTCAGACGGCAAAACCGAGGAACTGGTTAAGGTTATGCAGGATAACCTCGGCGGCGACTTTAAAGAGTTCCAGTCTGCTTATGAGGCAATCGGTACCGACCTTTTTGACCAGCAAGAGGGCTCGTTGCGTAAACTCACCCAAACAGCCACGCAATACGTGTTAAAGCTCGACGACTGGATCCAGAAAAATAAGGGACTCGCGGAAACTATCGGCATTATTGCCGGTGGCGCACTTGCTCTGATTGGCATCATCGGCGGCATTGGTCTTGTGGCGTGGCCGGTAGTTATGGGGATTAACGCCATCATTGCCGCTGCTGGCGTTATGGGTACGGTCTTTACTGTTTCCGGCAGCGCCATTGTGACAGCTCTCGGTGCGATTACCTGGCCGATTATGGCTGTGGGGGCGGCGATTGTGGCTGGTGCGCTACTCATCCGTAAATACTGGGAGCCCATCAGCGCATTTTTCTCGGGGGTGATTGAGGGCATCATGAGTGCTTTTGCTCCGGTCGGGGAAATATTTACGCCACTGGCACCCATTTTTGACGGACTCGGTGAGAAGCTGCGCGGAGTCTGGCAATGGTTTAAAGACCTGATTGCACCGGTGAAGGCCACACAGGAGACGCTCGATAGCTGCAAAAATGTCGGCGTTATATTTGGTCAGGCACTGGCTTCGGCCTTGATGGCTCCGCTCAATGTTTTTAACAAGCTGCGCAGCGGTGTCGACTGGCTTCTCGAAAAGCTCGGCATTATCAACAAAGAGTCAGGCAACATCGACCAGGCCGCCGCCAGAACCAACGCCGCCATGCAGGGTAATTCCTATATCCCGGCAACCAGCACATATGGCGGCTATCAGGCTTATCAGCCCGTTACCGCACCGGCGGGGCGCTCTTACATTGACCAGAGCAAAAGAGAATACAACATCACTCTGCCGGGTGGTGTTGCGCCGGGGCATCAGCTTGACCGCCAATTACGCGACACGCTCGAACAGATTGAACGTGATAAACGTGCGCGCCAGCGTGCCAGTATGACCCACGATTTCTGAGGAAGGATAAAACGATGATGCTTGCGCTGGGAATGTTTGTTTTTGAACTCCGTACTCTGCCTTATCAGTCAATGCAGCATTCGAAAGATTACCGCTGGGCGTCTAATGACCGGGTAGGTAAACCGCCTGCATATCAGTTTCTCGGCGAGGGGGAAACCTCAATACAGCTTGCCGGTACACTTTACCCTGCCATTACCGGCGGTCATATATCCCTGCTGGCTGTGGAACTGATGGCCGATGAGGGCAGGGCGTGGCCGCTGATTGAGGGGACTGGCAAAATCCTCGGGATGTATATCATCGATAAGGTGTCGACCACGCACGCCGAGTTTTTCAGCGATGGCGCGGCAAGAAAGATTGATTTCACGCTTTCGCTAAAACGGGTCGATGAATCACTGACGGCAATGTTTGGCGACCTGAATAAACAGGCGAGCGAGCTTCTCGGCTCTGCCGGTAATCTGACCGATAAGCTGCAGGGTGCGCTCGGAGGGCTGACCACATGATTACGGGCATGACCATTGACGCCGGTGCCAGTCTTGCACCGGCATTTATGCTAACGCTGAACAGCCAGGACATTACCAGCAATTTTAGTGACCGGCTGATTTCTCTCACCATGACCGACAACCGGGGTTTTGAGGCTGACCAGCTCGACATTGAGCTCGACGATACCGACGGAAAAGTCGAGTTACCCCTGCGCGGGGCGGTGCTGACGCTGTGGCTTGGCTGGCAGGGTTCGGCGCTATTGAATAAAGGTGATTTTACGGTCGATGAGATTGAGCACCGGGGCGCGCCTGATACCCTGACCATCCGGGCGCGTAGTGCAGACTTTCGCGGAACGCTCAATTCACGACGTGAAGAATCATGGCACGATACCACCCTCGGTGAGCTGGTCAGCACCATTGCAAAGCGTAACAAACTGACGGCCAGCGTCGCGGATTCGCTGAAACAAATCCCGGTACCGCATATCGACCAGTCGCAGGAATCCGACGCGGTATTTCTTACCCGGCTGGCTGACCGAAACGGAGCGACTGTATCGGTTAAAGCGGGAAAACTACTGTTTCTGAAAGCCGGTAGTGCGCTGACGGCCAGCGGTAAGCCCATTCCACAAATGACGCTGACCCGCAGTGACGGCGACCGTCATCAGTTTGCCATTGCCGACCGCGGAGCTTATACCGGTGTAACAGCTAAATGGTTGCACACCAAAGACCCGAAGCCGCAAAAACAGAAAGTGACGCTGAAACGCCAGCCAAAAGAGAAGCACCTTCGCGCACTGGAACACCCGAAAGCAAAGCCGGTCAGCAAAAAGACGAAGTCCAGAAAAGAGCCGGAGGCTCGTGAAGGTGAGTATATGGTCGGTGAGGCAGATAACGTGCTGGCACTGACGACGGTCTACGCTTCCAGAACGCAGGCGATGCGCGCCGCTCAGGCTAAGTGGGATAAGCTGCAGCGAGGCGTTGCGGAGTTTTCAATTACGCTGGCGCTTGGTAGGGCTGATTTATTCCCTGAGACACCGGTGCGCGTGTCAGGCTTTAAGCGCGTCATAGACGAGCAATCTTGGTTAATCAGTAAGGTGACTCACAATATGAATAATAGTGGCTTCACGACGGGCTTAGAGCTTGAGGTTAAACTCTCTGATGTGGAGTACAGTGCGGAATCGGATGATGAATAAAATGTATTCACAAAAAGTGAATTAGTGATTATTATTGGTTCACGAATTGAGAATGAGAGGTGGGTTATGTTTCATTGTCCGAAGTGCCATCATGCCGCACATGCGCGAACAAGCCGCTATCTAACCGAAAATACGAAAGAGCGCTACCACCAGTGCCAGAATATCAACTGCAGTTGTACGTTTATGACAATGGAAACGATAGAACGCTTTATTGTTACTCCGGGATCCATCGACCCGGCACCGCCGCACCCGACTGTTGGTGGTCAGCGACCATTGTGGCTCTGATAAATTTTCGTTAAATGCCCGCCGCGTGCGGGTTTTTTTATGCCCTCAGTAAAGTGGCGGTAAAAAATCCACCGCCATTTTATCGCCACTCGAAAATGAGGTAACAAAAAAGCCACTCTTTAGAGTGGCTTAATTATATGATTTTAAAGCTAAAATTTGGTGGCC
>NZ_JBKFSV010000025.1:0-22818 GCF_046569445.1 Salmonella sp. 741265050_HSA | reverse complement strand
AAAACAACCGTTAAATTTCTTTGTTGGCCTTGAAGTCGTAGCCTGCGGTAATGGTGCCGCCGCTGCCGCCCTGCTGGTTCTGCACCACGTATTCCTGTTTCACGGTGCTGAAGGAGAGCTCAATTCGCTCGCGAGACGCGATTTCGCCTTCTCTGTTACCGCTAGGTGAAACGACCGCAACGATCAGATCGGTAAAGGTGTACTTGAGGTACTCCAGCGGGTTGCCGCCAGCCTTACGCATAACCAGAATGGCCTGCGGAATGTGCTTGCCGGAGGCGCAGTATTTGAACAGGTTCGGGCTGGCGCGATCGATATAATGCTCGAATTCCAGATTAGTGACGGAGACCTTACCGGAGCCGAGGCCGCTACCGGCGTGCATGGTGGATTCCTGATGAATATTCCAGCGCCAGCCCAGCACCTCGATTTCATTTTTGTGTTTATCATCCATTGACTCGCCGTCAATGCCGTCAATTTTCAAAAAAATGTCATAAGCCATTTTTATATCCTTATTAAGTTTTACTTAAAATTAATCTGATTTTATCTACATCTTTGTTTATAGATAAATCATTGCCGTACAGAATCCCTCTCCAATAATTTCAGGAGAACAGAAGACTGTATATTTTTCCGGTACCGATAATGTATTTAGTTATTTTATGAGTTCGCGTTATTTAATGGATATAAATAATACCTCATAACTTCCGATAATAAAAACTATAACCTGTACTGAAATTTTCACGTCTCAAATTGCTAATTACAGATAAAAGATACAGACTGGTCTTCTGGCGACCCCTCAAAATCACGGGTCTTACAGCGAGTAGAAGAAGCAGGTATTGGTTGCGTCAACCATATCTGTTCATGACCATAAATGCACGAAACCCAATAGCGATCGGTTTCTTTATCGCTAACACGTTCTGTTTCCCATACAGACCAATTTTCACCGTTTACTTTTTTAGTCTCTGGTTTGAGATCCATCAGGTTTTCAGGTTTACCCTGCGTTACCCCAATACTACTTAACCATAAACGCGACATATATCGGGGAGAAAGCTGCCACGGCGCTGGGACATCAGACTTCAGGCTCACAGCAGAAGACTGAGTATCAATAACAGCCGGACAACTAACTTCCCAAGCCACAGCATATTGTGAAAAGAGCAGAACAATACCAGGTAACAGATGAAAAGTTGAGCTTATGGTCATAATATGTATTTCCTACTCAATAATATAAAAAGCTTCGGCATTGTTACTGGCATCCGGATATGTGCCATCACTACGTATCCCACCTTTACGAGAAAGTGAGCGGGACGAGATTTTTTTCTTCTTTTTCCACTGATCCATAACATAAATATAGTTAGAATCCTGTTCAAGATAGAAAGCCGCATGTTTATGCACAGCGTCACCAGTTGGGTATTTACCATTAACAAAAGTTGCGATTGCTGTCCCCCTGGGGATCGACTTATCCCCAAAAACCTTCCGCCCTTGCTTCCAGGTTCCTGTAACCCCCAAATGTGCATATTGCTTGACTAAAGCCACACACTCCCCATCACCGACCTGATCTTTCCCTTGCAACGAATCAACCAAACCGTAAATATATGCCATATATCCCTCTTTATATTCTCTATCTTCTCTGACTTCACTCGCTTAAACATTCACAAAATAAATGCATCAGGCATTGCCCTGCTTCACTGACGGCAGTTTTGTCACCAGGCGCAGCGATCCCGTCAGCCCTTCAAGCTGGAAATGCGGACGCAGGAAGAATTTCGCGTCGTAATAACCTGGATTGCCTTCCACCTCTTCCACCACTACTTCAGCGGCAGCCAGCGGACGACGGGCTTTAGTTTCTTGCGAGGAGTTCACCGGATCGGCGTCGACGTAATTCATAATCCATTCATTTAGCCAGCGCTGCATATCCTCACGCTCTTTAAAGGAACCGATTTTGTCGCGGACGATACATTTGAGGAAGTGAGCGAAGCGCGAGCAGGCGAACAGGTACGGCAGACGGGCGGACAGGTTGGCGTTGGCCGTCGCGTCCGGATCGTAGTATTCCTGTGGTTTTTGCAGCGATTGTGCGCCGATAAAGGCGGCATAGTCTGAGTTTTTACGGTGGATCAACGGGATAAAACCGTTTTTCGCCAGTTCAGCCTCGCGGCGGTCAGAGATGGCAATTTCGGTCGGGCATTTCATGTCCACGCCGCCATCGTCAGTCGGGAAGGTATGGCAGGGAAGATTTTCCACCGCACCGCCTGATTCCACACCGCGAATCAACGTACACCAGCCGTAGTGTTTGAAGGAACGGTTGATGTTTACGCCCATCGCGTAGGCCGCGTTGCTCCAGACGTATTTGGTATGGTCAGAACCATCCGCATCTTCTTCAAAATCAAACTCGTCCACCGGGTTGGTTTTTGCGCCATACGGCAGGCGGGCAAGAAAACGCGGCATCGTCAGGCCAATATAACGGGAGTCTTCGCTAGCCCGCAGCGAGTTCCACGGCGCATATTCCAGGTTCTGGGTGACGATTTTGGTCAGGTCGCGGGGATTCGCCAGCTCCTGCCAGGAGTCCATTTGCAGTACCGAGGGGGAAGCCCCGGCAATAAACGGCGCATGGGCCGACGCGGCGACTTTGGCGATAGAGCCAAGCAGATCCACATCGGGTGGTGTATGGTCGAAGTAGTAATCCGCAATGATACAGCCATAAGGTTCGCCGCCTAACTGGCCGTATTCAGCTTCATACAGTTTCTTGAACATCGGGCTTTGATCCCAGGCGATGCCCTTGTAACGCTTCATGTTGCGCCGCAATTCATCTTTTGACAGATTCATGAAGCGAATTTTCAGCTTTTCGTCGGTCTCGGTGTTGTAAACCAGATGCTCCATACCGCGCCACGAGGATTCCAGCTTCTGCCAGTCGGGATGTTGCAGGATCAGTTTGATCTGTTCGGTCAGTTTAAAGTCGATCTGCGCAATAATAGCGCTGATGCTTTTATAGGCGTCATCGCTGACGGTGATCGTGTTCGCCAGCGCCTGTTGCGCCAGCGTCTGCACCGCGGCTTCCACGGCTTTTGCCGCCTGGGTAGTCTTGGGTCGGAAGGCCTGATTCAGCAACGCATCAAATTCACCGGATGCGGAGACGGTATCCTGAGCAACCGCGTCGGTTGCCTGCATATTACTGTTTGCCATGAAAATTCCTTAAAAATTCGACATTATTCCGCTGATTCATTATCCGCTGACACACCTTGCTGGGTAGCGGCCGATTTCGGCGCATTCGCCAGCGTTTTCAGCAGAGTCGGGTCCTGCAACAGTTTATTGACCAGATTTTCCGCCCCGGCCTTGCCATCCATGTAGGTCTGGAGGTTCGCCAGTTGAGTGCGGGCTTCCAGTAACTGGTTCAGGGCGTCCACCTTGCGGGCAATCTGTGCCGGCGAAAAGTCGTCCATATTTTCCAGCGTGATATCGACCATCAACTGACCTTCACCCGTCAGCGTATTCGGCACAGCGAACGCCACGCGCGGCGCAATGGCTTTCATGCGCTCATTGAAGTTATCAATATCAATATCGAGGAATTTGCGATCCGTCACCGGCGGCAGTTCTTCACGCGGTTTCCCGGCCAGATCGGCCAGCACCGCCATCACGAACGGCAGCTCGATTTTTTTCTCAGAGCCGTAAATCTCTACGTCATATTCAATCTGCACGCGCGGCGCGCGGTTGCGCGCGATGAATTTCTGCGCGCTATTGTTGATAGCCATAATCCTTCATTTCCTTTTTAGTCAACTGGTTGCCGCAAGGGGAGCGGTATACCGGTACAGTTTTTAAAATCGCACTACGGACACTTCGAACGGCCGGTTTCAGCAAACGATCTCAAAAACAATCTGCTCATCACCATTAACGCCGATATCAATTTGCCTGATAGCGGCTTTTTCCGTCATGGCCTGCAACCAGTAGCGCGACAGTTGCGGCAGGATGTGCTGTTCGATGTAGCCAATCAGCAACCGCGCGCCCGTTTCATGCATTGGACAGCACGCCACAATATGTGCGACCAGTTCCTCGCTATACGTCAGCGTCACGCCGTGCTGTTCACTCATCCGCGCCACCAGCCGGTCAAGGTGCAGATGGGCAATCACGCCACGCGACGTTTCGTCCAGCGGCAGGTAAGGGATCACCGTCACGCGGCCCAGAAATGCCGCCGGGAAATGCTTGCGTAATTCCGGCATTAGCGCCTCTTTAAGCCCCGTAGCGTCGGGCATTAAAGCCGGATCTTCACACATCTGGCTGATGAGGTCGGAACCCACGTTGGTGGTGAGTAATAGCGTGGTGTTTTTGAAATCGACATGTGTACCCTCGCCGTCCTCCATCCCACCCTTGTCAAACACCTGATAGAAGAGTTCGTGGACGTCATGGTGCGCTTTTTCGATCTCGTCGAGCAGCACTACACTCCAGGGGTGGCGACGCACTGCTTCCGTCAGCACACCACCCTCGCCATAGCCCACATAGCCGGGGGGCGCGCCTTTCAGCGTGGAAACGGTGTGAGCCTCCTGGAACTCGCTCATATTGATGGTTACCAGGTTCTGCTCACCGCCGTAGATAGCCTCCGCCAGCGCCAGCGCGGTTTCGGTTTTACCGACACCGGACGGCCCGGCCAGCATAAACACGCCCACCGGTTTGCGTGGATCGCCCAGTCCCGCCCTGGCGGTCTGAATACGTTCACCAATCTGCGCCAGCGCGCCGTCTTGCCCGGTAACGCGTTGCGCCAGTCGGGCAGGCAGTTCCAGCACCTGGCTGGCCTCATCTTTCACCATGCGCCCGGCAGGAATACCGGTCCAGTCGGCGACAATCGCCGCGACAACCGCCGCGCTGACTTCCGGGAACACCACCGGCGCGTCGCCCTGCCACTCCCTTAGCGCCGTTTCGGCCTGTTGCAGCGTGGTTTTGTCATCAGCATCAGACTCTGCGACACGCAGTTCCTGCAACGTATGTACCAGTTCCAGCTCCCGCTGCCAGCGAGATTCGGATGCAGTCAGTTCATTGTTGAGCGAGAAAATTCGCGCCGTCAGCGCATCGCGCCGCTCATCTGACTGAATCCCCATTTTTTCCTGCTTCTGCAACAGCGACCGTTCCATTTCCGCCGCTTTTAGCTGCTGGCGCAGGAACTGTACGCTGGCAGGCGGCGTGTGCAGCGTCAGCGCCACGCGGGCCGCGGCGGTATCCAGCAGGCTGATAGCCTTATCCGGCAACTGCCGGGCGGGAATGTAGCGGTGAGAAAGCTGTACCGCCGCACGTACCGCCTCATCCAGAATCAGTACGTTATGGTGTTTTTCCAGCGTATCCACCAGACCACGCACCATTTCCATTGCGGGGATCTCTTCCGGTTCGGCAATCTGCAACACCTGAAAACGCCGGGTCAGCGCCGGATCTTTCTCAATATGGCGCTTGTATTCGCTCCAGGTGGTGGCGCCGATAGTCCGCAGGGTGCCGCGCGCCAGCGCCGGTTTCAGCAGGTTAGCGGCATCGCCCGTGCCGGATGCGCCGCCCGCGCCCACCAGAGTGTGAACTTCATCGACAAACAGAATAACCGGCTGCGGCGAGCGCCCGGCCTCTTCCAGTAACCCTTTCAGACGCGATTCAAACTCGCCTTTCATGCTGGCTCCGGCCAACAGAGCGCCAACGTCCAGCGCCAGCAGCCGTACTTCCCGCAGCGCGGGCGGCACTTCCCCCTGCGCAATCGCGAGGGCAAAACCTTCGACGACCGCCGTCTTTCCGACGCCCGCCTCACCAGTCAGTAGTGGATTATTCTGGCGACGGCGCAGCAGAATATCCGTCATGGTGCGGATTTCATGCTCACGCCCCGTCACCGGGTCGATTTTGCCGTCGCGCGCCTGTGCCGTCATGTCCTGACAGTATTTTGCCAGCGCGGATTTACCGTCCTGCCCGCCGTTGGGAATCGCCTGACTGCTTTCACCGGGAATGGCTGATGCCAGGCCGGAGCCGTCGTAAGGGCGCTCCTGCGCTTCCGGCGATGTTTCGATCAACGAGGGCAGTATTTCCGTCAGTTCATCAACCGGAAGCGTGGCCAGCGGCGCGCAGATACTGCTCAGTACCCGACGCAGTTCTGGCGTGGTCAACAAGGCCAGCAGCAACCAGCCGCTGCGAATTTTGTTATCGCCGTAACGGACGCTCGCCAGCATCCAGGCCTTTTCAACGCTGAGATCGATATGGTGAGAAAAATCACTAATGGCGCTGGCCCCGGCGGGCAGCATATCCAGTTGCCGGAGTAACGCTTTCTCCACATCAGAAAGAGGGATCTGGTAATGCCGAAGAACGTGGAGAATATCGTTATCGGGCTGCTGTGTTAACTGGTGCAGCCAGTGAGTCAGCTCAACCCAGGGATTAGAGCGTAGTTTGCAAAATGCCGTTGCCGATTCCAGCGACCGGAATAGTGGGCCGGCCAGTTTTCCATACAACGCACTGCGTGAAACAGGAGTTTCCATGTGTTATGCCTTGTGACATAAAAATTCATAAAAATAATGCATCAATGCATATAAATATATAAACAATTCTTTATTGATAGCCTCGAAAAAATATCGAAACAAAACAATGATACAGATCAGGGACTAATTAGCAACCAAGCCGTTAATATTAAATAATCAATGAACAGCAAGATAAAAATCGCAATTGCAGAATTAAAAGAAATAATATTTCAAAAAAGACATCTATGCATACAACAATGCATTCACGACGAAAATAATAAAAAGGGTGTCATCAATAATGACTCCCTATGAATTTAGTTAAAATTATTTATGAATTAAAACTCCCTAAACGTTTCCTCCAGAAAAATAAATACATTTAAGGGACATAATGAAACAAGACATGTGGGAATTACGGAAAATACAGTCGCAGGGTATAACGGATAACGCACAGTATCCCGCAGGGACATACATCGTATTTACTGCCGCCGCCCCCTACATTCCGCTTTTTGAGCAACATGGGAAAGACGATATCGCGCTCAGTCTTGTTCGCCACGAAGAGGCGTGGTGGATTGTTAATCACTCTGATGAACTGTGCTGTGCCGTCAATGAGCAGGTGATGGAACCTCATCACCGTATGCGGCTGAATGATGGAGATACGATTGAATGGGGTCTGTCATCCTGGTGCCTTGCCCGCACCAATGATGAGTCCCGTCCCGATGTTTCGTTTCCTCAGTTGGTTCAGTCATCTGAATCCGTTGCTGAGTACCTGGATCTGGACTGGTTTAAACAACAACAGCTCAATCCGCAGAATCCGTTCGATATTATTCCCGTCCGGGAAACCGCATCCTCTTACACCGGCCATGAAGCGGATAGCACGCTACACCAGCTTTACCAGGAATATCAGCAGGCATTGCGGCCCTCCGGGCAGGAAAAGCCCCTCCGTCCTAAACCGTTTCCCCGAAATGAAGACGCTGTCACCCAGGATTTGACGTCGTTATACGATAAAAAGGGCGACACCGACACGTTACAGGATATGGTGGCAGGCGCGCCCGGTATTGATGCCATTCTGGATACGCTGGACACGACCGGTGAGGGTGAAATGCACTGGCTGGCGATGGAATCAATGCCCGATATCCTGCAACTGCTCTCGCCGGAACAGGCGGGGAAAACCGCACATAGCGAGATACTGCCCGATCTGACCCGCCGCGAGCATCGTATTATTGGCATCGACAGCCACTACCGAATCACTCCGACACAGAAAAATGGAAATACCGCCCATGAAAAAAACTGACACGCTTCCTGCTACCCTGTCCGCGCTGATACAGGAATACTCTATTGCGGAGGGGATTCAGATGGCGGAGCAGCAGGTTCGGGAAAATCCGGCGAAAGCACTCTGCCGCCACAGCCTGTTTCAGTTGCTGTGTGTGGCCGGAGACTGGTCGCGGGCGCTACACCAGCTTCAGCTATGCGCCAGGATGGAGGCCAATTATACCCAGGAGGCCCGGCTGTACCGGGAGCTGGTTCGCTGCGAAATGTTCCGCCACACCGTTTTTCAGGGTGAACAACGACCCGGTTTTCTTCTGCCGCAGCCCGTTTGGGTGGAGTCACTGCTGGCGGCACTCGCCTGTCATGACGATACCGGTGAGGCTGATAAACACCGTAATACCGCACTGGAAGCCATAACAGACACGGGCGGGCAGTGGAACGGCGGCGCATTTGACTGGGCGAGCGACAGCGATTCCCGCCTTGGCCCGGTACTTGAGCTGGTCACCGGCGGCGTGTATATCTGGCTACCGTTTTTGCAAATACGCTCGCTGGAATCGCCGCAACCGACGCGCCTGACCGATCTGCTGTGGAAACCCATTAATATTACCCTGATGAATGGCGATACGCACGGCGCCTGGCTCTTTACCCGTTACAGCGGTTCGGAAAGTGCATCTGACGCCCTGCGTCTGTGCCGGGAAACCGCCTGGCAGGACGGCCCCGGCGAAACCACCGTGCGGGCGCTGGGGCAGAAAGTGTGGCTGACCAGCCACGGCGATATCAGCCTGCTGGACATGGCCCATTGTACCTTTCATGCTCAGGAAAACGATGGCGCATGAGCACGTCTCGTTTTACACCCGCTAACCACCTGCTGCCCACCCTATTTGATCGGCTGTGTGACAATGCTCCGTATCAGAAAATTGACCGGGATATCAGCGTCACGCCGGTACAACTGAAGGAGATCATTCGTCGGGATCTCTCCTTTTTGCTCAATACCATTAGCCACGAAGGTGACATCGACGCCCGGCGCTATCCGCAGGCGGCGGCGTCAGTGCTCAACTATGGCCTGCCGCCGCTGGCGGGCAGCTTTATGTATGAGCATAAGTGGGACGATATCAGCGAGGCGATCCGGCGCGCCATTATCCGTTTCGAACCCCGGCTGAACGCCGCCACACTCAGGGTCACGCCCTTGCTCGATAAAACCCGGCAGGGTAGCTATAACACGCTACAGTTTGAAATTCGCGGACAAATTCTGACGCAGCCGTATCCCACGGAGTTTCTGGTACGCAGCGCGCTGGATATGGAGCTGAGCCGCATTACGTTCTTTTAATACAGGGCATTATTCATGGATCCACGGCTACTGGAGTATTACAACCGCGAACTGAGCTACCTGCGGGAGACCGGTGCTGAGTTCGCCACCCTCCATCCCAAAATTGCTGCGCGGCTGGGGATGCAGGGAACCGATATTGCCGACCCGTATGTGGAACGCATGATCGAGGCGTTCAGCTTTCTGAGCGCCCGCACTCAGCTAAAAATTGACGCCGAGTTTCCCCGCTTCACACAGCGGTTACTGGAAGTCGTCAGCCCCAATTACGTCACCCCCACGCCATCGATGGCAGTGGTAAAGCTGTATCCCGATACGCAGGAAGGCGACCTGGCGAAAGGGGTCACCGTGCCGCGCGATACCGCGTTCGTTTCCCCCATCCCGGAAGGCGAAAATACCGCCTGCCAGTTTCGCAGCAGCCAGGACGTCACGCTGTGGCCGCTGTCCATCGAGGAGGTACGCCTGACCGCCGCGCCGCCGGATATGCCCGCCCTGCACCGTTATCTGCCGCCTAATATTCATGTCGCCGGGGCATTGCGCATCACCCTGCGAACCTTCGGGGAACTGACTTTCAGCGAGCTGGCCGGTCCGGCACGGCTGCCCTTTTACCTCTGCGGCGAAGAACGCATTGCGTCACACCTGTTTGAGCTGCTGCATACCAGCGCCGTCGCCACACTGGCCGGTGAACCCGGTCACTTTGACGGCGAACTGAATGTGAATCTTCAACACCCGGTGGCGCACGAAGGGCTGGAGCCAGGGCAGGGGCTGCTACCGCTCGCCTGGAACGTGTTTCACGGCCATAATCTGCTGCATGAATTTTTCGCCTGTCCGGAACGGTTTTACTTCTTCACCCCGACCGGATTGTCTGCCGGGTTACAAAAGGTGCAGGGCAATGTGGCGGAAATTGTCATACTGCTTAACCGCCTGCCGCCGGACTGGCTGATTCATCAGACGGACGCTGCACAGTTCAGCCTGTTCTGTACGCCGGTGATCAACCTGTTTCCTCGCACCACCACCCGGATTGAAGTCACTCACAGCGTGACGGAACAGCATCTGGTGGTGGATCGTACCCGTCCGCTGGATTACGAGGTGTTTTCTGTTCAGGAAGTCGAAGGCCTGGAAGCGGAAACCACACGGAAGATGATTTTTCGTCCGCTGTATCACACCCGTAATAATGACGAAGGCAACCACGGGCGTTATTTTTCACTGCGTCGTGAGCCGCGCCGCTCGTCAGAAAACGCCCGCCGCTATGGCACCCGAACCCCTTATACCGGCTCGGAAGTCTTCCTGTCGCTGGTTGATCAGCATGAAGCGCCCTACCCGGAAAATCTGCGCCATATCACCGTCACGGCAATGGTGACTAACCGCGATCTGCCCTGCCTTATTCCACGTAATGGCCGGGATGATCTGACCGTAGATGCGGCGATTCCGGTGGCGGGCGTGGGTCTTATCAAACCGCCGCGCCCGCCGCAGCCGCCGCTGGCTGAACGCGAAATGGCCTGGCGGCTGATCCGGCAGTTGTCGTTTAATTATCTGCCGCTGGCCGATCTGGATCACCGCACCGGCGGCCAGGCGCTGCGCGATCTGCTGAATCTGTTTATCCCGGCTCACGACAGCCCGCAGTCGCGCCAGGTGCGCAGCCTGATTGGCTGCAAAACCACCCCGGTGACCCGCCGCCTGCCCGGCTCCGGCCTGTTGGTCTATGGCCGGGGCGTCAGTTGCGAACTGACCGTGGACGAAGAAGGATTTTCCGGTATCAGTCCTTACCTGTTCGGTCTGGTGCTGGAACACTATATTGCCCGCCATGTTTCCATTAATACCTTCTCGCAGATGACGCTGCACTCGATGCAACGCGGGCATGTCATGACCTGGCCGGTCAGAACCGGGCAACGGGGGAGCGTATGACCGGCGCTCTCAACCAGGCGCAGAAAACCCCCTGGCGTTACGGATTCCTGAACCTGATGCGGCGCGTGGATGCCCAGCTCTGTGATACTCCGGCAGGCAGTATCTGGCAGCCACGGATGGAAAAATTCCGTCTGGGACAGACGCCGACGATGACCTTTGCGCCACGGGAAATCGCCCAGGTCAGCTGGCAGGATGGACGCCTGCACCTGAGCCTGTACAGCCTCGGACTATGGGGGCCAAACGGCCCGTTGCCGCTGCACTATACCGAGCTGGCGCTAAATCGCTCAGAGAGCCGTCACGATCCGACGCTGGTTCATTTTTCCA
Organism: Salmonella sp. 741265050_HSA; assembly: GCF_046569445.1. NCBI lineage: Bacteria > Pseudomonadati > Pseudomonadota > Gammaproteobacteria > Enterobacterales > Enterobacteriaceae > Salmonella > Salmonella sp. 741265050_HSA. The sequence goes on along the minus strand of NZ_JBKFSV010000025.1, from coordinate 11,550 downwards.
ATATTTTTCACCACCGCTGGCTGACGCAGTTCTGGCAGGCATGGCGCAGCGCCCAGTCCGCCGGTGGCGGGCTGGACAAACCGGAACACGACCGTTTTGCGTTTTATATCGCCAGTCTCAGCGGGCAGGATCTACGGGAAAGCGCCGAAAGCCCGCTGTCAGATCATGTTCGCCTGTCAGCCTCCGCCCATCTGGTACGCGAATCGCGCAATCCTGACGGGCTGGCCGCCACGCTGGCGCACTATTTCAGCGTACCTTTTGCGGTGAAAGAATTCGCCCTGCACTGGATAACGGTGGCGAACGATGAAATCACCCGTCTGGGCACGCCCGCGCAGTCTTCGGTGCTGGGCAACGGGGCGCTTATCGGCCAGGCCGTACCGGATATGCAGTACAAATTCCGGCTAATTATCGGCCCGCTCACGCTGGAGGATTATCTGCGTTTTCTGCCCGGCGGCAACAATCTGCCCGTGCTGACAGAACTGGTGCGTACGTTCATCGGTTTTGAATATTGCTGGGAAATTGAGCTGCAGTTGAAGCCCCATGCCGCACCGCCTGCGGTGATCGGCGGCGCGCAGCGGCTTGGCTGGACGGCCTGGGCAGGTAAAGCGATGCATGACCGTCCGGTGACCGGCATGATTTTTGAACCTGAACACGGCTTAACCCACTGAGAGTAATGATATGGATATGTGCCTGACTAAACCAGTAAGCGCGGAACAACCCTGCGGCCCCGATCCGGAGTACGATCCGGAGTACCTGCTGCTGTTCAGCCGCGCCGCCCCCCAGGCGGAGGCGCAATATGGTGATTTTGTCAGTACGCCGGAAGCCGTGAACTGGCCGGAAATTGAGCGTGATGCGCGCCGTCTGCTCACGCGCAGTAAGGATATCCGGGTGTTGATCCTGCTGCTGCGCAGTCGCATCCAGCAGGCTGGCGCACAGGGACTGGCGGAAATGCTCACGCAACTGGCAGAACTGAGCGTAATCTGGTCTGATGCACTCCATCCGCAGCTGCTTACCGGCGAAGGCGCATCCGCAGAGTCTATTGAAGATGCGGCGCTGGCGCGCAGTAATGCCCTGGCGGCGCTGCTGGATCACGAAGGCGTGATGGCAGACATTCGCGGTATTACGCTGTCAAACAGTGCCGCCCTGCGCCTGCAGGTACGGGATGTCGAGCGCGCGTTATCCGCTCCCCGCCCGGCTGATGCGCTGGCTCCCGAATCCGTCCGCCAGCAACTGGCCGACCTCGAAGCCCGTGGGGCATTACCGCTGGCGGCGTTTCGCGAAGCGCAAGAAAGCGCAGAACGCCTGCAAGTGTGGGCGCGTGAGACATTAGGCGATCTGGCTCCAGATTTTTCACGCCTGCGGCAGTTGTTGGCGCTGCTGCCTGACGTGGTACAGACAACCACGCCGGAAATCCCTCCGTCGCCAGCGCCAGCCCCCGCAGGCACGGTTATGGATAATGCCGTTCCGGCACGGGCAGAGGATGTGCCGCCTGTCAACGCGCCCCCCGATATATCCCTCCCACACAATGCTGAACCGGGGCCAATTCGCGATCGTAATGATGCGCTGGAACGCCTGCGGTGCATTCGTCGCTGGTTTGAGAGCAGTGAACCCAGCAGCCCGACCATCCCACTGTTACGCCAGGCTGAAAGACTGGTGGGAAAACGGTTCTCGGAGGTGATCAATGAAATCCCGGTGGAGTTACTGGAGAAGTGGGATGCCCTGGAATGATGATACGCATGTCTGGCGGTTGTCCGTGATTATCTGAGTGACATCAACATTACGCAGTCTGCTTCTGCGCTGAACATGTCCCGATCCCGGTTAAGCACCGCCATGAGGCCGCGCCTTAAATGTCAGTGGGATCAAAATAACCATGGCAGTGAAAGAAGTGGCTGTAATATCCTGCTCGTCATCCAGGTGTAGGCCCATTTGCGTCAGATTCCACGATAGGCGGTGAAACTTCTTGAAGACGAAAAAAAAACCGTATCCCTTTTACAGTGATACGGTTTTTTTACTTCACAGGATGTATAAAAACACCCTGAGATTTGTATCTGGCGGAACGGACGGGACTCGAACCCGCGACCCCCTGCGTGACAGGCAGGTATTCTAACCAACTGAACTACCGCTCCGTTATGTTCCCGCTGGGAACGAGGCGAATATTACGGTTTGCGGTGTCGCCCGTCAACGCTTTTTCTCACCTTTTGAATCAGTTGCTGCAAAAATCGCCCGAAGGATGATTTTTATAGCCTAAAAAGGAATAAATTACGCCCGCCAAAGGCAACTTCCGCCCTTTTTCTGCACCAGATCAAGCCGCGATTCATGCGCAGCCAGCTCTTCATCAGAGGCAAAAACGACCCGTAACCGGCTGGCCTGGCGAACGATTCGTTGAATGGTCTCTTCACCTTGCTGCCGTTGCGTCTCTCCTTCCATCGCAAACGTCATGGACGTTTGCCCGCCCGTCATCGCCAGATACACTTCAGCAAGGATCTGGGCATCGAGCAATGCGCCGTGCAAAGTACGTTTGCTATTATCTATCTCATAACGCGAACACAGCGCATCAAGGCTGTTACGCTTGCCGGGGAACATTTTCCGCGCCAACGCCAGGCTGTCGGTAACTTTGCAGAAAGTATTGGTTTTAGGAATATCGCGTTTAAGCAGACCAAACTCATAATCCATAAAGCCGATATCGAACGATGCGTTATGGATGACCAGCTCCGCGCCGCGGATATAATCGAGAAACTCATCGACCACATCAGCAAAAACCGGCTTATCCAGCAGAAACTCATCGGCGATGCCGTGTACGCCAAACGCTTCCGGATCCACCAGCCGATCCGGCTTCAGGTAAACGTGGAAGTTATTACCGGTCAGACGACGGTTTATCACCTCAACCGCACCGATCTCAATAATCTTGTGACCTTCATAGTGCGCGCCTATCTGGTTCATACCGGTGGTTTCGGTATCGAGGACAATCTGTCGTGTAATTGCAGTGCTCATATCGGTCATTTATGTCAGACTTGCGTTTTGTTATCGATTTCAATTACAGGAAGTCTACCAGAGATGCTTAAACAGGTAGAAATTTTCACCGATGGCTCTTGCCTGGGGAATCCAGGGCCTGGTGGTTATGGCGCTATCTTACGCTATCGCGGTCATGAAAAAACGTTTAGTGAAGGTTACACGCTAACCACCAATAACCGTATGGAACTGATGGCGGCGATCGTCGCGCTTGAAGCGTTAAAAGAACATTGCGAAGTGACATTGAGCACCGACAGCCAATATGTGCGGCAAGGAATTACCCAATGGATTCATAACTGGAAGAAACGCGGCTGGAAAACAGCGGAAAAGAAACCCGTAAAAAATGTCGATCTCTGGAAACGTCTCGATGCTGCGTTAGGCCAGCATCAGATCAAATGGGTATGGGTCAAAGGCCATGCAGGCCATCCCGAAAACGAGCGTTGTGATGAACTGGCGCGCGCCGCGGCAATGAATCCCACGCAGGAAGATAGTGGCTACCAGGCGGAAGCTTAGCCATCCGGTTTGCGATATTGCCGGGTGGCGCCAACGGTCTGGCGGATAGGGGTTTTACTTTTATTATGTCGCAGCGGATTAAGCGTAAGCGGGATGGTCCGCTTACGGGCCACAATAAGCTGTAAACAGCCCAGCGCCGGGATATGCGTATTTAATAGCCGCCCTCCCTGCTTTTTCCAGGGTAAGACATGAAAACGGCTATAATGTAGCACTTCGAAATTGAGTAAAGACAGCCAGTCCAGTTGCCGCATAAGGGTAAACATCCGACTATTATAGGGCGGTGTTTTACGTAAAACGGGTACCAGTTTACGTAACCCCATCAAACTCAGCGGGTTAAATCCACTGATGACCAGCCAACCGTCATCAATCAATACGCGGTCGGCTTCCCGCAATAAACGGTGCGGGTCGGTACACCACGGCAAAGTATGCGCCAGCAGACAAACATCGACGGATTTATCTGCAAAAGGAAGGTGTAGCGGATCGGCCAGAACCTGCATCGGCGACCCCTGCGATGAAACATTCACCTGATGGGAGACCGCGCACGCTTCGGAATTGATTTCTGCGCTTAAATTACCGATTTTAAGCAAATGGAAACCATACATTTTTGCAAACCACGGATTGAGCTGCTGTTCCAGCGCCTCACGGTAGTAATTGCCCCAGGGCAACTCACCCCAACATCCGGGCGCAACGACAGTTTGAGAGAGCCTTGCCGGTTTCATCGCAACCTTCCGCTAATTATTTGAGAGGTAATATATGAATCTTAACAGTATTCCCGCATTTCAGGACAATTACATCTGGGTGCTGACCAATGATGAAGGCCGCTGTGTGATTGTTGATCCCGGCGAAGCGGCACCCGTCTTAAAGGCCATTGCTGAACATAAGTGGATGCCGGAGGCGATTTTTCTGACGCATCACCATCACGACCATGTTGGCGGAGTCAAGGAGCTGTTGCAACACTTCCCGCAAATGACGGTTTATGGACCGGCGGAAACGCAAGACAAGGGAGCACCCCATCTTGTTGGCGATGGCGATACTATTCGCGTTTTAGGCGAGAAATTTACTCTTTTTGCCACGCCGGGCCACACGTTAGGACACGTCTGTTACTTTAGCCACCCTTACTTATTCTGCGGCGACACGCTGTTTTCTGGCGGCTGTGGTCGACTGTTTGAAGGCACGCCATCACAGATGTATCAGTCACTTATGAAAATTAATTCTCTGCCTGACGACACACTCATTTGCAGCGCTCACGAATATACTTTAGCTAACATTAAGTTCGCATTGAGCATACTTCCGCACGATTCGTTCATAAATGAATATTATCGTAAAGTTAAAGAGTTACGTGTAAAAAAACAAATGACATTACCCGTTATTCTTAAAAATGAGCGTAAGATTAATCTTTTTTTAAGAACTGAAGATATTGATTTAATTAACGAAATAAACAAAGAAACAATATTGCAACAACCAGAAGCGCGTTTTGCATGGTTAAGGTCAAAGAAAGACACGTTCTGATAATTCTTACTTGTCATTCGCTAACTTCGCCGTTATGATCGGTCGTCTTTTAAGCAACTATTGACACACACATGAAGGCAAAAGCGATATTACTCGCCTCTGTCCTGCTTGTGGGGTGCCAGACGTCTCAGAACACTGGCAACGTCCAACAGCACGCACAGAGCCTTTCTGCAGCTGGTCAAGGGGAAGCAGGAAAGTTTACGAGTCAGGCACGATGGATGGACGACGGAACGTCTATCGCGCCAGATCAGGACTTGTGGGCTTTCATTGGCGACGAGCTAAAGATGGGAATTCCGGAAAATAGCCGGATTCGCGAACAGAAACAGAAGTATTTACGCAATAAGAGCTATCTCCACGATGTAACTTTACGGGCAGAGCCGTATATGTACTGGATAGCGGGGCAGGTTAAGAAACGTAACATGCCTATGGAGCTGGTACTACTACCCATAGTGGAGAGCGCTTTTGATCCTCACGCAACGTCTGGCGCCAATGCCGCAGGCATCTGGCAGATCATACCGAGCACAGGGCGCAATTATGGTTTAAAGCAGACCCGTAATTATGACGCGCGTCGCGATGTTGTAGCCTCTACGACCGCCGCGTTAGACATGATGCAGCGTCTGAACAAAATGTTTGACGGCGACTGGCTGTTAACCGTTGCAGCGTATAACAGCGGCGAAGGCCGTGTTATGCGGGCAATTAAAGCAAACAAAGCGCGTGGAAAACCGACGGATTTCTGGTCGCTTTCTTTGCCCAGAGAAACAAAACTCTACGTACCTAAGATGCTGGCATTGAGTGAAATTCTCAAAAACAGCAAACGCTACGGCGTACGTCTGCCAACAACAGATGAAAGCCGAGCGCTGGCACGAGTTCGTTTAAACAGTCCAGTTGAAATGGCCCAGGTTGCGGATATGGCGGGTATGTCTATCAGCAAGCTGAAGACGTTTAATGCCGGTGTAAAAGGGTCTACCTTAGGCGTAAGCGGTCCGCAATATGTTATGGTGCCCAAAAAGCATGCCGAGCAGTTGCGTGAGTCGCTGGCTTCCGGTGAGATTGACGCCGTTCAGTCCCAACTGATCGCCGACAATACGCCGTTGAATAGCCGTAGCTATAAGGTGCGCTCTGGCGATACACTTTCCGGTATTGCTTCGCGGCTTGGCGTAAGCACGAAGGACTTGCAGCAGTGGAACAACCTGCGTGGTTCGCGCCTGAAAATCGGGCAAAGCCTGACCGTAGGCGCTGGCAGCAGCGCGCAACGACTGGCAAACAATAGCGATAGCATTACCTATCGTGTCCGTAAAGGCGATTCGCTTTCCAGTATCGCCAGACGTCACGGGGTGAATATCAAAGATGTGATGCGCTGGAACCATGATACGGATAATCTACAACCGGGCGATCAGCTTACGTTGTTTGTGAAGGACAATAGCACGCCAGACTCCTGATATTGTCCGACGAAAAAGCCAAAAGGCGCCGCTTCCCCCGGCGCCTTTTAAATTGCTATACCGCTTTATGCGCTTCCAGCATGATAGTATCGCTGCTAAACGAGCCGTCATCCTGCAACTCAAAATAACGCTTCACCTCTACCGGGGCGCTCGCCTGATATAATCGAATCGCCTCAACCAACGGCGCTGGCGTACGCATCCGCGTTACCCATGAGCGAAACTCCAGCGATAAACGATCGGTTATCACGGTATTCGTTACCAGCATCGCGTTATTGACCATCGTCAGCCATTCGCCACTGGAATAGTTACGGACATGCGACGTGTCGCGTAACGCCTCCACCGTTTGCAGCCAGATATCGCGTACAGGATGTCCAGGCGACATGACATCCATGATAATCAGCACGCCGCCGGGTTTTAATACACGATAAACCTCACGCAATGCCTGACCAACGTCGTGCCAGTGATGCGCGGAATAGCGGCTAATCACCACCTCAAACGATGCATCTTCAAAGGGCAGTTTTTCGGCATAGCCTTGGCGGAGAGTAATATTACTTAAATGTCTTTCTTCCGCCGCTCCAGCGACAACCTCAAGCATGCTGGCGGATAAATCGTATGCCACGACCGAGTTGGCATGTTGCGCAGCGACAAAACTCGCGTGTCCAGCCCCACATCCCATATCCAGTACGTTCGCGTGGGAAAAATCAGACAGCCTTTGCGCCAGCCGCGCTAAGTCACGACCCGCTGCGTGAACGGCGCTATGTAAATAGGCGTTCGCCTGTGAACCAAACTGCTTTTCAACATTGTCATGGTGGGAATGCGTTGTCATGGTAGTGCCCTTCTGTTATGAGAAAAATAGAGGGCAGCACCCGCAGAGGCCTGCCCCACGGCAGACCTGACGCACCTTTATTGCTCAGGTTTGCCGGGACTGAATTCAACGAGTAGCGGATTGTGATCGGAAGCGCGCGTCACCAGTACGGAGGCTTCATTCACGTTTAACCCACGATAAAAAACAAAATCCAGCGGTCGTCCAAACGCACGACGGCGTTGATCGTCAGTGAAACGCACCTGGCGCAGCGACATCTCACGTGCAAAGCGGTACAACGCATTCATACGTGGGCGGCTCCAGGCATTAAAATCACCCGCCATAATGACAGGGCCGCTATGGTGCGCAATCTGGTCGCCGATCGGAAGTAACTGCTTACTGTATACGTCCACGCCCAGACTAAAATTTACCGCATGAACATTTACTACCATTAATAAACGGGTATCCGGCAAGGGATATACCGTCACCAGGGCTGATTTCGCCAAACGTAAAATTGGTTCTCTTTCCCGTAAAGGGCAGCAGTAAACAGGGTGGGCGGCAGACAGCGTCATGACGCCAGACGGATGCTGAGGTAATACAAAAGCGGGAACCTGGTCGGCGGCAAGATAGTTAGCGGTGGCAAACTGTACCAGCTCAGGCGTCGTCTGCGCCTCCTGCAACAGGACCAGATGCGCATCTTTGCCGTAGTTCTTCAGCACCGATAACCATTCGGCTCGCTGCTGCTTGAATATATTCCACACGAGGATACGGATCCGCTCTTCACTGCTTAGCGGTTCCCCGGCGGGCAATGCCTGGCCGATGCTCGCAAACGACCCGGGCGGCAAAATCCGCTCGGCGGGCTGTCCGGCAACATAGCGCATCGCATAGGTGTTTTTTCGCACTTTTGACTTTCAAACCTCTGTAACGTCAACCAGTCCTCAACCGGACTGGTTCTTCTGTTATAGGGATTTTAGCACTCACTTTCAACGAACAATTGCAGTTTGTTTTGTAAGTAGGCGCTTACATCAATAATTTACTCCAAAGCAATGCGTACAGTTTTATCAAGACGTCCGCTGACCCCCATCAGCAGGAAAGCCACCAGAACAATGAGGGCGCCAATCCACGGCGTCTGCGCCAAACCGTAATGCGCCACCGTTTGTCCGCCAATCACGGAACCCAGCGCAATACCAATGTTAAACGCTGCAATGTTCAGACCTGACGCCACATCTACCGCATTGGGCGTAAACTGTTCCGCTTTCTGTACCACATAGACCTGTAACCCCGGTACGTTACCGAAGGCAAAGCCCCCCATCAACAGAATGGTAGCCAGCGCGGCATACTGCGTGGAGGCCGTCACCTGGAAGACCATCAGCAGAACAAACAGCGCGGCGAAAATAAATTTCAACGCCGGCACGGCGCCATGCTTATCCGCCAGTTTACCGCCCCAGATATTGCCGATAGCCACAGATACGCCATAACCCAGTAGGATCCAGCTTACCGCTGCCGGGGAGAATCCCGCCAGATCCTGCATCATCGGCGCCAGGAAGGTGAATGCCGTGAATACCCCGCCGTAGCCCAGCGCCGTAACGGCGTAAATCAGCAACAGACGAGGATGAGTCAGTACTTTCACCTGGTCACGAATGCTGGCGGCCGCCCGACCGGGAATATTGGCCGGGATCAACAGTTGACTACTTATCAGCGCAATCACCCCTAACAGTGATACCGCAAGGAAGGTCTCACGCCAGCCAAAATGCTGACCGATAAATGTCCCCAGCGGCACGCCCGTGACCAGAGCTACCGTTAAACCACCAAACATAATAGCGATAGCAGAAGCCGCTTTCTCTTTTGGCACCAGACTTGTCGCGATGGTAGATCCAATCGAGAAGAACACGCCGTGCGCCAGGCCCGTCAGCAGACGGGCGACGATTAATGTCATATAGCCCGGTGCCTGCCATGCCAGCAAATTCCCCGCCGTAAACAAGACCATCAGCGCGACCAGTAACTGTTTACGCGGCAGGCGTCCGGTCAGCGCGGTTAGCACCGGCGCGCCAATAGCCACACCCAGCGCATAGATTGAAACCAGCATTCCGGCGGAAGGTAACGAGATAGCCAGTTGTTGAGCAATGGTCGGCACCAGGCCGACAATCACAAACTCAGTCGTACCGATAGCGAAAGCACTTATTGTCAGTGCAAATAAAGCGAGAGGCATACATAACTCCATAACAGCAGTAATCAGATGACACGCAGTATGCCTGGATGTTTTAATGACAAAAATAGCCAAAATATCAATTTAATTTTGCTTCAGGAGCAAAGATGAAAGCCACCTCCGAAGAACTTGCAATTTTTGTCGCTGTCGTGGAAAGCGGCAGCTTCAGCCGGGCGGCAGAGCAGCTTGGACAGGCCAATTCCGCTGTCAGCCGGGCAGTTAAAAAGCTGGAGATGAAGCTCGGCGTCAGTCTGCTTAATCGTACGACCCGACAGCTGAGCCTGACTGAAGAAGGAGAGCGATACTTCAGGCGCGTGCAGCAGATACTGCAAGAAATGGCCGCCGCAGAAACGGAAATCATGGAGTCGCGTAATACCCCGCGCGGCTTACTGCGTATCGATGCGGCAACGCCGGTAATGCTGCATTTCCTGATGCCGCTGATTAAACCTTTTCGTGAACGGTATCCGGAAATAACGTTGTCTCTTGTCTCCTCAGAAACGTTCATCAATCTTATTGAACGAAAAGTGGATGTTGCGATACGCGCAGGCACGTTGACAGATTCAAGTCTGCGCGCGCGTCCGTTATTTACCAGTTATCGCAAGATTATCGCTTCACCTGACTATATTGCCCGCTTTGGCAAGCCTGAGAGCGTTGAAGAGTTAAAACGGCATCTGTGCCTGGGGTTTTCTGAACCCATCTCGCTCAATACCTGGCCAATAGCCTGTAGCGATGGGCAGCTCCATGAGATCGAATGTGGGATTTCTTCCAACAGCGGAGAAACGTTAAAACAGCTTTGCCTGAACGGTAACGGCATTGCATGTCTTTCAGATTATATGATTGATAAAGAGATCGCGCGGGGAGAACTGGTGGAACTGCTGGCCGATAAACGTCTGCCGGTAGAAATGCCTTTCAGCGCCGTTTACTACAGCGATCGCGCCGTCAGCACACGCATTCGGGCATTTATCGACTTTTTGAGCGAATATATAAGAACAGCTCCCGCAGAAGCTGTGAAAGAGGGTTAAAGGTACAAAGGATCGGGTAATTAATCCCAGGCAGGAGCCAGTCCTTCCGGGCTAACCAGACGATCGTTGCGGTCCAGTGCCGCGATCGCATTTTTATCTTCGGCATCCAGATGCAGGTCCTGCGCCAGCAGGTTGCTTGCCAGGTTTTCACGCCTGGTGGATGAAGGGATCACCGAGTAACCTTCACCCATTGCCCATGCCAGAATAACCTGCGCCGGGGTCGCATTATGTTTAGCCGCAATGCGCGCAATCACTTCATCTTTCAGCGCTTTACCGTATGCCAGCGTCATGTAAGAGGTGATATGGATACCGTGCGCTTTCGCCCAGTCAACCACCTTACGATTCTGCAGATACGGAGATAGCTCAATCTGGTTGGTGGCGATATGGTCTGCGCCCACCGCGGCAATAGCCTTTTTCATCAACGGAATGGTGAAGTTTGAAATGCCAATTTCGCGAGTCAGCCCTTGTTTTTTAGCTTCCAGCAATGCCTGCATAAATTCTTCGACAGACACGGAATCACCCGGAGATGGCCAGTGGATCAGCGTCAGATCGACATAATCGGTACGCAGTTTTTTCAGGCTCTCTTTTAGGCTTGGGATTAGCTTGTCTTTGCTAAGGTTTTCAATCCAGATCTTGGTGGTGATGTACAGCTCATTACGCGGTACGCCGCTCTCAACAATCGCCTGTCCAACAGCCGCTTCATTATCATAGATTTGCGCAGTGTCGACAGCACGGTAGCCCAGTTCAAGCGCCGTTTTAACAGAAGCGATAACCACGTCGTCTTTCAGGCGAAAAGTACCTAAACCGAATGCAGGGATAGTCATAGAATTCCTCTTTTTAATCACTATGTTCGTTAACTGAGGGGATTATGACCTTCAGCGCTTTGTAGAAAAAGAGCGAGAAATGCAGAGGATTTTTGCGAATTGAGCAATAATTAAATGACAGGCAAAGAAAAAGCCCTGAGCTAATGCTCAGGGCTCTTAATAAGTGGCGGAACGGACGGGACTCGAACCCGCGACCCCCTGCGTGACAGGCAGGTATTCTAACCAA
>NZ_JBKFSV010000024.1:0-26124 GCF_046569445.1 Salmonella sp. 741265050_HSA | reverse complement strand
CCGACCGGCTGTTTGTGTGAAGTGATTCACATCCGCCGTGTCGATGGAGGCGCATTATAGGGATCCCATTTTTTTGCACAAGCGTTTTTTGGATCTTTTTTTCTGTTTGTTGATTTTTCATCCCTTTCGCTCCATTCCTGCACAAAGTGGCGATTTTTTGATGCTATCTCCCCTTGCACAACGCCATTAAAGCAACCAAAGTCTTCATGACTATTCATTTATGATGAGGTAGACATGTCTGACACATTACGTCCTTATAAGGATCTTTTTCCTGAAATCGGTCAGCGCGTGATGATCGATACCAGCAGCGTGGTTATTGGCGATGTCCGTCTGGCGGATGATGTCGGGATCTGGCCGCTTGTGGTGATTCGCGGCGATGTGAATTACGTTGCGATAGGGGCTCGTACGAACATTCAGGATGGCAGCGTTCTTCACGTAACCCACAAGTCTCCATCCAATCCACACGGCAACCCATTAATCATTGGCGAAGATGTTACCGTTGGCCATAAAGTTATGCTGCACGGCTGTACCATCGGTAACCGCGTACTGGTCGGTATGGGCTCCATTGTGCTGGATGGTGCGATAATAGAAGATGACGTAATGATTGGCGCGGGAAGCCTGGTGCCGCAGCACAAACGGCTGGAAAGCGGCTATTTATATCTTGGCAGTCCGGTAAAACAGATCCGCCCCCTGAGCGATGCTGAGAGATCGGGTCTGCAGTACTCCGCCAATAACTATGTAAAATGGAAAGACGACTATCTTTCTCAGGATAACCATATCCAACCGTGATCGTCTTCCTGCTGGGCCAGGATTAATGCTTCCGCCTCTTCTTCCAGGTCCCAGCGATACTCACGAAAAATGGCCAGCCATTGCTCCACTGTTTCTCCACCAAAGCGATACGCCAGTACATCTTTTTTTATTGCACACGTGAGTTGCATCCCATTGACCATGGCGGGAAAGATGACAGCGCTGGCGGCAGTATCCCATTCTTCGCGGTCAGGAAATTGTATGGCCTGGTTCACGCTAATAATTCCTGCTGTAGCAGCTCAATCACTGGCTCGACCTGCGGTAATACACCGTGCCAAAGCAAAACGGCGTGTGCAGCCTGCCCCACCAGCATTCCCAGCCCATCTGCGTAGCGTTTTGCGCCCTGTTGTACACACCAGGAGAGAAATGGCGTATTCCCTTTTTGATAGAACATGTCATAGCAACAGAGGGAAGGGTGAATAAGTGACGCCGGAATCGCCGGGATTTCGCCCCGTATACCGCTGGAGGTCGCATTAATAATCAGGTCAAACTCACAACCATCCAGCTTGTCCATATCCATGGCATGAACGCTGCCGGTATGAGCAAAGATTTTCGCCAACGCTTCGGCACGTGAAGCTGTACGGTTAGTGATAGTGACCGCGCAATCCAAAGAAAGCAGAGGTAACAGCACGCCCCGGGATGCGCCGCCCGCGCCAATCAGCAAAATACGCCATCCTGGGCGGATAAAATTTAAACGTTTGAGATCGCTTAATAAACCGATACCGTCAGTATTGTCGCCAAGCAAACGACCATCTTCCAGCCGTTTTAATGTATTGACGGCTCCCGCCAGCGATGCTCGTTCCGTTAACTCATCCGATCGCGCAAACGCCTCCTCTTTAAAAGGTACTGTGATGTTTGCGCCTTTTCCCCCTGCCGCGAAAAAGGCATCAAGCGTATTAATGAAATTATTAATAGGGGCCAGCACGCGACCATAGGGGTGAACAATATCTAGCTGCTGAGCAAATTGCTGATGAATAAATGGCGATTTGCTGTGCGCAATCGGATTTCCAAAAACAGCATAGGTTTCCATCATATTACCCCTGTCGAAACAGTTCGCCCGTCAGAGCATCGCGAATTTCTGAAGGATTCAGACGCCCACCCGTTGCGCCTTCAACCACCGGAAAATCATCGCCAAATTGCGCACGCACCTCTTCAACGGTACGACATGGCGGTAATCCGCTCAGATTGGCGCTGGTGGAAACCAGCGGTTTGCCATACGCATTGCATAGCGCGACCACCAGCGGGTGGTTGGTAACACGAACGGCCAGGGAATCAAAACGTCCCGTGAGCCACCGCGGCGTTGTCGCGGGCGCAGGAAAAACAAACGTTACCGGCCCGGGCCAGCAATCAAATACCGCTTTACGCTGTGCGACGGTAAGTATGCTGTCATCAATATAAGGTTTTAACTGCTCAAAGCTGGCGGCAATCAAAATGAGTCCCTTATCGACGGGCCGTTGTTTTAACGCCAGCAGGCGCGTAACGGCTGTTTCACTATCGGGATCGCAGCCGACGCCGAAAACGGCTTCTGTTGGATAAGCGATGACATTTTCTTTATTCAGGAGATCTACCGCTGCGGCGATAGATCCTGTTGGCAGGTTATTATTCACTTGTTTATTCCACCGGAACCGGCTTTCCACATTGTTTACTGGCGCAAAAGCGCTTCACGCCCTGCGCGGTTTTCTTTTCGATGAGTAGCGGATAATGGCACTCGGGGCATTCCCCCGCAACCGGTGTGAAGTTAATGACGAACTGACATTCCGGGTAGCGATCGCAGGAATGAAAGATTTTACCGTAACGAGAACGGCGCTGGACCAAATGTCCTTGCTGGCAGGCTGGACAGGCTATCGTCGTTTCATCCGGTTTATCAATAACCACTGTATGTTCACATTGCGGATACTGACTGCATCCGATGAACATGCCAAAGCGCCCCTGACGCAGCACCAGCACGGCGCCACACTCAGGGCACAGTTGCCCCTCCAGAATTTTAACGATATGTCCGTCCGCCTGACTTTTCAGCGGACGAACGTAATCGCATTCCGGATAGCGAGAACAGCCGAGAAACGGACCATGTTTCCCGGAGCGAATTACCAGTTCGGCCCCGCACTGCGGGCAGGGCTCATTTTTACGCACCGAAAACAGTGCTGATTTAGCCATATTCACTCATGCAGCATTAACACCTATCAATGCAGCATACCTTCATTTACCTCAAAGAGTAATTCTTCCATTTGCTGATAGGCGTTTTCACAGCCCGGAATGTTGAATAACACCATCAAAATAACCCATTTCAAGTCTTCCAGGTCAAACTCTGCGGTATCCAGCGCCAGCACACGCTCAATCACCATTTCTCGTGTTTCGAGGTTTAGCACCTGAATCTGCTCAAGGAATAACAGGAACCCCCGGCAACTGGCATCAAGCCTTTCACACTCTTCAACCGTATAAATGCGCATTGAAAGAGGGTCGGAAGCAAGTTGCATGGGTTCCGCGAGGCCATCCTGATAGTCAGCGAGTTTTTCCAGCCACAGCAGCGCATTGTAGATGTCTTCGCGATCAAACCCAGCGTCGGTGAGATCACGCTCCAGTCTGTCCTGATCCACGCGCAGCTCGGCTTCGTTATGGATGTATGTTTCAAACAAATACATTAGTACGTCGAACATGGCTTGCCCTCCTTAATCGGACATAGCCGCCGGGTACAGCTGCGATCCATCCTGCTAACTCCAGTTCGAGTAGCTGAGCCACTACCGCTGGCACAGGTTGGCCGGCACGTTCAGCGACGACGTCAACAGGTGTTACCTCATCTCCTACGTTAGCCAGGAGCTCAGGAAATGGCAATGCCGCCTCATCCTGATTTAGTGAATAAAGTGAATTTTCCGCCGTAGTTGGCAACCAGTGTAAGCCGTATTGCAAATTTTCCAGAATATCCTCCGGCGTCGTCACAAGCGTGGCCCCTTGTTTAATTAACCAGTGCGTTCCTTCGCTTCCCGGACTACCGATAGGGCCTGGTAATGCAAAAACGTCCCGCCCCTGTTCAAGCGCGCAGCGCGCCGTCACCAACGAACCGCTGCGCAACGCCGCCTCAATCACCAGCACGCCTTTGCTCAGTCCGCTGATAATGCGGTTTCTGCGAGGAAAATTTTGCGGTAGCGGAGGCGTTGAAAGCGGAAATTCTGAGACCACTGCGCCGCCGGTGGCAATCAAGTTTTCAGCCAGCATGGCATGTCGGCGAGGATAAATCTTTGCCAAACCATTCCCTAACACCGCTACACTTTTCCCCCCCATACTCACCGCGGCGTTGTGTGCTACGCCATCAATTCCCCGGGCAAGGCCGCTGGTGATCGTCAAACCGCTTTTCGCAAGGCTTTCGCAAAGCAGACGTCCCCAGCGTTCTCCATACCAGGAGTGGCTCCGGCTTCCTACGACGGCAAGTTGGCAGGTATGCAGACAGGCAGGATCGCCGTCAATAAAAATAGCGCCGGGATAATCGTCAATAGCACGCAGTTGGGGAGGATAAATCTCACTATCCGCACACAGAAAATGGTGCTGCGGTAGTTCAAGCCAGCGTAATGCCTCATCAAGCACACCTGCTGGAAGCTGTAAAAAACGTTCAGCTTGCCGCGCGGTAAGACCAGCCTCCTGAAGGTGCGTGCGATTTATCTGAGGCTGGCGAATAAGCGAGTTCGCGATGTTCAACATCGCCTCGCCATAAAGGTCGCCGACGTACATTAAACGTAACCAAATTTCGGTACGGGCCATCCTTTCCCTCCCCTGCCACAAGCAGTCTGAACAATCTTTGCGATTGGTCACTGATGCTGTCAATCAGGTGGGGATTTGTCTAGAATAGAGGTAATAATCTTTTCAACTCCTGAACACAACTCTGGATAATTATGTCAGTTTTGCAAGTGTTACATATTCCGGACGAGCGCCTTCGCAAAGTCGCAAAGCCGGTTGAAGAAGTGAATGCAGAAATTCAGCGTATCGTCGATGATATGTTCGAAACGATGTACGCGGAAGAAGGTATCGGTCTGGCCGCAACGCAGGTCGATATCCACCAGCGGATCATCGTGATTGACGTTTCGGAAAACCGCGACGAGCGCCTGGTACTCATTAACCCGGAATTGCTGGAGAAAAGTGGCGAAACGGGTATAGAAGAAGGCTGTCTGTCGATTCCGGAACAGCGCGCTTTAGTGCCGCGCGCCGAGAAAGTGAAAATCCGCGCGCTGGATCGCGACGGCAACCCGTTTGAGCTTGAAGCGGATGGTTTGCTGGCAATTTGCATTCAGCATGAGATGGATCATCTGGTCGGTAAACTGTTTATCGATTATTTGTCGCCGCTGAAGCAACAACGTATTCGTCAGAAAGTAGAAAAACTCGACCGCCTGAACGCCCGGGCTTAAAGGACAAGAACCAACGTGTCAGATTCACTACGTATTATTTTTGCGGGTACACCTGACTTTGCAGCGCGTCATCTCGACGCGCTGTTAACTTCTGGACATAACGTTGTCGGCGTATTTACCCAACCCGATCGTCCAGCAGGTCGCGGCAAAAAGTTGATGCCCAGCCCGGTAAAAGTGCTGGCGGAAGAAAAAGGCCTGCCCGTTTTCCAGCCCGTGTCGCTTCGTCCTCAGGAAAACCAGCATCTGGTTGCTGACTTACATGCCGACGTCATGGTTGTCGTAGCATATGGTCTGATTCTCCCAAAGGCAGTGCTGGATATGCCCCGTCTCGGATGTATCAACGTTCACGGTTCGCTGCTTCCACGCTGGCGCGGCGCGGCGCCTATTCAGCGCTCACTCTGGGCAGGCGATGCGGAAACCGGCGTCACAATTATGCAGATGGATGTAGGGCTGGATACCGGCGACATGCTGTATAAACTTGCGTGCCCGATTACCGCAGAAGATACCAGTGGCTCACTGTATAATAAGTTGGCTGAGCTTGGCCCGCAGGGGTTAATTACCACACTAAAACAACTGGCGGACGGCACAGCGGCGCCTGAAGCGCAGAATGAAGCGCTGGTCACTCATGCGGAAAAGCTCAGTAAAGAAGAAGCGCGTATCGACTGGTCTCTCTCCGCAGTACAGCTGGAGCGTTGCATTCGCGCCTTTAATCCGTGGCCAATGAGCTGGCTGGAAATCGACGGCCAGCCGGTAAAAGTCTGGCAGGCGTCCGTCATTGAGGACGCCACGCAGTCGCTGCCGGGAACCATTCTGGCCGCGACGAAACAGGGCATTCAGGTTGCAACAGGCAAGGGGATATTAAATTTGCTTTCGCTTCAGCCTGCCGGCAAAAAAGCGATGAGCGCCCAGGATCTGTTAAATTCACGCCGGGAATGGTTTATTCCTGGTAACCGTCTTGCCTGACGGTCACGTCTTTATAAGCCCGGTGTTACCGGGCATTTTTATTTTATACATATGAAAAAACAAAACAATTTACGTAGTCTGGCAGCACAGGCCGTTGAACTGGTCGTCGAACAGGGACAATCATTAAGTAATGTGCTCCCGCCGCTGCAACAAAAAGTCGCCGATAAAGACAAAGCGCTACTTCAGGAGCTGTGCTTTGGCGTCCTGCGCACCCTTTCACAGCTGGAATGGCTGATCAATAAGCTGATGTCTCGTCCAATGACCGGCAAGCAGCGTACAGTGCATTACTTAATTATGGTCGGCTTTTATCAGTTGCTGTACACCCGCGTTCCTCCCCATGCGGCACTGGCTGAAACCGTTGAAGGCGCGGTCGCCATCAAACGTCCGCAGTTGAAAGGGTTAATTAACGGCGTCCTGCGCCAGTTCCAGCGCCAGCAGGAAACGTTGCTTAATGAGTTTGCGACCAGCGATGCGCGCTTTTTACATCCCGGTTGGCTGGTAAAGCGTTTGCAAAATGCCTACCCCACACAGTGGCAACGCATTATTGAAGCGAATAACCAGCGTCCACCGATGTGGCTACGTGTAAATCGTACACACCACACCCGCGACGGTTGGCTTGGCTTACTTGAAGACGCAGGCATGAAGGGATATCCGCATCCCGATTATCCCGACGCTGTACGTCTGGAAACGCCAGCTCCGGTACATGCTTTACCCGGTTTTGCTGAGGGTTGGGTAACTGTCCAGGATGCCTCTGCGCAGGGATGTGCGGTTTTTCTCGCTCCTCAGAACGGTGAGCACATTTTAGACTTGTGCGCCGCGCCCGGCGGTAAAACCACGCATATTCTCGAAGTGGCCCCCGAAGCAGACGTGTTGGCGGTTGATATTGATGAACAACGGCTCTCCCGCGTTTACGACAACCTAAAGCGTCTTGGGATGAAAGCGACAGTTAAACAAGGGGATGGACGTTATCCCGCCCAATGGTGCGGCGAGCAGCAGTTTGACCGTATTCTGCTGGATGCGCCCTGCTCCGCAACCGGCGTCATTCGCCGTCATCCAGATATCAAATGGCTGCGTCGCGATCGCGATATCGCGGAACTGGCGCAATTACAGGCGGAAATTCTTGATGCCGTCTGGCAGCGCCTGAAGCCCGGCGGGACGCTGGTTTACGCCACCTGTTCCGTACTGCCGGAAGAAAACCGCGATCAGATCAAAACCTTTTTGCAACGCACTCCCGATGCCGCGCTCAGCGAAACGGGAACACCTGATCAGCCAGGACAGCAAAATCTGCCGGGCGGCGAAGAAGGTGATGGGTTCTTTTACGCTAAGCTAATCAAGAAGTGATGAGATAACGGGCCACGACTGATGAAAATTATCATACTGGGCGCAGGGCAAGTTGGCGGAACACTGGCGGAAAACCTGGTCGGCGAAAACAACGACATCACGGTGGTTGATACCAATGGCGAACGGTTACGCAGTTTGCAAGATAAGTTCGATCTACGCGTAGTTCAGGGGCATGGTTCGCATCCCCGCGTGTTGCGCGAAGCGGGCGCTGACGATGCGGATATGCTGGTCGCTGTCACCAGTTCAGATGAAACTAATATGGTTGCCTGTCAGGTAGCCTATTCACTCTTCAACACTCCAAACCGTATCGCCCGCATTCGCTCCCCGGACTATGTTCGCGATGCGGATAAACTCTTTCATTCTGAAGCGGTTCCGATTGATCATCTGATCGCGCCGGAGCAGTTGGTTATCGATAATATTTATCGTCTGATCGAGTATCCAGGAGCATTACAGGTTGTAAACTTTGCCGAAGGGAAAGTCAGTCTGGCAGTAGTAAAAGCCTACTATGGCGGTCCACTAATAGGTAACGCGCTCTCGACAATGCGAGAGCATATGCCGCATATCGATACCCGCGTTGCCGCAATTTTCCGCCATGACAGACCAATCCGTCCTCAGGGCTCGACTATCGTGGAAGCAGGGGATGAAGTCTTCTTTATTGCGGCTTCACAGCATATCCGTGCAGTAATGAGCGAATTACAGCGTCTGGAAAAACCCTACAAGCGCATCATGCTGGTGGGCGGCGGCAATATCGGCGCCGGGCTGGCAAGGCGTCTGGAAAAAGACTATAGCGTTAAATTGATCGAACGCGATCAACAACGCGCCGCAGAACTGGCTGAGAAGCTGCAAAACACGATCGTCTTTTTTGGCGACGCTTCCGATCAGGAATTGCTGGCGGAGGAGCATATTGATCAGGTCGATCTCTTTATCGCGGTCACTAACGATGATGAAGCCAATATCATGTCCGCGATGTTGGCCAAGCGGATGGGCGCCAAGAAAGTCATGGTGCTAATTCAGCGCCGCGCTTATGTCGATCTTGTGCAGGGTAGCGTTATAGATATTGCGATTTCTCCGCAGCAGGCCACCATCTCTGCATTACTGAGCCATGTGCGTAAAGCAGATATCGTCGGCGTTTCCTCACTACGTCGCGGGGTTGCCGAAGCCATCGAAGCCGTCGCGCACGGCGATGAAAGCACTTCCCGCGTGGTTGGCCGCGTCATTGACGAAATTAAACTGCCGCCAGGCACCATTATTGGCGCGGTCGTTCGTGGTAATGATGTCATGATTGCTAATGACAATTTGCGCATTGAACAAGGCGATCACGTCATTATGTTTTTGACCGATAAAAAGTTTATTACCGACGTCGAACGTCTGTTCCAGCCAAGTCCTTTCTTCCTCTAATTTAAGGGGCGCTCATTCAGCGCCCTTTTTAATTCCCTTTATTTATCAAGGTTTAATTTATTTCGCTAAACAGAAGCCGTAAATGGAAAATGCCTTAGCATTTGTTAAACTTATAACGTCAGCTGCATAGGGAGAATAAAAATGAGTTTTATTAAAGAATTTCGCGAATTCGCGATGCGCGGGAATGTTGTGGATTTGGCAGTGGGTGTCATTATTGGCGCGGCATTCGGTAAGATTGTTTCTTCACTGGTTGCCGATATCATTATGCCGCCGTTGGGATTGTTAATCGGCGGGATCGACTTTAAACAATTTGCTTTTACGTTACGCGAAGCGCAGGGAGATATTCCGGCGGTCGTCATGCATTACGGCGTGTTTATCCAGAACGTATTTGATTTTGTGATTGTGGCCTTTGCTATCTTTGTTGCCATTAAGCTTATCAACAGACTCAACCGTAAAAAAGCAGAAGAGCCGGCAGCTCCGCCAGCGCCTTCTAAAGAGGAAGTGTTATTGGGCGAAATCCGCGATCTGCTGAAAGAACAAAATAACCGTTCTTAATAAGCAGAAGGCCAGTGGTAAAAAAGTCACTTACTTTCTTGCCACTGGCCTCCCAGTTCCCTCGATTACCGTGTTTACCTTTACGCAGATAACTTCCTTTGCCTTTCTTATTTTTTTCAACGCGTTGCCTGAAAAGGGGATCGTGCAGTAATGCCTCAATGGCATTGTCCTTTATCTGCCCTTTCTTATGTTGATAACGACTCATAATGTCTCCCGATTGTATAAATTAACGGCGCGAGTGTAGCCCCGCCGGTTCAATAAATCAACATCCTGATTTCGCCCCACTGGCCCCCTGCTCCAGGGCTTCCAGAATGGAACAATAGACGCTACTGTGGGCCGTTCCGCAACAAGCATCATTAAGCCTTTGTAACGAACGCTGCATCGTTTGCAGTTCCGCAATCCTGGCTTCAACCTCCTGCAATCGCTCTTGCACAATACTTTTTGACTCCTGACAGGTATGGTGCTCAGGATCAATTCGGATCGATAAAAGTTCACGGATCGACTCAAGCGTGAAACCCAACTGCCGCGCATAACGAATAAACTTGAGACGCTGCAGATCGTTTTCGGTATACAGGCGAAATCCGCCTTCAGTACGTACCTCATGATCCATCATCTGCTGTTTTTCATAGTAGCGAATGGTATCAGGCGTTACGTCTGCCAGCTTTGCCAGCTCACCAATGCGATACATACAAGCTCCGTTAATTATCGTTGATTTTATGCAGCAGTTTTTCTGCATACTCACCGTGTAAAAAGTCGGTACTCAACCCAGCCTGCCGAAGTTTTAGTTCAAGCAGCGAGAGCTGGCGACTAACCTGATGGTATCGAGGGTCATCTTCCCGGATACTGTTGAGGATATCAAGTAACTGAATAGCATCTCTGCGCTGCTCCAGTTCAGGGGGAAGACAGCCCGCATTCTTGAGTAAGCGATAACCCGCACGAAGTTCCGCCGGCACATGAGAATCATCATCCAGAATAAGCGGCTCGCCGCGGCCAGGCAGATTATCAAACTCGCCTTTACTCTGTGCCTCGATAATATGACGCTCTGCCCACTGGTCAAGTAACCACATGTGTCGCTCCAGGGATTGAACGAAAAGAATACAATTATTGTAGATATGTGCGGTTCAGGAGGGTATAAAAAAACCCGCCGAAGCGGGTTTTTTTACGTTACTGCAGATTACTCTGCAGCAGCTTCTGTTTTCTCTGAACGATCAACCAGCTCGATGTATGCCATCGGCGCGTTGTCGCCTGCACGGAAGCCACACTTCAGAATGCGAGTGTAACCACCGGCGCGGCTCGCGAAACGCGGGCCCAGCTCGTTAAACAGTTTTGCCACGATCTCGTTATCACGAGTACGGGCGAATGCCAGACGACGATTAGCAACGCTATCAGTCTTGGCAAGAGTAATCAGCGGCTCAACTACGCGACGCAGCTCTTTCGCTTTAGGCAGGGTCGTCTTGATGATTTCATGACGAACCAGTGAACCAGCCATGTTGCGGAACATAGCCTGGCGATGGCTGCTGTTGCGGTTCAGTTGACGACCACTCTTACGATGGCGCATGACCTTATCCTTCTCAGTAAAACCTTAACCTGTGATCCGGTTACTCGTCAGCGATGCTTGCCGGTGGCCAGTTTTCCAGGCGCATACCCAGAGACAGTCCACGGGAAGCCAGCACGTCCTTAATCTCGGTAAGAGATTTTTTACCCAGGTTAGGCGTCTTAAGAAGCTCAACCTCGGTACGCTGTACCAGATCACCGATATAGTGGATAGCTTCTGCCTTGAGGCAGTTAGCAGAGCGGACAGTCAATTCCAGATCGTCAACAGGGCGCAGCAGGATCGGATCGAATTCTGGTTTCTCTTCTTTCACTTCCGGTTGACGTACATCACGTAAATCAACGAAAGCTTCCAGTTGTTCAGCCAGGATGGTTGCCGCACGACGAATCGCCTCTTCAGGATCGATTGTGCCGTTGGTTTCCATTTCGATGACCAGCTTGTCCAGGTCGGTACGCTGTTCTACACGCGCTGCTTCAACATTGTTGGCAATACGCTCTACAGGGCTGTAGCAGGCGTCGACCAGCAGACGGCCGATTGGGCGCTCATCTTCTTCCGAATGAATTCGGGTAGAAGCCGGCACATAACCACGACCGCGCTGAACTTTGATACGCATACTAATAGACGCGTTTTCATCGGTCAGGTGGCAGATCACGTGCTGCGGCTTGACGATTTCGACATCCCCATCATGGGTGATATCGGCTGCAGTCACAGGGCCAATGCCAGATTTATTCAAGGTAAGAATAACTTCATCTTTACCCTGAACTCTCACCGCCAGCCCTTTCAGGTTGAGCAGGATTTCCAGGATGTCTTCCTGAACGCCTTCTTTGGTGCTGTACTCATGTAGTACACCATCAATCTCAACCTCGGTCACCGCGCAACCCGGCATCGATGAGAGCAGAATACGGCGCAGTGCGTTACCCAGAGTATGGCCGAAGCCACGCTCTAAAGGCTCAAGGGTCACCTTGGCGTGCGTCGAACTCACTTGCTCGATATCTACCAGGCGCGGTTTTAGAAACTCTGTCACAGAACCCTGCATTGTGTCCTCTCTTTGGTACTAAGCTTTACTTGGAGTAAAGCTCGACGATCAGGTGTTCGTTAATGTCCGCAGACAGATCAGAACGCTCAGGCTTACGCTTGTACGTACCTTCCATCTTGCCAGCATCAACATCCAGCCAGGTTGGCTTTTCACGCTGCTCAGCCAGCTCCAGAGCGGCTTTCACGCGAGACTGCTTCTTCGCTTTCTCACGAATGCTAACAACGTCATTCGGACTAACCTGATAAGAAGCGATGTTAACAACACGACCGTTTACCATAATTGCTTTATGGCTAACCAGCTGACGTGCTTCTGCACGAGTGGCGCCGAAGCCCATACGGTATACAACGTTGTCCAGACGACCTTCCAGCAGAGCCAACAGGTTTTCACCGGTGTTGCCTTTCAGACGTGCTGCTTCTTTGTAGTAGTTACGGAACTGACGCTCCAGCACACCGTAAATGCGGCGAACTTTTTGCTTTTCACGCAACTGCACACCATAGTCAGACAGACGCGGCTTACGCGCACCGTGCTGGCCAGGAGCTTGTTCAATTTTACACTTGGTATCGATCGCGCGAACGCCAGACTTAAGGAATAAGTCGGTGCCCTCACGACGGCTCAGCTTGAGCTTAGGACCCAAATATCTTGCCATTTTCTTTCTCCAACTAACCTGGAAAACGAAGCGTTATACGCGACGTTTTTTCGGCGGACGACAACCGTTATGAGGGATCGGAGTCACATCAGTAATATTAGTGATGCGGAAACCAGCGGCGTTCAGAGCACGAATAGTAGATTCGCGGCCTGGACCCGGACCTTTAACCATAACTTCCAGATTCTTGATGCCGTATTCTTTCACGGCGTCAGCGCAACGCTCTGCTGCAACCTGAGCTGCAAACGGAGTGGATTTGCGAGAACCACGGAAACCGGAACCACCGGCTGTTGCCCAACCCAGCGCATTACCCTGACGATCGGTAATAGTCACGATGGTGTTGTTGAAAGAAGCATGGATATGAGCCACGCCGTCAGAGACTTGTTTTCTTACACGTTTACGTGCGCGAACTGGTGCCTTTGCCATTATTCAATCACCCCGATTATTTCTTGATCGGTTTGCGCGGACCCTTACGGGTACGAGCGTTGGTCTTGGTACGCTGACCGCGAACCGGGAGACCACGACGATGACGCAAACCGCGATAGCAACCAAGATCCATCAGGCGCTTGATGCTCATGCTGATTTCACGGCGCAGATCACCTTCAACGACAAATTTGGCAACTTCGTCACGCAGCGTGTCGATTTGTTCTTCAGACAGCTCACTGATCTTAACATTTTCAGCGATACCCGCTGCAGCCAGGATGGCTTTAGAACGGGTCTTGCCGACACCGTAGATCGAAGTTAACGCGATCACGGCGTGTTTCTGATCAGGAATGTTAATGCCTGCTATACGGGCCACTATGCACTCCTACTATTTAATATGTACGTACCATGCTGAAAAGCCCGTTTTCAGGATACTCAAATGGAAACGTACAGACATACAAAAGATTGGCTGGCTAATCTAGCCAGCTCAACCCAACTTTGCAAGAAAAATATGCGAAAAAATCAGCCTTGGCGCTGTTTATGCTTCGGCTCGGCACTGCAAATCACACGGATGACACCATCACGCTTAACGATTTTGCAGTTACGGCATAATTTCTTGACGGAAGCACGAACTTTCATTTTTACTCTCCGTAACTTCTCAGGCGACCAATTAACGGCCGTAGCCTTTCAGGTTCGCCTTCTTCAATGCAGACTCATACTGACTGGACATCATCAGAGTTTGCACTTGAGCCATAAAGTCCATAATCACGACAACAACGATAAGCAGTGAGGTCCCACCGAAGTAGAACGGCACTTTCATTGCATCACGCATGAACTCCGGGATCAGGCAGATAAAGGTAATATACAGCGCACCAACCAGGGTCAGGCGGGTCATTACTTTATCGATATACTTCGCCGTTTGCTCTCCCGGACGAATTCCTGGTACAAATGCACCGGACTTCTTCAGGTTATCTGCTGTTTCACGCGGGTTGAAAACCAACGCCGTGTAGAAGAAACAGAAGAAGATGATTGCAGACGCATAGAGTAACACATAAAGCGGTTGCCCAGGCTGCAAATACAGCGAAATTGTTGTCAGCCAGTTCCAACCAGTACCGCCCCCGAACCATGACGCGATGGTCGCCGGGAACAGAATAATACTGGAAGCGAAGATTGCCGGGATTACCCCCGCCATATTCACTTTCAGCGGTAAATGTGTGCTCTGTGCAGCATAGACACGACGACCTTGCTGACGTTTGGCGTAGTTTACCACAATACGGCGTTGACCACGTTCAACGAATACTACAAAGAACGTCACTGCAAATACTAATACTGCAACCAACAGCAACACGAGGAAGTGCAGGTCGCCTTGACGCGCTTGCTCGATAGTATGGGCAATGGCTGGCGGGAGTCCCGCAACGATACCAGCGAAGATGATGATTGAGATACCGTTACCGATACCGCGCTCAGTAATCTGTTCGCCGAGCCACATCAGGAACATGGTTCCTGTAACCAGACTTACAACAGCGGTGAAATAGAACGCAAAGCCTGGATTCATCACCAGGCCCTGCATACCAGGCATATTCGGCAAACCGGTAGCAATACCGATCGACTGGAATATCGCCAGCACCAGAGTACCGTAACGGGTGTACTGGCTGATCTTACGACGACCAGACTCCCCTTCTTTCTTAATTTCTGCCAGCGTTGGATGAACCACCGTCAACAGCTGGATAATGATCGACGCCGAAATATACGGCATGATCCCCAGGGCAAAGATAGAAGCACGGCTGAGAGCACCACCAGAGAACATGTTGAACATTTCAATGATGGTGCCTCGCTGTTGCTCAAGCAGTTTGGCAAGTACAGCGGCATCAATACCAGGGATCGGAATAAAAGAGCCAATACGGAACACAATCAGCGCGCCGATAACAAACAGCAGTCTGCGTTTCAGCTCACCTAAGCCACCTTTGGCACTTTGAAAATCTAATCCCGGTTGTTTAGCCATCTGCTACTTATTCCTCGATTTTACCGCCAGCAGCTTCGATAGCAGCACGAGCGCCTTTAGTAACACGCAGGCCACGAACAGTTACCGGAGTAGTGACTTCACCAGCCAGGATCACTTTCGCGAACTCGATCTGGATACCGATAATGTTTGCCGCTTTCAGCGTGTTCAGGTCTACAACGCCGCCTTCTACTTTCGCCAGGTCAGACAGACGAACTTCGGCTGTAATCGCTGCTTTGCGAGAAGTGAAGCCGAATTTCGGCAGACGACGGTACAGAGGCATCTGACCACCCTCGAAACCGCGACGTACGCCACCGCCAGAACGAGACTTCTGACCTTTGTGACCACGACCACCGGTTTTACCGAGGCCAGAACCGATACCACGACCCAGGCGTTTACCCGCCTTTTTGGAGCCTTCGGCCGGAGACAGAGTATTTAAACGCATCTCTTACTCCTCAACTTTAACCATGAAGGAAACCGCGTTGACCATACCACGAACAGCAGGAGTATCCTCGCGCTCTACGGTGTGACCAATACGACGCAGACCCAGGCCAAGCAGCGTTGCCTTGTGTTTCGGCAGACGACCGATTGCACTGCGGGTTTGAGTAATTTTAATAGTCTTTGCCATGGTTTATTTCCCCAGAATTTCTTCAACGGATTTACCACGCTTGGCAGCGACCATTTCTGGAGAATTCATATTTTCCAGGCCATCAATAGTTGCACGAACCACGTTGATCGGGTTGGTGGAACCGTATGCTTTAGCCAGAACGTTATGAACCCCAGCAACTTCCAGAACGGCGCGCATTGCACCACCGGCGATGATACCGGTACCTTCGGAAGCTGGCTGCATGAATACACGAGACCCCGTGTGAACACCTTTAACCGGGTGCTGCAGGGTGCCGTTGTTCAGCGCGACGTTAATCATATTGCGACGGGCTTTTTCCATCGCTTTCTGGATCGCTGCTGGAACTTCACGCGCTTTACCGTAACCAAAACCTACGCGACCGTTACCATCGCCTACTACAGTCAGAGCTGTGAAGGAGAAAATACGACCACCTTTAACGGTTTTAGATACGCGGTTTACCGCGATCAGCTTTTCCTGCAGTTCGCCAGCTTGTTTTTCGATGTGAGCCATCTTACACCTCTACCTTAGAACTGAAGGCCAGCTTCACGGGCAGCATCTGCCAGTGCCTGGACACGACCATGATATTGGAACCCGGAACGGTCAAAGGACACATCTTTGATGCCTTTTTCCAGAGCGCGTTCAGCGACAGCTTTACCCACAGCTGCAGCCGCGTCTTTGTTACCGGTGTACTTCAGTTGTTCAGCGATAGCTTTTTCTACAGTAGAAGCAGCTACCAGAACTTCAGAACCGTTCGGTGCAATTACCTGTGCGTAAATATGACGCGGGGTACGATGTACCACCAGGCGAGTTGCGCCCAGCTCTTTGAGCTTGCGGCGTGCGCGGGTCGCACGACGGATACGAGCAGATTTCTTATCCATAGTGTTACCTTACTTCTTCTTAGCCTCTTTGGTACGCACGACTTCGTCGGCGTAACGAACACCCTTGCCTTTGTAAGGCTCAGGACGACGGTAGGCGCGCAGATCTGCTGCAACCTGGCCGATCACCTGCTTATCAGCGCCTTTCAGCACGATTTCAGTTTGAGTCGGACATTCAGCAGTAATACCTGCCGGCAGCTGATGGTCAACTGGGTGAGAGAAACCTAAAGACAGGTTTACTACATTCCCTTTAACCGCTGCACGATAACCTACACCAACCAGCTGCAGCTTCTTAGTGAAGCCTTCGGTAACACCGATAACCATTGAGTTCAGCAGGGCACGCGCGGTACCAGCCTGTGCCCAACCGTCTGCGTAACCATCACGCGGACCGAAGGTCAGTGCATTATCTGCATGTTTAACTTCAACAGCATCGTTGAGAGTACGAGTCAGCTCGCCGTTTTTACCTTTGATCGTAATAACCTGACCGTTGATTTTGACATCAACGCCGGCAGGAACAACGACCGGTGCTTTAGCAACACGAGACATTTTTTCCTCCGATTAGGCTACGTAGCAGATAATTTCGCCACCAAGACCAGCCTGGCGCGCTGCACGATCAGTCATAACACCTTTAGAGGTAGAAACAACTGCGATACCCAGACCGGCCATAACTTTCGGCAGCTCATCTTTACGTTTGTAGATGCGCAGGCCTGGGCGGCTGACACGCTGAATGCTTTCTACAACAGCTTTACCCTGGAAATACTTAAGAGTCAGTTCCAGTTCCGGCTTGGTGTCGCCTTCAACTTTAAAATCTTCAATAAAACCTTCTTCCTTCAGCACGTTGGCAATTGCCACTTTCAGCTTGGAGGAAGGCATGGTGACCGCAGCTTTGTTCGCGGCCTGACCGTTACGGATACGGGTCAGCATATCCGCGATCGGATCTTGCATGCTCATCTGTCTTTACTCCCGTGATTCAATTGGTGACAATTACCAGCTAGCCTTTTTCAGACCCGGAATTTCACCGCGCATAGCGGCTTCACGGACCTTAATACGGCTCAACCCGAACTTCCGCAGGAAAGCGTGCGGACGACCAGTTTGACGGCAGCGGTTACGCTGACGTGACGGGCTGGAATCACGCGGCAGAGTCTGCAGCTTAAGAACCGCATTCCAACGATCTTCGTCGGTTGCGTTCACATCAGAGATGATCGCTTTCAGTTCAGCGCGTTTCGCGAAGTATTTATCAGCTAAAGCTACGCGTTTTACTTCGCGTGCTTTCATTGATTGCTTAGCCATTTAGTAACCCTACCTTACTTGCGGAACGGGAAGTCAAAGGCAGCCAGCAGAGCACGGCCTTCTTCGTCAGATTTCGCAGTAGTGGTAATGGTAATATCCAAACCACGAACGCGGTCGACTTTATCGTAGTCGATTTCTGGGAAGATGATCTGCTCACGGACACCCATGCTGTAGTTACCACGACCGTCGAATGACTTAGCGGACAAGCCACGGAAGTCACGGATACGAGGAACAGCAATAGTGATCAGGCGCTCAAAGAACTCCCACATGCGTTCGCCACGCAGAGTTACTTTACAGCCGATCGGATAGCCCTGACGGATTTTGAAGCCTGCAACAGATTTGCGTGCTTTGGTGATCAACGGTTTTTGACCGGAGATTGCTGTCAGGTCTGCTGCTGCGTTATCCAGCAGTTTCTTGTCAGCGATCGCTTCACCAACACCCATGTTCAGGGTGATCTTCTCGACCCGAGGGACTTGCATGACAGAATTGTAGTTAAACTCAGTCATGAGTTTGTTAACTACTTCGTCTTTGTAGTAATCATGCAGTTTCGCCATCGTACTACTCCAAATTACTTGATAGTTTCGCTGTTAGACTTGAAGAAACGGACTTTTTTGCCGTCTTCGAATCTAAAGCCTACACGGTCAGCCTTGCCGGTTGCCGCATTGAAGATTGCAACGTTAGAAACCTGAATTGCAGCTTCTTTTTCAACGATGCCGCCCGGTTGGTTCAGAGCCGGAACCGGCTTCTGGTGTTTCTTAACCAGGTTGATACCTTCAACAATGACCTTGCCGGAAGACAGGACATTCTTAACTTTACCGCGTTTACCTTTATCTTTACCGGTTAACACGATAACTTCGTCATCACGACGGATTTTCGCTGCCATGATTCGCTCCTTAGAGTACTTCTGGTGCCAGAGAGATAATTTTCATGAACTTCTCGTTACGAAGTTCACGAGTTACCGGCCCAAAAATACGCGTACCGATAGGCTGCTCGCTGTTATTGTTTAAAATAACGCATGCATTACCATCGAAGCGAATGACAGAACCGTCCGGGCGACGAACACCCTTCTTGGTGCGCACCACTACCGCCTTCAGCACATCACCTTTTTTGACCTTACCACGCGGAATCGCTTCTTTGATGGTGATCTTAATGATGTCGCCTACGCCTGCGTAGCGACGGTGCGAGCCACCCAGAACCTTGATACACATTACGCGACGTGCACCGGAGTTGTCGGCGACGTTCAGCATAGTCTGTTCTTGGATCATTTTAGTGCTCCGCTAATGTCAACTACTACTGAGACCCGAAAATCAGGTCGTTAAAAAAACCCCATATCGAGGGCGCGGCATTATAACACCGCAAATCAGATATGGGTAGAAAAAATAAACGGCCCATCGCTGAGCCGTTTATTCGTTGAGAATGCGTACTGTATTACAGAACCGCTTTCTCTACAACGCGAACCAGAGTCCAGGATTTGGTCTTGGACAGCGGACGGCATTCGCGGATTTCAACCACGTCGCCGATACCGCATTCGTTGTTCTCGTCATGTACGTGCATTTTGGTCGTACGCTTGATGAATTTACCGTAGATCGGGTGTTTCACAAAACGTTCGATAGCAACAACAATGGATTTCTCCATTTTGTCGCTAACCACGCGACCTTGCAGAGTACGGATTTTATCGGTCATTACGCACCCGCCTTCTCAGTCAGTAAAGTCTTAACGCGTGCGACATCACGACGCACTTGCTTCAACAGGTGAGACTGTTGCAGCTGGCCACTTGCAGCCTGCATACGCAGGTTGAACTGCTCACGCAGCAGGTTCAGTAGCTCGGTGTTCAGCTCTTCAACGCTCTTCTCACGCAGCTCTTTTGCTTTCATTACATCACCGTCTTAGTTACAAAGGTGGTTTTAATCGGCAGTTTCGCTGCTGCCAGCTTGAATGCTTCACGGGCCAGCTCTTCCGGTACGCCGTCCATTTCATACAGGACTTTACCCGGCTGAATCAAGGCAACCCAATACTCCACGTTACCTTTACCTTTACCCATACGCACTGCCAGCGGCTTTTCAGTGATCGGTTTGTCCGGGAATACACGGATCCAGATCTTACCTTGACGCTTAACTGCACGGGTCATAGCACGACGTGCTGCTTCGATCTGACGGGCAGTCAGACGACCACGGCCAACAGCTTTCAGGCCGAAGCTGCCGAAGCTAACATCCGCGCCTGCAGCCAGACCACGGTTGCGGCCTTTGTGCATTTTACGGAATTTTGTACGCTTTGGTTGTAACATCAGCGACGCTCCTTATTTACGGCCTTTACGCTGCTGCTTTTTCGGTTGAGCAGCCGGTTTTTCCGGTTGTTCAACAGCAGCCATACCACCCAGGATCTCGCCTTTGAAGATCCACACTTTAACGCCGATTACACCATAAGTGGTGTGCGCTTCAGAGGTGTTGTAGTCGATGTCAGCACGCAGAGTGTGCAGCGGTACGCGACCTTCGCGGTACCATTCGGTACGTGCGATTTCCGCGCCGCCCAGACGGCCGCTAACTTCAACTTTGATACCTTTAGCGCCCAGACGCATGGCGTTCTGTACAGCACGCTTCATCGCACGACGGAACATAACGCGACGTTCCAGCTGAGAAGTGATGCTGTCAGCAACCAGTTTAGCGTCCAGTTCAGGTTTACGAACTTCGGCGATGTTGATCTGTGCAGGAACGCCAGCGATATCCGCTACGACCTTACGCAGTTTTTCTACGTCTTCACCTTTTTTACCGATAACGATACCCGGGCGAGCGGTGTGAATAGTCACACGGATGCTCTTAGCCGGACGCTCGATAACGATACGAGATACAGACGCTTTAGCCAGTTCCTTCGTCAGGTACTGACGTACTTTAAAATCGCTGTCCAGGTTGTCAGCGAATTCTTTGGTGTTCGCAAACCAGGTAGAGTTCCATGGTTTTACAATACCCAGGCGAATACCATTAGGATGTACTTTCTGACCCATTGCTAGTCTCCAGAGTCTCAGCGATCGGACACAACCACAGTGATGTGGCTGGTGCGCTTCAGGATGCGATCTGCACGACCTTTTGCACGCGGCATAATGCGCTTCATGCTCGGGCCTTCGTCTACGAAAATTTTCGTCACTTTCAGATCGTCAATGTCAGCGCCATCGTTGTGTTCAGCGTTAGCAATGGCAGATTCCAGAACTTTCTTGACCAGTACAGCCGCTTTCTTGTTGGTGTAGGTCAGAATATCCAGAGCCTGCGACACTTTCTTACCGCGAATCAGGTCAGCAACAAGGCGAACCTTCTGAGCAGAAGAACGAGCATGGCGATGTTTAGCGATAGTTTCCATCTCTTCCTCCTACCTTATTTCTTCTTCGCTTTTTTATCAGCAGCGTGGCCGCGATAAGTACGAGTCGGTGCGAATTCACCCAGTTTGTGACCGACCATTTCGTCGGAAACAAATACCGGAACGTGCTGACGACCATTATGGACAGCGATGGTCAAACCGATCATGTTAGGAAAGATCGTTGAACGACGGGACCAAGTGCGCAGGGGCTTCTTGTCTCCGCTTTCCACCGCTTTCTCTACCTTCTTCAGCAAGTGCAGGTCAATAAAAGGACCTTTCTTGAGAGAACGTGGCATGGCTTATCCTCTAAAATTATTTGCTACGGCGACGTACGATGAATTTATCAGTACGCTTGTTGCTGCGGGTCTTCTTACCTTTGGTCTGAACGCCCCACGGAGTTACCGGGTGCTTACCAAAGTTACGACCTTCACCACCACCATGTGGGTGGTCTACTGGGTTCATCGCAGTACCGCGAACGGTAGGACGAACGCCACGCCAGCGTGCAGCACCTGCTTTACCCAGAACGCGCAGCATATGCTCAGCATTGCCAACTTCGCCCAGGGTTGCACGGCAGTCTGCTTCGACTTTACGCATTTCACCAGAACGCAGACGCAGGGTGACATAAGCGCCATCGCGAGCAACGATCTGAACGTAAGTACCAGCGGAACGCGCCAGCTGACCGCCTTTACCTGGTTTCATTTCTACGTTATGAACGGTAGAACCAACCGGGATATTGCGCATCGGCAGGGTGTTGCCTGCTTTGATTGCAGCATCAACGCCAGACTGAATCTGGTCGCCAGCTTTCAGGCCTTTCGGGGCCAGGATGTAACGGCGTTCGCCGTCTTTGTACAGAACCAGCGCGATGTTCGCGGAACGGTTCGGATCGTACTCAAGACGTTCAACAACTGCCGGGATACCGTCTTTGTTGCGTTTGAAGTCAACAATACGATAAGCCTGTTTGTGACCACCACCGATATGACGAGTGGTGATACGGCCATTGTTGTTACGACCACCGGATTTGCTGTTTTTTTCAACCAGCGGAGCAAAAGGTTTGCCCTTGTGCAGCTCTGGGTTGACCACTTTAACGACGTGGCGACGACCCGGAGATGTCGGTTTACATTTAACAACTGCCATTGTATTACTCCTCCGACTTACTCAGCGCCGCCGACGAAGTCCAGATTCTGGCCTTCTTTCAGGGTGACGTAAGCTTTTTTCCAGTCGCTACGACGACCGATACGCTGTCCGTGACGTTTAACTTTCCCTTTAACTACCAGGGTGTTAACGACTTCGACTTCGACTTCAAACAGTTTCTGCACAGCAGCTTTGATTTCTGCTTTGGTCGCGTCTTTAGCAACTTTGAGAACGATGGTGTTGGTTTTTTCCATCGCAGTAGACGCTTTTTCAGAAACGTGCGGTGCGCGCAGCACCTTCAGCAGACGTTCTTCACGAATCATGCCAGCATCTCCTCAACTTGCTTAACAGCATCAGCAGTCATTACGACTTTGTCGAAGGCGATCAGGCTAACCGGGTCGATACCAGTCGCATCGCGTACGTCAACCTTGTGCAGGTTACGTGCGGCCAGGAACAGGTTCTCGTCCAGCTCACCGGTGATGATCAGCACATCTTCCAGAGCCATGTCTTTCAGTTTCTGTGCCAGCAGCTTAGTTTTCGGCGCTTCTACAGAGAACTTCTCGACAACGATCAGACGATCCTGACGTACCAGTTCGGACAGGATGCTTTTCAGCGCGCCGCGGTACATCTTCTTGTTAACTTTTTGACTGTGGTCCTGCGGACGAGCAGCGAAGGTCACGCCACCGGAACGCCAGATCGGGCTCTTGATAGAACCTGAACGCGCACGGCCAGTGCCTTTCTGGCGCCACGGTTTTTTACCGGAACCAGTTACTTCAGCACGAGTCTTCTGAGCACGAGTACCCTGACGAGCACCAGCTGCATAAGCAACAACAACCTGGTGAACCAGCGCTTCGTTGAAATCACGACCGAAGGTAGTTTCGGAAACAGTCAGCGCGCTCTGCGCGTCTTTCAATACTAATTCCATTGCTATCCCCTTACGCCTTCACA
Source organism: Salmonella sp. 741265050_HSA (assembly GCF_046569445.1). Taxonomy (NCBI): domain Bacteria; kingdom Pseudomonadati; phylum Pseudomonadota; class Gammaproteobacteria; order Enterobacterales; family Enterobacteriaceae; genus Salmonella; species Salmonella sp. 741265050_HSA. Next base: position 2,802 of record NZ_JBKFSV010000024.1, on the reverse strand, counting down.
GCTGGTTTAACGATCAGGTCGCAACCGGTTGCACCCGGAACACCACCCTTAACCAGCAGCAGGTTGCGCTCAGCGTCAACGCGTACTACGTCAAGGCTCTGAACGGTTACGCGCTCATTACCCATCTGACCTGCCATTTTCTTGCCTTTGAACACTTTGCCCGGAGTCTGGTTCTGACCGATAGAACCCGGAACGCGGTGAGACAAGGAGTTACCGTGAGTAGCGTCCTGGGTACGGAAGTTCCAGCGCTTAACGGTACCAGCGAAACCTTTACCTTTAGAGGTACCGGTTACGTCAACTTTTTTAACGTCAGCAAACAGTTCAACGCTGATGCTCTGACCTACGGTGTATTCTTCGCCTTCAGCCAGACGGAATTCCCACAGACCACGGCCAGCTTCTACGCCAGCTTTAGCAAAGTGACCCGCTTCCGGCTTGGTGACACGGTTAGCTTTTTTAGCACCCGTAGTAACCTGAACAGCGCGGTAGCCATCGTTAGCCAGGTCTTTAACCTGAGTAACACGGTTTGCTTCAACTTCGATTACGGTTACTGGGATAGAGACGCCATCTTCAGTGAAGATGCGGGTCATACCCACTTTTTTACCGACTAAACCAATCATTGTATCAACCTCTCAATCGCTCGATGACCTGATTAACCCAGGCTGATCTGCACGTCTACACCGGCAGCCAGGTCCAGACGCATCAGAGCATCAACGGTTTTCTCGGTTGGCTCAACGATGTCAACCAGACGCTTGTGAGTGCGAATTTCGTACTGATCGCGCGCATCTTTGTTAACGTGCGGAGAGATCAGAACGGTAAAGCGCTCTTTGCGGGTCGGCAGCGGGATCGGACCGCGAACCTGCGCACCAGTGCGCTTGGCAGTCTCGACGATTTCCGCGGTTGATTGATCGATCAGACGATGATCAAACGCTTTCAGGCGGATACGGATTCTTTGGTTCTGCATGAGACCAGAGCTCCAATTATTTTATAAACGAAAATGATTACTCCTCACACCCATTACGATTGATGGGAGAGTGTAACCGTTCTTACGTAGCTCCCCGATTGGGAGCATTGTTAAATAGCCAAATCGGCTATTCGAGGTTCAAATCGAACCTGCCGTCAATTACGACAAGCCCGCGCATTATACGTAAATCTCAGCCTGACGCAAGTGTCGGATAGAAATTAAGCGCTTTATTCTTATGCGAGCATGATTCCAGGTGGTACGCATGGGATGGCAACGCGCATCTTTTCTTTGGAAGGCATCAGGCAAATCTGGCGATACGTCGTTGTCGCTGTCGCATAAATCTATAAAGGTGAGCACAAGCCTTGACGAGGATTTGCTTATGTTTGTTGCCCTCCCCTTTCTCATTTTTTATGCGTCGTTCTCTTTATTACTTGGCATATACGACGCGCGTACCGGTCTGTTGCCTGACCGGTTTACCTGTCCATTACTGTGGGGTGGTCTGCTTTATCACCAGATTTGCCTGCCGGAGCGTTTACCGGATGCGCTTTGGGGTGCTATCGCCGGCTATGGCGGATTCGCGTTAATTTACTGGGGCTATCGCCTGCGTTATCAGAAAGAGGGGCTTGGATATGGCGACGTCAAGTACCTTGCAGCCTTAGGAGCGTGGCATTGTTGGGAAACACTGCCGTTACTGGTTTTCCTTGCCGCCATGTTGGCCTGTAGCGGGTTTGGCGTCGTGCTACTGGTGAGAGGTAAATCGGCATTAATAAACCCGCTACCTTTTGGGCCATGGCTGGCGGTGGCGGGTTTCATAACAGGTTGGAAAGCTTTCTTTCCAGACGGTTAATCGGTAACCTTAATTTGTGATTGCAGATAATTTTGCATACCAAGTTTGGCAATCAAATCCAGCTCAGTTTCCAGCCAGTCGATGTGGCCTTCCTCGTCGGCAAGAATTTCAATCATCATATCCCGGCTGACATAATCATGAACGCTATCGGCATAGGCTATTGCCTCACGTAGATCTTTTGCGCCTTCCAGTTCGAGCCGGAGATCCGATCGTAGCATCTCTTCAACATCTTCACCGATGCCCAGCTTGCCCAGATCCTGTAGGTTCGGTATGCCTTCCAGAAATAAAATACGCTCAATATACTTATCGGCGTGTTTCATCTCATCAATGGATTCATGGTACTCAACATCATTAAGCCGGGTCAGCCCCCAGTTTTTGAACATACGGGCATGAAGAAAATACTGATTAATTGCGACAAGCTCATTTCCCAATAGTTTATTGAGATAATTTATGATTTTAACATCACCTTTCATTTTATAGTCCCTCCGCTTCCACTCTCTAGAGCGTAGATGGGGCTACAGGGATGTCAAAAAAAAGAGTGTGACTCAGGCGATCTCTTTAAATTCCGGCATTTTCGTTAACTCATCCTGCATCACTTCTCGCGCGGCGCGAATACACTTACCACATTGATTTCCCACAGGAATAAATTTACGCAACTGTTGAAATGACTGTGGATGAAATTGTCGTACAGCCTGGCGGATTTTTTTATCGCTTATACCATTACACAAACAAACGTACATGATCGCTCCCGTTCAATTTCCGCACAAAGTGTAAATGAGAATGGTTATGATTACAATAGCACAAAGCGATTTACGCCATGGGAGAAGCGTTAAAAAGGGTGAATAAATATAACAGCGGCTAAATAGCAGGCAACAAAAAGGGCGCCGAAGCGCCCTCTTCAATTCAAAACTAATTAACGAGTAATTAGCCCAGAACTTTAGCAACAACGCCCGCGCCAACGGTACGGCCGCCTTCACGGATTGCGAAACGCAGA
>NZ_JBKFSV010000023.1:0-32093 GCF_046569445.1 Salmonella sp. 741265050_HSA | reverse complement strand
TCTGCGTTTCGCAATCCGTGAAGGCGGCCGTACCGTTGGCGCGGGCGTTGTTGCTAAAGTTCTCGGCTAATCGCTGATAATATTTGACGCAATGCGCAATAAAAGGGCATCATTTGATGCCCTTTTTGCACGCTTTCACACCAGAACCTGGCTCATCAGTGATTTTATTTGTCATAATCATTGCTGAGACAGGCTCTGTAGAGGGCGTATAATCCGAAAGGCGAATAAGCGTTTCGATTTGGATTGCCTCGCGATTGCGGGGTGAAAATGTTTGTAGAATACTTCTGACAGGTTGGTTTATGAGTGCGAATACCGAAGCTCAAGGGAGCGGGCGCGGCCTGGAAGCGATGAAGTGGATAGTTGTTGCCATATTGCTGATCGTCGCAATCGTCGGCAACTACCTCTATCGCGACATGATGCTGCCGCTGCGTGCGCTGGCCGTAGTAATTCTGATTGCTGCAGCGGGTGGTGTCGCGCTGTTGACGACAAAAGGTAAAGCAACCGTTGCTTTTGCCCGTGAAGCGAGAACCGAAGTCCGTAAGGTCATTTGGCCGACTCGCCAGGAAACGCTGCACACCACGCTGATCGTCGCTGCGGTTACCGCAGTTATGTCACTGATCCTGTGGGGACTGGATGGTATTCTGGTTCGCCTGGTATCCTTTATCACTGGCCTGAGGTTCTGAGATGTCTGAAGCACCTAAAAAGCGCTGGTACGTCGTTCAGGCGTTTTCCGGTTTTGAAGGCCGCGTAGCCACATCGCTGCGCGAGCATATCAAATTACACAATATGGAAGAGCTGTTTGGCGAAGTCATGGTGCCGACTGAAGAAGTCGTTGAGATCCGTGGCGGCCAGCGTCGCAAAAGCGAACGCAAATTCTTCCCGGGTTACGTTCTGGTCCAGATGGTCATGAACGACGCAAGCTGGCACCTGGTGCGTAGCGTGCCGCGTGTGATGGGCTTTATCGGCGGTACCTCTGACCGTCCGGCGCCGATCAGCGACAAAGAAGTCGATGCGATCATGAACCGCCTGCAGCAGGTTGGCGATAAGCCGCGGCCGAAAACTCTGTTTGAACCGGGTGAAATGGTTCGTGTTAACGACGGTCCGTTCGCAGACTTTAACGGCGTTGTCGAAGAAGTCGATTATGAGAAGTCTCGCCTGAAAGTGTCTGTTTCTATCTTCGGTCGTGCGACCCCGGTAGAGCTGGACTTCAGCCAGGTTGAGAAAGCGTAAGGCTGCGATCAAAAAAGCAGCGATCTAATCGTTGCATAGGGCGCGAAATTGACATACAATTTCGCGCCTTTTGTTTTTATGGGCCTTATGCCCATAAAGCGATATTTATCACGGGGAGCTTCTTTGAAGCGATACTACCCAATTCGAGGAATTTAGAATGGCTAAGAAAGTACAAGCCTACGTCAAGCTGCAGGTTGCAGCTGGTATGGCGAACCCGAGTCCGCCGGTTGGTCCAGCACTGGGTCAGCAAGGTGTGAACATCATGGAATTCTGCAAAGCGTTCAACGCAAAAACGGATTCCATCGAAAAAGGTCTGCCGATTCCGGTTGTTATTACCGTTTACGCTGACCGTTCTTTCACCTTCGTTACCAAAACGCCTCCGGCAGCTGTTCTGCTGAAAAAAGCGGCTGGTATCAAGTCTGGTTCCGGCAAGCCGAACAAAGACAAAGTAGGTAAAATTTCCCGCGCTCAGCTGCAGGAAATCGCGCAGACCAAAGCTGCCGACATGACCGGTGCCGACATTGAAGCGATGACTCGCTCCATCGAAGGTACTGCACGTTCCATGGGCCTGGTAGTGGAGGACTAAGAAATGGCTAAACTGACCAAGCGTATGCGCGTGATCCGTGAAAAAGTTGATGCGACCAAACAGTACGACATCAACGAAGCTATTGCCCTGCTGAAAGAGCTGGCCACTGCTAAATTCAACGAAAGCGTTGACGTTGCCGTTAACCTCGGCATCGACGCTCGTAAATCTGACCAGAACGTTCGTGGCGCGACTGTACTGCCGCACGGTACTGGCCGTTCTGTTCGCGTTGCCGTATTTACCCAGGGCCCGAACGCTGAAGCAGCTAAAGCTGCTGGCGCTGAGCTGGTAGGTATGGAAGATCTGGCTGACCAGATCAAGAAAGGCGAAATGAACTTCGACGTTGTTATCGCATCCCCGGATGCAATGCGCGTTGTTGGCCAGCTGGGCCAGGTTCTGGGTCCGCGCGGCCTGATGCCAAACCCGAAAGTCGGTACCGTAACGCCGAACGTTGCTGAAGCGGTTAAGAACGCTAAAGCAGGTCAGGTTCGTTACCGTAACGACAAAAACGGCATCATCCACACCACCATCGGTAAAGTGGACTTTGACGCTGACAAACTGAAAGAAAACCTGGAAGCTCTGCTGGTTGCGCTGAAAAAAGCAAAACCGAGCCAGGCGAAAGGCGTGTACATCAAGAAAGTTAGCATCTCCACCACCATGGGTGCTGGCGTTGCCGTTGATCAGGCTGGTCTGAGCGCATCTGCGAACTAAGATTAGTCTTTACGTGGGCGGTGATTTTGTCTACAATCTTACCCCCACGATTCTGTTGAAATATAACAGAGCACTATGCGAGTCATTTGAATTGCAGCAAGGCAGCAAGTGAGTGAATCGCCAGGAGCATAGTTAACTATGTGACTGGTGTGAACGGGCGCAGCTAACACAGCTGCGGTTCAAAGGACGAAGTCATAGAAAGAATTTGTTCGTTGGAGCCTGGCCTATCCAGGCCTCCGTCGAAGACCGCAGGCGTCTCGCAAGAGGCTTAATCCCCTGCGTAGACGGTGACAGAACGCTAAGATTATTTTTTATACTCTGGCTTGTTTCTGCTCACCGTATTAAGACGCTCTTCTCGTTGAGATGAGTGAAGTGAGTTCCGGAACATGAGTTCCGGCAAACATCCAGGAGCAAAGCTAATGGCTTTAAATCTTCAAGACAAACAAGCGATTGTTGCTGAAGTCAGCGAAGTAGCCAAAGGCGCGCTGTCTGCAGTAGTTGCGGATTCCCGTGGCGTAACTGTAGATAAAATGACTGAACTGCGTAAAGCAGGTCGTGAAGCTGGCGTATACATGCGTGTTGTTCGTAACACCCTGCTGCGCCGCGTCGTTGAAGGTACTCAGTTCGAGTGCCTGAAAGACACGTTTATTGGTCCGACCCTGATTGCATACTCTATGGAACACCCGGGCGCTGCTGCTCGTCTGTTCAAAGAGTTCGCGAAAGCGAATGCAAAATTTGAGGTCAAAGCTGCAGCCTTTGAAGGTGAGCTGATCCCGGCGTCTCAGATCGACCGCCTGGCAACTCTGCCGACCTACGAAGAAGCAATTGCACGCCTGATGGCAACCATGAAAGAAGCTTCGGCTGGCAAACTGGTTCGCACACTGGCTGCTGTACGCGATGCAAAAGAAGCTGCGTAATCGCAGTTGTCTTTATCAAGCATTTGCTTACGTATAAACTTATTCTGATATTCAGGAACAATTTAAATGTCTATCACTAAAGATCAAATCATTGAAGCAGTATCCGCTATGTCCGTAATGGACGTTGTAGAACTGATTTCTGCAATGGAAGAAAAATTCGGTGTTTCCGCTGCTGCTGCTGTAGCTGTAGCTGCTGGCCCGGCTGAAGCTGCTGAAGAAAAAACTGAATTCGACGTAATTCTGAAAGCTGCTGGCGCTAACAAAGTTGCTGTTATCAAAGCAGTACGTGGCGCAACTGGCCTGGGTCTGAAAGAAGCTAAAGACCTGGTAGAATCTGCTCCGGCCGCTCTGAAAGAAGGCGTGAGCAAAGATGACGCTGAAGCACTGAAAAAATCTCTGGAAGAAGCTGGCGCTGAAGTTGAAGTTAAATAAGCCAACCCTTCCGGTTGCAGCCTGAGAAATCAGGCTGATGGCTGGTGACTTTTTAGTCACCAGCCTTTTTGCGCTGTAAGGCGCCAGTAGCGTTTCACACTGTTTGACTACTGCTGTGCCTTTCAATGCTTGTTTCTATCGACGACTTAATATACTGCGACAGAGCGTACGTTCTGTGTAAATCGCAATGAAATGGTTTAAGCGTGATAGCAACAGGCATTGCGGAAAGTATCCATTTTCCGGTCAACAAAATAGTGTTGCACAAACTGTCCCCCGCAGGACAGATGGGTCGACTTGTCAGCGAGCTGAGGAACCCTATGGTTTACTCCTATACCGAGAAAAAACGTATTCGTAAGGATTTTGGTAAACGTCCACAAGTTCTGGATGTACCTTATCTCCTTTCTATCCAGCTTGACTCGTTTCAGAAGTTTATCGAGCAAGATCCTGAAGGGCAGTACGGCCTGGAAGCAGCCTTCCGTTCCGTGTTCCCGATTCAGAGCTACAGCGGTAATTCCGAGCTGCAGTACGTCAGCTACCGCCTTGGCGAACCGGTGTTTGACGTTCAGGAATGTCAGATCCGTGGCGTGACCTATTCCGCACCGCTGCGCGTAAAACTGCGTCTGGTGATCTACGAGCGCGAAGCGCCGGAAGGCACCGTAAAAGACATTAAAGAACAAGAAGTCTACATGGGCGAAATTCCGCTCATGACCGACAACGGTACCTTTGTTATCAACGGTACTGAGCGTGTTATCGTTTCTCAGCTGCACCGTAGCCCTGGCGTCTTCTTTGACTCCGACAAAGGTAAAACCCACTCTTCGGGTAAAGTGCTGTATAACGCGCGCATCATTCCTTACCGTGGTTCCTGGCTGGACTTCGAATTCGATCCGAAGGACAACCTGTTCGTGCGTATCGACCGTCGCCGTAAACTGCCTGCGACCATCATTCTGCGTGCGCTGAACTACACCACTGAGCAGATCCTTGACCTGTTCTTTGAGAAAGTCGTCTTCGAAATTCGCGACAACAAGCTGCAGATGGAGCTGATTCCAGAACGTCTGCGCGGCGAAACCGCGTCGTTCGATATCGAAGCTAACGGCAAAGTGTACGTTGAAAAAGGCCGTCGCATTACCGCGCGTCACATCCGTCAGCTGGAAAAAGACGATATCAAGCATATCGAAGTTCCGGTTGAGTACATCGCAGGTAAAGTCGTCTCTAAAGACTACGTTGACGAATCCACTGGCGAGCTGATCTGCGCGGCGAACATGGAGCTGAGCCTGGATCTGCTGGCTAAGCTGAGCCAGTCTGGCCACAAACGTATCGAAACGCTGTTTACCAACGATCTGGACCACGGCCCGTACATTTCTGAAACGGTACGCGTCGACCCAACTAACGATCGTCTGAGCGCGCTGGTAGAAATCTACCGCATGATGCGCCCTGGTGAGCCGCCGACTCGTGAAGCGGCTGAAAGCCTGTTCGAGAACCTGTTCTTCTCCGAAGACCGCTATGACCTGTCTGCGGTGGGTCGTATGAAGTTCAACCGTTCTCTGCTGCGCGACGAAATCGAAGGTTCCGGTATCCTGAGCAAAGACGACATCATTGATGTCATGAAGAAGCTCATCGATATCCGTAACGGTAAAGGCGAAGTGGATGATATCGACCACCTCGGCAACCGTCGTATCCGTTCCGTCGGCGAAATGGCGGAAAACCAGTTCCGCGTTGGCCTGGTGCGTGTAGAGCGTGCGGTGAAAGAGCGTCTGTCTCTGGGCGATCTGGATACCCTGATGCCTCAGGATATGATCAACGCCAAGCCGATTTCCGCCGCAGTGAAAGAGTTCTTTGGTTCCAGCCAGCTGTCTCAGTTTATGGACCAGAACAACCCGCTGTCTGAGATTACGCACAAACGTCGTATCTCCGCACTCGGCCCAGGCGGTCTGACCCGCGAACGCGCAGGCTTCGAAGTTCGAGACGTACACCCGACGCACTACGGTCGCGTATGTCCTATCGAAACGCCGGAAGGTCCGAACATCGGTCTGATCAACTCCCTGTCCGTGTACGCACAGACTAACGAATATGGCTTCCTTGAGACGCCGTACCGTCGTGTGGTTGATGGCGTGGTCACTGACGAAATTCATTACCTGTCTGCTATCGAAGAAGGCAACTACGTTATCGCTCAGGCGAACTCCAACCTGGATGACGAAGGCCACTTTGTAGAAGATCTGGTTACCTGCCGTAGCAAAGGCGAATCCAGCTTGTTCAGCCGTGACCAGGTTGACTACATGGACGTTTCCACCCAGCAGGTGGTCTCCGTCGGTGCGTCCCTGATCCCGTTCCTGGAACACGATGACGCCAACCGTGCATTGATGGGTGCGAACATGCAACGTCAGGCGGTTCCGACTCTGCGTGCTGATAAGCCGCTGGTGGGTACCGGTATGGAACGTGCTGTCGCCGTCGACTCCGGTGTTACTGCAGTAGCTAAACGTGGCGGTACTGTTCAGTACGTGGATGCATCCCGTATCGTTATCAAAGTTAACGAAGACGAGATGTACCCGGGTGAAGCAGGTATCGACATCTATAACCTGACCAAATACACCCGCTCTAACCAGAACACCTGTATCAACCAGATGCCATGTGTGTCTCTGGGCGAGCCGGTTGAACGCGGCGACGTGCTGGCAGACGGTCCGTCCACCGACCTCGGTGAACTGGCGCTCGGTCAGAACATGCGCGTGGCGTTCATGCCGTGGAACGGCTACAACTTCGAAGACTCCATCCTCGTTTCCGAGCGTGTTGTCCAGGAAGACCGTTTCACCACCATCCACATTCAGGAACTGGCGTGCGTGTCCCGTGACACCAAGCTGGGGCCGGAAGAGATCACCGCTGACATCCCGAACGTGGGTGAAGCTGCGCTCTCCAAACTGGATGAATCCGGTATCGTTTACATCGGCGCGGAAGTGACCGGCGGCGACATTCTGGTCGGTAAGGTGACGCCGAAAGGTGAAACCCAGCTGACGCCGGAAGAGAAACTGCTGCGTGCGATCTTCGGTGAGAAAGCGTCTGACGTTAAAGACTCTTCTCTGCGCGTACCTAACGGTGTCTCCGGTACGGTTATCGACGTTCAGGTCTTTACTCGCGATGGCGTAGAAAAAGACAAACGTGCTCTGGAAATCGAAGAGATGCAGCTCAAGCAGGCGAAAAAAGACCTGTCTGAAGAACTGCAGATCCTCGAAGCGGGCCTGTTTAGCCGTATCCGTGCGGTGCTGGTGTCCGGCGGCGTTGAAGCTGAGAAGCTCGACAAACTGCCGCGCGACCGCTGGCTGGAACTCGGTCTGACCGACGAAGAGAAACAAAATCAGCTGGAACAACTGGCTGAGCAGTATGACGAACTGAAACACGAGTTCGAGAAAAAACTTGAAGCGAAGCGCCGTAAAATCACCCAGGGCGACGATCTGGCGCCGGGCGTGCTGAAGATCGTGAAGGTCTATCTGGCCGTTAAACGCCGTATCCAGCCGGGTGATAAGATGGCAGGTCGTCACGGTAACAAGGGTGTTATCTCTAAGATCAACCCGATCGAAGACATGCCTTACGATGAAAACGGCACGCCGGTAGACATCGTACTGAACCCGCTGGGCGTACCGTCTCGTATGAACATTGGTCAGATTCTGGAAACCCACCTGGGTATGGCTGCGAAAGGTATTGGCGACAAGATTAACGCCATGCTGAAACAGCAGCAGGAAGTCGCCAAACTGCGCGAATTCATCCAGCGTGCCTACGATCTGGGCGCCGACGTTCGTCAGAAAGTCGACCTGAGCACCTTCAGCGATGATGAAGTGCTGCGTCTGGCAGAAAACCTGCGTAAAGGTATGCCGATTGCCACACCAGTGTTTGACGGTGCGAAAGAAGCGGAAATCAAAGAGCTGCTGAAACTGGGCGACCTGCCGACCTCCGGTCAGATCACCCTGTTCGATGGCCGTACGGGTGAACAGTTCGAACGTCCGGTAACCGTCGGTTACATGTACATGCTGAAACTGAACCACCTGGTTGATGACAAGATGCATGCGCGTTCTACCGGTTCTTACAGCCTGGTTACTCAGCAGCCGCTGGGTGGTAAGGCGCAGTTCGGTGGTCAGCGCTTCGGGGAGATGGAAGTGTGGGCGCTGGAAGCTTACGGCGCCGCCTACACCCTACAGGAAATGCTCACCGTTAAGTCTGATGACGTGAACGGTCGTACCAAGATGTATAAGAACATCGTGGACGGCAACCATCAGATGGAACCGGGTATGCCGGAATCCTTCAACGTTCTGTTGAAAGAGATCCGCTCGCTGGGCATCAACATCGAACTGGAAGACGAGTAATTCTCGCTCAAACAGGTCACTGGTGTCGGGGTAAAACCCGACACCAGATTGTGCTAACTCCGACGGGAGCAAATCCGTGAAAGATTTATTAAAGTTTCTGAAAGCGCAGACTAAAACCGAAGAGTTTGATGCGATCAAAATTGCTCTGGCTTCGCCAGACATGATCCGTTCATGGTCTTTCGGTGAAGTTAAAAAGCCGGAAACCATCAACTACCGTACGTTCAAACCTGAGCGTGACGGCCTTTTCTGCGCCCGTATCTTTGGGCCGGTAAAAGACTACGAGTGCCTGTGCGGTAAGTACAAGCGCCTGAAACACCGTGGTGTTATTTGTGAGAAGTGCGGCGTTGAAGTGACCCAGACCAAAGTACGCCGTGAGCGTATGGGCCACATTGAGCTGGCGTCTCCGACTGCTCACATCTGGTTCCTGAAATCGCTGCCGTCCCGTATCGGTCTGCTGCTCGATATGCCGCTGCGCGATATCGAACGCGTACTGTACTTCGAATCTTATGTTGTTATCGAAGGCGGTATGACCAACCTGGAACGTCAACAGATCCTGACTGAAGAGCAGTATCTGGACGCTCTGGAAGAGTTCGGTGACGAATTCGACGCGAAGATGGGTGCGGAAGCTATCCAGGCCCTGCTGAAGAGCATGGATCTGGAGCAAGAGTGTGAAACTCTGCGCGAAGAGCTGAACGAAACCAACTCCGAAACCAAGCGTAAGAAGCAGACCAAGCGTATCAAACTGCTGGAAGCCTTCGTACAGTCTGGCAACAAGCCAGAGTGGATGATCCTGACCGTTCTGCCGGTTCTGCCGCCAGATCTGCGTCCGCTGGTTCCGCTGGATGGTGGTCGTTTCGCCACGTCAGATCTGAACGATCTGTATCGTCGCGTCATTAACCGTAACAACCGTCTGAAGCGTCTGCTGGATCTGGCTGCGCCGGACATCATCGTACGCAACGAAAAACGTATGCTGCAGGAAGCGGTTGACGCCCTGTTGGATAACGGTCGTCGCGGTCGTGCGATCACCGGTTCTAACAAGCGTCCTCTGAAATCTTTGGCCGACATGATCAAAGGTAAGCAGGGTCGTTTCCGTCAGAACCTGCTCGGTAAGCGTGTTGACTACTCCGGTCGTTCTGTAATCACCGTAGGTCCATACCTGCGTCTGCACCAGTGCGGTCTGCCGAAGAAAATGGCGCTGGAGCTGTTCAAACCGTTCATCTACGGCAAGCTGGAACTGCGTGGCCTTGCCACCACCATCAAAGCCGCGAAGAAAATGGTTGAGCGTGAAGAAGCTGTCGTTTGGGATATCCTTGACGAAGTTATCCGCGAACACCCGGTACTGCTGAACCGTGCACCGACTCTGCACCGTCTGGGTATCCAGGCATTTGAACCGGTACTGATCGAAGGTAAAGCTATCCAGCTGCACCCGCTGGTTTGTGCGGCATATAACGCCGACTTCGATGGTGACCAGATGGCTGTTCACGTACCGCTGACGCTGGAAGCCCAGCTTGAAGCGCGTGCGCTGATGATGTCTACCAACAACATCCTGTCTCCGGCGAACGGCGAACCTATCATCGTTCCGTCTCAGGACGTGGTATTGGGTCTGTACTACATGACCCGTGACTGTGTTAACGCCAAAGGCGAAGGCATGGTGCTGACTGGCCCGAAAGAAGCTGAGCGTATCTATCGCGCAGGTCTGGCCTCTCTGCATGCGCGCGTTAAAGTGCGTATCACTGAATATGAAAAAGATGAAAACGGCGAATTCGTTGCGCACACCAGCCTGAAAGACACGACCGTTGGTCGCGCCATTCTGTGGATGATCGTACCGAAAGGTCTGCCTTTCTCCATCGTCAACCAGGCGCTGGGCAAGAAAGCGATCTCCAAAATGCTGAACACTTGCTACCGTATTCTGGGCCTGAAACCGACCGTTATTTTTGCGGACCAGACGATGTACACCGGCTTTGCTTATGCAGCGCGTTCAGGTGCGTCCGTTGGTATTGATGACATGGTCATCCCGGAGAAAAAACACGAGATCATCTCTGAGGCGGAAGCTGAAGTTGCTGAGATCCAGGAGCAGTTCCAGTCTGGTCTGGTAACCGCTGGCGAACGCTATAACAAAGTTATCGATATCTGGGCTGCGGCGAACGATCGTGTATCCAAAGCGATGATGGATAACCTGCAAACCGAAACCGTGATTAACCGTGACGGCCAGGAAGAGCAGCAGGTTTCCTTCAACAGCATCTACATGATGGCCGACTCCGGTGCGCGTGGTTCTGCGGCACAGATTCGTCAGCTGGCCGGTATGCGTGGTCTGATGGCGAAGCCGGATGGCTCCATCATCGAAACGCCAATCACCGCGAACTTCCGTGAAGGTCTGAACGTACTCCAGTACTTCATCTCCACGCACGGTGCGCGTAAAGGTCTGGCAGATACCGCACTGAAAACCGCGAACTCCGGTTATTTGACCCGTCGTCTGGTTGACGTCGCGCAGGATCTGGTGGTGACCGAAGATGACTGTGGTACGCACGAAGGTATCCTGATGACCCCGGTTATCGAGGGTGGCGACGTGAAAGAGCCGCTGCGTGACCGCGTTCTGGGCCGTGTGACGGCGGAAGATGTGCTGAAGCCGGGTACCGCGGACATTCTGGTTCCACGCAACACGCTGCTGCACGAACAGTGGTGTGACCTGCTGGAAGCAAACTCCGTTGACGCCGTTAAAGTGCGTTCCGTTGTATCCTGCGACACCGACTTTGGTGTATGTGCGCACTGCTATGGTCGTGACCTGGCGCGTGGCCACATCATCAACAAAGGTGAAGCTATCGGCGTTATCGCGGCACAGTCCATCGGTGAACCGGGTACACAGCTGACGATGCGTACGTTCCACATCGGTGGTGCGGCATCGCGTGCGGCTGCTGAATCCAGCATTCAGGTGAAAAACAAAGGTAGCATCAAGCTCAGCAACGTGAAGTCGGTTGTGAACTCCAGCGGTAAACTGGTTATCACTTCCCGTAACACCGAACTGAAGCTGATCGACGAATTCGGTCGTACCAAAGAGAGCTATAAAGTGCCTTATGGCGCTGTCATGGCGAAAGGTGATGGCGAGCAGGTTGCCGGCGGCGAAACCGTGGCAAACTGGGACCCGCACACCATGCCGGTTATCACCGAAGTGAGTGGTTTCATCCGCTTCACTGACATGATCGACGGTCAGACCATTACGCGTCAGACCGACGAACTGACCGGTTTGTCTTCGCTGGTGGTTCTGGATTCGGCTGAACGTACTACCGGTGGTAAAGATCTGCGTCCGGCGCTGAAAATCGTTGATGCTCAGGGTAATGACGTTCTGATCCCGGGTACCGATATGCCTGCGCAGTACTTCCTGCCGGGTAAAGCGATTGTACAGCTGGAAGATGGCGTACAGATCAGTTCTGGTGACACCCTGGCGCGTATTCCGCAGGAATCCGGCGGTACCAAGGATATCACCGGTGGTCTGCCGCGCGTTGCGGATCTGTTCGAAGCGCGTCGTCCGAAAGAGCCGGCAATCCTTGCTGAAATCGCAGGTATCGTTTCCTTCGGTAAAGAAACCAAAGGCAAACGTCGTCTGGTGATTACGCCGGTTGATGGTAGTGACCCGTACGAAGAGATGATTCCAAAATGGCGTCAGCTCAACGTGTTCGAAGGGGAACGTGTAGAACGTGGTGATGTGATTTCCGATGGTCCGGAAGCGCCGCACGACATTCTGCGTCTGCGTGGCGTTCATGCTGTGACGCGTTACATTGTTAACGAAGTTCAGGATGTATACCGTCTGCAGGGCGTTAAGATTAACGATAAACACATCGAAGTTATCGTTCGTCAGATGCTGCGTAAAGCCACCATCGAAAGCGCCGGTAGTTCCGACTTCCTGGAAGGCGAACAGGTTGAATACTCTCGCGTCAAGATCGCTAATCGCGAGCTGGAAGCGAACGGCAAAGTGGGGGCTACCTTCTCCCGCGATCTGCTGGGTATCACCAAAGCGTCTCTGGCAACCGAATCGTTCATCTCTGCCGCATCGTTCCAGGAGACCACGCGTGTCCTGACCGAAGCAGCCGTTGCGGGTAAACGCGACGAACTGCGCGGCCTGAAAGAGAACGTTATCGTGGGTCGTCTGATCCCGGCCGGTACCGGTTATGCGTACCACCAGGATCGTATGCGCCGTCGTGCCGCGGGCGAGCAGCCAGCAACACCGCAGGTCACTGCGGAAGATGCATCTGCCAGCCTGGCAGAACTGCTGAACGCAGGTCTGGGCGGTTCTGATAACGAGTAATCGTTAAATGGTGGAGGGGTATTTATCCCTCCACCAGCATTGTGCTGGGGCTTGTACATCAAGTTGTTACAGGGAAGGGGAAATGCCAGCAATCATTTCATTATTTTATTTAGTGTTTGGTTTTTTTTTATTTACAAGAAAAATTAGGATCTCAAAACTTCTCTCTGGGTTTTTATTGTTTTTGTCATTGAATATATTGCAACATAACCCTCTGCTGATATTTATCTATTGTCTTTTTATTATCATTGCCACTATTATTCTTGGCAGAATAAATACCAGCAAAGCCAAAAAAGAAGTTTTTTATTTTTCAATGCCATGCTGGCTTTTAATTTTATCTGTAATTATAAATTTAATGAATAAATGAATTATTTTTTCATGTCTCTTGTTTCTCGCATTATTTGTAAAAACTCATTATCACTGGTTATATGAATAAATTGTCCAGTTTTTGCATTATATTTTGCCATCGCGCAGGGAATACTATTACCGCCGTTAGCCATAACAAATTTTGCTTTCGTATTACGATAAAGATTGACACCAGGAATGGGGTCCTGCCCGAATGTATAAGGCGTTGGGACACTTACATTATGTTTTTCTGAGAACCACTTTGGTAACTTCCCACCAAAACCATCAATCGGGGTGATGAATGTAGAAAATCCACAATACTCAAAATTGAAAGTTTTTTTACCATTGGGTTTGGTTTTTTCTGTAACATTGAGTCCAAATGTGACTTTAAATTTATCCCATAAATCTAAGTTATTAAAGTCTATTGGCTCGCCATTATAAAATGCCTGCTGTTCATACATTAAATGATAAACTTGTTTTAATACCTGTATGCTGGTAGGGCTAATAGTATTCGCAAAGGAGGGTAAGCCATTTTTGCTATAAATCTGTTCTTTTATAAAATATATACATGTGCCTTTGAAAAGATTCATGTCCTGTCCTTACAGTCAAACGTTTATTAATGGGTACGATGATAAAGGACGTCATCTAATTATTACAGTTATTTTGGAGATGTTTTTATCAGGAATGCATTATATTTGCTATATGAATATTGTTGATTGAAGCTGATAAGCTAATAAATAGCTATTATTTTGAGTTGAAAAAACACGGGCCCGGTAAAGTGTGTATCACTGGGCGATTGAAAAGAAATTAATCGATTAAAGGCAACCGACGATACAGCTCAATCATGCCGCCTGCCAGATCCTGAATAACCATTGCATTCATCAGATGATCTTGCGAGTGCACGGTGATCAAATTGACCGGCAACTTACTCGTACCTTCGTCGATACCGAGAAGTTAGGTCTGAATTTTACGTGCCACTTTCACGTAATCTCGCGATTTCTCCATTGCCTGCCCTGTGCCGACGAAATCCCCTTTGCGCGCCAGTTAAACTGCGGTTCACGCCTGGCTACGTGTTGCTCCCGCGTTGACCAATAGCTCCATGATAATTGTTTCTAACTCTTCCATGCTGTTACTCTATCAGTTTAAACGCTTTCTCCAGCACCGCATCGCCTTTCATCATACCGTAATCCATCATATCGATAACTGCGACCTTCTTGCCTAATGGGTCAGTAAGCGCCTGAGCTTGGCTTGTTCATACTTAACCTGTGGACCCAGCAGAACAATACCCGCTGTAGCGATGTTCTCTTTGAATTCGGCGTTGATGTGACTTCCACGCCTTTTTCTGAGCCGCGTCTTTCATTCTTTGTACCAGCTCACGGTTATGTTGATACTTCATTTTTAATCCGGGCAGGTGATGAGAACAATTGTCTTACTGTGAATGTGTAAAGCATCACACAAAAACTGAAACCGGTTACATGAATTCGCCAGCTTTCCAGCAGCCTTCAAACATAGTGAAGGCAGGGCGAAACGAGGAAGACGCTTTTCGCCCTGGACTACATTCCCGCTGACGGCACTACCATGAAAAACGTAACGCTTTCAACAGCCTTTAATTTTTCGTGGCAGCGCGGAATAAATTTACGTTTTTACATTCTCTCTCATCTGCTTTGCGAAGTGCGCCCCAGCCAACTGTCCCAGTCTTTCCACACGGGCTGTAACCCTTGCGCGCTTAACGCGCTTGCTACGGTTTCAGGCCGACGGGCATCGTGGGGAGAAAACTGCTCAAGTTCCGGATGATCGTCAGCATACCCACCGGGCTGGGTTTTCGAGAAGGCGCTAACGTTGTTGATCGCCAGCGGGATCACGTTATCGCGAAACCACGGCGATTCGCGGGTGGAGAGTGATAATTCAATTTCCGGCGCCAATAACCGGAAAGCGCAAATCGTTTGCACCAGTTGCTTTTCATCCATCACAGATGCGGGTTCCACACCGCCAGTACACGGACGCAGACGCGGGAAGGAAACAGAATAGCGACTCTGCCAGTAGTGTTTCTGCATCCACAACAGATGCTCCGCCACCATATAGCAGTCCACCCGCCAACTGTCAGAAAGCCCAATCAGCGCGCCAAGACCGATTTTGTCGATACCTGCCCGACCTAACCGATCCGGCGTTTCCAGCCGCCAGAAAAAGTCCTGTTTCTTTCCCTTCAGGTGATGCTGTGCATAGATTGCCTCATGGTAAGTTTCCTGATAAACCATCACGCCATCGATCCCCAGCGTTTTGAGCTCCGCATAGTTTTCTTGCGACAAGGGCTGGACTTCCATCTGTAATGATGAAAATTGACGGCGGATAGCCGGTAAATGACGACGAAAATAGTCCATGCCTACTTTGGCCTGATGTTCGCCAGTCACCAGCAACAGATGCTCAAAGCCCAGTTTACGGATAGCATCGCACTCCCTTTGAATATCCACCTCATCCAGCGTTTTACGCTTAATGCGGTTGCTCATCGAGAAACCGCAGTAGGTACAGTCGTTGGCGCACAGGTTCGAGAGATAAAGCGGCACATAGAAACTGACGGTGTTGCCAAAGCGCTGGCGGGTAAGTTTTTGCGCGCGCTGCGCCATCGGTTCCAGATAATCGGCGGCTGCGGGGGAGAGCAGCGCCATCAGATCGTCCCGGCTAAGCTGTGGCGCGTTAAGCGCCCGTTCCACGTCAGCGGCGGTTTTACCGTTGATGCGCAGGCGGATATCGTCCCACTCCAGCTGCCGCCAGCGGTCGGTGAAGGTTTTCATGCTAACGCCTCCAGAAAACCGGTGAGCGGGCTGGTGGCGCTGGCCTGCGAACTTTTGCTTCCCGGTACCGCCTGACGCGCCAGTAATCCGGCTTCCACCGCCAGACGGAAAGCGGTTGCCATCATCACCGGATTGTCCGCCACGGCAATCGCGGTGTTGACCAGCACCGCATCAGCGCCCATTTCCAGCGCCTGCGCGGCATGGCTGGGCACGCCGATCCCGGCGTCAACCACCACCGGCACGGTGGACTGCTGGATAATAATCTCCAGCATCGCTTTGGTTTCCAGCCCCTGATTCGAACCGATAGGCGCGCCGAGCGGCATCACCGCCGCGCAGCCGACCTCTTCCAGCCGCTTGCACAACACCGGATCCGCGCCGCAGTAGGGCAGCACCACAAAACCCTGCTTCACCAGCGCCTCGGCGGCTTTTAGCGTTTCGATCGGATCCGGCAATAGCCAGCGGGCATCCGGATGGATTTCTAATTTCAGCCAGTGGGTGCCCAGCGCTTCGCGCGCCAGTTGGGCGGCGAAGATTGCCTCTTCGGCAGTTTTCGCCCCGGAGGTATTGGGCAGCAGCGTGACGCCCGCTTCAATCAGCGGTGCCAGGATAGCGTCGTTGTGCTGACGTAAATCCACGCGCTTCATCGCCAGCGTCACCAACTGGCTGCCGGAGGCGCGAATCGCCTTGACCATCAGTTGCGATGAGGCAAACTTCCCGGTGCCGGTGAACAGATGTGAATCTAACGTTTTGTCGGCAATATGTAACATCTCAACCCCCTGCAATAACCTGAAAAAGCAGGATCTGGTCGCCTTCCTGCACGATTTGCTGTTCCCACTGCTCGCGCGGCAGGATCTGCTGATTGAGCGCCAGCGCGGCACCCGGTTTGAGCTGGTTGAGCTGGATAAGCAACCCGCTGACGGTTTGCCCTGCGGCGCACTGCATCGGCTCATCATTGAATTGAATTTGCATGCTGCCCTCCGCATACCGGACAGCCGCTGGCACGACGCAGCATGAGGCTGCGCCACTGGCTGGTTTTGCCGTCAAACAGTCGTAGCTCTCCGCTCGGTGTTTCAATACCGCTGAGTAATTTAATCGCCTCCAGCGCCTGCAAGGTACCCATCACGCCCACCACCGGACCGAGCACGCCAGCGGTGCGGCAGTTGCGTTCCGGCTCGACATCATCTGGCCACAGGCAGCGGTAACAGCCTTGTTCCCACGGCGGCGTGAGTACCATCAACTGACCGCCAAAGCCGATGGCGCTGGCGGTGATGAGTGGGATATTGAGCGCGACGCAGGCGGCGTTGATTTCCTGGCGCGTGGACATGTTATCGGTACAGTCGAGCACCACGTCGGCTCGCGAGACTGCATGCCGGAGCGCATCGCCTTTTAGTCGCTGCTGGAGTGAGACCAGTTCGATATCCGGGTTGAGCCGTGTCAGGCGCTGCTGGGCAACCTGAGATTTTGAACGCGCGATATCATCAGTGGTAAATAGAATCTGGCGCTGCAAATTGCTCAGATGAATGTCGTCATCGTCTACCAGCGTCAGTTTGCCGATGCCTGCTCCTGCCAGATACAGCGCGGCAGGCGAGCCTAACCCGCCTAAACCTACGATCAGTACATGACTCGCGAGCAGCTTTTGCTGGCCTTCAATGGCGATATCGCCGAGCAGGATTTGCCGGCTGTAGCGCATAAAATCGCGGTCATTCATCGCCAACTCCCGCAATATCCAGTAACTGCGCGGTAGCGGCGCGCCAGTCGGCGGCCTGAGTAATGGCGCTAACCACAGCCACGCTGCCGACGCCGGTCGCCAGTACCGCTGGGGCGCGTTCAAGGCTGATGCCGCCGATCGCGACGGTCGGGTAATCCGCCAGTCGTTCAATATGACTGGCCAACTGCGCCAGCCCCTGTGGGGCGGAAGGCATCTGCTTGGTTTGCGTCGGGAAGACGTGGCCGAGTGCGATATAAGAAGGCTTAGCGGCCAGCGCCACGTCTATCTCCATATCATCGTGAGTCGATACGCCGAGGCGTAAGCCCGCCGCCTGAATGGCCTTCAGGTCGGTGGTTTCAAGGTCTTCCTGGCCCAGATGCACGCCGTAAGCGCGGTGCTTAATTGCCAGACGCCAGTAATCATTGATGAACAGGCGGGCGTCATAACGACGCCCCAGTGCGATGGCGGCGATAACGTCGGATTCTACCTCTTCATCGCGCTTATCTTTGATACGCAGCTGGATGGTGCGCACGCCCGCCTCCAGCAGGCGTTCAATCCATGCAACGCTGTCCACCACCGGGTAAAGCCCGAGACGGAACGGCACGGTCGGGAAATCAGGCTGGTACATCAGGCCTCCTCCCGCTTGAGATAAATTTCGCCGCCTTTGGCGCGGAAGTTTTCCGACATATCCGCCATCCCCACTTCAATGGCTTGCGCGGCGGCGTAATCACGAACTTCCTGGCTGATTTTCATTGAGCAGAATTTCGGCCCGCACATCGAGCAAAAGTGCGCCACTTTGCCGGACTCTTGCGGCAGGGTTTCATCGTGCCAGGCGCGGGCGGTGAACGGGTCGAGCGCGAGGTTAAACTGATCTTCCCAGCGGAATTCAAAGCGCGCTTTCGACATCGCGTTATCGCGAATCTGCGCGCCCGGATGCCCTTTGGCTAAGTCAGCGGCGTGGGCGGCGATCTTGTAGGTGATCAGCCCCTGCTTCACATCTTCTTTGTTCGGCAGGCCGAGATGCTCTTTCGGCGTCACGTAACACAGCATCGCACAGCCGAACCAGCCGATCATCGCCGCGCCAATGCCGGAGGTGAAGTGGTCATAGCCCGGCGCGATATCGGTAGTCAGCGGCCCTAAGGTGTAGAACGGCGCTTCATGGCAGTGCTCCAGCTCTTCGGTCATGTTGCGCTGAATCATATGCATCGGCACGTGGCCCGGGCCTTCAATCATCACCTGCACGTCGTATTCCCAGGCGATTTTGGTCAGCTCGCCCAGCGTATGCAGCTCGGAGAACTGCGCTTCGTCGTTCGCGTCCTGAATCGATCCCGGTCGCAGGCCGTCGCCCAGCGACAGGGAAACGTCGTAGGCGGCGCAGATTTCGCAAATCTCGCGGAAATGTTCGAACAGGAAGTTCTCTTTGTGATGGGAGAGACACCACTTCGCCATGATCGAACCGCCGCGCGAGACAATGCCGGTCAGGCGCTTGGCGGTCATCGGTACGTAACGCAGCAGCACGCCCGCGTGAATGGTGAAGTAGTCGACGCCCTGTTCGGCCTGCTCCAGCAGCGTGTCGCGGAAGGCTTCCCAGGTAAGATCCTCGGCGATCCCGTTGACCTTTTCCAGCGCCTGGTAGATCGGCACCGTGCCGATTGGTACTGGGCTATTACGCAGGATCCACTCACGGGTTTCGTGAATATAGCGCCCGGTGGAAAGGTCCATTACCGTATCCGCCCCCCAGCGCGTCGCCCACACCAGTTTTTCCACCTCTTCTTCGATAGAGGAGGTCACCGCCGAGTTGCCGATATTGGCGTTGACCTTCACCAGGAAGTTGCGGCCAATAATCATCGGCTCCGATTCCGGGTGGTTGATGTTGGCGGGGATGATGGCGCGTCCGGCGGCGACTTCATCACGCACGAATTCCGGGGTGATGTTTTCCGGCAGGCGTGCGCCGAAGTTCATCCCCGGATGCTGGTGGCGCAGTACTTCACTGCGAATGCGCTCGCGGCCCATATTTTCACGGATAGCGATGAACTCCATTTCGGGAGTGACGATCCCGTTGCGGGCGTAGTGTAACTGGGTGACGCGCTTGCCCGCTTTAGCGCGTTTTGGCGTCAGCAGGCCGGTAAAACGCAGATCGTCCAGGCCATCGTCGGCCAGACGTTCTCTGGTATAAGCCGAGCTACGGTCGTCTAATTCTTCGCTATCGTTACGTGCGTCAATCCATGGCTGGCGCAGTTTCGCCAGACCCTGCTGGACGTTAATCGCCACCTCAGGATCGCCATAGGGGCCGGAGGTGTCGTACACCGGCACGGCTTCGTTCTCTTCAAACTGCGGGTTGTCTTTACTGCCGCCGATGAGCGTCGGGCTCAGTTGAATTTCACGCATCGGTACGCGAATATCATGCTGCGAACCGGTCACATAGATGCGTTTCGAGTTGGGAAAGGCAGTCCCTTCCAGCGTATCGATAAAATGCTGGGCTTTAGCGCGCTGCTCGCGGCGGGTTAACGTTGTTGTAGACATAGCTCATTCCAAAAAATTAAGGACGTGGCTTGTCAGACGACGGATGGAGTAATGGATGTGCGCCGCCCGTAAAGGCAGCAGCATAAAGCAGAATTACTCTTGTTCCCTTCGCAGGTATTAACCTGATCAGGTTCCGCGGATCCCGAATTAACGGTCTCAGCCTTTTCCACTTCATCCTTCGCGCTGCCTCTTCGTTGGCTTCGTCCGCTCACTCCAGTCACTTACTTATGTAAGCTCCTGGAGATTCACCGACTTGCCGCCTTGACGCATCACGAACGCTTTTGTGGAAAATTAGCACTCCGACAAGATAACCGCCCCTCCGAAGAGGGGGCTGAAGTAAACTACCCGTTACTCGCGCAGAACTCAAGCGGGACGTTTGACTCTGGCGCCGTCGTGCATCGCGTCAAACACCAGCATAATCAGCTTGTCTTCCAGCACAAAGCGGGCTTCCAGCGCTTCGCCGATATCTGACAGAGCTTGTTGAAATTCGAGACAATTATCGTGATCGATGGCAGTTTCCAGGCTGGTGTCGTAATAATCCATAATGCGCTGCGTATTATCTTCCAGCAGCGGCCAGATTTTTGCCGCATGTAAAAGCTGACCGTTTCCTTCCAATTTATGGAGAATACGTTCATAAATACTGAAGTGCCCGGCGGAAAGGTAATCGACCAGGCTCTGACAAAAATCATCCAGCGCTTTTTCATTCAGCCGCATGTACGATTCTTTGCCAGGCTTAATGCCAACCAGATTGTAGTAAGCCACGAGCAGGTGCTTACGTACATCCAGCCAGCGATCGACCAGTTTGTTGCTTCCGCCAACGCGCTCCGTCAGGTTTTCCAGCTGGTTTAGCATGATTGTCTCCGCAAGTTAGATAAAGGCTGCTCGCCATGAATGTAAAAATAATGTTAACAACATGCCAGTGAAGCAAAGGTAGTGCAATAGCTATGGATCGTATAATTGAAAAATTAGAGAGTGGCTGGTGGATCGTCAGCCATGAACAAAAATTATGGTTGCCGTATGGGGAATTACCACACGGGCTGGCGGCAAATTTCGATCTTGTGGGGCAGCGCGCACTCCGGATAGGTGAATGGCAAGGCGAGCCCGTTTGGCTGGTGTTACAGCATCGACGTCATGATATGGGATCGGTTCGCCAGGTTATCGATCAGGATGCCGGGTTGTTCCAACTGGCGGGACGTGGCGTACAGTTGGCGGAGTTTTATCGTTCGCATAAATTTTGCGGCTATTGCGGGCACCCTATGCACCCGAGTAAAACCGAATGGGCGATGCTGTGCAGCCATTGCCGCGAGCGTTACTACCCGCAAATCGCCCCCTGCATTATTGTTGCCATTCGCCGTGAGGATTCCATCCTGCTGGCCCAGCACGTTCGCCACCGCAACGGCGTGCATACCGTGCTGGCCGGGTTTGTTGAAGTCGGCGAAACCTTAGAACAGGCGGTCGCGCGAGAGGTAATGGAGGAGAGCGGGATTAAGGTGAAAAATCTGCGCTATGTGACTTCCCAGCCGTGGCCTTTCCCGCAGTCGCTGATGACCGCTTTCATGGCGGAGTACGACAGCGGCGATATCGTCATCGACCCGAAAGAGCTGTTGGAAGCAAATTGGTACCGTTATGACGATCTGCCGCTACTGCCGCCGCCGGGCACCGTCGCGCGCCGTTTGATCGAAGATACGGTGGCAATGTGTCGGGCTGAATATGATTGACATGTTACACTGGGCGCATCAACGCTAAAGGAATGTAAAAATGACCGAACTCAAAAACGATCGTTATCTACGTGCGCTGCTGCGCCAGCCCGTTGATGTTACGCCAGTGTGGATGATGCGCCAGGCGGGCCGTTATCTACCGGAGTACAAAGCCACTCGCGCTCAGGCGGGCGATTTTATGTCGCTGTGCAAAAATGCCGAACTGGCCTGCGAGGTCACTTTACAGCCGCTGCGCCGTTATCCGCTTGATGCGGCGATCCTTTTCTCGGATATCCTGACGGTTCCGGACGCGATGGGCCTGGGGCTCTATTTTGAAGCCGGGGAAGGCCCGCGCTTTACGGCCCCTGTCACCTGCAAAGCCGATGTCGATAAGCTGCCCATTCCCGATCCGGAGGATGAACTGGGCTATGTGATGAATGCGGTACGGACCATCCGCCGCGAACTAAAAGGCGAGGTTCCGCTGATTGGCTTCTCCGGCAGCCCGTGGACGCTGGCGACTTACATGGTGGAAGGCGGCAGTAGCAAAGCCTTCACGGTGATTAAAAAGATGATGTACGCTGACCCGCAGGCGTTGCATCTGCTGCTGGATAAGTTGGCGAAAAGCGTCACGCTGTACCTCAACGCGCAGATTAAAGCGGGTGCGCAGTCGGTGATGATTTTCGATACCTGGGGCGGCGTGCTGACTGGCCGCGATTACCAGCAATTCTCCCTCTACTACATGCATAAAATCGTCGATGGCCTGCTGCGTGAAAACGACGGTCGCCGCGTGCCGGTAACGCTGTTCACTAAAGGTGGCGGTCAGTGGCTGGAGGCGATGGCGGAAACCGGCTGCGACGCGCTGGGTCTCGACTGGACGACAGATATCGCCGATGCGCGCCGTCGCGTTGGCCATAAAGTGGCGCTGCAGGGCAATATGGACCCCTCGATGCTGTATGCGCCGCCGGCACGGATCGAAGACGAAGTAGCGACTATACTTGCTGGTTTCGGTCAGGGAGAAGGGCACGTCTTTAACCTTGGACATGGCATCCATCAGGATGTGCCGCCAGAACATGCTGGCGCATTTGTGGAGGCAGTGCACCGACTTTCTGCGCAGTATCACAGCTAAGGAGTTAGTATGGATCTCGCGTCGCTACGCGCTCAACAGATAGAACTTGCTTCATCGGTTTGCCGCGAAGATCGCCTGGACAAAGATCCGCCAGCGTTTATCGGCGGGGCGGACGTCGGTTTTGAGCAGGGGGGCGAGGTGACGCGGGCGGCGATGGTATTGCTGAAATATCCGTCGCTTGAACTGGTCGAGTACAAGGTGGCGCGTATTGCCACCACCATGCCGTATATCCCCGGCTTTCTCTCTTTTCGTGAATATCCTGCGCTGCTGGCGGCGTGGGAACAGCTCTCGCAAAAGCCCGATTTGCTGTTTGTGGACGGTCACGGTATTTCGCATCCGCGTCGGCTTGGCGTCGCCAGTCATTTTGGACTGTTGGTGGACGTGCCGACCATCGGCGTGGCGAAAAAACGGCTATGCGGTAAATTTGAACCACTTTCCGCCGAACCTGGCGCACTTAGCCCCTTAATGGATAAAGGCGAGCAACTGGCGTGGGTATGGCGCAGCAAGGCGCGCTGTAATCCGCTGTTTATCGCGACAGGGCACCGGGTCAGTACTGACAGCGCGCTGGCGTGGGTACAGCGCTGTATGAAAGGGTATCGCCTGCCGGAGCCGACGCGCTGGGCGGATGCCGTCGCTTCCGGACGTCCGGCGTTTGTTCGTTGGCAAGAAATTCAGCGCTGATTCAGGTAAACTGCCGCTAATTTCCGATTCGAGATTCCATCATGTTACAAAACCCGATTCATTTGCGTCTGGAGCGGCTGGAAAGCTGGCAGCACGTTACCTTTATGGCCTGCTTGTGCGAGCGCATGTACCCGAACTACGCCATGTTTTGCAAGCAGACGGAATTCGGCGACGGACAGATCTACCGTCGCATTCTGGATCTGATCTGGGAAACCCTGACGGTGAAAGATGCAAAGGTCAATTTCGATAGCCAACTGGAGAAGTTTGAAGAGGCAATTCCGGCAGCTGACGACTATGATCTGTACGGCGTTTACCCGGCGATTGATGCCTGCGTCGCATTAAGCGAATTAATGCATTCTCGCCTTAGCGGCGAAACGCTGGAACACGCTATTGAGGTTAGTAAGACTTCCATTACTACGGTAGCGATGTTGGAAATGACTCAGGCTGGTCGGGAAATGACCGATGAGGAGCTCAAAACGAACCCTGCCGTTGAACAGGAATGGGATATTCAGTGGGAAATATTCCGACTTTTAGCCGACTGCGAAGAACGCGATATTGAACTGATAAAAGGGCTCAGGGCAGACCTGCGCGAGGCTGGTGAGAGCAATATCGGTATAAATTTTCAGCAATGACACCAGAAAACGTGATTTAACGTCTGATTTGTCGTGCCATAAGGCTTCCCTTATGCCCCCCGTCTGGTCTACATTTGGGAGGCGAAAAAAAGTGGCTATCGGTGCGTGTATGCAGGAGAGTGCTTTTCTGGCATTTCCGTCGCACTCGATGCTTAGCAAGCGATAAACACATTGTAAGGATAACTTATGAACAAGACTCAACTGATTGATGTAATTGCAGACAAAGCAGAACTGTCCAAAACCCAGGCTAAAGCTGCTCTGGAATCCACTCTGGCTGCTATTACTGAGTCTCTGAAAGAAGGCGATGCTGTACAACTGGTTGGTTTCGGTACCTTCAAAGTGAACCACCGTGCTGAGCGCACTGGCCGTAACCCACAGACCGGTAAAGAAATCAAAATCGCCGCCGCTAACGTACCGGCGTTTGTTTCTGGTAAAGCTCTGAAAGACGCAGTTAAGTAAGACGCGTAGCTGTGAACAGTTTTATCGAAGGGGCTCGTCAGCCCCTTTTGTCTGTCTGGCGTCGCGCGTTTCTGTTTTCTGGCGCGCTGTTGCTGACTGCCTGCAGTCATAACGCTTCACCGCCTCCGTTTACTGCCAGCGGCTTTGCCGGCGATCACGGCGCGGTGCGTATCTGGCGTAAAGATACGAACGATGAAGTCCATCTGCTTTCTGTTTTTAGCCCGTGGCATAGCGGCAGCACGACGACCAGCGAATATCGTTGGCAGGGTGATACGCTTTCGCTTATTGAACTCAATATTTACAGCAAACCGCCAGAACATATTCGCGCGCGTTTCGACGCTCATGGCGAACTCAGTTTTATGCAGCGTGAAGTCGGGGGGCAGAAGCAGCAGCTTTCCAACGATCAGATTGCCTTGTATCGTTATCGCGCCGAACAAATCCGTCAGACCAGCGACGCCTTGCGCCTGGGGCGGGTCATACTACGCCAGGGACGCTGGCACGCCGACCATACGGTAACCACCTGTGAAGGTGAAACGCTGAAACCGGATCTGGATTCCTGGGCAATAAGCCACATTGAGCGCCGCCAGAACCACTCATCGGTAGAGGTGAGCGTAGCATGGCTGGAGGCGCCGGAAGGATCGCAACTTTTGCTGGTGGCGAATTCAGATTTCTGTCACTGGCAGCCGCAAGCGAAAACCTTTTGATGGAATACCGAATGGCGAAGCCGCCATTCGGCAAACATGCTTTACCAGTTTCCCATACCCATATGACCGCCGCCGCGATGATAACCGCCGCCATAGCCGCCGCAACCGCCATAGCCCATTCCTGCGCCGCGTGGTATGCCAGCCTGCGCCATCGCGACATCCCGTTTCACGCGTTGCTCATCTAACTTCTGGCCTAATGACTCCATCTCTTTGGCAACCGCGTTAATTTTCGCAGTATCCGGCGAACTGGCGGTCAGTAGCGCGTTGTATTCATAACGTTTGGATATCAGTTGCTGGCGCAGCGCGCTGGTCTGCGTATAGTAATCATCATAAATCTTCTGCGCCGTCGCCTGCTGTTCCGTAGTTAACGGGCTACCTCCCTGTTGCCACATACCGTCATTGTTGCCCCAGTGATGCCCGGCGAAGGCGGCGCCGGAGCTCAGGGCCAAAAGAGAGAGGGCGATTAGCGCGATAGCTGATTTATTGTTCCGTTTCATTTTGCGTTCTCCTGTTGCTCATCTTATCCTCTCTCTTGCATCTTCCGTGCCAGGTAACTATTCCTTGTCGGGCAGCGAGTTAACCCGCTTCAGGCGGCAAAAAGCGAGTAAAAATGACTCGCATGACCCGCCTGGCGAGTCATTTTTACCCACTAGTATCCGAAAGGGTGTGCGACACCGCGCGGTTATGCGGAGCGAAGAATGGCATGATCTCTGCTTAAGTAAGGAAAATAAAAACGAGCCGGGGAAGCCTGTGAGTTTTATACGATTACATAAAGATGCCGCTGCAACGTGGTTGAGTCGACTGTTACCTGTGGCGATCTTCATTCTGGTGGGGCTATTTTCCATTATGGTCATTCGCGACTATGGCCGTGAGAGCGCTGCCGCCAGGCAGACGCTGCTGGAAAAGGGAAATGTACTCATTCGCGCTCTGGAGTCCGGCACGCGAGTAGGTATGGGAATGCGGATGCATCACGCGCAGCAGCAGACATTGCTGGAAGAGATGGCGGGTCAGCCAGGCGTGTTGTGGTTCGCCGTAACGGATGCGCAGGGGGTAATCATCACTCATAGCAACCCTGGCATGGTGGGCAAATCGCTCTATTCCGCATCTGAAATGCATCAACTAAACCCCGGGCCGCAGGAGCGTTGGCGGCGTGTCGACGTTGCTGCTAACGGCGAGACGGTGCCTGCGCTGGAAATTTACCGTCAGTTCCAGCCGCTTTTCGGTATGAGAGGTCACGGTATGAGGGGGCACGGCATGGCGCGTAGCGCCAATGACGACGAACCAGCGAAACAAACTATTTTTATTGCCTTTGACGCCAGCGAGCTGGCCGCGACACAGGCAAGGGAGTGGCGTAATACGCTGATTGTTTTGTCTGCGTTAGCGGCGGTGCTGTTGGCAACGTTACTGGCGTTTTTTTGGCATCAGCGTTATCAGCGCTCGCACAGAGAACTGCTTGATGCAATGAAGCGTAAAGAAAAGCTGGTGGCGATGGGGCATCTGGCGGCGGGCGTCGCGCACGAAATTCGTAACCCGCTCTCGTCCATCAAAGGGCTGGCGAAATACTTTGCCGAGCGCACACCTGCCGGCGGCGAGTCGCATGAACTGGCGCAGGTGATGGCCAAAGAGGCCGACCGTTTGAACCGGGTGGTAAGCGAATTGCTCGAACTGGTAAAGCCCGCGCATCTGACGCTCCAGACGGTTAACCTCAATGATATTATTACTCACTCCCTGAATCTGGTCAGTCAGGATGCCCAAAGCAGAGAGATTCAGTTGAGGTTCACGGCGAATGAGACGCTTAAGCGTATTCAGGCTGACCCGGACAGGCTGACTCAGGTGCTGTTGAATTTGTACCTGAACGCTATTCATGCGATTGGCCGCCAGGGAACGATTAGCGTAGAGGCAAAAGAAAGTGGGACCGACCGCGTTATCATCACTGTTACCGATAGCGGGAAAGGGATCGCCCCGGATCAGCTGGAGGCGATTTTTACACCTTATTTTACGACTAAAGCTGACGGGACAGGCCTGGGGCTGGCGGTGGTGCAAAATATCATCGAACAGCATGGCGGCGCGATTAAGGTGAAAAGTATTGAGGGTAAAGGCGCGGTCTTTACTATCTGGTTGCCAGTGATAGCGAGACAACAGGATTAACAAGGGTGATACGCGGAAAAATCGATATTCTGGTTGTGGATGATGATGTAAGCCACTGCACGATTTTACAGGCGCTGCTTCGGGGCTGGGGCTATAACGTCGCTCTGGCCTACAGTGGGCATGATGCGTTGGCTCAGGTGCGTGAGAAAGTCTTTGATCTGGTACTGTGCGATGTGCGTATGGCGGAGATGGACGGTATCGCCACGCTGAAGGAGATTAAAGCGCTCAATCCCGCCATTCCGATTTTGATTATGACGGCATTCTCCAGCGTGGAAACGGCGGTAGAGGCGTTGAAAGCCGGCGCGCTCGACTATTTAATTAAACCGCTGGATTTTGACCGTCTGCAGGAGACGCTGGAAAAGGCGTTGGCGCATACGCGGGAAACGGGCGCTGAATTGCCATCGGCGTCGGCTGCGCAGTTTGGCATGATTGGCAGCAGTCCGGCGATGCAACATTTACTGAATGAAATCGCGATGGTCGCACCATCAGACGCCACGGTATTGATTCACGGAGACTCCGGCACGGGTAAAGAGCTGGTGGCGCGGGCGCTACACGCCTGTAGCGCCAGGAGCGATAAACCGCTGGTCGCGCTCAACTGCGCGGCGCTTAATGAATCGCTGCTGGAGTCTGAGCTGTTCGGCCACGAAAAAGGCGCGTTTACCGGCGCGGATAAACGTCGGGAGGGACGCTTTGTCGAAGCTGACGGCGGGACATTGTTTCTTGATGAAATCGGCGATATCTCGCCGTTAATGCAGGTACGTTTGCTGCGGGCGATTCAGGAGCGCGAAGTGCAACGCGTGGGAAGTAACCAGACGATATCTGTGGATGTTCGGTTAATTGCCGCTACCCACCGCGACCTGGCGGAAGAGGTGAGTGCTGGTCGTTTTCGCCAGGATCTCTATTACCGCCTGAATGTGGTGGCGATTGAAATGCCTTCTTTGCGCCAGCGTCGGGAAGATATTCCGCTACTGGCAGACCATTTTCTGCGGCGTTTTGCCGAACGTAACCGAAAAGCGGTGAAGGGGTTTACGCCGCAGGCGATGGATCTGCTGATCCACTACGACTGGCCGGGCAATATCCGTGAGCTGGAAAACGCTATCGAGCGGGCGGTGGTGTTGCTGACGGGAGAATACATTTCTGAACGCGAATTGCCTCTCGCTATTGCCGCGACGCCGATAAAAACGGAATACAGTGGTGAGATCCAACCGCTGGTGGACGTCGAAAAAGAGGTGATTCTGGCGGCGCTGGAAAAAACGGGCGGCAACAAAACCGAAGCCGCCCGTCAATTGGGCATTACGCGCAAAACGCTACTGGCTAAACTCAGCCGTTAGTTCTGTTCACGCTCGATGGCGCGCCAGCCAATGTCGTTACGGCTGAAGCTGCCGTCCCAGCGGATGTCGGTCATCAGGGCGTAAGCGCGTTTCTGCGCCTCAGCCACGGTGTGGCCCAGCGCGGTGGCGCACAGTACGCGACCGCCGCTGGTCAACACGCGATCGTCATCGGCGAGTTTGGTGCCCGCGTGGAAAACCTTACCGTCAGCCACTTCTTCCAGCGGCAGACCGTGGATCTCGTCGCCGGTGCTGTAGCTGCCCGGATAACCGCCCGCGGCGATCACCACGCCTAATGAAGCGCGTTCGTCCCACTCGGAGGTTTTCTCATCCAGCTTGCCGTCGCAGGCGGCCAGGCAAAGATCCACCAGGTCCGACTTCATGCGTAGCATGATCGGCTGGGTTTCCGGATCGCCGAAGCGGCAGTTGAACTCGATAACCTTCGGGTTGCCCTGCTTGTCGATCATCAGACCCGCGTACAGGAACCCGGTATAGGTATTCCCTTCCGCCGCCATGCCTTTCACGGTTGGCCAGATGATGCGTTCCATGGTGCGCTGATGCACTTCATCCGTTACCACCGGAGCCGGTGAGTATGCGCCCATGCCGCCAGTGTTCGGGCCGGTATCGCCGTTGCCTACGCGTTTGTGGTCCTGGCTGGTGGCCATCGGCAACACGTGCTCGCCGTCGACCATCACGATAAAGCTCGCTTCTTCGCCGTCGAGGAACTCTTCAATCACGATGCGGTGGCCTGCGTCGCCAAAGGCGTTGCCTGCCAGCATGTCATGAACGGCGGCTTCCGCTTCTTCGAGCGTCATCGCCACAATAACGCCTTTGCCGGCAGCCAGACCGTCGGCCTTGATGACGATCGGGGCGCCTTTCTCACGCAGATAAGCCAGGGCAGGCTCAATCTCGGTGAAATTCTGGTATTCCGCCGTCGGAATCTGGTGACGGGCGAGGAAATCTTTGGTGAACGCTTTGGAGCCCTCCAGCTGTGCAGCGCCTTCGGTTGGCCCGAAGATCTTCAGGCCAGCGGCGCGGAAGGCATCGACTACGCCAATTACCAGCGGGGCTTCCGGACCAACGATGGTCAGATCAATCTTCTCGTTCTGAGCAAAGCTCAGCAGCGCCGGAATATCGGTGACCCCAATAGCCACGTTCTGCAACGCAGGTTCCAGCGCGGTGCCGGCGTTACCCGGTGCGACAAAAACGGTATCAACCAGCGGCGACTGTGCGGCTTTCCAGGCCAGCGCGTGTTCGCGCCCGCCGTTACCAATGACTAAAACTTTCATCGTCTGCTCCCTGAATTAATGGCGGAAGTGGCGCATGTCGGTGAAGATCATCGCAATGCCGTGTTCGTCGGCGGCGGCAATCACCTCTTCGTCGCGAATCGAACCGCCAGGCTGGATAACGCAGCTCACGCCAACGGCGGCGGCGGCATCAATACCATCGCGGAACGGGAAGAAGGCGTCGGAAGCCATGGCTGAACCTTTCACTTCCAGACCTTCGTCAGCTGCTTTAATGCCAGCGATTTTGGCGGAGTACACGCGGCTCATCTGGCCTGCGCCTATGCCGATGGTCATGTTCTCTTTGGCATACACAATGGCGTTGGATTTCACGAACTTTGCCACTTTCCAGCAGAACAGCGCATCGCGCAGCTCCTGCTCGGTCGGCTGGCGTTTGGAAACCACGCGCAGTTCAGCTTCGCTCACCATACCCAGATCCCTGTCCTGAACCAGCAGGCCGCCGTTAACGCGTTTGAAATCCAGGCCCGGAACGCGGCTTGCCCATTGGCCGCAGGTCAGAACACGGACGTTCTGCTTGGCAGCGGTAATTTTCAGCGCTTCTTCGCTTGCGGATGGGGCGATGATCACTTCCACGAACTGACGGGAGATGATGGCCTGCGCGGTTTCGGCATCCAGCTCGCGGTTGAAAGCGATGATGCCGCCGAACGCGGAGGTCGGGTCGGTTTTGTATGCGCGGTCGTAAGCGTCGAGAATAGAGGTACTTACCGCCACGCCGCATGGGTTAGCGTGCTTGACGATTACGCAGGCTGGCTCGTTGAACGCTTTCACACACTCCAGCGCCGCATCGGTATCGGCGATGTTGTTATAGGAAAGCGCTTTGCCCTGAACCTGCTGTGCGGTGGCAACGGACGCTTCTTTGACATTCTCTTCTATATAGAAGGCAGCCTGCTGGTGGCTGTTCTCGCCGTAGCGCATATCCTGCTTCTTAATGAAGTTCAGGTTCAGCGTACGCGGGAAGCGACCAGCGGCTTCTTTGCTTTCACCATGGTAGGCCGGAACCATGCTGCCGAAGTGGTTAGCGATCATGCTGTCGTAGGCAGCGGTGTGTTCGAAGGCTTTAATCGCGAGATCGAAACGGGTGTCGAGGGTCAGAGAACCTTCGTTAGCATCCATCTCTTTAATAATGGCATCGTAGTCGCTGCTCTTCACCACGATAGCGACGTCTTTATGGTTCTTCGCGGCGGAGCGCACCATGGTCGGGCCGCCGATATCGATGTTCTCTACTGCATCTTCCAGCGAGCAACCTTCGCGGGCAACGGTCTCGGCGAACGGATACAGGTTAACGACAACCATATCGATAGGGGCGATGTGGTGCTGTTCCATAATGGCATCGTCCTGGCCGCGACGACCGAGGATGCCGCCGTGTACTTTTGGATGCAGGGTCTTTACGCGTCCATCCATCATTTCCGGGAAGCCGGTGTAATCGGAAACTTCGGTCACTGGCAGACCTTTCTCCGCTAACAGGCGCGCGGTGCCACCCGTTGACAGCAGCTCCACACCGCGTGCGGAAAGTGCCTGGGCGAATTCGATGATACCGGCCTTGTCAGAAACACTGAGCAGAGCGCGGCGGACTGGACGACGTTGTTGCATGGTAAATCCCCTGGATTTGACGATTACAGAGAGCGTTAGCTGAATTTTTCGTGAAAAACTCAGCTAACGCCCCTTATGGGGCATTCTCATTTTGCGGCGACATTGTAACGAAAACGTTTGCGCAACGCTCGCGAATTTTTCTTTTTAAATTCTGGCCCCGCTTTTATCCCTGAAAGATCGTTTGCAGAGTGAGAAGATCCAGGAAATGAACGCGCATTTTGTGGATAAGTCTGTGCGTAAATGGGTATAACCAAGGGTTTTGCTGGGGAATGCAGCAAACAGTCATTTTTCTGCAATTTTTCTATTGCGGTCAGCAGAGAACTCCCTATAATGCGCCTCCATCGACACGGCGGATGTGAATCACTTCACACAAACAGCCGGTCGGTTGAAGAGAAAAATCCTGAAATTCAGGGTTGACTCTGAAAGAGGAAGGCGTAATATACGCCACCTCGCGACGGTGAGCTGCAAGCCGCGTCGCATCTGCTCTTTAACAATTTATCAGACAATCTGTGTGGGCACTCGAAGATACGGATTCTTGACGTC
>NZ_JBKFSV010000022.1:0-45127 GCF_046569445.1 Salmonella sp. 741265050_HSA | reverse complement strand
CCGAGCAGGTTCTGGCCGCGCAGCAGCATCTGCAGCGGGGTTTTGGGCATGGCTTTTTTGAGTTCACGCAGGCGAACCCACGGGTCTTCGCCGAGGAAGCGGATGCAGGCGTCAAAGGTGGCGCCGCCCCAGCACTCCAGCGACCCGTAGCCCACGTCGTCGAGCTGAGCGGCAATCGGCAGCATATCGTCAAGACGCAGGCGGGTAGCGAAAAGGGACTGGTGGGCGTCACGCAGGACGACGTCGGTAATGGCAATGGTCATGGATCCCTCCGGGAAATTAAACGTGGTGGCGGTGATGGTGAATGGCGGCGGCAATCACCGGCTTTAAGCGGGTGAAGTCGTCCACGGCGGGAACGGCGCGCGGTGCGGGCGCGGCGACAGGTTCCGGGAAGAAGCGAGTAATCACGGCGGACATGCCGCGGATGGCGAAAATCAGCAGGAACAGAAACGCCAGCACGAACCCCATGCCGAGAAACATCAGGGTGAAGCCTTCACCTAATAGCAGAGCTGCATTAGTCATAAAATAGCCTTCAGGCAGGAGGCACGATAATGGGGCTATTTATGACGATGAAATAATAAGGGTGGATTTCCCTGAGCCGCCCCCGGCCAGAGCCCTTGGTTATTATTATCGTCATAACGTATTACCGCCATTATCGTGCAATTTACGTAATCAGGTTTATTTGATGAAACTTACGTTCTGGCATATTTCATCAGCGATGAGCTCTTTACGCTGATTAAAAATAATTTTGTTCTGTTCAAACAGATTATTCCCATGGGTATCAATAGAAACAATCAGCGGGCCAAACTCTTTAACCCGACAGACCCACAGCGTTTCCGGCATCCCCAGATCGCGCCATTGGGCATCTTCAATTTCTTCCACGCACACGGCGGCTACAACCGCACAACCGGCAGGGAATACGCAGTGCAGCGCTTTGTGTTCAGCACAGCCCTCTTCGGTACCTTTACCCATACCGCCTTTACCCACAATTAATTTCACGCCGGTCTGCGCAATAAATTCTTTTTCGAATTTTTCCATACGCATGCTGGTGGTTGGTCCCACGGAGACCATTTCAAACTTATCGTCTTCGCCTTTAATTGGGCGGACAATTGGGCCAGCGTGTAAAATAGCGCCGCCGCGAACATCTACCGGAAGTTCGCGACCACCTTCAATTAAACGGCGATGGGCTACGTCACGGCAGGTAACAATATGACCGTTGAGATAAATAATATCGCCAGCCTTAATATCCGCTAAATCTTCATCTTTAATTGGCGTAGTCAGGATTTTTTTAGTCATCAGAAATTCACTCCGCTGTGAGACGTAATGGTGTAATTCAAATCTTTATCGAAAACGATATGCCCTTTACGGTGCGACCAGCAGCCGACGTTTACCGCCACGCCGATGGTAGAAGGATGACGCGCGGTGTTTTCAATGTTCACGCCCATAACGGAGGTATTACCGGACATCCCCTGCGGCCCCAGGCCAATTTTGTTAATGCCGTCTTCCAGCATTTTTTCCAGCGAGGCTGCACGCTCATTCTCGTTATGCGAACCGATCGGACGCATCAGCGCTTTTTTCGATAGCAGTGCCGCCGTTTCAACAGAGGTCGCTACGCCCACGCCAACCAGCAGCGGCGGACACGCGTTGAGGCCGTAGCTGGTCATCACATCCAGTACAAAGCGGGTCACACCTTCATAGCCTGCACCCGGCATCAGCACCATCGCTTTCCCCGGCAGAGAACAACCACCGCCCGCCATATAGGTATAAATGCTGCACTGATCGGAATTGGGAACGATTTCCCAGAAGACCGTCGGCGTACCTTTACCCACGTTTTTACCGGTGTTGTATTCATCAAAAGTTTCTACGCTGTTGTGGCGCAGCGGAGAATCTACAGTTGCTTTGATCACCGCCTCACGCAACAACGCTTCCAGCTCGCCAATCAGCGGAAAGTTCGTCCCGCACTCCACCAGAAACTGAATGACACCGGTGTCCTGGCAGGAAGGTCGATCCAGCTCTTTCGCCAGACGCTGGTTCTCAATCATGGTAGTAAAGATGACGTCGGCCAGTTTACTGGTCTCTTTCTTATGCAAATCTTCCAGTTTTGCAGTGACATCATCAGGCAAAACTTTGCCGGTATATCCCACAAACTTGGCCATAACGTCGGTCATATGGGATATCTGTTCACTTTTGCTCATAAATGCTCCTTAGTCAGAACAGCTTCCGTTAATTACGGATGAAAAGGGAAAAGGATTGGCAGCAGGATCAAGCTGACAATGGTTGAAACGATAATCAGGGGGATACCGGCCTTAGCGTAGTCGACAAATTTATAGCCACCCGCGGAGAGCACCATCATGTTGGCAGGCATACCGATAGGGGTTGCGTAGGCGCAGGAACCGCCAATGACCGTCGCCATCAGAACCGCACGTGGGTCGGCCCCCATACCTGCGGCAATGGACAAACTCACCGGCACCAACAGCGCTGTCGTTGCGGTATTGGACATAAAGTTGGTCATCACAACGGATAAGGCGAAAACGGCGATCAGCAACATGAACGGTGAGGAGTTTTGCCCCAGCATGCCGATTACATAGTCCGCAACCAGCTTGCCTGCCCCGGTCATTTCCAGCGCTTTTGCCAGCGCCAGGGTGCCGCCAAAGATAAAAATAGTCTGTGAATCAATGGCTTTATAGGCCTGTTTTTCCGTGAGTACGCCGCTTACGACCAGCACAAGAGCGCCAATACAACCGGTCACGGCCAGGCTGACACCGATCTTCTTCTCAAAGATCATGCCGAGGATCGTTGCGATCAACACCACGAGTGAGAGCCGTTGTTTCCACTGTGGAACATGGCTGTAGTCACGTTGCTCCCCGACGCTCCCCACCTCACCGCCGGTCGCATTATTCGGCAGAAAGCGATAGCCAATAGTCAGGAAGTAGAGAATGCCGCAGATGAGCATCGGGAGACCGATTTTTGCGTATTCAAAAAAGCCAAAGCCGCCGCCAATATTCTGTAGCGCAGACTGCGCGATAAGATTTCCCGGCGCGCCAATTAACGACAGGTTACCGCCCAACGCAGCGGCGAAAACCAGCGGCATCAGTAGACGAGAACACGAGAAGCCCGATTTTGCCGCCACGCCGATCACCACCGGAATCAAAACCGCAGCGGTACCGGTGTTAGAGAGGACGCCAGACATCAAACCCACCACCACCATAATGGTGAAGATCAGCTGTTTTTCTGTTTTCGCGAAGCGCGTGATGACGCCGCCCACTTTGTTTGCCATACCGGTCTCGAACAACGCACCGCCCACGATGAACATCGCGACAAAGAGGATGACGTTAGTGTCGATAAAGCCAGCAAAGGCCTGTTTGATATTCAGAACGCCGGTGATAACTAAGGCCACGCAGACAATCATGGAAGTGACGGCCAGTGGCACTTTTTCCCATACAAACATGACGATAGCGAACACCAATAAACATAAGGTAAGGGTAATGGGTTCCATATTTATAATTATCCAATCAATGATATATGATATTGTATCCAATGTTGACGAGGAGAAATTATTCCCATACAAAAACTAAGTCAAATCGTTTCTCAGGAAAAATGCAGGAGTGGGATCTACATCAAGATCGTAGTTGGATCGTTACTGGACGTGATTAATAGAATTGAAGAATTGGTTGAAGCGCCTGCGATGCTCACGCAGGCGAAAAGATCAGGCAGAAGGGTCACCAACATAGCGGGTCAGCATATTCTCCATCGAGCGAATAATGTGTTCGCGCATGCGCTGGCGTGCCAATTTTTCATCATGAAGTTCAAGAGCTTGCAGAATACTTTTATGTTCCTGAATGGAAATCACGGCATACTCTTCTTCGGTGACCTTATGGCCCATCGACAGGCCGTTCCACATATTACAGAGCAACATTTTCATTTTTTCGTTGCCAGCAACATTCCATATTTCCATATGAAATGCCTGATTCAGGTCGGAGTATTCCGCCGAGTTATTTTCCGCGAGAGCCTTTTCAGCGGCATAATGCACCTGGGCTATCCGCGAGATATCGGTGCCAGGACGAGAAGCTTTAGCCACCGCCTCACTTTCTAACAGCGCGCGAATTTCATAGTGTTCACGGATCGTTTGTTCATTGATGCCCAACACCACCGCCCCTTTATTAGGGCGCACTTTTATCAGCCCATCCGCCGCCAGAATCTGAAACGCCTCGCGCACTGGCATACTGGACACGCCGACCATTCCGGCAATGCCTTCTAACGTAATCTCCTGCCCTTCCACTAACTCCCTCGAAAGAATCGCTTTACGCAGCACTGCCGCGACCTGTTCTTTCGCTGAAAGAAGCTTAATCTTCCCTAACTTAGGCTTCTGCACTTTCCCAATCCTTCATATGTTGACGCATTATTTCTGCTAAAGAGAGGAAATAACGCTGCATAACTTGCCCAATCTCATCACGCCGCCCCTGGCGTATGACGTCAGCCAGTTCAGCGAAAAGCTGCGCCGACTCCTGATTATCTTTTTTCAGATGCAAAATAACATAAGAGACATAACCGTCCAGGAACTGCTGATACACCTTTTCCAGATAGCGGTTATTCACATAAGAAATCAGCATCGCATGACACTCCAGTTCGCAGGATTTGTCTTCTGCGACAGCCAGCGCTTGCGCACGTATCAGGAGGGCATCGCCTACTTCGCTGGGTATCAGCGAAAACATTTCGGCGGCCATCGCGGCAATCACGCGAAAAATATGACTCACGCGATCGGCCTCAAGATGCGCGACCTGCATGTGCCTGTTGGGCAGTCGGATTAAAAAACCTTCCTGTTCGAGTGACTGTAGCGCTTCTCGAACCGGCATTCGTGAAAGACCGAGCTGCTCCGCAATACTTTCCTGCGCGAGTTCTTCTCCCGCTTTTATATTGCCGGAAAGAATTTCATAGCGAAGCATTTGCGTAATGTGATCGCGGGTTTGCGTTCTTTGGATCTTTTTCACGACGTTCTCGTTAATAACCGATAAGACGTGAGGAGTTTAGCAGATTTAGTGCTTGATTTCGTGGCTTGTTTACAGTCAAAGAAGCCGGAGCAAAAGCCCCGGCATCGGGCAGGAACAGCTTATTTATTAATAAAATCTTCACCCAACTGAATATCTTTTTTCAGCGTATCCAGCATAGCGTCCAGCGAATGTTGCTCGAAAGCGCTCAGTGTGCCGATGGATTTACGCTCTTCTACACCGTTTTTACCCAGCAGCAGCGGCTGAGAGAAGAAACGGGCATACTGACCGTCGCCTTCCACATAGGCGCATTCCACCACGCCTTTTTCGCCCTGCAGAGCGCGAACCAGTGAAAGACCGAAACGAGCGGCAGCCTGACCCATAGAGAGGGTTGCCGATCCGCCGCCGGCTTTCGCCTCGACGACTTCAGTACCGGCGTTCTGAATACGTTTAGTCAGCTCGGCCGCTTCTTGTTCGGTAAAACTTACGCCTGGAATCTGCGACAGCAGCGGCAGAATCGTCACGCCGGAGTGTCCGCCAATCACCGGAACTTCAACTTCCGTTGGCAGCTTACCTTTCAGCTCTGCAACAAAGGTATTAGAGCGGATGATATCCAGCGTGGTGACGCCAAACAGTTTGTTTTTGTCGTATACGCCTGCTTTTTTCAGCACTTCCGCCGCAATCGCAACGGTGGTGTTCACCGGGTTGGTGATAATGCCCACGCACGCTTTCGGGCAGGTTTTAGCGATCTGCTGCACCAGGTTTTTCACGATGCCGGCGTTAACGTTAAACAGGTCGGAACGGTCCATACCCGGCTTACGCGCCACACCCGCAGAAATCAGTACTACGTCAGCGCCTTCAAGCGCCGGGGTTGCGTCTTCACCGGAGAAACCTTTGATTTTTACAGCGGTGGGGATGTGGCTCAAATCAACGGCCACACCGGGAGTCACTGGAGCGATGTCGTACAGGGAGAGTTCTGAACCTGAAGGCAGTTGGTTTTTTAAAAGTAATGCCAGCGCCTGACCGATACCACCAGCAGCGCCGAGGACTGCGACTTTCATCCTAAACTCCTTATTATATGATTAGCTAAGTGTCTATTGCTCCGCGGCGGCGACCTTAATTCACAAATTCAATGATTACAATCCTCACTCATCAAGAATGCGGAGTCGCGCAATTTTGGCTTTTATGCATTTAATTTGCGTAATCCGGATCGACTGCAACCAGAGAGCAACGTTCCTACAGGTGGTGACAATATACCCTACTACCCTCTCAAAACAACATCATTTTGATAACAATTAATTTACTTTTAATCTTATTTGCGAGGCGTGACACAGGCATGTTTCTTGATAACGAAATTTGATAAAATTCCGCTCTTTCATAACATTATTTCAGCCTTAAACAAGGCAGACTGTTTGCATAAAAATTCATCTGTATGCACAATAATGTTGTTTCTACTGCCATATTACGGGTGACTTATGCGAAGCTCGGCTAAACAAGAAGAACTAGTAAGAGCGTTTAAAGCGCTCCTCAAAGAAGAAAAATTCAGCTCACAGGGCGAAATCGTCCTCGCGTTGCAGGATCAGGGCTTTGAAAATATCAATCAGTCCAAGGTCTCGCGCATGTTGACTAAGTTCGGCGCAGTGCGTACACGTAACGCAAAAATGGAAATGGTGTACTGTCTTCCGGCTGAACTGGGCGTCCCAACAACATCCAGTCCGTTGAAAAATCTGGTGCTGGATATCGACTATAACGACGCTGTCGTGGTGATTCATACCAGCCCCGGCGCGGCACAACTCATTGCGCGCCTGCTGGATTCACTGGGGAAAGCAGAAGGTATTCTCGGCACGATTGCCGGCGACGATACTATCTTCACTACGCCTGCCAGCGGATTTTCCGTAAGAGATCTGTACGAAGCCATTCTGGAACTTTTTGAACAAGAGCTTTAGTCCCACTTCCTCCGTCGTCGTACGGCGGAGGCACCTTTTTGTCCTCTCCCCTCGCCGCTTTCCTGTACGGCTATCATTTGGCAAATCATGCCCTTAAACATTCACTATATGAATGACAAATCAAAAAAACGCACAAAATGTCAAATTTTTTAACAGATTGATTTTCTTTTATTTTTTAAATGACAGCGGCGAAAAACAGCAATTTTAATTCCATAACGTTATAAAAAATAAAATTTTTAATGTCTTTAAAAAGCAGAAACAATTAGCGTGGTATTAATTAATCGCGTGATTAGTGTATACTTAATTTTGTGATGAGGGTCACGAAACAAAGACCCCAGTAAAGGAATTCGACGAGGTAAAAATCATGAAAATCAAAACCACTGTTGCAACATTAAGTGTTCTGTCCGTTCTCTCTTTTGGCGCTTTCGCCGCAGAACCTATCAGCGCAGAGCAAGCGCAAAATCGTGAAGCAATCGGATCGGTTTCAGTCAGCGCTATCGGTTCATCGCCTATGGATATGAATGCCATGCTGAGCAAAAAAGCGGATGAACAAGGCGCTACGGCCTACCACATTACCGAAGCGCGTAGCGGCAGCAACTGGCATGCCACTGCCGAACTGTACAAATAAAATTCACCTGCCATCGCATATAACGTGTCGTTACTTCGCGGAGATATCGCATAAGAAAAGCCCATTAATCCGCGAGGTTGACCCTATAAAGGAATAAAAGACCATGAAAACGAAATACATTATCGCATCACTCGGCCTGGCCACTCTGCTCTCTTTCGGCGCAAATGCCGCAGTACACCAGGTCAACACGGAACAGGCGCAGAATCTGCAACCGATGGGCACCATTTCCGTCTCGCAGATTGGCAGTACGCCAATGGATATGCGCCAGGAGATCGTCGCTAAAGCTGAAAAAGCAGGCGCTAATAGCTATCGCATCATCGAATTAAAAGAAGGTGATAACTGGCACGCCACCGCCGAGTTGTATAAGTAAACCCTCGTCGTCTAACCCGACGACTTGCCCCCGCCTGTCGGGGGCTTTTTTATACTTTTTCAATGCCGGACATTAAATCGTAGCCGCCCCTCCAGCTCTTCTTCCGCTTCATCAAAGAGTAAAATCAGCGCCCCGTAGCGCCTGCGCAGTTTATCAGGCAGGTGAACGAACTCAATCTCTAGCGGTAGGGGTAAGATATCGCTCATTACCGCATCCCATAATGTATCAAGATCGCTTACTTTCTCACTGGCAAGACCAAACGTCTGCGTAAACTCGCGATAAAAATCGCTTTGGTTTTTAATATCATTAAAATCAAAAGTATAGACATTCATAGCCAGCCACCATCCCCGACAGACAATTGTCTGTTTTACTACTAAGCATCATTATGCAGAGGTTTCACTTCCAGAAACGCTTTTAGCCCCGGAGCACTCTTGCGCTGTTTTT
Organism: Salmonella sp. 741265050_HSA; assembly: GCF_046569445.1. Taxonomy (NCBI): domain Bacteria; kingdom Pseudomonadati; phylum Pseudomonadota; class Gammaproteobacteria; order Enterobacterales; family Enterobacteriaceae; genus Salmonella; species Salmonella sp. 741265050_HSA. The sequence goes on along the minus strand of NZ_JBKFSV010000022.1, from coordinate 36,754 downwards.
GTATCTCAAATAAGTATAGTCATAAAAAAACCGACGCTTTTGGCATCGGTTCTTGTGGGTTAGCTATCGGTAAGCGCGTTCTGGTATTTATGTAACATGCCCGTCAGGCGTTTAACCGGTTCCGTCACCTGCGGCGGCGCCTCCCAGATACGTAATTTCTCCTGATAGATATCCAGCTCATCCAGCAACTGACCAAAGTAGCGTCGCCGTTTATCATCGCTTCCGGCGGAAATAACATGGTCTGCGGTACGACGAAGCTGGCGGTGGAACACTGACAGATCTTCATTAACCGGTATCGGCGCGTCGCGCAGACGTTGATGAGCAATGATCATCGTTAGCGCCAGGCGAAACTTCGGCAAATCGCCAGGGAATTTATTCATCAGCAAAAAGAGTTGCTGATATAACGCAGGCAGACGGTTTTCTTTACGACGTACCACGTTGGTCGTCATTGCCGAGACCGCAGCGGAAACAAACTGATTAAGCAGCACGCGACCGGTTCGATCTTTGGATTTATCACGCACCAGCAGGATGACGATAAACGCCAGCATACAGCCGACAATTTGCCCCAACGCGCTGTCGAGGAACTGGCTGAAATGGAACGTCATCGGATTATCCAACACAATAATGTTAATCGTACTGGCCAGCGCCCCCATCGACCCCAGACGCCGTTTCTGGACCTCAATGCCGATAAAGAACCCCAATACCGCCAGGCTCAAACATAACAACAGCATACTTTGCTGCGTATTGGGAATAATCACCAGGAAATAGAGCAATCCCAGCGGCAACGCCGCCAGAGTGCCATAAATAAAATCAATGCAGACCATGCGCGGATTGGGTAAACGCATCGCCAGCGAGGTCACCACGGCAATCATCACCATCGCGCCATTACCCGATGTCCAGCCGGTCCATAGCCAGAATAATGTCCCCAGAATGCAGGAAAGCGTGGTGCGCCAGAAGTTCACCATCGCATGGTGGCGTTCAGCGGATTCCACTTTAACCACGGGTTCGCCTTGCAGGATCTCTTCTTCCGTCGCGCTGATTTTGGTGTTGCTGATCACGCCGCGTTTAAGCAGCAGATAGCGCGTCGCAGCGCCTACCCAGCTATAAAGCGTGACGGGCGTTTCGCGCTCACCGGTCCAGACAATGACACGCCGCATCCGTTTTAACTGCCTGTGGACGTCCTGTACCGTTTCAACCGGCGTCTCGAACAGTTCCCGGAATGTATCGGTAATCAGTTCCGGCCGCGTGTTTTGAATAAGATAAGTTTCACAGGATTGCGTAATCAACGTGAGCGAAAGCGTATTCAACGCTTTCAGGCGGCGGTTAGCGCGTACCCAGCGCGAAGATTCCATATTCAGATTACTTCGCATCCCCTCCAGCGCCGCCGTGCGTCGCACCAGATCGCCCCAGGCGTTGTCGACTTCTTCGCTGTCGCCATGCTTAATACAAAGTTGCATTAGCTGATATTGCGCTACCAGTAAACTGTCCAGTTCGCGATCAACCTCCTGCTTTATCGATCGCGGCGAGAAAAGCAGATCCGCTAAAATAGCGCAGCCAATGCCGATGACGATTTCGCTACAGCGCTCAAGCGCAAATTGCGGCGTGAGCAGCGGCTCCGTCTGAATGGTAATCACAATGATCAGCGCAGTATAACCTGACAGTCCCCACGCATAAGAGTTTTCGATCCGTACTAAAGAGGAGATCCAGGTACAAAAACCGGCCCAGACACAGCACACCAGAATCATTAATAGCGGCGCGCGGATCATAGAGATAATAATGATAAGCGCGGCGATACAGCCAATAAACGTCCCGATAATACGCAACATTCCGCGATAACGGATAGCGCCGGAATAGGGTTCCCCGCCGGCGGCAAATGCCGGGCCTGCCGCCACGATCGCGGCGGTCAGCACCGCCCAACGCGGCGTCTCCAGTTGAAAATGGAAGCCGATAAATAATGCCAGCACAATGGCGCACGCCAGCTTTACCGCAAAGCGAATGTGCTGGTTGGCAATGGAGAAAATGCCCATGACGATTAACCGAATTCGCGCAGCCGGTGCGCCAGTTTACGGAAGAAGGAGTCCTGGCTTGCGTCACGATCCTGCTTACCGGTGATCACGACGGTTGCCGTCGTACCGGCAGGCCACAAATTCCCCTGCTGCTCGTCAAGCCGGATGCGCACCGGGACACGCTGGGCCAGACGCACCCATTCGAGGTTAGAGTCTATCGTCGCCATCCCTTTCGCATCGCTGGTACTGCTGGCATTCGTTACCCCTGCCGCCACGCTATCGACGGTACCTTTTAATACCCGGTTGCTGCCAAGCGGCGTGATTTCGGCACGATATCCCGGACGCACGCCTTCCAGCTTGGTCTCTTCCATATAGGCCTGCACGTAAAAAGAGTTCTTTTTCACCAAGGCGACGGCCGTGGAACCGCGGGTAATAAATTCACCGGCATAAACATTGAGGTTAGTCACCCAGCCGTCGGCAGGCGCGCGAATGACGGTGCGCTCCAGATCGAGTTTAGCCAGATCGCGCGTCGCCTGGGCTTTAGCCAGTTGATGCAGTACAGTCTGCAAGACATTGTTCGCCTGATCGATCTCTTCCCGGGACATCGCCTGTACGCCGAGGCGATTACGGCGACCGGCTTCCTGGCGTTTTTCCTGCGCCAGGACCTGATAATAGGCTACATCAGCTTCCGCTTCCGCCAGCGCTTTTTGATAGCGTGGCTGATCGATGGTAAACAGGACCTGATCCTTTTTCACCAGTTGGTTATCATGCACGTTTACATGGGTAATCAGGCCCGCGACATCCGGGGCAATAGCGACGACATCGGCGCTAAAACGCGCGTCGCGCGTCCAGGGAGATTCGGTGTAATACACCCAGGCGCGGAAAATGGCGATAAAGGCCAGAATAACCAGTACGAGGGTAATGGCCGTACGGGAGAGTTTTCTTGTTAGTGTTTTCACTTCAACCTCAAACGAACAGGCGCGATATTAAATAAAACAGACAACAATACAGCGCGGTATTGAACAGAGCCGGATGCCAGACAAAATCATAGATGCCCGTCGGCACAAGCATCCGACGCACCAGCCAAAAAATAGCCAGTGACAAAAGCAATTCGAAAAATATCGGTGGGAAGGAAAGACCAAACACCACGATAACGGGAAACAGACTCATGTTGACCTTGATTTCTGAGAGAGAGCAGGCGATAGATTGTTAAGCTACATCGCCGCAGAGAAGGGCAAGAGACGCCAGGCGAGAGCGACATAGCTCTTATTCGAATAATAGTATATTAACGTAATTGTTATGCTGTTATCTATATTATGTGATCTAAATCACTTTTAAGCCAGAGTGAATAATGGAACGATTAAAACGAATGTCGGTATTCGCCAAAGTTGTCGAGTTTGGCTCTTTTACCGCCGCAGCCAGACAGCTGCAAATGAGCGTATCGTCCATCAGCCAGACTGTGGCGAAACTGGAAGATGAGCTTCAGGTTAAATTGCTCAACCGCAGCACACGCAGCATTGGGCTCACCGAAGCTGGAAAAATCTATTATCAGGGCTGTCGTCGTATGCTGCATGAAGTGCAGGATGTTCATGAGCAGCTTTACGCTTTTAATAACACGCCTATCGGTACATTACGTATCGGCTGTTCTTCAACCATGGCGCAAAATGTGCTGGCCGGGCTTACCGCAAAATTATTAAAAGAGTATCCCGGTCTGGCGGTCAATCTGGTGACAGGAATTCCGGCCCCGGATTTAATTGCCGACGGGCTGGACGTGGTGATCCGCGTGGGCGCGCTGCAAGACTCCAGCCTGTTTTCCCGTCGACTCGGCGCGATGCCGATGGTTGTGTGCGCCGCCAAGCCCTACCTCGCTCAGTACGGCATCCCGGAAAAACCCGCCGATCTCAGTAGCCATTCCTGGCTGGAATATAGCGTGCGCCCGGATAATGAGTTTGAACTTATCGCGCCGGAAGGAATTTCTACCCGACTGATTCCACAGGGGCGGTTCGTCACTAACGATCCGATGACGCTGGTACGCTGGCTGACCGCCGGAACCGGAATCGCCTATGTGCCGCTGATGTGGGTGATCGATGAGATCAATCGTGGCGATCTGGAGATCCTGCTGCCTCGCTATCAGTCCGATCCTCGTCCGGTGTACGCGCTGTACACCGAAAAAGATAAGCTGCCGCTTAAAGTGCAGGTAGTGATTAACGCGTTAACTGACTATTTTGTCGATGTCGCACACCTGTTTCAGGGGATGCACGGGCGAGGGAAAGAAAAATAAAAACACCGGGTAATTGCTGAAGACGATTGTAGGCCAGATGCCACCCGACGCAGACATTGCCTGATGGCGCTGCGCTTATCAGGCCTGGGCGGCACACACCACAGGCCTGATAAGGCGGACAGTTATGCGGTGCCGCCAACCGTCAGGTTATCGACTTTCAGCGTCGGCTGGCCTACGCCTACCGGCAGACTTTGACCCTCTTTACCGCAGACCCCCACCCCGTTATCCAGCTTAAGGTCGTTGCCGACCATGGAGATCTGTTGCATCGTTTCAATGCCTGATCCAATCAACGTCGCACCCTTCACCGGCGTCGTGACTTTGCCGTTTTCAATCAGATACGCTTCCGAGGTAGAGAACACAAACTTGCCGGAGGTGATATCCACCTGACCACCGCCAAAGTTAGGCGCATAGATGCCGTACTCAACGGATTCGATAATTTCCTGCGGCGTTGACTGCCCCGCCAACATATAGGTATTCGTCATACGCGGCATCGGCAGATGCGCATAAGATTCGCGACGCCCGTTACCGGTCGGCGCAGCGCCCATCAGGCGCGCGTTCAGCTTGTCCTGCATGTATCCTTTCAGTACGCCATTTTCAATCAATACGTTGTACTGGCCTGGCGTACCTTCATCATCAATAGCAACGGAGCCGCGACGGTTCATCATTGTGCCGTCATCCACTACGGTGCAAAGCGCGGAGGCAACCTGCTCGCCGATCTGACCGCTAAACACAGATGTCCCACGACGGTTAAAATCACCTTCCAGCCCGTGACCGACCGCTTCGTGCAGCAATACGCCCGGCCACCCGGCGCCCAGAACCACCGGTAACGTCCCCGCTGGCGCAGCGACCGCGGAGAGATTAACCAGCGCCATGCGTACCGCTTCTTTCGCCCACGCGTCGGCGCGCACCTCGCCGTCGAGATCGACAAGAAAATACTCATAACCAAAGCGACCGCCGCCGCCGCTGGCGCCGCGCTCGCGTTTACCGTCTTCTTCCACCTGCACGCTAACGGACAACCGCACCAGTGGACGGACATCCGCCGCCAGCGTCCCGTCGGTCGCCGCCACGAGGATTAATTCATATACGCCGGTCAGGCTGGCGTTAACTTCCTGCACGCGTTTATCGGCTTCTCGCGCCGCTTTATCAACGCGTCTGAGGATATCCAGCTTCTCTTCGCGGCTCATACTTTGCAACGGATCAAGGGTGGTGTAGAGCGGCTGATGCGCTACGGCGGCGAGCGTTTTTACCTTGCCTTCGCCGTTCTCGCGTACAATGGTTCGCGCTGCCTGCGCACTCTGCTCCAGCGCCAGGAGGCTTATCTGGTCAGCATAAGCAAAACCGGTTTTTTCGCCGCTAATGGCGCGAACGCCAACGCCCTGGTCGATATTATATGAACCATCTTTAATGATGCGGTCTTCTAAAACCCAGGATTCGTGATAGCTCGACTGAAAATAGAGGTCGCCATAATCAAGACGGCGTTCGGCCAGTTGGCCCAAAATAGCGAACAGATCCTGATGGTTCAGGCCATTCGCCGCTAGCAATTGTTCACTTACCAGGTTCAGACTCATCGTTTTTGCTACTCGTTGATTTCTGCCGGGTGGCGGTTCACGCCTTATCCGGACTACGTTGTTAGATTGTACAAACCGGATAAACGCAGCGCCGTCCGGCATGACTATTTACTGAGAGTGGGGCAATTCCTCGCCCCCGTCAAATCATTGCTGGCTTTCTTTTCTCGGTTGGCGCAGAACTTCGTTGATCTGCGGCGCATCGACCGGACCGGTAATGCGATAACGCAGAATGGAGACCTTGCTCCATAGCGGCCCCAACACTTTACTGGCGGCAAATACCGCCGCGCCGACAATCGGGTTAACGGCAAACGCGGCGGCGACGCCCACTGTGGCGGAAATTTCCGGCGCGACAACGGCCTCCATATCAAGACGACGACGCACCAGATCAACAGAACCTTTCATTGCAATATCCGCTTCCAGCCCATCCACCAGCGTATCGTCAGTATGCAGGACGCCATCTTTAATCCACGCGGTACTATGAATAGAGTCGAAATAGAAGCCCTCGCTAAAGGTATCTCTGAAGTCAAACCGCAGCTTACGCAGCAACGCGTCAAAACTGAGCAACCGCAGTAGCTGTCCGGCATGACCGCTACTGAGATCAGTAAACTCGCCTTTACCCAGACGCGTGCGTAAAATCCCGTTGAGCGTGGCTTCCTCAGGTTGCCAGGGCGGGTTTCGCCAGTGCAGATCGTAATCTACGTTAAAAGACGCGTTCTGGATTGGCGTCGAGATACCGAAGAACCCGGCAGCCGTGTCGAGGTTACTACCATGCAGACTACCTTTCAGCGAGGTTCGTTCATTACCCGGCGCATTCACCCACTCGCCGTTCGCTTTCAAACGGGCGAATCCGGTATCGATCAGGCCATTCGCCAGAGTCAGCGTATTGCCTTTGATGGCGAAATCGCCATCAATACGCCCATATTTTTGCCCCCACAGCCAGCACTCTTCGCAGCGAAGCTGTAAGTCCGGCCAGCCGCGGAAGCTAATCGTGTTCGCCGAAGCCAACGGCGATGTCGGCGTGGGTGACGAGGCGTGCGTTTTTGCGACGCCAGGGTTGTAGTACAGGTACTTAATGTTCGCCAGCCACGGCGCATGGTTGCGCATGAGCAGCGTGGCGTTCACCTCACGGCCCTGCGCTTCAATTTTTGTTCCGTTCAGCGAGGGTGCTGAAACGACGCTCAAATTGTTCCACTGCTGGCCGCCCAGCGATAGCGCGGGAGTACGCAACGTGACGCGTTGAGGAAACTCGGCCGAACTGCTCACGTTATCCGCCGCGCCTTTCTGGAATAACGCCAGCCATTGCGCGCCATCCAGCGCCGGCAGATTGAGCTCAACGCCTTGTTGAGCAGGTAATGGCGGAATCGTCCGGCTGTCCGTCGTCCAGATAGCCCGATCCAACGTCAGCTTCTGATTTAATAACCAGCGGCTGTTAAAGTGATTTTTACTCCCTGCGCTCCCCGTTAGCGCAAAACTTTTCAGGTTGCCGTCAGCCTGAATGTTCACCGGAATGGCTTCGCCTGCGGGTTTATTTAGCGGAGAAGGTAAGTGACTGCTCACATTTCTCAGATCGCCGTTCAGCTCGATGCGATAAGTGGTGTCAGCGTGATATGGAAGATCGATGCCGACTTTACCATTCCACGTCACGCTGCCGCTCAGGGCGTCATTCAGTTGCGGCGGTAAGACGCCCATACGCGTTGGTTGCCAGTTACCGTTCAGGTTGACGGCGACCTGATAGGCTTTTGCCCCTTCCGTCGTACTGAAATCCAGGTTAAGCGGCTGATTAAACCAGTTTGCCGTCAGCGGCCCGCTTTTTAGCGCGCCATTCACAAAGCTGAATTTACCGTTCAGATTTTTGAGCGTGCTGTTTAGCGGCTTAATAAACAGACTGTTATTACGCAACGAGACATCGCCCTCAGCGGTAACCTGTTCTCCGTCCAGCGGAATATCAAGATGTAAGCGAGCATTCACATCGCCATCTAATTGGAGCTCCGCCAGCGTCGAGCCAAGCGAGTCTTTTAGTGGCGTCTCGTCGAAATAAGGCCCAACGGCTTTTCCCGGCCCGTTAATATCGGCATCAATGAGCAGTTTCTCTTTGGAATAATCCGGAATCGCCGCCGCGAGTTTACTGGCCTTCACCCCGCCCAAATCGACGCTATCCGAACGCATCCACAGGCCGTCGTTCAGGAAATCCAGTTCAATGTTGAGATTTTTTAGCGCCGGCCAGTCGGGTTGAAAGGCAAACGTCGCATTGCGCAGCGGCACCAGCACTTCAAACTGACCTTCGTTATGCTTATAGGGAAAGAGGTGCGGGTTACCACCGTAAACCAATGTGGCGTTATCCGCCTCGCCGCCCTGAATCGCGCCGCTAAGGTAATCGACCAGCGCTTTGCCCATCAGGTTTTCCGGAAAATAGCGCCACGCCTGAGATCCATCGTCGGTACTGATTCCGGCCAGAATCCCCAGCCACGGTTCGTCGCCCGTCGGTTGCAGATAGCGGAACCCGCCGCGCGCATGTACCGCCTTTGCTTTGACGTCAATGTCGCGGCCATCAAGCTGAAAGCCGTTCTCATTCTTCAACCAGCTAAGCGTCGCGACGCCGTTTTCAATTTCCAGCGGCGCGCGAAAAACGGTTTCATAGGGCATCTTAGCCTGCTGCATCGCAACCTTCATCTGCCCGTCTTCTACGCTTCCCGCCAGCGTACCGGAAAAATGTTCCGCGCCGGGCAACAGCTTCCACTGTTTCCAGGCAAGATTTTCCCACGATGCCTGAAAACGCGTTTTTTCGGTCGCCTGTAGCGGAATATCCAGCGCCAGAGTGGCGATCTTTCCGCTCGGCTGCGTAGCCTGCCATATTTCGCCCAGCACAGGCGACAGTTTAGCCGCCAGCGGACGTAATGCTTCCAGCCCCGCCAGTTCAAGATTACTGGCGCGAATGCGTAGCTCATCGCTACGTGTGTGATTCTCGCCGCCGACACCCTGCTGCGGGAGCCAGGCCACGGTTAAGGCTCCGCTCGGCCAGGGTTTACCATCAAGCGTAATCCGTGTGTCCGGAATATAAAACTGCCAGCCCGGCTGCTCGCGGCTAATCTGCGCCGTCAGGTTATCGACAGACAGCGTGTGCGTCGTGTTATCGCCCAGCCAGCTTGCGCCACCCTGTTTCAGCCAGACGTCTCCTCCGGCTATTTCGCCTTTACTGAGCATCATCCAGCCTTCCAGACTGAAACGCGCCGTCTGGAGCGCCACATTATCCTGCATCCATTTGCCCAGCCACGGCTTGACGTCAATATCGTCGGCCTGTAACCAGACTCTGCCATTATTCAGCAAACCGTCGTCATCGCGTAAATCCATCCGCACCTGCATCACGCCGTGCTGCCCGGTCAGGCTGGAGAGGCTGACCTCGCCTTCGGCGCGGTGACGCTCTTTGCCGTTTAGCCAGGTAAGCTGTGGGATCGCCAGTTCCGCGCGTTGTCCGGAAAGCGTCAGAAAACTGATTTGGCTATCGCGCAGATCGAAATGATCGAACTGCCGCAGGAAAAGATCGCTTAAACGGCTGGTTTCGATGCCTTCGCCGTCGCTGCTTTGAAGAGGCGTGTTGGTGCGGAAATTGAGTTGCCAGAAGGTCAGGTCGCGAAACTGCCAGCGCATATGCAACAGGCTTTGCCAGACGTCCAGCGCCAGCGTAACGCGTTTTATCGACAGTTCGCCGCCATCTTTCAGGGCGGCATGAATATTATGCGCTTCCAGCGTAGGGCCAAAATTTTGCCAGCTTGCGGAGAGTTGGCTGGCGGCCACCGGCACGCCGGTCACAGACTCAATTTTATTCAGGATAGCCGGACGCCAGGCGTCAAGATGAGGCAACGCCAGGCGCAGCCCGCTAACCAGCAGCGCTGCAATGACGATGAGCGCGGCTCCAGTGAGCAATAAAATCCCCGGCAATCGCCTCACGCGTCTCTCCTTGTCTGCCAAAAAATACGACTCACAACCTTGCTTTGCCGGACGGCGGCGTGAACGCCTTATCCGGCCTGCAAATGCTCGTACGGGTCGTGGTCTTTTACATCATTACGACGTCAAACTGCTCCTGGTTATAAAGCGGTTCGACCTGAACTTTAACCTGCTTGCCGACAAAGATTTCGACTTCCGCCAGCGCGTGTGATTCTTCGCCTTTCAGCGCTTCCGCCACCGCAGGAGAAGCATAAACCAGGAAGCGATCAGAGTCATAAGCGTGATGAACACGTACAATTTCACGCATGATCTCATAGCAGACGGTTTCCACCGTTTTTACCGTCCCGCGGCCATGACAGGTTGGACACTCGTTACAAAGCACATGTTCCACGCTTTCACGAGTCCGTTTACGGGTCATTTCCACCAGTCCCAGCGGCGAAAAACCGTTAATACTGGTTTTCACGCGATCCTTACTTAACGCCTGTTCCAGCGAATGCAGCACCCGGCGGCGATGATCTTCATTATTCATGTCGATAAAATCGATAATGATAATGCCGCCCAGATTACGCAGGCGTAGCTGGCGGGCAATAGCCTGAGTCGCTTCAATATTGGTATTAAAAATGGTGTCGTCGAGATTACGGTGTCCAACAAACGCACCGGTATTGATATCTACCGTCGTCATCGCTTCGGTTTGGTCGATAATCAGATAACCGCCGGACTTGAGTTCAACCTTACGCTCCAGCGCGCGCTGGATCTCATTTTCCACGTCATAAAGATCGAAGATCGGCTGATGGCCACTGTAATGCTCCAGCTTACTGGTCATTTCCGGGATGTATTCTGCGGTAAACTCCAGCAGCGACTCATAGGTCAGACGTGAGTCGACGCGAATTCGGTCCAACTGCGCATCGGCGAAATCGCGCAGCACGCGCTGCGCCAGCGCCAGTTCGCCATACATCTGGTAGCGCGTTTGCGGACGCTTTTTGCGCTCCATGACTTTCGTCCAGACGCGCTTGAGATAGGCGGCGTCAGACGCGAGATCCTCTTCACACACGCCTTCCGCCGCGGTACGGATAATAAACCCGCCCTGTTCGTCGCAGTATTCCGCCACCACCTTTTTCAGGCGCTCGCGTTCACTTTCGCTTTCGATACGCTGGGAAACGCCAACGTGTGACGCGCCGGGCATAAAAACAAGGTAACGGGAGGGCAACGTGATGTCCGTGGTCAAACGCGCGCCTTTCGTGCCGAGCGGATCTTTCACTACCTGCACCATCAGATCCTGTCCCTGACGCACCAGTTCGGAGATATCGCGCACGGTAAACTGTTTTTGCTCGTCGCCCGCCACGCATTCGGTATGCGGCATAATATCGGAAGCATGAAGAAATGCGGCTTTATCCAGCCCAATATCTACAAAAGCCGCCTGCATACCTGGAAGTACACGACTTACACGACCTTTGTAGATATTGCCTACGATTCCGCGTCGCGCTTCGCGCTCAATATGGATTTCCTGAAGAATACCGCCATCAATGTACGCCACGCGCGTTTCCGATGGCGTTACGTTTACCAACAATTCAGCCGTCATGTTTATCCCTTTTATCACGCAGTGCGTTAAAATGACTCAACAACTCATACGTTTCAACCAGCGGTAAGCCGACCACGGCGTGATAGCTGCCATTTATCTTCCTGACAAAACAGCCACCCCGCCCCTGAATACCGTATGCACCTGCTTTATCTAAAGGCTCGCCGCTGGCGACATAGCCAGTAATATCCTGCGCAGAAAGCGTGCGGAAAGTCACCTCCGTTACCACCAGACAATCCAGCGTCTGCTGCGAGTCCGCAAGCGCAACAGCAGTCATCACCTGATGCGTATTTCCGGAAAGCAAACGCAGCATTTCTGCGGCATGAGCGGCGTCGCGCGGCTTTTCCAGCACCTCGCCGTTTAACACGACTATCGTATCCGCGCCCAACACCGGCAGATCACGGGGAACCAGCGCCACGCCAGCCTGCGCCTTTTCGCGCGCCAGCCGAACAACATACTGCTGCGCGCTTTCCTGAGCACGCCGTTGCTCTTCAATACCAGGCACGACCTGCTCGAATGAAAATCCAAGTTGAGTCAATAATTCCTGGCGACGCGGGGAACCGGAAGCAAGATACAAAGTTGTCATATCGACCTTTATTGCACAGCAAACTGCTGGCGTACTTTACGCATCAGCAAAAAGAGCCAGGGCCACAGCACGCCATTGACTACACTACTCCAGAACACTTCCGGTCTGAAAGAGACGTTGATCACTAAAAACTCGGCCCAGAAAACAATAATGTCCACGGCCAGTGAAAGCAACATTACCACCAGCGCCTGCTGCCAGAGCGCCAGGTTACGGAAGAGCTGGAATTTCAGAGCGACCAGATAGGCGACAATGCTCATCGACAGAGCGCGCACGCCAAGTGTGGAACCGCTGATGAGATCAAGTATGGCACCCATCACAAATCCCGTCCCCACATTTACGCGGTGCGGCAGGGCCAGAATCCAGTACAGTAAGATGAGCAAAACCCAGTTTGGCCGGAAAACAATGATGTCGTCCGGCCAGGGCATGATTTGCAGCAACAGCGCAATAAGAAAAGAGAGCCAGATAACCCAGCGCCCCTGGCTACGATAGCTCGCCACCATTACCCTCCCGGCGCACGCGCAGGCGGCGTGGTCGCGCCCGAAGGCGATGGTTGCGTTGATACCGGCGCAGTCTGGCCCGCAGATGGCTGAGTAATCCCCGTCGCCGGGTCCGGCACTGGCGCCGGCGGCCCCATCGCATCCGGAGAAGGCAACACCTGCGGCATCATCTGCATCAGGCGCTCATTGGCGACGCGGTGAACCTCTTCCGGCGTCATCGGATTGGCGCCGTTACGATCGGCTCCCCACAACAGCAGCAGATAGCGTAAACGCTGCAAACCCGCGGTTGGACGAGCCTGAATGACGGTATAGGCGCGCTGAGTGTCCAGCTTGACGGAGGAGACCACCGCCACCGGATACCCTTCCGGGAAACGCCCACCAAGTCCGGACGTTACCAGCACATCGCCAACGCGAATATCGGTATTGGCGGGCAGATGTTCAAGCTGAAGATCGTCAGTGCAGCCGTTACCGGCGGCAATCACGCGGATGTCATTGCGTAGTACCTGAATCGGCAGCGCATGAGTCGCATCGCAAATCAGCAGTACGCGGCTGGTCAGTTTCGCCACGGCGACAACCTGCCCTACGACGCCTTTGTCGCTAATGACCGGTTGACCTTCATATACGCCATTAACGCTGCCTTTATCGATAACGACCTGATCGCTGTAAGGATCGTTAACCGTTGAAATAACCTGCGTCACCATTTTCTGCTCGTCCTGACGCAGCGGAGACCCCAGCAGCTCGCGCAACCGCGCGTTCTCCTGTTTGTACTGCCCCAGCATCAGCAGGTCGCTGTTTTTTAGCAGTAATTCCTGGCGCAGCGCCCGGTTTTCCAGCTCAAGCTGGTCGCGAGAAGCCAGCGTTTGCGACACGCTGTCGAGCAGTTCACGAGGGCCGTTTGAAATAAAATAGAAAGGACTGACGGCAGTGTCCATGTACGTTCGGATTTGACTGAACGTCCCCAGGCGGCTGTCGGCAATGATAACGCCGAGCGCCACCAGCACCGCCAGAATAAGGCGAATCTGTAGCGACGGGCCACGGCTAAAAATTGGCTTCATAGGCTATGCGTATTCTCGCGTCGGAGAGGCAGGATAATCCAGGGATAATCCTGCCCGTATCCAACTACTCTTCGCTGAACAGGTCGCCGCCGTGCATATCGATCATTTCCAGCGCCTTGCCGCCGCCGCGCGCCACACAGGTCAGCGGATCTTCAGCAACCACGACAGGAATGCCCGTCTCTTCCATTAACAGACGGTCAAGGTTACGCAGCAGCGCGCCGCCGCCGGTGAGCACCATACCGCGCTCGGAGATGTCTGACGCCAGCTCCGGCGGACACTGTTCCAGCGCCACCATTACCGCGCTGACGATACCGGTCAACGGTTCCTGCAACGCTTCCAGAATCTCGTTTGAGTTCAGAGTAAAGCCGCGTGGAACGCCTTCCGCCAGGTTACGGCCACGCACTTCGATCTCGCGGACTTCGTCGCCCGGATAAGCGGAACCGATTTCGTGTTTAATACGTTCTGCGGTAGCTTCACCGATCAGAGAACCGTAGTTACGACGAACGTAATTAATGATGGCTTCGTCGAAGCGGTCACCACCAATACGGACAGAAGAAGAGTAAACCACGCCGTTCAGGGAGATCACGGCAACTTCAGTGGTACCACCACCGATATCCACAACCATTGAACCGGTTGCTTCAGAAACTGGCAGACCTGCGCCGATCGCGGCCGCCATCGGCTCTTCGATCAAAAAGACTTCACGGGCGCCTGCGCCCTGAGCGGATTCACGAATCGCGCGGCGTTCTACCTGCGTCGCGCCGACCGGCACGCATACCAGTACGCGCGGGCTTGGGCGCATAAAGCTGTTGCTATGCACTTGTTTAATAAAGTGCTGGAGCATTTTTTCGGTCACAAAGAAGTCAGCGATAACGCCGTCTTTCATCGGACGGATCGCAGCGATATTGCCCGGCGTACGGCCCAGCATCTGCTTCGCATCATGACCGACTGCAGCCACGCTTTTCGGCGAACCGGCACGATCCTGACGAATGGCCACAACGGAAGGCTCATTCAATACGATGCCTTGTCCTTTTACATAAATGAGGGTATTCGCGGTACCCAGGTCAATGGACAGGTCATTGGAAAACATGCCACGAAATTTTTTCAACATACTAAGGGATAATCCTGAAAGCTGGGGCGGAAAACAAAATCCGCTTACTTTACCAACCACACGCAGCAGCGACAAGGCGCAAAAATCATCTGCTACGGTGAAAATTAGTGCAGTTCGTTTCCTTTGTTACAAATCTCGGCCTGAGTCCCTCAGGGCTGAAAAAATCAGCAGCAATCCTCGCCTTCGTTTGCAACCTGTCAAAGGTCATTCACCTGCATATTTGCTGCAACAATCTGGCGAGCAGACAAGCACACCCCCATGAGGCGCAGCGCGCGTTATTCTACGTGAAAACAAATTAAACGGCAGGTTAAACCGAGTATCTTTGCGAATATTTTTTCACGTTTGTGTCAAGTAGTTGGGAGGAGGCAAAAAAATCACCCTGCCCGCCAGCCACGCCGCGTTTTGTCAGCGTCTGCCACTCGCCGCGCGAACGGACGCCCGTCGCGTAAACCTGCGTAGGCGTACCCGCGCAGGCCTCTACCAGACTTTGAACCAGAAGCTGGTTTTCCGTTCGCTTCTCAATGTTTCTGACCAGACTCGGATGCAGCTTGAGTAATTCCACATTGAGCGCTTTAATCCAGCTCGTGCTAACCAGCGTCAAACCCGCCTGTGTCACCGCCACCCGAACGCCAAGCGCATTGACTAAGCGAAGGATGGGTTGTAACCGACTGATGTGTTGACAAACATCTGCCTCCGCAAGTTCAATAATTATGCGATTTCGCTGTGATTTTTCACACTGCATTAACGTATCGCGCAACCAGCGCTGAAAACGCGGACGAATCAGCGACTCAACCGTCAACTGCATTGCCAGATTTTCATCCGGCCAGTAGCCCAGCAACGTAATCAGGCGGCTAATTTGTAATCTGTCATACTCTTCCGATAAACCAAATTGCAACACCATCGGCATATACTCCGCCGAGCTCACCTCTTCTTTACCGTCATAGATGCGACACATCAATTCCCGATGATGCACACGACCTTCTCGCGTGACCGCCGGTTTTTGATAAAGTCGCGGTCCGCCCCGGTTCAGCATCTGCTCAATCAATGTGCGCCAGCGCACATTGCCGCGCCCTTTTTCCGGCAGAGTGTCGTCGTAGATAGCCCAGCTATTTCCCCCCTGCAGGGCGGCGTTCCGCGCCGCGGCTTCAGCATGTTCCATCACCTGCTCGGTGGACTGTCCGCTGCGCCAGGCGCAAATGCCGATATGTACCATATCGTCACGATCGAGCATTTTGTTAGCCGGTAGCGCATCGACAGCTTTTAAAAGCTGTCCGGCAATACTTTCCGCTTCTTTCAGCGTTCGATGTGGTAGCAGCACGGCAAAGTCGCTGCGGTGATAACGCGCCAGCAGCGAGCCTGGGTAACGCATAATAAATGTCGATAGCAGATTGATAAGCATAAACATCTGCTCTTCCGCCTGATTGCCTCCCAGGCTGTCGCGCAGAAGATTGAAATCTGGCAAGCGGATCATCATCACCACGCCATGCACTCCCACTTTTTCCTGATCTTCCAGCAGCGTCGCCAGCTGGTTATCAAAGAACAGACGGTTACCGAGTCCGGTTTTGGTGTCCTGCGCGGCGTAGGAACGAATGAGAGTGTCCAGGCGACTACGCTGTTCGTGAGCAAACTGAATTTCGGAAAGCAATACATCAAGCGCGCTACTGGTGCGCGCTGGCCATTCGTAAACAGAACCGCGGACATTCGCCCCGCGTTCACCGTTCAGAATACGCGTTGAGCGAATTTCCAGAAGCTCCTGCCCGGAAAGCTGCCGCTGCAGCCAGCGCACCGATAAAAACAAAATCAGAACGATAAAACCGATCGCCAGCGTCAGCGGCGCCGTGGTGATCAGTGAGTGAAAATAATTACCCATCGGGTCCTGATAAACCAGACGTAGCGACATTCCTGGATGTTTTATCAGCGGTACGACCAGCTCGCGATACATGTCGCTGGTGCCGGCTGGCCGATAACCTCTGGCGCGAGAATGGCTGTAGACGCTGCGCTCCCCCTGCAACAGATCGACACGCACAATATCGGAAGCGATCATGAGTTCGTCGATTTGCGGCGTCAGCGAGACAATATCATGGGTCACCAGGTGCGTATCAATGGCTGTCGCCGTCGCCTGCACACGGCTGACATACTTATACTGTACGGCGTTATAAAAGCTTAGCGAGCAACCTATCAGAGTCACGAAGATCGTTAACCCCGTGAGCAGCGTGATAAAAGCTGAGAATTTCGTCGTTAATCGCATCCTTGAGTTAACTCCGACGGTTATAAACAGTATGAAAAAGCGAATCTGAAGGCGGAATTCGCCACGGCGCGCAATGAAGCAGGCATACTACCAAAATGGATCTATCTGGCAATTTATTGCGTTGCATCGGCATCACGTTTTAATTAGCGAGTATAGTCTTCGTAGCTATTTTTCCAATCTACCATGTAAAGTGAGGACAGGTTATGCAGGCGTTGATCTTAGAACAGCAGGACGGTAAAACCCTCGCATCCGTGCAACATCTCGAAGAGAGTCAACTGCCGGCAGGTGATGTGACGGTGGATGTCCACTGGTCCAGCCTGAATTATAAAGATGCTCTGGCTATCACCGGAACAGGGAAAATTATCCGTCATTTTCCGATGATTCCTGGTATTGATTTCGCCGGCATCGTTCACGCAAGCGAAGATCCTCGCTTTCATGCAGGCCAGGAAGTACTACTGACTGGCTGGGGCGTGGGCGAAAACCACTGGGGCGGCCTGGCCGAACGCGCACGCGTTAAAGGCGACTGGCTGGTCGCGCTGCCTGCGGGACTGAGCAGCCGTAACGCCATGATCATCGGCACCGCCGGTTTTACCGCCATGCTGTGCGTCATGGCGCTTGAAGATGCAGGTATTCGCCCGCAAGACGGTGAGGTTGTCGTCACCGGCGCCAGCGGCGGCGTGGGCAGCACTGCCGTTGCATTACTGCATAAGCTGGGCTATCAGGTTGCAGCAGTATCAGGACGTGAAAGCACCCACGGCTATCTTAAGAGCCTGGGAGCTAACCGTATTCTCAGCCGCGATGAGTTTGCTGAATCTCGCCCGTTGGAAAAACAGCTGTGGGCCGGTTCAATTGATACCGTTGGCGATAAAGTGCTGGCGAAAGTGCTGGCACAGATGAACTATGGCGGTTGCGTGGCCGCCTGCGGCCTGGCGGGCGGCTTCGCGCTGCCGACCACCGTTATGCCATTCATTCTGCGTAATGTGCGTTTGCAAGGGGTGGACTCGGTGATGACCCCACCGGCACGTCGCGCAGAAGCCTGGGCGCGTTTGGTTAAGGATCTGCCGGAATCGTTCTATGCTCAGGCCGCCACAGAGATTACGCTGGCGGATGCGCCGAAGTTCGCCGATGCCATCATCAATAATCAGGTTCAGGGCCGTACGCTGGTGAAGATAAAATAACGTCACGTATAAAAAAATTTACACTTAATTAACTATTTATTTTTACACATTGACACACTCCCTGTCATATTCACTACACGCCATGTTGTGGTGGGTAGACCGGGAGTCTGTGATGAAAAAGATACGTCCATTAACAGAAGCCGATGTGACTGCGGAATCGGCTTTTTTTATGCAGCGCCGACAGGTGCTAAAAGCATTAGGCATCAGCGCGGCCGCCTTATCCTTACCCTCAACGGCGCAGGCCGATCTCTTCAGTTGGTTTAAAGGCAACGATCGTCCGAAAGCGCCTGCCGGTAAACCGCTTGAGTTTAGTCAGCCTGCCGCCTGGCGAAGCGATTTAGCGTTAACGCCGGAAGATAAGGTGACGGGCTACAACAATTTCTATGAGTTTGGCCTTGATAAAGCCGACCCGGCGGCCAATGCCGGAAGTCTGAAAACCGAACCGTGGACGTTGAAAATCAGCGGGGAAGTCGCGAAGCCATTTACGCTGGATTACGACGATTTAACACATCGTTTCCCATTAGAAGAGCGTATCTATCGAATGCGCTGCGTCGAAGCGTGGTCCATGGTCGTGCCGTGGATTGGTTTCCCTTTATATAAGCTACTCGCGCAGGCACAGCCCACCAGCCACGCTAAATATGTGGCATTCGAAACGCTATACGCGCCGGATGATATGCCAGGACAGAAAGATCGCTTTATTGGCGGCGGACTGAAATACCCTTATGTCGAAGGGCTACGTCTGGACGAAGCCATGCATCCGCTGACTCTGATGACCGTTGGCGTCTATGGTAAGGCGTTACCCCCGCAAAACGGCGCGCCTATTCGACTCATCGTTCCATGGAAGTATGGTTTTAAAGGTATTAAATCTATTGTCAGCATTAAACTCACCCGCGAACGTCCGCCAACCACCTGGAATTTGTCGGCTCCCAACGAATATGGTTTTTATGCCAATGTGAACCCGCATGTGGATCATCCACGCTGGTCTCAGGCTACCGAACGCTTTATTGGTTCAGGCGGTATCCTCGATGTGCAAAGACAGCCGACGCTGCTGTTTAACGGCTACGCCAATGAAGTCGCTTCGCTGTATCGCGGTCTCAATTTGCGGGAGAATTTTTAAGTGCGTCTGACAGCAAAACAGATAACCTGGCTAAAAGTTTGTCTGCATCTTGCCGGTTTTTTGCCGCTTCTGTGGCTCTTTTGGGCGATAAATCACGGTGGACTCAGCGCAGACCCGGTAAAGGATATCCAACACTTTACCGGCAGAACCGCGCTCAAATTTTTGCTCGCCACCTTGCTGGTTTCACCGCTGGCGCGCTACGCTAAACAGCCATTATTGATACGCACACGCCGCCTGTTAGGATTATGGTGTTTCGTTTGGGCTACGCTGCATTTAACCAGCTATGCCTTACTGGAACTGGGGATACATAACCTGGCGTTGTTAGGAAGCGAGTTGATTTCACGCCCTTATTTGACGCTTGGGATCATTAGCTGGCTGGTGTTATTGGCGCTGACGTTGACCTCAACGCAATTTGCGCAGCGTAAATTGGGCAAACGCTGGCAAACACTGCATAACGTCGTCTATCTTGTCGCGATCCTGGCTCCCATACATTACCTGTGGTCGGTAAAGATTTTATCACCGCAACCGGTCATCTACGCGGCATTAGCGTTAGCCCTTTTAGCGTTGCGTTACCGGAAGTTTCGCCAGTGGTGGCGCTAGTTCGGTGAACTGTGCGGTCGATTGCAAAACGCAAAACAGGTAATGTCCTTTTTATGTTTCGGGTTGATTATCTTCCCTGATAAGACCAGTATTTAGCTGCCAATTGCGACGAAATAGTTATAATGTGCGACTTTACATTGCCCAACGGCGATTTTCGTTCGCAGAAAGGGTGACAATCGAGCAATGAAGGTATATTTTGTTTTTTGCCCGAAAATGGCAGAAGATAGCCACACAATGACTGGCAAATCATGAATTTCACCTTCGGGTGCTACGGCATAACAGGCAAATCAAAGATGCGCGGTATTTTACCCGCGGCAGTCATTCACATGCTTTACAGACGGCGCTAAAACGCCTGTCACAATCACACTAAACAAAGAGTACGGAACCCACTCATGGATATTCGTAAGATTAAAAAACTGATCGAGCTGGTTGAAGAATCAGGTATCTCCGAACTGGAAATTTCTGAAGGCGAAGAATCTGTTCGCATCAGCCGCACAACGGCAAACGCCGGTTTTCCGGTGATGCAGCAGGCTTATGCGGCGCCGATGATGCAGCAACCCGCTCTGTCTAACGCTGTCGCGCCAGCGGCTACTCCAGCAATGGAAGCGCCTGCCGCAGCGGAAATCAGTGGTCACATCGTACGCTCCCCAATGGTTGGTACTTTCTACCGCACCCCAAGCCCGGACGCGAAAGCGTTCATCGAAGTGGGCCAGAAAGTGAACGTGGGCGATACCCTGTGCATCGTTGAAGCCATGAAAATGATGAACCAGATCGAAGCAGACAAAGCAGGTACTGTGAAAGCGATTCTGGTCGAAAGTGGTCAACCGGTAGAATTTGACGAGCCACTGGTCGTCATCGAGTAACGAGGCGAACATGTTGGATAAAATTGTCATCGCCAACCGCGGCGAGATCGCACTACGTATTCTTCGAGCCTGTAAAGAACTCGGCATCAAGACCGTCGCTGTGCACTCAAGCGCGGATCGCGATTTAAAACACGTATTGCTGGCGGATGAGACGGTCTGTATTGGCCCGGCACCGTCCGTAAAAAGTTATCTGAACATCCCGGCTATCATTAGCGCCGCTGAAATCACCGGCGCGGTGGCAATCCACCCGGGTTACGGCTTCCTTTCTGAGAACGCCAATTTTGCCGAGCAGGTTGAACGCTCCGGCTTTATCTTTATCGGCCCGAAAGCGGACACCATCCGCCTGATGGGTGATAAAGTGTCCGCGATTACCGCGATGAAAAAAGCGGGCGTGCCGACCGTACCAGGATCTGACGGCCCGCTGGGCGACGATATGAATGCGAACCGCGCTCATGCCAAACGTATTGGCTATCCGGTGATCATCAAAGCGTCTGGCGGCGGCGGCGGCCGCGGTATGCGCGTGGTTCGTAGCGATGCTGAACTGGCGCAGTCCATCTCCATGACCAAAGCGGAAGCGAAAGCGGCTTTCAGCAACGACATGGTATACATGGAAAAATACCTGGAAAATCCACGCCACATCGAAATTCAGGTGCTGGCGGACGGCCAGGGCAACGCTATCTATCTGGCGGAACGCGACTGTTCCATGCAGCGTCGCCACCAGAAAGTGGTTGAAGAAGCCCCGGCGCCAGGCATTACGCCGGAACTGCGTCGCTATATCGGCGAACGCTGCGCGAAAGCGTGCGTAGACATCGGCTATCGCGGCGCAGGGACGTTCGAATTCCTGTTCGAAAACGGCGAGTTCTATTTCATCGAAATGAACACCCGTATTCAGGTTGAACACCCGGTGACTGAAATGATTACCGGCGTCGATTTGATCAAAGAGCAGTTGCGCATCGCGGCGGGTCAGCCGCTGTCGATCACACAGGACGAAGTTGTCGTTCGAGGCCATGCGGTAGAATGCCGTATCAATGCTGAAGATCCGAACACCTTCCTGCCAAGCCCTGGCAAAATCACGCGCTTCCATGCGCCTGGCGGCTTTGGCGTTCGCTGGGAATCTCATATCTACGCGGGCTACACGGTGCCGCCGTACTATGATTCCATGATCGGCAAACTCATCTGCTACGGTGAAAACCGCGACGTGGCGATTGCCCGTATGAAAAATGCCCTGCAGGAACTGATTATCGATGGTATCAAAACCAATATCGATCTGCAGACCCGCATCATGAATGACGAGCACTTCCAGCACGGTGGAACCAACATCCACTATCTGGAGAAAAAACTCGGTCTTCAGGAAAAGTAATCGCACGTTAATCTCAAAAGGCCGGTGAATCCGGCCTTTTTTATTTCTGGGGATAGCGATGCCCCATCATGTACAATTCCCGCTTTCTTCACCCATAAGGGACAAAAAATGGACGCTCGTTTTGTTCAGGCCCATAAAGAGGCGCGCTGGGCGCTGTGGCTGACCCTTTGCTATCTGGCGGCATGGTTAGTGGCTGCTTACTTACCTGGAGACTCGCCGGGAATTACCGGTCTGCCGCACTGGTTCGAGATGGCCTGCTTATTGACGCCGCTGGTCTTTATTTTGCTGTGCTGGGCGATGGTGAAATTCATTTATCGCGATATTTCGCTGGAGGATGACGATGCAGCTTGAGGTCATTCTACCGCTGGTAGCCTATCTGATCGTGGTCTTCGGGGTCTCGATTTACGCTATGCGCAAGCGTACCGCCGGCACCTTTTTAAACGAATATTTTCTTGGCAGCCGTTCGATGGGCGGGATCGTGCTCGCGATGACGCTTACCGCCACCTATATTAGCGCCAGTTCATTTATCGGCGGTCCCGGCGCGGCTTATAAATACGGTCTGGGCTGGGTCTTGCTGGCGATGATCCAGCTTCCCGCCGTCTGGCTTTCACTGGGTATTCTGGGTAAAAAATTCGCTATCCTGGCGCGTCGCTATAATGCCGTCACGCTTAACGATATGCTATTCGCGCGTTACCAAAGCCGCCTGCTGGTGTGGTTGGCAAGCCTGAGTTTATTGGTCGCGTTTATTGGCGCAATGACCGTACAATTTATCGGCGGCGCGCGACTGCTGGAAACCGCGGCGGGAATTCCCTACGAAACCGGCCTGCTAATATTTGGCGTCAGTATCGCACTCTATACGGCGTTTGGCGGCTTTCGCGCCAGCGTACTTAACGATACGCTACAGGGCCTGGTGATGCTGGTCGGCACGATAGTGCTGCTGGTGGGCGTGGTGCATGCGGCGGGCGGTCTAAGTCAGGCCGTTGACACGCTGCACGCTCTCGACCCCAAACTGGTAACGCCGCAGGGCGCCGATGACATACTTTCTCCCGCCTTTATGACCTCTTTTTGGGTACTGGTCTGTTTTGGCGTGATTGGTCTGCCGCATACGGCGGTGCGCTGCATCTCCTATAAAGACAGTAAAGCGGTACACCGGGGCATTATTATCGGTACGATTGTCGTGGCGATTTTAATGTTCGGGATGCACCTTGCCGGCGCGCTGGGTCGCGCGGTGCTTCCGGATCTGACGGTGCCGGATCTGGTGATCCCAACGCTAATGGTGAAAGTTTTGCCGCCGTTTGCCGCCGGGATCTTCCTCGCTGCGCCAATGGCGGCGATCATGTCGACAATTAACGCCCAACTGCTGCAAAGTTCCGCGACGATCATTAAAGATCTCTATCTCAACCTGCGCCCCGATCAGATGCAAAATGAGATCCGGCTGAAGCGTATGTCGGCAGTGATTACATTACTGCTAGGCGCGCTGTTGCTGCTGGCCGCATGGAAACCGCCAGAGATGATCATTTGGCTCAACCTGCTGGCGTTTGGCGGCCTGGAAGCGGTGTTCTTATGGCCGCTGGTATTGGGCCTTTACTGGGAGCGGGCAAACGCGGCAGGCGCGTTAAGCGCCATGATCGTGGGCGGCGTGCTATATGCCCTGCTTGCCACATTTAATATTCAGTACCTGGGCTTTCATCCGATTGTGCCCGCGTTACTGTTAAGTTTATTGGCTTTTCTGATCGGAAACCGATTCGGCTCTTCCGCTTCGCAAGCCACCGTATTGTCTACTGATAAATAAAGAGTTTTGCCATGCCATGGATCCAATTGAAACTGAATACCACCGGCGCGAATGCTGAAGAGCTGAGTGATGCGCTGATGGAAGCGGGTGCCGTTTCCATTACCTTTCAGGATACGCACGATACGCCGGTTTTTGAGCCGTTGCCGGGCGAAACCCGTCTGTGGGGCGATACCGATGTGATCGGTCTGTTCGACGCCGAAACCGACATGAAAGACGTTGTCGCGATTCTGGAGCAACATCCGCTGCTGGGTGCCGGATTTGCCCATAAAATCGAACAACTGGAAGATAAAGACTGGGAACGCGAATGGATGGATAA
Source organism: Salmonella sp. 741265050_HSA (assembly GCF_046569445.1). Lineage (NCBI taxonomy): Bacteria > Pseudomonadati > Pseudomonadota > Gammaproteobacteria > Enterobacterales > Enterobacteriaceae > Salmonella > Salmonella sp. 741265050_HSA. The sequence goes on along the minus strand of NZ_JBKFSV010000022.1, from coordinate 12,661 downwards.
TTTCCATCCGATGCGTTTTGGCGAGCGTCTGTGGATTTGTCCCAGCTGGCGTGACATTCCGGACGAGAATGCCGTCAACGTGATGCTCGACCCGGGACTGGCGTTCGGTACGGGTACGCACCCCACCACCTCTTTATGTCTGCAATGGCTGGACGGGCTCGATCTCAACGGCAAAACCGTGATCGACTTTGGCTGCGGTTCAGGCATTCTGGCGATTGCCGCGCTGAAGCTGGGAGCGGCAAAGGCGATTGGTATTGATATCGATCCGCAAGCTATTCAGGCCAGTCGCGATAATGCCGAACGCAACGGCGTGTCTGACCGGCTGGAGCTGTACCTGCCGAAAGACCAGCCAGAAGCCATGAAAGCCGACGTGGTCGTCGCTAACATCCTGGCAGGCCCATTACGCGAACTGGCCCCGTTAATCAGCGTACTGCCCGTTGAGGGCGGTCTGCTGGGGCTTTCAGGTATTCTCGCCAGCCAGGCGGAAAGCGTCTGCGATGCTTACGCCGAGCTTTTCACTCTCGACCCGGTCGTCGAAAAAGAAGAATGGTGCCGCATTACTGGCCGTAAAAAATAATTCTTGTCAGCGTGGTCGCCCGGCCACGCTTTTCTCCACACAACTGCCTTAACACCTTTCTGTCACCGAGACATCATTAAATTCATCAAATGAATGCCTGAAATAACTTCTTTGTCACTATCCGTCTGGATAAACAGCTGCTACCAGCGGACAAAAGGTACTGGCGTTTTAACGGGTGGCAGCCATCGTCCTCGTGCTTAGTAAATGCTGTCCGGGTTGTTCTGCAGCATCCGCTAACCCTCTCTTCAACGCAGCTGGAAAAATTTATCCGTGCCATTCATGAACACAAAAGCGCATCTGTGCGCCCCCTTCCGACTGGCAACGGAGAAAAGTCACGCGCAGCGGGAAGTGATCTTGTCCTGAAACGAGACGGCGATCCCATTCATTTGGGGTAATTAGCTTATAAAAAAAGCAGATTATTCCGCTTATCTTGTTTCTGGTCGAAGAAATAGAGAGAAGTTACGGGAATTTGTAAGCGCGTACAAAACCGCCGACAACAAATAACCCTATGATTTTACTGAATTATAAATTTATTTTGCTGTTTTTAAGCACGATTCATTGATCTACAACAGTGGATTGTTCAAAGTTTGGCCTTTCATCTCGTGCAAAAAATGCGTAATATACGCCGCCTTGCAGTCACAGTATGGTCATTTCTTAACTCATGCGCATCGGACAATATCAGCTCAGAAATCGCCTGATCGCAGCGCCCATGGCTGGCATTACTGACAGACCTTTCCGGACGCTGTGCTATGAGATGGGAGCAGGATTGACAGTATCCGAGATGATGTCTTCTAACCCGCAAGTGTGGGAAAGCGATAAATCTCGTTTACGGATGGTGCACGTTGATGAGCCAGGTATTCGCACGGTGCAAATTGCCGGTAGCGACCCTGTTGAGATGGCCGATGCCGCACGTATTAACGTGGAAAGCGGCGCCCAGATTATTGATATCAATATGGGGTGCCCGGCGAAGAAAGTGAATCGTAAGCTGGCAGGTTCAGCCCTCTTGCAGTACCCGGATTTAGTGAAGTCTATACTCATCGGGGTCGTAAACGCAGTGGACGTTCCTGTGACTCTCAAGATTCGCACCGGCTGGGCGCCGGAACACCGTAACTGCGTAGAGATTGCCCAACTGGCTGAAGATTGTGGTATTCAGGCTCTGACCATCCATGGCCGCACCCGCGCCTGTTTGTTCAACGGAGAAGCTGAATACGACAGTATTCGGGCAGTTAAGCAGAAAGTTTCCATTCCGATTATCGCGAATGGCGACATTACTAACCCGCATAAAGCCAGAGCTGTTCTCGACTATACAGGGGCGGATGCCCTGATGATAGGCCGCGCAGCTCAGGGAAGACCCTGGATCTTTCGGGAAATCCAGCATTATCTGGACACTGGGGAGCTGCTTCCGCCGCTGCCGCTGGCAGAGGTAAAGCGCTTGCTTTGCACGCATGTTCGGGAACTGCATGACTTTTACGGTCAGGCAAAAGGGTACCGAATCGCGCGTAAACACGTCTCCTGGTATCTCCAGGAGCACGCTCCAGACGACCAGTTTCGGCGCACATTCAACGCTATTGAGGACGCCAGCGAACAGCTGGAGGCGTTGGAGGCATACTTCGAAAATTTTGCGTAAACAGAAATAAAGAGCTGACAGAACTATGTTCGAACAACGCGTAAATTCTGACGTACTGACCGTTTCTACCGTTAACTCTCAGGATCAGGTAACCCAAAAACCCCTGCGTGACTCGGTTAAACAGGCACTGAAGAACTATTTTGCTCAACTGAATGGTCAGGACGTTAATGACCTGTATGAGCTGGTACTGGCTGAAGTAGAACAGCCCCTGTTGGACATGGTGATGCAATACACCCGTGGTAACCAGACCCGTGCTGCTCTGATGATGGGCATCAACCGTGGTACGCTGCGTAAAAAATTAAAAAAATACGGCATGAACTAATTTCGATTAGCTAACTGCTTGTTTAAAAAGGCGCTACTCGGCATGGGGAAGCGCCTTTTTTATACGCATCACATGGAATTTGGTCATGAAAGCGGAATGTGAACCTCAGTACTTTGGCGATGAATCGAAGAAGATTATTCACGGTGACGCGCTAACAGAACTTAAAAAACTGCCTTCTGAAAGCATTGACTTAATTTTTGCCGATCCGCCTTACAATATCGGAAAAGATTTCGACGGTATGGTGGAATCCTGGGACGAAGCGTCTTTTCTGGCCTGGCTGTATGAATGCATTAATGAATGCCACCGCGTACTGAAGAAACACGGCACCATGTACATCATGAATAGCACAGAAAATATGCCGTATATCGATCTCAAATGCCGAACGCTTTTTACCATCAAAAGCCGTATCGTCTGGTCCTATGATAGTTCCGGGGTGCAGGCGAAAAAATACTTTGGTTCTATGTATGAACCGATCCTGATGATGGTAAAAAACCCGAAAAGCTATACCTTTAACCGTGACGCGATTCTGGTCGAAACCACGACGGGCGCTAAGCGCGCGCTAATCGATTATCGAAAAAACCCGCCCCAACCATACAATCAGAAAAAAGTGCCGGGCAACGTCTGGTCATTTCCTCGCGTACGTTATCTGATGGATGAATATGAAAACCATCCTACGCAAAAACCCAGCGCGCTGTTAAAACGGATCATACTGGCCTCTTCTAACCCGAGCGATACCGTATTGGACCCTTTCGCGGGCAGTTTCACCACAGGCGCTGTCGCAGCGGCGTCAGGTCGTAAGTTTATCGGTATTGAACTCAATAATGAGTACGTAAAAATGGGGCTCAGAAGATTGAGCGTCACTTCGCATTATTCAGAAAATGAACTTGCAAAAGTCAAAAAGAGAAAAACACAAAACCTGTCCAAAAAGCAGCGAAATGTCGGGATAAACGCGCTATCTTCAGAGAAGTAAAAGCATTGTAAGTCCGCTTTTCAGCGTCAAAATTTCATGTATATTCCCAGCACGCATGGGCATGAATACACAGGATTTGACGATGATACGTAAGTATTGGTGGCTGGTTGTTTTTGCCGTCTCCGTTTTTCTTTTTGATGCGCTTTTGATGCAATGGATCGAATTGATGGCGACTGAACAGGATAAGTGCCGAAACATGGATTCGGTTAACCCTCTTAAATTGATCAATTGTACCGATCTGGAGTAGCGAATCGGGCGATTTAACCTATGATTATTTATCGCCCGGATTTCTTTTATCCCTTATAAAAACAGGGAATTAAAACACGTTGAGGATAAAAGAAGGGGTGATACTGTCTCGTCCTGTTCTTTTCCTGCATAACCAATGAGCTAATGATACATGCCGGTTAGTGAGTACAACCACATCCTTGTGGCGGTTTCATTTGCTGTCGCTATTTTTGCGTCCTATACCGCATTAAATATGGCCGGACGCGTAGCCGGAAGCGCCCGATCAAACGCCAGAATATGGCTAATGGGCGGCGGCTTCGCGCTGGGCGTCGGTATTTGGGCGATGCATTTTGTCGGGATGCTGGCGATGGATCACGCGATGAACATGCGCTTCGATCCGTTCCTCACCGGCCTCTCCATGCTGATCGCGATCGGCTCCTCCCTGTTTGCGCTATGGCTGGTTAGCGCTGAAAAACTGCGCCTGCGCCGTTTACTACCGGGCGCGCTGGTGATGGGACTGGGCATCAGCGCAATGCATTATACCGGGATGGCGGCGCTGCAATTTGCTTCCATTATCGTCTGGAATAGCGCGTGGGTTGCCCTCTCTATCATTATCGCGCTACTGGCGTCCTGCGGCGCGCTGTGGCTCACGTTCCGCCTGCGTAATGAGGGAACAGATGTCGCCCTGAGGCGAGCAGGCGCCGCGGTATTAATGGGAATAGCTATCGCCGGCATGCATTACGCCGGTATGAAGGCCGCACACTTTCCCCAAAACTGGCCGATGGAGCATCGTGGCGTCGATAGCAACTGGCTGGCTGTTCTTGTCAGCGTGGTCGCGCTGACTATCCTGGGCATTACTCTGCTGGTTTCTTTATTTGACGCCCGGCTTCAGGCCCGTACCGCACTACTTGCCTCTTCACTGGCGCAGGCGAACCAGGAACTGGCGCAGCTGGCGCTGCATGATACGCTCACCCGTTTACCAAACCGGGTACTCCTTGAGGATCGTCTGGAACAGGCCATCAGCAAAGCGAATCGGGAAAACACGTCTTTCGCGCTACTGTTTATGGATCTGGATGGCTTTAAAACCGTTAATGACGCCTATGGTCATGATATTGGCGATAAGCTACTGGTGGCGGTCACGCATCGTCTGAACCAACCGCTGAGCGGTCAGTTTACCCTGGCGCGGATTGGCGGCGACGAATTTGTGCTGCTTGCAGAAGTCAGCGCGCCTGACGAAGCGGCTTCCCTTGCCAGCGCGCTGGTACATTCGATAGATGCGCCCTTTACGATAGATCTGTATGAACTGGTCGTCACCCTTAGCGTGGGAATAGCGCTCTATCCGCTGGACGGAAAAAACGAACGGGAACTGATGTTCAACGCCGATGCCGCAATGTACCACACGAAGCATACGGGGCGTAACGGATACCATTTCTTTCAGCCATCAATGAATATGCTGGCGCAAACCCAACTTCAGCTAATGAATGACCTGTGGCTGGCGCTGGAAAGACAAGAGCTCAGGCTGGTGTATCAGCCTAAATTTCAGGCTCCTGCCGGCCCCATTGTAGGATTTGAGGCCCTGTTGCGCTGGTATCATCCAAAACAAGGCGTACTGAATCCTGACCAGTTTTTACCGCTGGCGGAAAAAACGGGTCTTATCGTCACTATCGGTAGCTGGGTGATAGACGAGGCGTGTCGACAGCTCCGCGAGTGGCACTTACAGGGATACGCCTTATGGTCAGTGGCGGTAAATCTGTCCGCCTTACAATTTGAGCAGCCCGGGCTTGTGGACACCATTACGCGGAGCCTGGCCCGACACAATATCCGTCCCGATTTATTGATTCTGGAAATCACCGAAACCACGGCGATGAACAAGCCAGAGCAAAGCGTCGCTATACTCACCAGATTAACGGAAATGGGGGTTAAGGCCTCTATTGACGACTTTGGCACCGGCTATTCCAGCCTTCTCTATCTGAAACGTCTTCCGGCGTGCGAACTAAAAATTGATCGCGCTTTCGTACATGAACTCAGCGAGGCAGGCGACGGCGCGACCATTGTTGCGGCTATTGTCGCGCTGGCGAAAGCGTTAAATCTGCAAATTGTGGCAGAAGGGGTAGAAAATGAAACGCAGCAACAATTTTTGACCCAGTTAGGATGCCATACGCTTCAGGGGTTCCTGCTTGGCAAGCCGCGTACGGCAGAGGAAATTGCTCGCGATATTCGGGACCCTGCCAATATATTCACAAGGTAAATATATAATATCAACTCAAAATAATCTCAGGCTTCTTCCGCCTGTTGTTCATTTGGCATTAATTGCCTCACACTGCCATCCGGGCTTAGCATTTTTAATACATTATCGACTAATGCAGGCGCCTGCTTATAAAGATCATAACTTGTGGGATTCATTAACCAGTTCTTTACTATTCCGCTAAAACTACCATGCAGAATAATTAATATGACATCCAGATCAAGACTGCCTGAGATCAGCTTTTTATCCATACATCGCTGTAATACTTCAAGCAGAGACTGATGATGGAAACCCATCTTCTCCCGAATGGCCTGTTCCGATATCATACCATTATGGAATTCACATTTATGATATAAAATCTGCATTAATGCCTGCTGACGAGGCACTGCCGCAATATATTGTAAGGCTGCAATAAATTTCTCTCGTAGATCCTGTAAAGGATTATCATTCCAGCATCCCGTAAGCCTATCCTGAATAAGTTCGCGTAAAGGTGGTTGCTGTAACCAAACCTCATTAAACAACTGCGTTTTATTCTCAAAGTGCCAGTAGATGGCGCCCCGCGTGACATCAGCGGCATCAGCGATATCATTCAGCGTCGTGTTGGCAACGCCGCGCAAAGCGAACTGTGCAATAGCGGTTTCAATCAAGTGTTGCCGCGTTTTAAGCGCATCCGCCTTCGTTTTCTTCGCCATAATTAAGATATCCTGGACCATAAAAACGATAAATACGCTGATAAAATACTCAGCACAAAAAACAACTTTACCATGTCCTTTTTAGTCAGACGAGAGACAGCCATTTTTATTTCGCACAATATCGCCAAATCAATAATAAAAACAAATAAATTAATAAAACATATTCATATAAAATATATATTTCTAATTATGTTATTCAACATCATGATTTTACTAATCGGGACATTATGAAACGACAGGGAATAGTTCTTTTTTTTGCTTTTATGTGCCGTGAACCCCATCCCAAAATAAGTATTGCTTACATCACAAGCTAATAATTTGTAGGATACCCCACTGCTATTCTATTTTTCGCGCGTTAACGCCTTACCGTTATCCGGTGAATAACGAGCTTTCGGTTTTTTAAGGAACAGTAATGACGAAACATGCCAGGTTTTCACTCCTGCCCTCATTCATCATATTCTCTGCTGCGCTGCTGGCCGGTTGTAATGACCAGGGAGATACCCAGGCTCATGCCGGCGAGCCGCAAGTCACCGTCCATGTGGTCGAAACAGCGCCGCTAGCCGTAACGACCGAACTTCCCGGACGTACGTCCGCATTTCGCATTGCAGAGGTTCGCCCCCAGGTGAGCGGGATCGTGCTTAAAAGAAACTTCACCGAAGGTAGCGATGTAGAGGCCGGGCAGTCGCTTTATCAGATCGATCCTGCCACTTATCAGGCCGATTATGACAGCGCTAAAGGCGAACTTGCTAAAAGCGAAGCGGCTGCGGCTATCGCGCACCTGACGGTCAAACGCTATGTTCCACTGGTCGGCACAAAATATATCAGCCAACAGGAATATGATCAGGCGATTGCCGACGCCCGCCAGGCCGATGCCGCCGTTGTGGCGGCAAAAGCCGCTGTTGAAAGCGCGCGTATTAACCTTGCGTATACCAAAGTAACCTCACCCATCAGCGGGCGTATAGGAAAATCTAATGTGACTGAAGGCGCGCTGGTGACTAATGGTCAGTCAACTGAACTGGCTACCGTGCAACAACTCGATCCGATTTATGTCGACGTGACGCAATCAAGCAACGACTTTATGCGACTCAAGCAATCCGTCGAACAAGGTAACCTGCATAAAGACAGCGCCAGTAGCACGGTTCAACTGGTAATGGAAAATGGTCAGGTCTACCCGATTAAAGGCACGCTGCAATTTTCCGACGTTACCGTAGATGAAAGCACCGGCTCTATCACGCTCAGGGCGGTGTTCCCTAACCCGCAACACAGTCTGCTTCCCGGTATGTTTGTTCGCGCCCGCATTGATGAAGGCGTCCAGCCCAATGCCATCCTTGTCCCCCAGCAGGGCGTAACCCGCACGCCGCGCGGCGACGCAATGGTGATGGTGGTTAACGATAAAAGCCAGGTCGAAGCCCGCAATGTCGTGGCGGCGCAGGCTATTGGCGATAAATGGCTCATCAGCGAAGGGTTAAAACCGGGCGATAAGGTCATCGTCAGCGGCTTACAAAAAGCGCGACCGGGCGTCCAGGTGAAAGCCACTACCGATGCTCCTGCAGCGAAAACGGCGCAATAAGGTAACCGTACATGGCAAACTTTTTTATTAGACGTCCTATTTTCGCCTGGGTTCTGGCCATTATCCTGATGATGGCTGGCGCACTGGCAATAATGCAACTTCCCGTTGCGCAGTATCCAACCATTGCGCCGCCAGCGGTTTCTATTTCTGCAACCTATCCTGGCGCGGATGCGCAGACGGTACAGGATACGGTTACTCAGGTTATCGAACAAAATATGAACGGTATCGATAACCTGATGTATATGTCCTCTACCAGCGACTCTGCTGGTAGCGTGACCATCACCCTGACCTTCCAGTCCGGAACCGATCCGGATATCGCGCAGGTTCAGGTGCAAAATAAATTGCAGCTCGCCACGCCTTTACTGCCGCAAGAAGTCCAGCAGCAGGGGATTAGCGTTGAAAAGTCCAGCAGCAGCTTTTTGATGGTCGCCGGGTTCGTCTCGGATAATCCGAACACTACCCAGGACGACATCTCTGACTATGTCGCCTCTAACATTAAGGATTCTATCAGCCGTCTTAATGGTGTGGGCGACGTTCAGCTATTTGGCGCACAGTACGCCATGCGTATCTGGCTGGATGCGAATCTGCTAAATAAATACCAGCTCACGCCAGTTGACGTCATCAACCAGTTAAAAGTACAGAACGACCAGATTGCGGCAGGCCAACTGGGCGGCACGCCAGCATTACCGGGCCAGCAGCTTAACGCCTCAATCATCGCCCAAACGCGTCTGAAAGATCCGGAAGAGTTCGGCAAAGTTACGTTGCGTGTCAATACCGACGGTTCTGTCGTCCATCTCAAAGATGTCGCGCGTATTGAGCTTGGCGGTGAAAACTATAACGTTGTAGCGCGCATTAACGGTAAACCGGCCTCCGGTCTCGGTATTAAACTGGCGACCGGCGCTAACGCGCTGGATACCGCAACCGCAATCAAAGCGAAACTGGCGGAACTGCAGCCTTTCTTCCCTCAGGGAATGAAGGTGGTTTATCCTTATGACACAACGCCCTTCGTAAAAATATCTATCCACGAAGTGGTAAAAACGCTGTTTGAAGCGATTATTCTGGTGTTCCTGGTAATGTATCTGTTCTTACAGAATATCCGGGCAACCCTGATTCCTACCATCGCTGTTCCTGTCGTGTTGCTAGGCACTTTTGCGGTACTCGCCGCCTTTGGCTATTCCATCAATACCCTGACGATGTTCGGCATGGTACTGGCGATAGGACTGTTGGTTGACGATGCGATAGTGGTCGTAGAAAACGTTGAACGTGTAATGATGGAGGATAACCTTTCTCCCCGAGAGGCGACGGAAAAATCCATGTCGCAGATTCAGGGAGCGCTGGTTGGTATCGCGATGGTACTGTCTGCGGTATTTATCCCGATGGCCTTTTTTGGCGGTTCGACCGGGGCAATTTATCGCCAGTTCTCTATTACTATTGTTTCAGCAATGGCGCTATCCGTTCTGGTTGCGTTGATTCTGACGCCAGCACTGTGCGCTACGCTGCTTAAACCCGTATCTGCTGAACATCACGAGAAAAAAAGCGGCTTCTTTGGCTGGTTCAATACCAGGTTTGACCACAGCGTTAACCACTATACTAACAGCGTAAGCGGCATCGTGCGTAATACGGGTCGCTATCTCATTATCTATCTGCTTATTGTAGTCGGAATGGCGGTTCTGTTTTTACGCCTCCCGACCTCCTTCCTGCCGGAAGAAGATCAGGGGGTATTCCTGACCATGATTCAGCTCCCCTCTGGCGCTACGCAAGAACGTACGCAGAAAGTGCTGGATCAAGTCACTCATTACTACCTGAATAATGAAAAAGCGAACGTCGAAAGCGTGTTTACCGTAAACGGCTTTAGCTTTAGCGGTCAGGGACAAAACTCAGGGATGGCATTTGTCAGCCTTAAACCCTGGGAAGAGCGTAACGGTGAAGAAAATAGCGTCGAAGCCGTTATCGCCAGAGCGACACGCGCCTTCAGCCAGATTCGCGACGGGTTGGTGTTCCCCTTCAACATGCCGGCAATTGTCGAGTTAGGTACCGCGACAGGTTTCGACTTTGAACTGATTGATCAGGGAGGGCTCGGTCACGATGCGTTAACGAAAGCGCGTAATCAACTCCTGGGTATGGTCGCGAAGCATCCTGATCTATTAGTGCGCGTACGCCCGAACGGGCTGGAAGACACGCCACAGTTCAAGCTGGATGTCGATCAAGAAAAAGCGCAGGCGCTCGGTGTTTCGCTGTCTGATATCAACGAAACCATCTCCGCGGCGTTGGGCGGCTATTACGTTAACGACTTTATCGATCGCGGACGAGTGAAAAAAGTATACGTTCAGGCTGACGCTCAGTTCCGTATGCTGCCGGGAGATATCAACAATCTTTATGTACGCAGCGCCAATGGCGAGATGGTGCCCTTCTCTACCTTTAGCTCAGCACGGTGGATTTATGGTTCGCCACGCCTGGAACGCTATAACGGGATGCCGTCAATGGAACTGCTCGGCGAAGCAGCACCCGGACGAAGTACCGGTGAAGCAATGTCGTTAATGGAAAACCTGGCTTCACAGCTGCCAAACGGTATTGGCTATGACTGGACAGGTATGTCGTATCAGGAACGGTTGTCAGGTAACCAGGCACCGGCGCTGTACGCAATCTCACTCATTGTCGTTTTCCTCTGCCTTGCCGCTCTGTATGAAAGCTGGTCAATTCCGTTCTCGGTAATGCTGGTCGTACCGCTCGGTGTGGTTGGCGCTCTGCTTGCAGCGTCATTGCGCGGTCTGAACAATGACGTTTACTTCCAGGTTGGCTTGTTAACCACTATTGGCCTTTCTGCTAAAAACGCCATCCTGATTGTCGAGTTCGCCAAAGATCTCATGGAGAAAGAAGGACGTGGATTGATTGAAGCGACGCTGGAAGCATCCCGTATGCGTTTACGTCCTATTCTAATGACCTCGCTGGCCTTTATTCTCGGGGTAATGCCGTTAGTTATCAGTCGTGGCGCAGGTAGTGGGGCACAGAACGCAGTAGGCACAGGGGTTATGGGGGGAATGTTAACCGCAACCTTATTAGCTATCTTCTTCGTGCCAGTATTCTTCGTTGTTGTAAAACGCCGATTTAATCGCCATCATGATTAACCGGTAAACAGAGGCGTCTTCGGACGCCTTTTTAAACGGTACGTCTTTATCTCCGCTATTCCCCCCTCTCCGCTTACTTTTGCATTCTCCATAGTTTTTACAATTCACATGAATTGAGATGATTCCTCATGTCGGCCATTTTTTCTGTGGTGGTAAAATAACTCTCGTTTTCGCAGCGGTTAGAGCCAGCATTTACGTTGCTGTACTTCGCGAAACGCTGATTAATGAGGTAACACCATGAAAAGACTAATTCCAGTTGCATTGCTTACCACCTTATTGGCAGGTTGTGCACATGATTCTCCCTGCGTACCGGTTTATGACGATCAAGGGCGGCTGGTTCATACCAATACATGTATGAAAGGTACAACGCAGGATAACTGGGAGACAGCAGGCGCTATCGCTGGCGGCGCTGCGGCGGTAGCAGGGTTGACGATGGGTATCATTGCGCTTTCTAAATGATACATGCAGGCGCGGCAATGCCGCGCTTTCAGTAATAATATAAAGGTCGTAAGGATACTCAGCGACGTAATCTATTCAGCCTATCCCCCGAAAGTTAACACGATAAAACGCTCTCTTTTCTTACTCGCCCATCCCGATGGTATTTATTCTATTCCTTGTCCGATGCAGACAAAATTGTAGCTTGATAGCATCGTAAGCCGCATTACAAACAGGCTTTATACAGTAAGACTTAGAGCGTGATCATTAGGCGTAATTATTACAGACAGTCTGGATATAAACCGGAGCATACACGTAATACATGAGGATTTTGAGCACTGTCCCAGGGCCAAACTGGCAAATAAAATAGCCTAATGGGCCAGATTCTTAGTCCTCAGCGAATATCTCTATTGCTTATTAGAGGCGTAAGTAAAAGCCGTTTGTACATCTACTTCAGCACGGTTCACATTCGATGGTTCAGGCGGATATATGGCGGGAAATCACGTTGACTAAAACGGTTTTTATCCACTCTACGAAGATGTTTAAAACGCGTCGGCGTCATTATCCGATAACTTTTTCCATAGAGAGATAAATGCAAAAAGGCCCAGTCTTTCGATTGGGCCCTTTGCTTTATTTGATGTCTGGCAGTTTATGGCGGGCGTCCTGCCCGCCACCCTCCGTGCCGTTGCTGCGCAACGTTCAAATCCGCTCCCGGCGGATTTCTCCTCCTCAGGAGAGCGCTCACCGACAGACTACAGACAAAAACAAAAGGCCCAGTCTTTCGACTGAGCCTTTTGTTTTATTTGATGTCTGGCAGTTCCCTACTCTCGCATGGGGAGACCCCACACTACCATCGGCGCTACGGCGTTTCAC
>NZ_JBKFSV010000021.1:0-56951 GCF_046569445.1 Salmonella sp. 741265050_HSA | reverse complement strand
AGGATTCGAACCTGCGACCAATTGATTAAAAGTCAACTGCTCTACCAACTGAGCTAACGACCCACTTTTGCGTTGCTTTCGAGTTGTTTAATATCCCGTGGCAACGGCGGCATATATTACTGATTTCAGATTTGAGCGCAACAAAAATTTCGACGCAGGGGGCTCAACTGCTTAGGAATCGCACGACGCGACCAGAAAAAAGGCGTTTTCTGGTCGCATGGTACGCATTACATCGCGTTAAGACGCTTCTGCGCCTGTTTCGCGCCATCAGTGCCAGGATATTTGTTAATCACCTGCTGATAAACCGCTTTCGCTTTTGCCGTATCACCTTTGTCCTGCATGATAACGCCAACTTTGTACATCGCGTCCGCAGCCTTCGGCGACTTAGGATAGTTTTTTACTACCGAGGCGAAATAATAGGCGGCGTCATCTTTTTTACCCTTGTTGTAATTCAACTGGCCCAGCCAATAATTGGCGTTCGGCTGATAAGTAGAATCAGGGTATTTCTTGATGAAGTTCTGAAACGCCACAATCGCATCATCCTGGCGAGACTTATCCTGCACCAGCGCAATTGCCGCATTGTAATCGGTATTCGCATCGCCACTTTGTACCGGCGCCCCTGAGGTTGCCGTACCGGCATCCGGGGCGGGGGTCGCAGTGGTTGCCGTCCCGCTCTGGTCACCAGCCGCTGGCTGCGCTGCGCCGCCATTATTTAAGCTCCCCAGCTGCAGCATAATTTGCTTCTGGCGCTCCATCACCTGATTCAGTTGATACTGATTTTCCTGGATTTGGCCGCGCAAAGAATCGATATCGGACTGATTATCGGAGAGCTGCTGCTGAAGTTGGGTTAAAAGCTGGCTGTGAGCGTTAGAGATACGCTCAAGTTGAGTGACGCGGTCTTCGACCGAGCCTGAGCCGACACTACTGATTGGCGCCTGAGCAAAAGCGGCCCAGGGGGCCGCTATGCCAACCAGTAACGACAGACTCAACAGGTGATGTCTGAAGTTACTGCTCATGCAATTCTCTTAGTAAACCAGTACAGCGCGACGGTTCTTAGCGTAAGCCGCTTCGTCGTGGCCCAGTACGGCAGGTTTTTCTTTACCGTAAGAAACGATGGAGATCTGGTCAGCGGAAACGCCTTTACCCTGCAGGTACATTTTAACGGCGTTAGCACGACGTTCGCCCAGGGAGATGTTGTACTCCGGAGTACCGCGTTCGTCCGCGTGACCTTCTACGGTGACTTTGTAAGACGGGTTGCTACGCAGGAAGTTAGCGTGCGCATCCAGCATTGCCGCGAAGTCAGAACGGATATCGTACTTGTCGAGATCGAAGTAAACGATGTTGTTCTGCTGCAGCTGCTGCATCTGCAGACGCGCTTGCTCTTCAGATGACATGTTGCCGTTGCCGTTAGCGTCCATACCAGTGCCGGCGCCGTTCAGCATGCCGCCTTCGCTACCGTCATTGCTGGCGTTCTTGTTGGAAGAACATGCCGCGATTGCCATAACAGGCAGGGCAATCATCAGGCCCTTCAGCACTTTGTTCAGTTGCATTTCTTTAATTCCTTTAGTAATCAATTAATTATTATCACAGATACGGCGACCAGGCAGGCGATTTCACCTGACCATCAGTTGCCGGAAGACGCGCTTTGAAACGCCCATCTGTAGAAACCAAATTCAGCACAGATCCCATCCCCTGAGAAGAGCTGTAGATTACCATCGTGCCGTTAGGTGCCAGACTTGGCGTTTCATCCAGGAACGTTGACGACAGAACCTGTACGCCACCCGTCACCAGATCTTGTTTGGCAATGTGCTGCTGCCCGTTATTTGAGCTTACCATTACCATAAATTTACCGTCGCTGCTGACATCCGCATCCTGGTTTTGCGAACCTTCCCAGGTAATACGCTGCGCCGCACCGCCGTTAATGTTCATTTTATACACTTGCGGACGTCCAGCCTGGTCAGAGGTAAAGGCCAGAGTCTGGCTGTCCGGGAACCAGGTCGGCTCCGTATTGTTGCTACGCCCGTCCGTTATCTGACGAATCTGGCCGGAGGCGAGATCCATAACGTACAGGTTCAGACTTCCGGTTTTCGATAACGCGAACGCCAGTTTCGTCCCATCCGGCGAGAAGGCCGGCGCGCCGTTGTGACGCGGGAAGGACGCAACCTGACGCACTGCGCCGTTTGCCAGCGTCTGGATAACCAGCGCGGAGCGACCGCTTTCAAATGTCACGTAAGCCAGTTTTGAGCCGTCCGGAGACCACGCCGGAGACATCAGCGGCTGCGGAGAACGGTGCACTACGAACTGATTGTAGCCATCGTAATCCGACACACGCAGTTCATACGGGAACTGACCGCCGTTAGTCTGTACCACATAGGCGATACGAGTACGGAACGCGCCCTTAATGCCCGTCAGTTTTTCAAAGACTTCGTCACTGGCGGTGTGGCCTGCATAACGCAGCCACTGCTTGTTCACTTTATAAGAGTTTTGTGCCAGTACAGTCCCCGGCGCGCCGCCAGTGTCAACCAGCTGATAAGCAACATTGTAGGAACCGTCCGGATTCGGCGTGACCTGTCCAACAACGACAGCATCAATACCCAGCGCAGACCATGCGGTAGGCTGAACTTCCTGAGCGGTGGCTGGCTGCTGCGGCAGTCGGGACCGGTCTAACGGATTAAATTTACCGCTGTTGCGTAAATCTGCCGCCACGATGCCGCCGATATCTTCAGGCGCAGCGCCCGGCCCGGCCCATTTAAAAGGCACAACGCCAATCGGTCGCGCCGAGTCCACCCCCTGGGTGATCTCGATACGGACTTCTGCGTGCAGCACCGCCGCCCACAGCATCAGAAAACCAAATGCTACTCGTAATGCCTGCTTCATCATATCTCCCATACCTGGGCCTGCGACCCACGATAATTTAGCAGAATGTTAACAAACTCAAATACACAAAACCACCAGGACCAGTAACAACTCAACCGCTCCAACTTCCATAAAGAAAAGTATCTACAGTTTAAAGTCTAGTTTGGCATCCTTTATTTTCTCATAAACAGCCTGGCTTGGCGGTTTAGGAATTTTCGCGGTTTTTGCCGCCATTAACGCCGCCTGACAAAGCGCCGGATCGCCGCCCTCAGACGTAATGCTTTTTAATGAGCCATCCGGCGCCAGGCTAATATGCAAGACACATTGTTTGCCCTGATACAGGCTCGCATCATACAGACGGCTCTGAATGGCGACCTGAATCTGTTTCGCGTAGGCGCTGATATCAGCGCCTGTCGCCCCACCGTTAGCGCCCGATGTACCGCTATCTTTCGATGGCTGACCATTCCCTTTCGCGCCACCGCCGGTTTTCGGCGCATTCTTACCCGAGCTGAGATCGCCAAGCAGATCATCGACGCCTTCTGCGGCGGCCGCTTTTTCGGCAGCCGCTTTCTTCTTAGCGTCCGCCGCAGCTTTCGCCGCCGCGGCATCCGCTTTCTTCTTCGCCTCCGCCGCCGCTTTCGCCGCCTCGGCATCCGCTTTCTTCTTCGCCTCCGCCGCCGCTTTCGCCGCTTCGGCTTCCGCTTTCTTCTTCGCCTCCGCCGCCGCTTTCGCCGCTTCGGCTTCCGCTTTCTTCTTCGCGTCCGCCGCCGCTTTCGCCGCTTCGGCTTCCGCTTTCTTCTTCGCGTCCGCTGCCGCTTTTACCGCCTCGGCTTCCGCTTTCTTCTTCGCGTCCGCCGCCGCTTTCGCCGCCTCGGCCTCCGCTTTCTTCTTCGCGTCCGCCGCCGCTTTCGCCGCTTCTTCGGCCTGTTGCTGCTGCTGTTGCGCCAGTTTTGCAGCTTCTTCAGCCTGCTTTTGCTGCTCCTGAGCCGCTAAACGTTCTTTCTCAAGTTGTTTCAACCGCTCCTGTTCGGCAGCCTGCTTCTGCTGCAACTCCTCTGCTTGCTGCTGTTGCAGCTTTTTACGCTCTTCTTCCGCGCGTCTGGCGCTGGCCTGTTGATCCTGCTGACGGTTGTACTGCTGCACAACGGCGCCAGGATCGACCATCACCGCGTCGATAGCGGAACCACCGCCGCCGCCGGCAGAAGCCTCTATATGCTCATCAAACGAACTCCAGATCAGCACTGCAAATAAGATGATATGCAGCACGGCTGAAATAATTATCGCCCGTTTGAGCTTGTCGTTTTGTTCGGTTGCCTTTGACACTCTCGGTTCCCAAAAAACTGTTCGCCTGTTACTCGCCGTCTTTCAAGCCAACGGGACGCAGACTTCAGATTGGCTGCGTCATTAAGCCAACCGATTTTACGCCCGCGCTGTGTAACAAGTTCAGCGCTTTAATTATTTCATCGTACGGCACCTCTTTCGCGCCGCCGATTAAAAAGACTGTTTTCGGATTAGCCTGCAGATGACGCTTTACTTCTGCGATCACCTGTTCAGACGGCAGTTGATCCATTCGATCTTTATCAACCACTACGCTGTATTGCCCTACTCCGGAAACCTCAATAATGACCGGTGGATCGTCGTTACTACTGACCGCCTGCGACTGATTCGCCTCCGGCAAGTCGACTTCCACGCTCTGGGTAATGATCGGCGCGGTTGCCATAAAGATCAGCAGCAGCACCAACAGTACGTCGAGCAGCGGTACAATATTGATTTCGGACTTAAGTTCGCGACGACCTCGTCCACGCGTTCTGGCCATGGCTTACCCCTTGTTGCTTTCGCTTACGGTAAACGCCTGGCGGTGCAGAATCGCGGTGAACTCTTCCATAAAGTTGTCGTAATTCAGTTCCAGCTTGTTCACGCGCTGATTCAGTCGGTTGTAAGCCATAACCGCAGGGATGGCGGCAAACAGACCAATCGCCGTGGCAATCAATGCTTCGGCAATACCCGGCGCAACCATTTGCAGAGTCGCCTGTTTCACCGCGCCCAGGGCGATAAACGCATGCATAATCCCCCATACGGTGCCAAACAGACCGATATAAGGACTGATAGAGCCTACCGTGCCAAGAAACGGGATATGCGTTTCCAGCGTTTCCAGCTCTCGGTTCATGGAGATGCGCATCGCACGCGACGCCCCCTCTACCACTGCCTCCGGCGCATGGCTGTTGGCGCGATGGAGCCGGACAAACTCTTTGAACCCGCTATAAAAGATTTGCTCCGAGCCCGACAGACTATCGCGTCTCCCCTGGCTTTCCTGGTACAGACGCGATAGTTCGATTCCGGACCAGAATTTATCTTCAAACGCTTCCGCCTCACGCGCAGCGGCGTTCAGGATACGCGTTCGCTGGATAATGATGGCCCAGGATGCTATTGAAAAACCAATCAAAATCAACATGATAAGTTTAACCAGAAGGCTTGCCTTCAGGAACAAATCAAGGATATTCATGTCAGTCACTGCTTAAACTCCGCGACAATAGACTTAGGAAGCGCACGAGGCTTCATTTTGAGTGGATCAACGCAAACAATCAGAACCTCTGCTTCATTTAGCAGCGTGTTCTCTGCGTTGACAATGCGTTGCGTGAAAACCAAAGCGGTGCCACGCATTGACGTAATTTCTGTTTGAACTTCAAGCATATCGTCGAGCCGCGCAGGCGCATAGTATTCCAGCGTCATCTTGCGCACCACAAAGGCGACCCGCTCCGCCAGCAGCACCTGTTGGCTGAAGTGATGGTGACGCAGCATCTCCGTGCGCGCTCTTTCATAAAAAGCGACATAGCTGGCGTGATAAACCACACCGCCGGCGTCCGTGTCTTCGTAATAAACTCGAATTGGCCATCGAAATATATACTTATTCATCCCTGCAGCCTCTTTGTTGGCGTCATCCGCTTGCCGCCGTAATGCCTCAAGAATGCCGTTGTATATCGCCTTGTATTCACTTTACATCCCGGTAATGCAACAAAAGTAGAGCTTTTAAACGTTGCTACTATACGCGTGGGAATGAGGCTTGGGAATGGGGGGAAGTTAAGGGAGAGTAAAAATATATGGGCTTATGCAAGCCCCTATATTTTTAAGGAGGTTTCTTATTCACAAGAAGAAGAAAATCAGGCCGACGATAAGGACGATATCCGCAAGGAGCGGACAAAAAATCCCTTGCCAGTGTACGGATTCAGGGCGAAAACCCACGCCGTGGATTATGCCTGCGCAAACCGCCCACATCAGCAGTAATCCGTGCCAGATTTCAAGCGTGCTGGTCCTGGCGGCAAACCGTGACGGGTCCCAGAACATACATCCTGCCAGCACTATCGCCATCACGAAGGAAAGCGCCCTTAACGGGCGCTTGTCCATTACCGCATACAGTTTTGCGATAATATGGGTCATTAGCTTTCTTCTTGACCGGTTTTACCCGCTTCAACGTGCTCAAGCGCCAGGGCGGTAATGATCCCGAATGCACAGGCAAGAAGCGTTCCCAGAATCCATGCGAAATACCACATTTTAAGCTCCTTACTTAGTACAGAGAGTGGGTGTTGCTTTCAATATGTTCTTTAGTGATACGACCGAACATTTTCCAGTAACACCAGCTGGTGTAGATCAGAATGATCGGTACGAACACCGCCGCAACCCAGGTCATCAGGTTCAGCGTCATCTGGCTGGATGTCGCATCCCACATGGTCAGGCTGGCATTCATCATCGTGCTGGACGGCATCACAAATGGGAACATAGCGATACCCGCCGTCAGAATAATGCAGGCCAGGGTCAGCGAAGAGAACAGGAATGCCCACGCGCCTTTCTCCATACGGGAAGTCAGGATAGTCAGCAGCGGCAGAACCACGCCCAGAGCCGGAACCAACCACAGGATCGGAGCATTATTAAAGTTCACCAGCCAGGCGCCAGCTTCACGCGCCACTTCTTTAGTCAGCGGGTTAGAGGCGGCATGATGATCAATCGCGGATGTCACGACATAACCATCAATACCATACATTACCCAAACGCCCGCCAGCGCAAAGCACACTAATGTCACCAGCGCCGCAATCTGCGAGGTGGCGCGCGCGCGCAGGTGCAGTTCGCCAACGGTACGCATTTGCAGGTAAGTCGCCCCCTGCGTGATGATCATCCCTACGCTTACGATGCCCGCCAGCAGACCAAACGGGTTCAGCAACTGGAAGAAGTTACCGGTGTAGTACAGACGCAGATACTCATCTACATGGAACGGTACGCCCTGCAACAGGTTGCCAAAGGCCACGCCAATCACCAGCGGCGGCACAAAGCTACCGATGAACACGCCCCAGTCCCACATGTTGCGCCAGCGCGGGTCTTCAATCTTGGAACGGTAATCAAAACCGACCGGACGGAAGAACAAAGACGCCAGCACCAGGATCATCGCTACATAGAAACCGGAGAACGCCGCAGCGTAAACCATCGGCCAGGCAGCAAACAACGCACCGCCCGCGGTGATCAACCACACCTGGTTACCGTCCCAGTGCGGGGCGATAGAGTTAATCATAATTCGACGTTCGGTGTCGTTACGACCGAGGAAACGGGTGAGCATCCCCACCCCCATGTCGAACCCATCGGTGACGGCGAAACCAATTAGCAAAATGCCAACCAGCAGCCACCAGATAAAACGTAGTACTTCATAATCGATCATTTGACGACTCCTGTCTTAGCGTGCCGGCTGAGAAGTCACGGTGGACTGCTCAAAGTGATAGCGACCGGTTTTCAGGCTGCTTGGGCCAAGGCGTGCAAATTTGAACATCAGGAACAATTCTGCCACCAGGAACAGGGTATACAGGCCGCAAATCAGGAACATGGAGAACAGCAGATCGCCCACGGTCAGCGATGAGTTCGCCACGGCTGTCGGCAACACTTCGCCGATCGCCCACGGCTGACGACCATACTCGGCGACGAACCAACCTGCTTCAACCGCAATCCACGGCAGTGGAATACCGTACAGCGCCGCGCGCAACAGCCATTTTTTCTCACCGATGCGGTTACGAATCACGCTCCAGAAGGAGAGTGCGATAATCGCCAGCAGCAGGAAGCCGCACGCCACCATAATACGGAAAGCGAAGTACAGCGGCGCAACGCGAGGAATGGAATCTTTCGTCGCTTGCTGGATCTGCGCTTCGGTAGCGTCAGTCACATTAGGCGTATAGCGTTTCAGCAGCAGGCCGTAACCGAGATCTTTCTTCATGCTGTTGAACTGGTCGCGAACGGCCTGGTCGGTAGAACCGGCGCGCAGTTGTTCCAGCAGTTCATAGGCTTTCATCCCGTTACGGATACGCTCTTCATGCTGCACCATGAGATCTTTCAGGCCAATAACCGGCGTGTCCACGGAACGCGTAGCGATAATGCCGAGCGCATAAGGGATCTGAATCGCCAGATGGTTTTCCTGTTTGTCCTGGTCAGGAATGCCGAACAGGGTAAAGGAGGCCGGAGCAGGTTGCGTTTCCCATTCTGCTTCAATCGCAGCGAGCTTGGTTTTCTGCACGTCGCCCATTTCGTAACCGGATTCGTCACCGAGTACGATAACGGACAGTACGGCAGCCATACCGAAGCTGGCAGCAATAGCAAAGGAGCGTTTAGCAAAGGCGAAGTCACGACCTTTCAGCATGTAGTAAGCGCTGATACCGAGGATGAACATCGCGCCGGTGACATAGCCGGACGCCACAGTGTGAACAAATTTCACCTGTGCTACCGGGTTCAGCACCAGTTCAGAGAAGCTCACCATTTCCATACGCATGGTTTCGAAATTGAAATCCGCAGCGATTGGGTTTTGCATCCAGCCGTTCGCTACCAGAATCCACAACGCGGAGAGGTTGGACCCCAGAGCCACCAGCCAGGTGACGCACATGTGCTGAACTTTACTCAGACGATCCCAGCCGAAGAAGAACAGACCTACAAAGGTGGATTCGAGGAAGAAGGCCATCAAACCTTCGATGGCCAGCGGCGCACCGAAGATGTCCCCAACATAGTGGGAGTAGTACGACCAGTTTGTCCCGAACTGGAACTCCATGGTCAAACCGGTAGCCACACCCAGAGCAAAGTTGATACCAAACAACTTGCCCCAGAACTTGGTCATATCTTTATAAATCTGTTTGCCGGAAAGGACGTATACCGTTTCCATAATGGCCAGCAGGAACGCCATACCAAGCGTTAGCGGCACAAACAGGAAGTGGTACATCGCGGTCAAGGCAAACTGTAAGCGCGACAGTTCGACTATATCTAACATCATGACTCCTTGCTCATCGCATGAAGACTCCGAGAGTGAACCCCGTTAGAAAGGGTCACACGCATGCCCCAATACAAATTTATTTGCGGCCTTCCATCGTACTATCCCCTCGGGAAGGAAACAGTAATGATGAAAAGTTACAAACATGTTAATAAAAAACCCAAATTGATCCCGCAAATATATTACGCCGTAAAACCCTTACAATAAACAGGTTTTTAGTGGGTCAGATTTGCTTTTTTCGACAGCGATCAATTTATGGCTAATCTATCGCTTTTCAGGGAATTTGATCACGGACAATTTAACCAGTTTTGATGCTCTTTTCCAACATTTAAATATTGATTAAAATCAATTTTTGAAGTTAATGTTAATAATGTTTATTCATTGAATGCATGGTGAATTTTTTGTTAACTTTTTGTTTTTGCAAAGAGTAATTTCAAACCCCTTGTAAAAAGAGGCTTATTCGATAAGGCTAAACATTTTGTGCGTTTTTTACTGCCCCGCATCCAGTAAAAAACATTCCACATTGATGTTCAATTATTGCTAAATAGCTCACAGATTTTTTCTGTAGGTTATCAACACTTATTATTTTATACATTTAGTCTATTTTTATTTTACTTATAATTAACACCGCAAAGAAACTATCTCATTGCACACGCGCCATCATCCCACCGGGATTACCCTGCCCCAACTTCCCTTTCCCGACGACTAACGGCCAGGATCATCTTGCCAGGTTATCGCCTTAATTATCGCTAATAAGCTTTCCAGATAGCCAGAAACAAACATTTTATTCGCTAATTTTTCTTTATTTCAATAACACCGTATTTGCCTCTCTATAATTATTATAGTGAAGATTCTGTTATCACCTTCACAGATTTACCCTCAATTTCTACGTCACTCATAGTGATAATTCTGTTTATTCGCAGCCATAAATACCCTTTAAACATGATTAATCACGAACGAATAGTGTCAATAAGTTCTTAATAATTTTTAAAGTTAACCTCTTTTAACCAGCAAAAGTTCATATAATTTATTAAACGATATCTTTAATACTTCAGGGAAATAATGCCGGTACTCTTATGATTAAAATAGCTGTTTTATTCTGCCATTAAACAAGCAGTCTGTGTAAGCGCGATACATCTGAGGAGACATGTAGTTCGCGCTCAGGCAAACATGCGCGGCCACAGAGTCAAGCGTCAATTTACTATAGAGGTTAGCGTCAACATAGTGTAATGCTGCAATGCGTTTTTTTCATGGCGGAAAGCGCATAATCCGTCTCCAGTGAGGTCGGCAGGTATTTCACTAAGACAGCATCTGTATTTGCTGCAAAAGAGTTAACCAGCAAACTGAGTAAATTTACTGCCGCTGCCAGACGGTTATTATCAATTATTTTTAGACTCCACCATGTTTTTTTAATGAGGCATTATTTTCCTATAGTTCAATATTTACAAAGCCAATAATTTTATATCCCGGATGCTTCACCCGTACTTTGCCACAAACAATAAAGCCATAAAAAAGGCCACCGTAAAGGTGGCCAACCATGTCGAAAACGGACATTTATCTGTTCCCGCAGGAACAGCGAGTTTTATTTTATAATTGCTTTCAGCGCTTCGCCGATATCGGCCAGGCTGCGAACCGTCTTCACGCCAGCCGCTTCCAGAGCAGCGAATTTCTCATCAGCGGTACCTTTACCACCGGCAATGATGGCGCCAGCGTGGCCCATACGTTTGCCTTTCGGCGCGGTAACGCCCGCGATATAGCCAACAACCGGCTTGGTCACGTGGTCTTTAATATAAGCCGCCGCTTCTTCTTCTGCGCTACCGCCGATCTCGCCGATCATCACGATCGCTTCAGTCTGCGGATCTTCCTGGAACAGTTTCAGAATGTCGATGAAGTTAGAGCCCGGAATCGGGTCACCGCCGATACCCACGCAGGTGGACTGGCCGAAACCGTAGTCGGTGGTCTGCTTAACCGCTTCGTAGGTCAGCGTGCCGGAACGGGAAACGATACCCACTTTACCCGGCTTATGAATGTGACCCGGCATGATGCCGATTTTGCATTCGCCCGGGGTGATCACACCTGGGCAGTTCGGGCCGATCATGCGTACGCCAGCTTCGTCCAGCTTCACTTTCACGGTCAGCATATCCAGCGTCGGAATACCTTCGGTGATGGTGATAATCAGTTTGATGCCTGCGTCGATCGCTTCCAGAATGGAGTCTTTGCAGAACGGCGCCGGGACGTAGATAACGGATGCGGTCGCACCGGTAGCTTCTACCGCTTCGCGCACGGTGTTGAACACCGGCAGACCCAGATGCGTGGTGCCGCCTTTGCCCGGCGTTACGCCGCCGACCATTTGCGTACCGTAAGCAATCGCCTGTTCGGAGTGGAAAGTCCCCTGGCTACCGGTGAAGCCCTGGCAGATAACCTTGGTATCTTTATTAATTAAAACGGACATTATTTCCCCTCCACTGCGGCAACAACCTGCTGAGCTGCATCCGTCAGACTTTTCGCTGCAATAATATTCAGGCCACTGTCAGCCAGTTTCTTCGCGCCGAGTTCGGCGTTGTTGCCTTCCAGACGCACCACCACCGGAACATTCACGCCCACTTCTTCCACCGCGCCGATGATACCGTCGGCAATCAGGTCACAACGGACGATACCGCCGAAGATGTTAACCAGAACCGCTTTCACGTTGTCATCCGAGAGGATGATTTTAAACGCTTCGGTGACGCGCTCTTTGGTTGCGCCGCCGCCCACGTCAAGGAAGTTAGCCGGTTCGCCGCCATGCAGCTTAACGATGTCCATAGTGCCCATCGCCAGGCCCGCGCCGTTCACCATGCAACCGATGTTGCCGTCCAGCGCGACGTAGTTCAGTTCCCACTGCGCCGCCTGCGCTTCACGCGGATCTTCCTGAGACTGGTCGCGCATTTCGCGCAGATCCGGCTGGCGGAACAGCGCGTTGCCGTCAGCGCCCAGCTTGCCGTCGAGGCAAATCAGATCGCCCTGCTTAGTGATCACCAGCGGGTTGATTTCGATTAGCGCCAGGTCGCGCTCAAGGAAAATGGTTGCCAGGCCCATAAAGATTTTGGTGAACTGCTGCACCAGTTTACCTTCCAGACCCAGTTTGAACGCCAGTTCACGCCCCTGATACGGCATCGGGCCGGTCAGCGGATCGAGCGCGACTTTATGGATCAGATGCGGGGTTTCTTCCGCCACTTTTTCGATCTCTACGCCGCCTTCGGTAGACGCCATAAAGACCACGCGACGAGAACTACGGTCAACTACCGCGCCGAGGTACAGTTCTTTGCCGATGTCGGTCGCCGCTTCAACCAGAATCTGGTTTACCGGTTGGCCATTAGCGTCTGTTTGATAGGTCACCAGACGTTTGCCCAGCCAGTTTTCCGCAAAGGCGCGAATCTCTTCCTTGCTTTTTACTACCTTCACACCGCCCGCTTTGCCGCGGCCGCCAGCGTGAACCTGACATTTCACTACCCACGGGCCGGCACCGATTTTAGACGCGGCTTCTTCGGCTTCACGCGGAGTAGTACAGGCATAACCCACCGGCGCCGGTAAGCCATAGCGGGCAAAAAGTTGTTTTGCCTGATATTCATGTAAGTTCATGTGTTCTGTCCATCCTTCAGGTAATCGTTATCTTTAGACCTGTAGGCCTGAAAGCTGCGCGCCATCAGGCATTACACCATCGCCGGATGGCGGCGTGAACGCCTTATCCAGCCTACAGGTAGCAGGTGATGCTCTTGCTGACTACACGTCCAACAGCAGACGGGTCGGATCTTCCAGCAACTCTTTGATGGTGACCAGGAAGCCCACGGATTCGCGACCATCGATCAGGCGATGATCGTAAGAGAGCGCCAGATACATCATCGGCAGGATTTCCACCTTGCCATCCACCGCCATCGGCCTGTCTTTAATAGCATGCATTCCCAGAATCGCGCTCTGCGGCGGGTTGATGATCGGGGTAGACATCAGCGAACCGAATACGCCGCCGTTGGTAATGGTAAAGTTACCGCCGGTCAGGTCTTCTACGGTCAGCTTGCCGTCGCGGCCTTTGACAGCCAGTTCTTTAATTTTTTTCTCAATGTCAGCCATGCCCAGCGTATCCACGTCACGCAGGACCGGCGTGACCAGGCCGCGCGGCGTAGACACCGCCATGCTGACGTCGAAGTAGTTGTGATACACCACGTCATCGCCGTCGATAGAGGCGTTCACTTCCGGATAACGCTTCAGCGCTTCCACTACCGCTTTCACGTAGAAGGACATAAAGCCCAGGCGGATACCATGACGTTTTTCAAACACTTCGCCATACTGCTTACGCAAATCCATAATCGGCTTCATGTTGACTTCATTGAAGGTCGTCAGCATGGCGGTGGAATTTTTCGCTTCCAGCAGACGCTCGGCCACGCGCTTACGCAGGCGGGTCATTGGCACGCGTTTTTCGCCGCGCGCGCCCAGAGCGGGTTGTGCTGCAGGTTCAACAGCGGGTGCTTTAGACTCGCCTTTCGCCAGATGTTTTTCCACATCTTCACGGGTCAGACGCCCACCCACACCAGTGCCTTTAATGGCGCTGGCTTCCAGATTGTGTTCAGCCAGCAGGCGACGGATCGCCGGGCTGAGCGCATCGTTGTTTTGTTCTTCCAGCGACGCCTGCTGGCGCTGTGCCGGCGTAGACGCTTTCTCTTCAGATTTCGCGCTGGTCTCTTTACCCGCGCTGTTGCCTTCACGCAGGCGACCCAGGATCTGGCGAGAGGTGACAGTCGTCCCCTCTTCTTCCAGAACCGCATCCAGAATGCCGTCCGCTGATGCCGGTACTTCCAGTACCACTTTGTCAGTTTCGATTTCTACCAGCACTTCGTCACGAACAACCGCATCGCCCGGTTTTTTATGCCAGGTGGCGACGGTCGCGTCCGCTACGGACTCAGGCAGGTCGGGAACAAGAATATCTACGCTACTCATTATTTATCCTTTATTTAATCGACGTTCAGCGCGTCATTAACCAGATCTTGTTGCTGTTTCTGGTGAACGGACATATACCCTACCGCCGGAGAGGCGGAGGCCGGGCGACCTGCATAACGCAGAGCGGCCCCAAACGGAATCACTTCACGGAAATGATGCTGACTGCAGTACCATGCGCCCTGGTTGAGCGGCTCTTCCTGGCACCAGACAAAATCATGGACGTGAGCGTATGGTTGCAGCGCTTCCTGCACCGCTTTATGCGGGAACGGATAGAGCTGTTCGATGCGCACGATAGCGACATCTTTCTGGTCGTTTTTGCGCCGTTGTTCCAGCAGGTCGTAATAAACCTTACCAGAACACATTACCACGCGTTTTACGGCTTTAGGGTCCAGCTCGTCAATTTCGCCAATGGCCGGCTGGAAGGAACCGTTCGCCAGTTCATCAAGCGTGGAAACCGCCAGCGGGTGACGCAGCAGCGATTTCGGCGACATCACCACCAGCGGACGACGCATCCCGCGCAGCGCCTGACGGCGCAGCATATGGTAGACCTGCGCCGGGGTGGACGGCACGCAAACCTGCATATTCTGCTCGGCGCAAAGTTGCAGATAACGTTCCAGACGCGCGGAGGAGTGCTCCGGGCCCTGCCCTTCATAGCCATGCGGCAACAGCATCACCAGACCGCACATCCGGCCCCATTTCTGCTCGCCGGAGGAGATGAACTGGTCAATCACTACCTGCGCGCCGTTGGCAAAATCGCCAAACTGCGCTTCCCAGATAGTCAGGGTACGTGGTTCCGCCGTGGCATAACCGTATTCAAAGGCCAGCACCGCTTCTTCGGACAGCACGGAGTCCCAGACTTTAAACTGTCCCTGACCGCTGTGAATATGCTGCAACGGCGTATACGTTGAGCCGTTCGTCTGGTTGTGGATCACCGCATGACGATGGAAGAAGGTGCCGCGACCGGAGTCTTCCCCGGACAGGCGCACCGGAATGCCTTCATCGACCAGCGTGGCGTAAGCCAGATTTTCCGCGCCGCCCCAGTCAAACAATTTCTCGCCTGCCGCCATTGCCTGACGGTCGCCATAAATTTTCGCCACACGAGACTGCATTTCAATGGCTTCCGGCACGGTGCTGATACGTTTTGCCAGCTCCTGCAGGCGCTTCATTTCTACCTTGTTCGGGTATGCTTCATCCCATTCGTGGTTTAGATACGGCGACCAGGTGAACGAGTGCATATTCATTGGACGCCACTCTTTCACCACGCATTCGCCTGCATCCAGCGCATCGCGATAGAGGTTGACCATTTCAGTGGCATCTTCCAGCGTTGCGACCTTATCAGCTTCCAGTTTGTCGGCGTAGATTTTACGCGGTGTCGGATGCTTTTTGATTTTCTGGTACATCAGCGGCTGGGTTGCGCTTGGCTCGTCGGCTTCGTTGTGGCCGTGACGGCGGTAGCACACCAGATCGATGAACACATCGCGTTTGAAGGTGTTACGGAAGTCCAGCGCCAGACGGGTCACAAAAGC
Organism: Salmonella sp. 741265050_HSA; assembly: GCF_046569445.1. Taxonomy (NCBI): domain Bacteria; kingdom Pseudomonadati; phylum Pseudomonadota; class Gammaproteobacteria; order Enterobacterales; family Enterobacteriaceae; genus Salmonella; species Salmonella sp. 741265050_HSA. Next base: position 41,315 of record NZ_JBKFSV010000021.1, on the reverse strand, counting down.
GACGGCTTCCGGATCGTCCGCATTGACGTGGAAAATCGGTGCCTGGACCATTTTACCGATATCGGTGCAGTAAGGCGTTGAACGCGCATCCAGTGGGTTAGAGGTGGTGAAGCCCACCTGGTTGTTGATAACGATACGTACCGTACCGCCCACTTCGTAACCGCGCGCTTTCGACATGTTCAGAGTTTCCTGAACCACGCCCTGGCCGGTCACCGCGGCGTCGCCGTGAATAGTGATCGGCAACACTTTGTTGCTGCTCGGTTCGTCCAGTCTGTCCAGACGGGCGCGCACGGAGCCCATCACCACCGGGCTCACAATTTCCAGATGCGATGGGTTAAACGCCAGCGCCAGGTGAACCAGACCGCCTTCGGTTTCGATATCTGACGAGAAGCCCATGTGATACTTCACGTCGCCGGTACCCAGATGTTCTTTATGCTTACCGGCAAATTCGTCGAACAGATCCTGCGGTTTTTTACCCAGTACGTTGATCAGCACGTTCAGGCGACCGCGGTGCGCCATCCCCAGCACCACTTCGCGAGTGCCGCTGTTACCCGCATGGCGAACCATCTCTTTCAGCATGGGTATCAGCGCATCTCCCCCCTCGAGCGAGAAACGTTTCGCCCCCGGGAATTTGGCGCCCAGATAACGTTCCAGCCCTTCAGCGGCGGTCAGTTCGTTCAGGAAGCGTTTTTTCTCGTCAGCGCTAAAGGCCGCACGACCGGATTCGATGCGCTGTTGGATCCAGCGTTTCTCTTCGGTGCTGGTGATGTGCATATACTCAGCGCCAATCGGGCCGCAGTAGGTCTGTTTGAGCGCGTCGAGCAGCTCGCCCAGCTTCATCGTCTCTTTGCCGCTGGCAAAGGAGCCGACATTGAAGGTTTCCTGGAAATCGGCCTCGGTCAAATCATGGAAAGAAGGATCGAGATCCGCCACGCGTTCTTGTTTCCACAGTCCCAGCGGATCGAGGTTTGCATGCTGATGGCCACGGAAACGATAAGCGTTGATAAGCTGCAGGACTTTAACCTGCTTCACATTGGTGTCAGGGTCGGAAATCGTAGAAGAGTGACGTGAGCCAGCCAACGCCTGCCGCCGGAAATATTCACGTGTTTTTGAATGGAGTTGATCCGGTTTGACTCCGGTACCAGGTAACTGCTGGAACGTCAAACGCCAGTTAGCGTCTACCGAGTCAGGATCGGTTAAGAAGTCTTCATAGAGCTGTTCTATCCAGCTCTGATTCGAACCAGAGAGGTAAGAAGAGTCCAACCAGGCTTTCAAAGCGCTGTTCTGCATCGTGATCCCTTAAGCATCTTTTCTGCTTATTTAATACTCTAAATAGGTCACGTTTCAGGAAGGCGGCAAGCTTGCGAATCCCAGGGAGCTTACATCCAGTAAGTGACCGGGGTGAGCAAGTGCAGCCAACGCACATGCAACGTGAACTATGACGAGTATTTCGCCGTGGATACTAACCACGCATACGCCGTATGCGTGCCGGGGTTCACTTGTTGCGGACTGTCGTGTCATCTGCGTCCGCTAAGGAACCTTTAAAAACTGTCTAATAATCTTCGCTGTTCAGGCTACGACTGCGTTGCGGCCTTCGCTCACTCCGGTCACATAGTTAACTATGCTCCCGAAGATTCGTTCAGACCGCGCCTTGTCTCGCTCTGAACATCTCGATTATTACTAATCATATGGCAGTTTTTAGAGGTTTCCTGCACTTCTATTGCCCGATGGCGCCTGGCTTATCAGGCCTACAGAATACGTAACCCGTAGGCCGGATAAGACGGTACGTCGCCATCCGGCAACCACTACAACTACTTATGCGCTACGCTGCAACAGCATCGACTTAATATGGCCGATAGCGCGCGTCGGGTTCAGTCCCTTAGGACATACACTGACGCAGTTCATAATGCTGTGACAGCGGAATACGCTGAATGCATCACTCATCCCTTCCAAACGACTGTCAGTCTCGGTATCACGACTATCGATCAGGAATCGATACGCCGCGAGCAGACCCGCCGGACCGATAAACTTATCCGGGTTCCACCAGAATGACGGGCAGGATGTTGAGCAACAGGCGCAAAGAATACATTCATACAGCCCATCGAGTTTTTCACGCTGCTCTGGCATCTGCAGATGCTCACGAGCCGGTGGATTTTGCCCATTATTCAATAAGTAAGGCTTAATCTTCTCATATTGTGCGTAGAATTGCCCCATGTCTACCACCAAATCGCGGATCACCGGCAAACCGGGCAGCGGGCGAATCACAATCTTCTTACCCGGCTGAGTCAGCGCCGAAATAGGGGTAATACAGGCCAGACCATTCTTACCGTTCATATTCAAACCATCAGAACCACACACACCTTCGCGGCAGGAACGGCGGAAAGAAAGGCTGGGATCTTTTTCTTTAAGCTGGATTAACGCATCCAGCAGCATCATGTCACGCCCTTCTTCGCCTTCCAGGGTGTAATCCTGCATACGCGGAGCGTTATCGACATCCGGGTTATAACGATAAATCGAAAATTCGAGTTTCATCATCCTGTCTCCGCAATTAATAAGTACGAATCTTCGGCGGGAACGCCGGACGCAGTTTCGGTTCCATATTGACGCTTCGGCGCGTCATGGATTCCGTTTGCGGTTGATACAGGGTATGACACAACCAGTTGGCATCATCTCGCTCCGGGAAATCGAAGCGGCTATGCGCGCCGCGGCTTTCCGTCCGGAAGTTGGCTGATACGGCAGTGGCGTAGGCAGTTTCCATCAGGTTATCCAGCTCCAGACACTCAACACGCTGGGTATTAAACTCGCTGGACGTGTCATCCAGACGGGCGTTTTTCAGACGCTCGCGGATCACTTTCAACTGCTCAAGCCCTTTCGCCATCGCGTCGCCTTCACGGAATACGGAGAAGTTATGCTGCATACACTCCTGCAACGCTTTGCGGATAGCCACCGGATCTTCGCCATTGCGGTTATTGTTCCAGCGATTCAGGCGCTCCAGAGAACCTTCAACGTCAGACTCGCTGGCGTCGCGCAGCACGCCCTGCTCGGCGATGGATTCCTGTAAATGCAGCCCCGCAGCACGGCCAAAGACCACCAGATCCAGCAGTGAGTTACCGCCCAGACGGTTGGCGCCGTGAACCGATACACAGGCGATTTCGCCTACCGCAAACAGCCCCGGAATCACCACGTCTTCGCCCTGCTCGTTCACGGTCAGCGCCTGACCGGTCACTTTAGTCGGAATACCGCCCATCATGTAGTGGCAGGTCGGGATAACCGGAATCGGCTCTTTCACCGGGTCAACGTGGGCGAAAGTACGGGACAGTTCCAGGATACCCGGCAGGCGAGATTCCAGCACCTCTTTACCCAGATGATCCAGTTTCAGTTTAGCGTGCGGCCCCCACGGACCATCGCAGCCGCGACCTTCACGGATTTCGATCATGATGGAACGCGCCACCACGTCACGACCCGCCAGGTCTTTGGCGTTCGGCGCATAACGCTCCATAAAGCGCTCGCCGTGTTTGTTCAGCAGGTAACCGCCTTCGCCGCGGCAGCCTTCTGTCACCAGCACGCCCGCCCCGGCGATACCGGTCGGGTGGAACTGCCACATTTCCATGTCCTGCACCGGGACACCGGCACGCAGCGCCATACCGACACCATCACCAGTATTGATGTGAGCGTTGGTGGTGGACTGGTAGATACGGCCTGCGCCGCCGGTCGCCAGCACCGTCGCGCGGGCTTTGAAGTACACCACTTCACCGGTTTCGATGCACAGTGCGGTACACCCCACCACCGCGCCATCCTGGTTTTTCACCAGATCCAGCGCATACCATTCGGAGAAAATCGTGGTGTGGTTTTTCAAATTCTGTTGATACAGCGTATGTAGCAAGGCGTGACCGGTACGGTCAGCCGCTGCCGCGGTACGTGCCGCCTGCTCGCCGCCAAAGTTTTTCGACTGGCCGCCGAACGGGCGCTGATAGATACGTCCATCATCAAGACGGGAGAACGGTAGCCCCATGTGCTCCAGTTCCAGAATCGCTTCCGGTCCGGTCTTACACATATATTCGATGGCATCCTGGTCACCAATGTAGTCCGACCCTTTTACGGTGTCGTACATGTGCCATTCCCAGTTATCTTCATGGGTATTGCCGAGCGCCACGGTGATACCGCCCTGCGCGGAAACGGTATGGGAACGGGTCGGGAAGACTTTCGAGAGCAGCGCACAGGTTTGGCCGCTTTGGGAAATTTGCAGCGCCGCGCGCATACCTGCGCCACCGGCACCAATCACAACAGCATCAAATTCTCTGACTGGCAGTTTCATTACACACCCCACACCACAACAAATCCATAGATGACGTAAACCACCAGCGCAACAACAATAACGAGTTGCAGTATCAGACGCACTGCCAGTGGTTTAACGTAGTCGGTTAACACCTGCCACATGCCGATCCAGGCATGAATCAAGATGGAAAAAAGCGCCAGCAGGGTGAAGACTTTGGTGAAGGCCGATGAGAAGAAACCGGTCCAGGCTTCAAAGGTCAGTTCGCCGCTCGTGGCGAAAAAACCCACCATGTAGATGATGTATAACGTCAGAACGATAGCGGTAGCACGGACCAGGATGAAGTCATGTACGCCATTGCGTCCTAATGCGGAGGCGTTGCTTACCATACGAGGACTCCTGCGAGAAGTGAAAGCACGACAGTGATAACAAAAGAGATTTTGGCAGAGCGTTGACCCGCTTCGAATGTTTCTTCCAGATAGCCAAAATCCATTAACATGTGACGAATTCCCACGATGACGTGATACGCCAGCGCGGTAAGGATGCCCCACATGATAAATTTAACGATGAAGCCGTCCATGATATCGGCGGCCTGCTGGAATCCTTCCGGAGAAGAGAGGCTGGTGCCCAGTAGCCACAGTAGTATGCCGACGGCGATGAAAGTAATCACACCGGATACGCGATGGAGAATGGACGCTATCGCTGTGATGGGGAACCGAATCGTTTGTAGATCCAGATTGACAGGTCTTTGTTTTTTCACATTTCTTATCATGAATAACGCCCACATGCTGTTCTTATTATTCCCTTAAGACTTCGGTTACAGAGGTGAATCTACCTGTAGCCAGAAAGACGACGGGATTTCCTTCCTCCGGTCTGCGTGCGGGTCAGACAGCGTCCTTTCTATAACTGCGCGTCATGTAAAACACTGCTTCCAGTAGCTAAAACGACACGTTACAACGCTGGGTGGCTCGGGATTGCAGGGTATTCCGGAGACCTGGCGGCAGTATAGGACGTTCACAAAATCATTACAATTAACCTACATATAGTTTGTCAGGTTTTATCCTGAACAGTGACACAGGTCACGATAACAACATTTTTTTAATTTTCAATCATCTGATTTGACAAACATTAAACAAAATTGTTACAAACGACACCAGAAAAAGCATATAATGCGTAAAAGTTATGGGGTCACTCTTTCACCTGTTAATAAGTTATGCAACAGTACAATGATATTGACCCATTCTTTCAGGACAGTTATTAGTGATAGACAGGTTACATTACTCGGATTGCTACGTTCCTGATTTGCTGCTAATTCGAAATTAATCAAGCCGTTACCTGCAAGCGCCCATTGCTCTGTACCCAGGTCATCCCCTCTTTCACAGAGCGGCGAGCCAAATAACAAACTGGTAACGGTTGATTGATGCATACACAGAATCTTCCCTGCACTAACGACGAGGAAGATGACGTGGAGAAGGCAAGTCTGAGTTCCGGCAGTCTTAAGCAATAAGGCGCTAAGGAGACCGTAAATGGCTGATACAAAGGCAAAAATCACCCTTACTGGTGACACTGCTATTGAACTGGATGTGCTAAAAGGTACACTCGGTCAAGATGTTATTGATATTCGTAGTCTCGGTTCAAAAGGAGTTTTTACTTTTGACCCTGGTTTCACCTCTACCGCATCCTGCGAATCTAAAATCACCTTCATCGACGGCGACGAAGGCATTTTGTTGCATCGCGGTTTCCCGATTGACCAGCTTGCTACCGATTCCAACTATCTGGAAGTCTGTTACATCCTGCTGTACGGCGAAAAACCGACGCAGGAAGAGTATGACGAGTTCAGAACGACAGTCACCCGCCATACGATGATCCATGAGCAAATCACTCGCCTGTTCCATGCTTTCCGTCGCGACTCACATCCGATGGCGGTAATGTGCGGGATCACTGGCGCGCTGGCAGCGTTCTACCACGACTCGCTGGATGTGAACAATCCGCGCCACCGTGAAATTGCGGCGTTCCGCCTGCTGTCCAAAATGCCGACCATGGCGGCGATGTGTTACAAATACTCAATCGGTCAGCCGTTTGTTTATCCGCGCAACGACCTTTCCTACGCCGGTAACTTCCTGAACATGATGTTCTCCACGCCGTGTGAAACCTATGAAGTGAATCCGGTACTGGAGCGCGCGATGGATCGTATTCTGATCCTGCACGCTGACCATGAGCAGAACGCCTCTACGTCAACGGTACGTACCGCAGGTTCAAGCGGCGCCAACCCGTTCGCCTGCATTGCCGCCGGGATCGCCTCCCTGTGGGGACCCGCGCACGGCGGCGCCAACGAAGCCGCGCTGAAAATGCTGGAAGAAATCAGCTCTGTTAAACACATTCCGGAATTTGTTCGTCGTGCGAAAGACAAGAATGATTCTTTCCGCCTGATGGGCTTCGGTCACCGTGTTTACAAAAACTACGATCCGCGCGCTACCGTGATGCGTGAAACCTGCCACGAAGTGCTGAAAGAACTGGGTACCAAAGACGATCTACTGGAAGTGGCCATGGAGCTTGAGCACATTGCGCTAAACGACCCGTACTTCATCGAGAAGAAACTGTACCCGAACGTAGACTTCTACTCCGGCATCATTCTGAAAGCGATGGGCATTCCGTCCTCCATGTTCACCGTGATCTTCGCCATGGCGCGTACCGTCGGCTGGATTGCACACTGGAATGAAATGCACACTGACGGCATGAAAATCGCCCGTCCTCGTCAGCTGTATACCGGCTACGATAAACGCGATTTTAAATCGGCGCTGAAGCGTTAATTGACAACCGGATGGCGACGCAACCCTCGCCATCCGGTACATTTTCCCTTTTTCTTATCCTCATTATTTTATTCTTATCCCGTTACTCTCTATGATTAATTAAGGTTTCGCTAAATATCATTCAGGGAGCATGGAATGCCGATTCTGCAGTGGTTTTTGTTGTTCCTGTTATCGCTGCTCATTTCCCTTATTTTTCTCTATCTGCACCTTCCGGCGGCGATGCTGCTCGGTCCAATGATTGCGGGTATCGTGTTGAGTTTGCGAGGTAGTACGCTACAACTTCCGCGCGGTATTTTTCTCGCCGCGCAGGCAATTCTCGGCTGTATGATCGCCCAAAATCTAACCGGTTCGATATTGACCACCCTCGCCCTCTACTGGCCGGTCGTGCTTTTAGTGTTGCTGGTGACGCTGCTTTCCAGCGCGGTAGTCGGCTGGCTGCTGGTACGTTACAGCTCGCTGCCCGGCAACACCGGCGCATGGGGGTCTTCGCCGGGCGGCGCGGCGGCAATGGTAGCGATGGCGCAAGATTACGGGGCGGATATCCGCCTGGTGGCGTTTATGCAGTATCTACGGGTACTGTTTGTGGCTGGCGCGGCGGTGCTGGTGACACGCCTGATACTCGGCGACAGCGCGGCAACGGTCAGCCAACAGGTGGTCTGGTTTCCGCCGCTTAGCGGTAATGTATTGACGACGCTGTTATTAGCGATCGTGGCGGGCATTGCCGGTCGCCTGGTGCGTATCCCTTCCGGCACGATGCTGCTCCCCATGTTGGCGGGCGCGCTTCTCCATTCGCAAGGCATCATTGAGATTGAAATACCCGAATGGCTGCTGGCCGTGGCGTATATGGCGATAGGCTGGCGTATTGGGCTGGGTTTTGACAGACAGGTGTTTTTTATGGCGCTGCGGCCATTGCCGCAAATCTTATTGTCAATTTTCGCGCTGATGGCGATTTGCGCCGCGATGGCGTGGGGAATGGCTTACTACATGCAGATTGATTTTATGACGGCTTATCTCGCCACCAGTCCCGGTGGTCTGGATACGGTTGCCGCGATCGCGGCAGGAAGCAGTGCCGATATGGCGCTCATCATGGCAATGCAAACCCTACGGCTGTTCAGCATTCTGTTAACTGGGCCAGCAGTGGCCCGTTTTATATCAACCTATGCGCCCAGACAACCTCTGTAGGACTGATAAGCGTCGCGCCATCAGGCAATAGCTGCTCGCCGATGGCGGTTCCGGCTATTTCTGGCAATGCGGGCACCAGTAAAACGGGCGTGAGGACAGTGTTGTCTTTTCAATAATGCCGCCACACCGCTCGCACGCTTCGCCGTCACGGTGGAAAACCTTAAAGCGAAACAGTGCGCCATGATGCTTGTTTTCATCCGCCTGACCGCGAGTCGTGTAGGACAGGCGCGGAATATCCAACAGCGCGTGAGAAAGCGTATTCAGTTGCGCCTCGTTGAGATCTTTCGCTTTATGCTGTCCGGTTAACCCTACCTGCCAGAGGATTTCAACGCGCAGATAATTCCCCAATCCCGCCAGAAAGGCCTGATCCAGCAACAGTCCGGAAAATTGTCGGTTGCGAAAACGCGGCGACAGCAATCGAGCTTTAACCTCTTCCGGAGTGAGACGCGCGTCCAGCACATCCGGACCGACTCGCTGTAAAAAGGGGTGCGTCGTGAGCTGCTCTGCTGTCAGCATTTCGATATCAGACGCGCTATAAAGCAGAATAGTTTTATCCGCCGTTTGTAGCCTGACGCGCAATATACGCGTGGTCTGCGGTATTTCACCGGTGTCGATCACCCGCCATACGCCATAGAGTTGGTTGTGGCTGTAGAGCGTCAGGCCATTTGAAAAGTGGGTCAATAACGCTTTTCCCCGCGTCTCTATCCGGGTAACAAGTTGACCGGTAAGCTGCGATTCATACGGTTTTAACTGTGCAAAGGCGAACCAGACATCGGTTAAGGGTTTGCCTTTGATTGCCGCCTCCAGATTATCCGCCGCACGACGAATTTCCGGGCCTTCAGGCATGATAATATCCTTTGTTAACAGTTGATTAATGGACTACACCGCCTCTGACTATCTGGAATGCACATCGAACGCCATAATGAACATCCACAGCCGTAATATAATAACTTCAATCGTCGGGCTCTCAGGCAATAACGTGTATATTACGCGCATTGAACGCGGCGCGTAACCTGCGAGCGAATGCAAGCGCATACTCGCCGTCGCCATGAATGCACACCGTTTGCGCCGTGACAGTCGTCCACACGCCAGTAACGCTTTTCACTCTCCCGGCTTGTACCATATCCAGCGTTTGCGCCAGCGCCTGCTCTTCGTCGTGAATCAGCGCGCCAGGTTGCATGCGCGGCACCAGGCTACCGTCGGCCTGATAGCCGCGATCGGCAAACACCTCCTGCCGCGTCACCAGGCGATGGCGCTCACCGGCCCGGATCAGCTCACTTCCCGCCAGTCCAACCAGTATCAGTGACGGATCATAGTCGTGTACCGCTTTCGCAATCGCCTGTGCCAGATGAGGATCTTTCGCCGCCTGGTTATAGAGCATACCGTGCGGTTTGACATGGCGCATCACGCCGCCTTGCGCCTGGACAATCGCCCCCAGCGCGCCGATTTGGTACAGCGTCTGGGCGTATACCGTTTCCGGCGGCAAAACCATCGCCGTCCGCCCAAAATTATCCCGATCCGGAAAGCTGGGATGCGCGCCGATCGCCACGCCGTTTTTCAGCGCCTCGCGCACGCAGGTCAGCATGGTTTGCGCATCACCGGCGTGAAAACCACAGGCGATATTGGCGGAGGAGACCAGCGTTAATAATTCGTTGTCGCTGGCGCAACCTTCGCCCAAATCCGCATTTAAATCAATGTTCATGCTGAAGTCGCCAGGTAAGCTGCTCCAGATAGCGCTGACGCTCGCGGCGCGCGTTGAGCGCCTCTTCCAGCGAACATTGCACAAAATGGATCGGTTGCCCTAGCGGGATCTGCGCCAGATGGTACATATCTGCCTCGATGATGCAGGCAATACGCGGATAGCCGCCAGTTGTCTGGGCATCATTCATTAGCACAATAGGTTGACCGTTGTAAGGCACCTGTACGACACCGGGCAGCAAACCGTGCGACAGCAGTTCGCGATCCGTTGTCCGCGTTAACGATTGTCCCTGCAAACGATAGCCCATGCGATTACTTTGCGGACTGAGCTGCCACGGCGAACGCCAGAACGCTTCTTGCGAGGCGCGATCGAACTCACGGTATTCCGGCCCCGGTAGCGCACGGATGCGATTCCCCCACAGTAACTGCTTCACGCCCTGCGGCCCGCTAAACTGTCGCGATGGTTTACCCGTCGCCAGCCGATCGCCATCTTTTAGCAGCCGTCCTTCCAGCCCACCGATGCCGGACTTCAGATCGGTACTACACGATCCCATCACCTCCGGCACAGCAATACCGCCCGCCACCGCCAGATAGCTACGCATCCCGTGAAGCGGTCGATGCAGCGTAAGACGCTGACCCGCTTTTACCGGCAATCGCCAGCCTGTCCAGACCGGTTGATCATCCAACTGCGCCTCGCAGCCTGCGCCGGTAAGAGCGAACCAGGTCTCATTTTCAAATTCGATAACCAGTTGACCGAGAGTGATTTCCAGCGCCGGGGCATTCGCATCGTTCCCGACCAGGAGATTAGCGGTCTGAAAGGCGGGTTTATCCAGCGCACCGCAGTGACTCAGCCCCGACTGACGAAAGCCGTGACGCCCGCTATCCTGCACGGAGGTGTAAATCCCCGCGCGAATAATATTCAGCATATTCCCTCCTTTTGCGGCACAAAGCGTACGCTATCGCCAGGGCGTAGCAGAACCGGGGGCTCTCGCATTGGATCGAATAACTTCAACGGCGTGAGGCCGATCAGCTGCCAGCCGCCCGGCGTGGATAATGGATAAATCCCCGTCTGCGCGCCGCCGATGCCGACAGAACCGGCCGGAACCTGCAGGCGCGGCTCCGCACGTCTGGGCATATGGAGCGGTTCTGGTAAATTCCCAAGATAGGGAAAGCCAGGCTGAAAGCCTAAAAACCAGACGACATATTCAACGGAGGCATGTAGCTCCACGACCTGCTTTTCACTCAAACCGCTGTGCCGTGCCACCGCCGCCAGATCCGGCCCGCCTGCGCCGCCATAGATCACCGGGATCTCAACCGAACGCGAGTCCGGCTCCAGCGCCTCGCTCTCTTCCCACCAGCGCTGCAGACGCTCAATCGCATCCAGCGCCAGGGTTTGCGGTTCCCGCAAGATCACGGTGATATTGTTCATTCCGGGAATGGCTTCCACCACGTTCGGCATATCGACCAGACGCTGCGTCAGACGCCAGATGCGTTTCTGGCTCGCCAGCGTAATCGGCGGTTCAAGTTCCAGGACGACTGCCGTTTCGCCTAACAGATAACAACGCGCTCGCTGCACTTTATTACCTCTCAGTTATGCCGGGTTAGGGATATCAATAAACGTCACATCCAACGCCGTGTTTTCGTTCAACCATTCGCTCAGGGCGCGAATACCGCCGCGTTCAGTGGCATGGTGCCCGGCGGCATAAAAATGCAGCCCCTGTTCGCGCGCGGAATGAATGGTCTGTTCAGACACCTCGCCGGTAATGAAAGCATCCACGCCGAAGCGGGCGGCGCTATCAATAAAACTTTGCCCGCCGCCGGTACACCAGGCGACACGCTGCACATTCTCTGGCCCGGTATCGCCGCACCATAGCGGTTTACGCCCCAGACGCGCTTCAATCCATGAGGCCAGTTCCAGCCCTGGCACCGGCATTGAGAGCTCTCCCCACGGCACCAGCGGCTCAATTTCTCCTTTCACGGTAATGCCCAATAGCGCCGCCAACTGCGCATTGTTGCCCAGCTCAGGGTGCGCATCCAGCGGCAGATGCCAACCGTAAAGGTTAATATCATTTGCCAGTAACGTTTTTAAGCGACGGCGTTTCATGCCGCGAATAACCGGAGACTCGCCTTTCCAGAAGTAACCATGATGAACAATGACCGCATCGGCCTGCAAACGCACCGCCTCATCGAGCAGCGCCTGACTTGCGGTCACGCCGGTAACGATTTTCTGTACCGTCTCTTTTCCTTCGACCTGTAAACCATTCGGCGCATAATCGCTTATTGCCGCACTGTTCAGCTTGTCGTTAATCAGTTGTTCCAGCTCGGTGTTTTTCATCATCGCTCCCTTTAACCCACGTTCTACTTTCCCGTTACGGGTTCAGTCTCCGTTAACATAGCCTCCCGTTGGCCGTTCGTCGATAAACATTTGTTTGACACATCAAGAAACAATCACCCCCGGGTTTGGCGCAAATTACTTAGCAAAACACGATCGGTTTCATGTATATTTATGCAATCAGAACGCATATTGCAGAAAAAATCAGTTCTGTATCATGTTGGTAACTTTAAGGAAACACGGCGATACGGCAGGCTTAATAAGCCCACAAAGAAAGGCATTATCTGAGAATGCCGCGTTCTTGCCGCAGCGTCTCTATCCCGGAAATACGATGAATAAACAAGCATCTCAACCCCGCGCTATTTACTACGTTGTCGCCCTGCAAATTTGGGAGTACTTCAGCTTTTATGGTATGCGCGCCCTACTGATTCTTTATCTCACCAATCAGCTAAAATACGACGATAACCACGCCTATGAGTTATTCAGCGCTTATTGTTCGCTGGTCTACGTAACGCCGATTCTTGGCGGCTATCTGGCGGATAAGGTGCTTGGCAACCGAATGGCAGTCATGCTGGGCGCATTTTTAATGGCTATAGGTCATTTAGTGCTGGGCGCCAGTGAGATCGCGCCGACATTCCTTTATCTGTCGCTGGCGATCATTGTCTGCGGCTACGGCCTGTTTAAATCGAATATTAGCTGCCTGCTGGGCGAACTGTACCAGCCGGAAGATCCGCGCCGCGATGGCGGGTTCTCGCTGCTTTACGCAGCGGGTAATATTGGTTCGATCGTGGCGCCTATCGCCTGCGGCTATGTGCAAGAGGAGTACAGTTGGGCGATGGGCTTTGCGCTCGCCGCCATTGGTATGCTGGCAGGGTTAGTGATCTTCCTGTGTGGAAATCGTCATTTCACCCACACTACCGGCGTGAATAAAGCCGTGTTGTGCGCCAGAAACTACCTGCTGCCGAACTGGGGCTGGCTGTTAATTCTGCTGGTAGCGGCGCCGTTGCTGATTACCGTTCTGTTCTGGAAAGAATGGTCTGTCTATGCCTTAATCGTGGCGACCGCGATCGGCCTGGTCGTGCTGGCAAAAATTTATCGTCAGGCGCAAACGGCCAAACAGCGCAAAGAACTGGGGCTGATTGTCACCCTGACCCTGTTCAGTATGCTGTTCTGGGCGTTTGCCCAGCAGGGCGGTAGCTCTATCAGCCTGTATATCGACCGCTTTGTGAACCGCGATATTCTGGGCTATTCCGTTCCTACCGCCATGTTCCAGTCGGTGAACGCCTTTGCCGTGATGCTGTGTGGGGTCGTCCTGGCCTGGCTGGTTAAAGAGAGCGTAAGCGGTAATCGCACCGTGCGTATCTGGGGCAAATTCGCGCTGGGTCTCGGTCTGATGAGCGCCGGATTCTGTATTTTGACCCTGAGCGCACGCTGGTCCGCCGCTTACGGACACTCTTCAATGCCGCTAATGGTGCTGGGACTGGCGGTGATGGGCTTTGCCGAGCTGTTTATCGACCCGGTCGCCATGTCGCAAATTACGCGCATTGATATCCCCGGCGTCACCGGCGTATTAACCGGAATTTATATGCTGCTGTCCGGCGCGATAGCTAACTATCTGGCAGGCGTCATCGCTGACCAGACCTCGCAAAGCGCCTTCGACGCCAGCGGCGCGGTTAATTACGCCATCAACGCCTATGTGGATGTTTTTGAACAGATCACCTGGGGCGCGCTAGCCTGCGTAGGGGTTGTCCTGCTGATTTGGCTGTATCAGTCCTTCAAATTCAAAAGCCGCGCGCTGGCCGTCGAATCCTGATAGCAGAAGGCCCGGTAGTTTGCGCTACCGGGCCTGTATCACGCCCCTTTTCTCGCCGCCTCATAGGCGGAAAGCGTCGCGATTCTCGCCTGTTTGTGTTCAACAATGGGCCGAGGATAATCAAGCACGACTCCCGCTTTTTCCGCCCACCGCCACGGCTCGTGAATCGCTTTTCCAGGGATATCGCGTAATGCCGGTAGCCACTGGCGGATAAATTCGCCGTCGCGATCGAACCTCTCTCCCTGAGTCGTGGGATTAAAAATACGAAAATAAGGCGCGGCGTCAGTACCGGTTGAGGCGGCCCACTGCCAGCCGCCATTATTGGCGGCAAGATCGCCGTCAATAAGCTGCGACATGAAATAGCGCTCCCCCAACCGCCAGTCAATCAGCAGATCTTTTACCAGAAAGCTGGCGGTAATCATGCGTAAACGGTTATGCATCCAGCCCGTCGCGTTAAGCTGGCGCATCGCCGCATCGACAATGGGATAACCGGTTTCGCCTTTCTGCCATGCCTGAAAATAGTGCGGGTTCTCCTGCCACGCGACGCGTTTTGTCCAGCGGATAAACGGCTGGTGTTTGCATAATGCCGGATACCAGGTCATTAAATGACGGTAAAATTCCCGCCAGATGAGCTCATTCAACCAGACGCTTCCCGGTCCGCCGTCCAGCGCCTGCGGCTGCTCCGCCAGTAATCGGTGCAGGCACTGTCGCGGCGACAGGCCGCCCGTCGCCAGGCTGGCGGAAAGCCGACTGGTGCCTTCAACCGCAGGGAAATCCCGCTGTGACTCATACCCGTCTGCGCCCTGCGCGCAAAACTGACGTAGCTGCGCGATAACCGCGTTTTCTTCCACCGGGAAAAGCGCGGCGTCAAACGCCTGTTGCGGGTAGTTAAGCGAGACTGGCGTTAAGGGTGTAGAAAGCGCGCCGCTCACCCGGATCTTCGGGGCCGGAACGCATGGCGGAATATCCTCTTTTAGCCGTTTCAACCAGGCGTTTTTAAACGGCGTAAAAACTTTATACATTTCATGATTGCCGGTCATCACCGCGCCGGGCGCCAGAATCACGCTATCGTCAAAGCCTTCGCAGATGACAGAGGGCAGCGTTTTTTCCACCGCCGCATCACGCTGACGCTCGTTAAACTCATACTGATAGTTATAAAACAGATGGCTGACGTCATGCTGTCGGCAAACGTTTTTGACCGTTTCAATACTGGCGTTAAAATCCGCCACTTCATGAAACAGCAGCGGAATGCCTTTCTCTGCAAGGGCCGCCTGTAGCGCATTGAGCTGCGCGCTGATGAATGCCGCCTGCCGCGGCGCCATATCATGGGCCTGCCACTGCGCGGGGGTGGAAATATAAAGCGCCAGCACCCGCGCGGATGCATCGCGGCAGGCGGCGGCCAGCGCAAGGTTATCCTGTAAACGCAGATCGCGCCTGAACCAGACTAAATGGGTGGGCATACAACTCCTGAAAGATGAAACGTCACGGCGAATAGCGTTAAACAGTGTAGACCCTGGCGCATAAAAAAACCGCCAGCGTGGCGGCTGACGGTTTTTCAGGCTGGTCGCGATTAATAAAAGTCGCAGGTGGCTTTTTCAGCCTGCGCCATCCATACCGGTTTATCACTGGTTTTCGACCAGACACGGTGCAGATAACTATAAAAACGCGCGCGGTCTTTCCAGAAGAGCATCACCGGCAGCGCCAGCACGCCTGCGGTCACCGCGAAAGCACGACGGGCAAAAATGACATGCGCCGGATAGTCTTTATAGTGTTCCATACGTTTCCCCCCTTTATACCGACGCTACCCGCCCCGGTATAGATTGAATCGGTGAATAGCACCGAAAAATTGAACCTCGTTACCTGATTAAAATAGTACCGCTTTCGGTGTAATTTTACTACTCATCCGACCACTTATTTTCACGCTTTTCCAGCAGATTTACATTCAAAGCGTAAATTAGTTACAAAAAGGTTAAATTAATACTAATCATTAGTTAAATAATGGTCTTTGCCATTTTTATACTTTTTTTACACTCCGCCCGCCAATTTTTGCGAAATCTTTGCAGCCAAAAAATTACCTTTCTCAGGAGTAAAACAATGCCACTGGAGGTGCTCTGTGAGTGCAGGCGTGATAACCGGCATCGTGCTGGTTTTCTTACTTTTAGGTTATCTGGTCTATGCCCTGATTAATGCGGAGGCGTTCTGATGGCCGCGCAAGGATTTTTACTGATCGCCAGTTTTTTACTGATTTTATTAGTACTGGCGAAACCGTTGGGTTCGGGCCTGGCAAGGCTCATCGCCGCCGTTCCGTTGCCGGGCGTGGCTGGCATTGAGCGTATCCTCTGGCGGACTCTTGGCATTACCGACCATGAAATGAACTGGCGTCAGTATTTACTGGCGCTACTGACGCTCAATCTGCTGGGACTGGGCATCCTGTTTTGCCTGCTATTCTGGCAGGAGTGGTTGCCCTTAAATCCGCAGCGGCTACCGGGTCTGTCCTGGGATCTGGCGCTGAATACCGCCGTCAGCTTTGTCACCAATACCAACTGGCAAGCCTACAGCGGCGAAAGCACGCTGAGCTACTTTAGCCAGATGACCGGGCTGACGGTGCAAAATTTCCTGTCGGCGGCGACCGGGATTGCGGTGGTTTTTGCGCTTATCCGCGCCTTTACGCGCCAGAATGTGCACACGCTGGGTAATGCCTGGCAAGATCTGGTACGCATTACGCTATGGATATTATTTCCTGTCGCGTTAATTATCGCGCTGTTTTTTATCCAACAGGGCGTACCGCAAAACCTGTCGGCTTATCAGCCCATCACCACTCTTGAAGGCGCTAAACAACTCTTGCCGATGGGGCCGGTTGCTTCGCAGGAGGCGATCAAAATGCTTGGCACCAACGGCGGCGGTTTCTTTAACGCCAACTCTTCGCATCCGTTCGAAAATCCCACCGCGCTCACTAATCTGGCGCAGATGCTGGCGATATTTTTGATTCCAGCCGCGCTCTGTTTCGCCTTTGGCGAAGCGGCGGGCGATCGCCGTCAGGGACGCGCGCTACTGTGGGCGATGTCATGCATTTTTGTGGTCTGCGTAGCGGTAGTGATGTGGGCGGAAGTTCAGGGAAATCCACATCTGTTGGCGGCAGGCGCGGACAGTAGCGTCAACATGGAGGGTAAAGAAACACGCTTTGGCGTGCTGGCCAGCAGCCTGTTTGCCGTCGTCACGACCGCGGCGTCCTGCGGGGCGGTAAATGCCATGCACGACTCGTTTACCGCTCTGGGCGGTATGGTGCCGATGTGGCTGATGCAAATTGGCGAAGTGGTCTTTGGCGGCGTCGGTTCAGGGCTGTACGGCATGTTGCTGTTTGTCCTGCTGGCGGTGTTTATCGCGGGGCTGATGATCGGTCGCACGCCGGAGTATCTGGGGAAAAAAATCGACGTGCGCGAAATGAAAATGACCGCGCTGGCGATTCTGGTCACGCCGATGTTGGTCTTGTTGGGTTCGGCGCTGGCGATGATGACGGATGCCGGACGCAGCGCAATGCTGAACCCTGGCCCGCACGGTTTTAGCGAAGTGCTATATGCCGTCTCCTCTGCCGCCAACAATAACGGTAGCGCCTTTGCGGGTCTGAGCGCTAACTCGCCTTTCTGGAACTGTTTGCTGGCGTTCTGCATGTTCGTCGGACGTTTCGGCGTGATTATTCCTGTCATGGCCATCGCCGGATCGCTGGTCAGTAAAAAAGTACAGCCGGCCAGTCAGGGAACGCTGGCGACCCACGGCGCGCTATTTATTGGACTGCTTATCGGCACGGTACTGCTGGTCGGCGCGCTGACATTTATTCCTGCCCTGGCGCTTGGCCCGGTAGCGGAACATTTCTCTTTACCTTGAGCGATGCGGAGTACATTGATATGAGTCGCAAGCAACTGGCGCTGTTTGAACCTGTTTTACTCGTACAGGCGCTAACGGATGCCGTAAAAAAATTAAGCCCACGCGCCCAGTGGCGTAACCCGGTGATGTTTGTGGTCTGGGCCGGCAGCGTGCTAACCACTCTGTTAACGCTCGCTATGGTAACAGGACAAATAACGGGAAGCGCCTTGTTTACAGGGGTGATCAGCCTGTGGTTATGGTTCACCGTACTGTTCGCCAATTTTGCCGAAGCGCTGGCGGAAGGCCGCAGCAAAGCCCAGGCAAACAGTCTGAAAGGAGTGAAAAAGACCGCGTTCGCTCGCCGCCTGCGCGCCCCTCGCCATGATGCGCAAGCTGATAACGTGCCCGCCGCTGAACTGCGGAAAGGCGACATTGTCCTGGTCAAAGCGGGCGATATTATTCCCTGCGATGGCGAGGTCATCGAAGGCGGCGCCTCGGTGGATGAAAGTGCGATTACCGGCGAATCCGCGCCCGTGATCCGTGAGTCCGGCGGCGATTTCGCCTCTGTCACCGGCGGCACGCGAATTCTTTCCGACTGGCTGGTGATTGCCTGTAGCGTCAATCCTGGCGAAACCTTTCTTGACCGGATGATCGCGATGGTGGAAGGCGCACAGCGGCGGAAAACGCCTAACGAGATTGCCCTGACGATTTTGCTCATTGCCCTGACCATTGTCTTTTTGCTGGCGACCGCCACCCTGTGGCCCTTCTCCGCCTGGGGCGGTAACGCGGTCAGCGTCACCGTGTTGGTGGCGTTGCTGGTGTGCCTGATCCCCACCACCATCGGCGGGCTACTCTCCGCCATTGGCGTAGCCGGAATGAGCCGAATGTTGGGCGCGAACGTCATCGCCACCAGCGGCCGCGCCGTAGAAGCCGCGGGCGATGTCGACGTGTTACTGCTGGATAAAACCGGCACTATCACGCTCGGCAATCGCCAGGCGTCCGATTTTATTCCCGCCCGAGGGGTGGACGAACGCACGCTGGCTGACGCCGCGCAGCTCGCTTCGCTGGCCGACGAAACGCCGGAAGGCCGCAGCATTGTGATCCTCGCCAAACAGCGCTTTAACCTGCGTGAACGCGATGTGCAGTCGCTTCATGCCACCTTTGTTCCGTTTACCGCGCAAAGCCGCATGAGCGGAATTAATATCGATAACCGGATGATCCGTAAAGGCTCGGTGGACGCGATTCGGCGTCATGTCGAGAGCAATGGCGGCCATTTTCCCGCCGATGTCGAGCAAAACGTCGAGAACGTGGCGCGTCTTGGCGCGACGCCGCTGGTGGTCGTGGAAGGCGCGCGCGTACTGGGTGTTATCGCCCTCAAGGATATCGTTAAAGGCGGTATTAAAGAACGTTTCGCTCAGCTACGAAAGATGGGCATTAAAACGGTGATGATCACTGGCGATAACCGCCTGACGGCGGCAGCGATTGCCGCCGAAGCCGGTGTGGACGATTTTCTTGCCGAAGCCACGCCGGAAGCCAAGCTGGCGCTGATCCGTCAATATCAGGCGGAAGGACGGCTGGTCGCCATGACCGGCGACGGCACTAACGATGCCCCGGCGCTGGCGCAGGCTGACGTCGCGGTGGCGATGAACTCCGGCACCCAGGCGGCGAAAGAAGCCGGTAATATGGTGGATCTGGACTCTAACCCGACCAAGTTGATTGAAGTGGTGCATATCGGTAAGCAGATGCTGATGACGCGCGGCTCGCTCACCACTTTCAGTATCGCGAATGATGTAGCGAAATATTTCGCCATTATTCCCGCCGCGTTTGCCGCTACCTATCCGCAGCTAAACGCGCTCAACGTGATGGGGCTACATTCGCCGAACTCCGCCATTCTGAGCGCGGTGATCTTTAACGCCCTGATTATTATTTTTCTGATCCCGCTGGCATTAAAAGGCGTGAGTTATAAGCCGCTTTCCGCATCGGCCATGCTGCGCCGTAATTTATGGATCTATGGTCTGGGTGGTCTGGTGGTGCCGTTTATTGGCATCAAAGTGATTGATGTGCTGCTGACCCTGCTGGGTCTGGCATGAGGTGTATGATGATCGGTTTACGTCCTGCTTTTTCGACAATGTTATTTCTGCTGTTATTGACCGGCGGCGTGTATCCGCTTCTGACCACGGCGTTGGGGCAGTGGTGGTTTCCCTGGCAGGCTAATGGCTCGCTGATTCATAAAGACAATGTGATACGCGGCTCAGCGCTTATCGGACAATCGTTTACCGCCGCGGGTTATTTTCATGGCCGGCCCTCCGCCACCGCCGATACGCCTTATAATCCATTGGCGTCGGGCGGAAGCAACCTGGCCGCCAGCAATCCCGAACTGGATGCGCAAATACAGGCCCGCGTCGCCGCGCTACGCGCCGCTAACCCCCAGGCGAGTTCCGCGGTTCCGGTTGAGCTGGCGACGGCCTCGGCAAGCGGGCTGGATAATAATCTGACGCCCGGCGCCGCGGCATGGCAAATCCCCCGCGTGGCGGCGGCTCGCCAGCTTCCCGTTGAACAGGTCGCGCAACTGGTTGCAGAATATACGCACAGGCCGCTGGCGCGCTTTCTTGGGCAACCGGTGGTGAATATTGTTGAGCTTAATCTGGCGCTGGATGCGCTACAGGGACACAGAGCGAAATGAACGACGAACCCTTGCGTCCTGACCCGGATCGCTTGTTGGAACAAACGCCCCCGCCCCACCGGGGGAAGTTGAAAATTTTCTTCGGCGCCTGCGCAGGCGTCGGAAAAACCTGGGCGATGCTGGCTCAAGCGCAGCGGCTGCGAGCGCAGGGGCTGGATGTGGTGATCGGCGTGGTAGAGACACATGGCCGTAAAGAGACCGCCGCGCTACTTGACGGGCTGACCATTCTGCCGCCAAAACGTCACTCGCACCGGGGGCGGCAAATTCGCGAATTTGACCTGGATGCCGCCCTCGCCCGGCGTCCGGCGCTGATTTTAATGGATGAGCTGGCACACAGTAACGCGCCTGGCTCACGCCATCCTAAGCGCTGGCAGGATATTGAAGAGCTGCTGGAAGCGGGAATCGACGTTTTCACCACCGTGAACGTACAACATCTGGAAAGTCTGAACGATGTAGTGAGCGGCGTCACGGGGATTCAGGTGCGCGAAACCGTCCCCGATCCCTTTTTTGATGCCGCCGATGAAGTCGTACTGGTCGATCTGCCGCCCGACGATCTGCGCCAACGGCTCAACGAAGGTAAAGTGTATATCGCCGGTCAGGCGGAACGCGCTATTGAACATTTTTTCCGCAAGGGCAATCTGATCGCCCTCCGCGAGCTGGCGCTACGCCGGACAGCCGATCGCGTGGACGATCAGATGCGCGCCTGGCGCGCGCATCCGGGCGAAGAAAAAGTATGGCATACGCGTGATGCGATTTTACTGTGTATCGGGCATAACACCGGCAGCGAAAAACTGGTGCGTACCGCGGCGCGTCTGGCCTCCCGGCTCGGCAGCGTCTGGCACGCCGTCTATGTCGAAACACCAACGTTACACCGCTTACCGGAAAAGCAACGGCGGGCTATTTTAAGCGCGCTGCGCCTGGCGCAGGAGCTTGGCGCGGAAACCGCCACCCTGTCCGATCCCGCCGAAGAGAAAGCGGTCGTGCGCTATGCCCGCGAACATAATCTGGGGAAAATCGTCATGGGCCGCCCGGCGTCGCGACGCTGGTGGCGACGTGACGCTTTCGCCGACCGTCTTGCCAGGCGCGCGCCGGATCTCGATCAGGTGATCGTCGCGCTGGAAGAGCCGCCAGCCCGCGCGTTGGCGCAAACGCCTGATAACCGACCTTTTAAAGAGAAATGGCGTGGGCAGATTCAGGGCTGTCTGGTCGCCGTGGCGCTTTGCGCCATCACCACGCTTATCGCTATGCAGTGGCTTGTCACCTTCGACGCCGCCAATCTGGTGATGCTCTATTTGCTGGGTGTAGTGGTGATTGCGCTGCTTTACGGACGCTGGCCGTCGGTGGTGGCGACGGTGATTAACGTGGCGAGTTTCGATCTCTTTTTTATCGCGCCACGCGGTACGCTCGCCGTTTCGGACGTGCAATATTTGCTAACCTTTGCCGTGATGCTGACGGTAGGTCTGGTGATTGGCAATCTTACTGCCGGGGTGCGCTATCAGGCGCGCGTCGCCCGTTATCGGGAACAGCGTACCCGCCATTTATATGAAATGTCTAAAGCGCTGGCCGTCGGGCGTAGCGAACATGATATCGCCGCGACCAGCGAGCGGTTTATCGCCTCGACGTTTCAGGCGCGCAGCCAAATTTTATTACCTGATGCTAACGGTAAGTTGCTGCCTCTCACCCACCAGCAAGGCATGACGCCGTGGGACGACGCAATTGCGCGCTGGAGTTTTGATAAAGGCCAGCCTGCCGGCGCAGGCACCGATACCCTCCCTGGCGTGCCTTATCAAATCCTGCCGCTGAAAAGCGCCGATAAAACGTACGGTCTGGCTATCGTCGAACCGGGTAATTTGCGTCAGTTAATGGTGCCGGAGCAGCAACGCCTGCTGGAAACATTCACTCTGCTTGTCGCCAACGCGCTGGAACGACTGACGCTGACCGCCAGCGAGGAACAGGCGCGTCTCGCCAGCGAGCGCGAAAGTATTCGCAACGCTCTGTTGGCGGCGCTGTCGCATGATTTACGCACGCCGCTGACGGTATTGTTCGGCCAGGCGGAAATTTTGACGCTGGATCTAGCCAGCGCAGGATCGCCCCACGCGCGTCAGGCCAGTGAAATTCGCCAGCATATTCTCAACACCACCCGGCTGGTGAATAATTTGCTGGATATGGCGCGTATTCAGTCCGGCGGGTTTAATCTTAAAAAAGAGTGGCTGACGCTGGAAGAGGTCGTCGGGAGCGCGTTACAGATGTTAGAGCCGGGTTTATTGCATCCGATTACATTGTCGCTGCCGCAACAGTTAACGCTTATCCATGTCGATGGCCCCTTATTTGAGCGCGTCCTGATCAACTTGCTGGAAAACGCCGTTAAGTACGCCGGGCCGCAGGCCAGTATCGGCATTGATGCTGCGGTTAAGGACGATCGTTTACAACTGGATGTCTGGGATAACGGGCCGGGTATTCCTGCGGGGCAAGAACAGAAGATTTTCGATAAGTTCGCCCGCGGCAACAAAGAGTCCGCCGTCCCCGGCGTGGGGCTGGGGCTGGCGATTTGCCATGCTATCGTAGAGGTACACGGCGGCACGCTTACCGCCTATAATCGACCGCAGGGCGGCGCCTGTTTCCGTGTGACGCTGCCGCAAGGAAAGCCACCTGAACTTGATGATTTTCATGAGGATATGTGACAAACGTTCTGATTGTTGAAGATGAACAGGCCATCCGCCGCTTTCTGCGCGCCGCGCTGGAAGGCGACGGCCTGCGCGTGTATGAAGCTGAAACATTACAACGTGGTTTACTGGAAGCCGCCACGCGAAAGCCCGATCTGATTATTCTCGATCTCGGCCTGCCGGACGGCGATGGAATCGATTTTATTCGTGACCTGCGTCAGTGGAGCGCAATACCGGTGATTGTCCTTTCCGCCCGCAGCGAAGAAAGCGATAAGATTGCCGCGCTTGACGCCGGAGCTGATGATTACCTGAGCAAGCCATTCGGCATTGGCGAATTGCAGGCGCGTTTGCGTGTCGCGCTGCGACGGCACGCCGCCAGCCCTTGCGCCGATCCGATCGTCCGCTTTTCCGGCGTGACGGTCGATCTCGCCGCACGGTTGATCCACCGTGGCGACGAAGAAATCCATCTGACGCCGATTGAGTTCCGCCTGCTGGCGGTATTACTCAATAATACCGGCAAAGTATTAACCCAACGGCAGTTATTAAACCAGGTCTGGGGCCCTAACGCCGTGGAGCATAGCCACTATTTGCGCATCTATATGGGACATTTACGCCAGAAACTGGAACAAGATCCCACCCGTCCACGCCATTTTATTACCGAAACCGGAATTGGCTATCGCTTTATGCTGTGAATAGCTATTCATTATTTTTAAATAACTTCTAATTTTTATGTCATTTATTTTCGGCGTCGCGAATAATTATTTTCGCGACGATATTATATTTTATAGATGATATAAAAAACATATAATTAACATTTAAGAAACAATCCGTTATTTCACAGCACGATATGCATAATCGCCGACTAATTATTTTTCAAATGATTGTTTTTTGTTGATCTGGTTCACAGATCGCTGGCGCTCCCTGGATAAAATATCCATGCTTTCAATAAATCAATGAAAGGACCTCAAAATGGAAAATAATAATCGTTTTATGCCCCATATAAGGCGGACAACGCATATTATGATGTTTGCCCACCGTAATAGTTTCGATTTTCATTTCTTTAATGCCCGGTAGTTTTTCTGCTACGGGTACTTCAGCATACAGGTCTTTCCGACCCTTATGTCATTCAGGTCTATTGCCTAAATAACTCGAATTGTTAAAAGCGACAGTACGGTAATTCCTTTACGTCCACCCAGCTAACCATCTGGTTTGATAGAAGAAATTCCGACTCAGCGCAATTTTAGTTATCACGGTTTCTGCCTGTATATCGTAGTACTCAACTCCTTAAATCCTGAATTTCCTGCAACCGGACGGGTTGGGATTTATTACATCTAAAATAAAGCTAATTTACTGATTTTTTTATCAGCGGGATAGCTTTGATTTTTTCCGGAAGAATCAGTTTCTCATGCGAGAAATTGAGGGCCTGCTATTACCTGAAATAAAGAGATGAAAAAATGTCAGAATTAAAAATTGCCGTTAGCCGTCATTGCCCGGATTGTTTTTCTACACACCGTAATATTGTAAATGTTGATGAGAGTCGTTTCATCGACGTGGCTGCCATCGTGTTATCCATCGACGACATTGAACACGGAAAACTCGATGAAATCGACGCAACGGGTTACGGTATTCCCGTGTTTGTCGCGACTCATGACGAAGGGCGCGTACCGCCTGAGTATTTGCCGCGTATCTCTGGTGTATTCGAATATAATGAATCCCGTACTGCCTTCTATGGTCGCCAGTTGGAAACCGCAGCAAGCCACTACGAAACGCAGTTACGTCCGCCGTTTTTCCGCGCGCTGGTGGATTATGTCAACCAGGGCAACAGCGCATTTGACTGCCCGGGGCATCAGGGCGGCGAATTCTTCCGCCGTCATCCTGCCGGTAATCAGTTCGTGGAATACTTTGGCGAAACGCTCTTCCGCTCCGACCTATGCAACGCGGACGTGGCGATGGGCGATCTGCTGATTCACGAAGGCGCGCCTTGCATTGCGCAGCAACATGCGGCGAAAGTCTTTAACGCCGATAAGACCTACTTTGTGCTGAACGGGACCTCCTCCTCTAACAAAGTCGTACTCAACGCGCTGTTAACGCCGGGCGATCTGGTACTGTTTGACCGTAACAACCACAAATCTAACCACCACGGCGCATTATTGCAGGCGGGCGCAACGCCAGTTTATCTGGAAACCGCGCGTAACCCGTATGGTTTTATCGGCGGGATCGACGCTCACTGCTTCGAAGAAGATTACCTGCGCGAGCTGATTAGCGAAGTCGCGCCGCAGCGTGCCCGCGAAGCACGTCCATTCCGTCTGGCCGTCATCCAGTTAGGCACCTACGACGGTACCATTTATAACGCCCGTCAGGTCGTCGATAAAATTGGTCATCTGTGCGACTACATCCTGTTTGACTCCGCCTGGGTCGGCTATGAACAATTTATTCCGATGATGGCCGATTGTTCGCCGCTGCTGCTGGAACTGAACGAAAACGATCCGGGTATTCTGGTGACGCAGTCCGTTCATAAACAACAAGCCGGTTTCTCCCAGACCTCGCAGATCCATAAAAAAGATAGCCATATCAAAGGGCAATCGCGCTACGTTCCGCATAAGCGCATGAACAACGCCTTTATGATGCACGCCTCCACCAGCCCGTTCTATCCGCTGTTCGCCGCGCTGGACGTTAACGCCAAAATGCACGAAGGCGTCAGCGGTCGCAATATGTGGATGGATTGCGTGGTTAACGGCATCGATGCCCGTAAATTGATCCTCGAAAACTGTCATCACATCCGTCCGTTCGTACCGGAACTGATTGATGGTAAGCCGTGGCAGTCATACCCGACGTCAGAGATCGCCAGCGATCTGCGCTTCTTCCACTTCGTTCCGGGAGAACACTGGCATGCGTTTGAAGGCTATGCCGAACATCAGTACTTTGTCGACCCTTGCAAACTGCTGCTCACCACACCGGGCATTAATGCAGCGAGCGGCGAATATGAAGACTTTGGCGTTCCTGCCACGATCCTCGCCAACTTCCTGCGCGAGAACGGCGTTGTGCCGGAAAAATGCGACCTCAACTCCATTCTGTTCCTGCTGACGCCGGCAGAAGACATGGCGAAGTTACAACAGCTTGTCGCCCTGCTGGCTCGTTTCGAAAAACTGCTGGAAGCTGATGCGCCGTTAGCGGAAGTATTACCGTCCATCTACAAACAGCATGAAGCGCGTTATGCCGGCTATACCCTGCGTCAGCTTTGCCAGGAGATGCACGATCTCTATGCGCGGCACAACGTGAAACAACTGCAAAAAGAGATGTTCCGTAAATCGCATTTCCCGAAAGTCAGTATGAATCCGCAAGAGGCCAACTATGCCTATCTGCGCGGCGAGGTCGAACTGGTTCGCCTGCCGGAAGCGGAAGGTCGTATCGCGGCTGAAGGCGCTCTGCCTTACCCGCCGGGAGTGCTGTGTGTAGTTCCGGGTGAAATCTGGGGCGGTTCTGTCCTGCGTTACTTCAGCGCCCTGGAAGAAGGGATCAACCTGCTGCCGGGCTTTGCGCCTGAACTGCAGGGCGTTTATATCGAAGAACACGACGGCCGTAAGCAGGTCTGGTGCTACGTCATTAAACCTCGTGACGCGCAGCGCTCCCTGCTGAAGGAGGAAAAATTATGAGTAAACCTAAATCCAATAAAATGGGTGTCGTGCAGCTCACAATTCTGACTATGGTCAACATGATGGGCTCCGGGATCATCATGCTACCGACCAAACTGTCTGAAGTCGGCACGATATCCATTATCTCCTGGCTGGTCACCGCCGTCGGCTCGATGGCGCTGGCCTGGGCGTTTGCGAAATGCGGTATGTTTAGCCGTAAATCCGGCGGCATGGGCGGTTACGCCGAATATGCCTTCGGTAAATCCGGCAACTTTATGGCGAACTATACCTACGGCGTCTCGCTGCTGATCGCCAACGTGGCTATCGCCATTTCCGCTGTCGGCTATGGCACCGAGCTGTTCGGCGCCGCGCTGACGCCGCTCCAGATCGGCCTGGCGACTATCGCCGTATTGTGGGTTTGTACCATCGCAAACTTTGGCGGCGCGCGTATTACCGGACAGATCAGTAGCGTTACCGTCTGGGGCGTCATCATTCCGGTTGTCGGCCTGTGCATCATTGGCTGGTTCTGGTTTAGCCCCAGCATGTACGTAGCGTCATGGAACCCGCACCATGTTCCGTTCTTTAGCGCGGTCGGTTCTTCCATCGCCATGACGTTGTGGGCATTTCTTGGACTGGAATCCGCCTGCGCCAACGCAGACGTGGTCGAGAATCCAGAAAAGAACGTCCCCATTGCGGTACTGGGCGGTACGCTGGGCGCGGCGGTCATCTATATCGTTTCGACTAACGTGATTGCCGGGATTGTGCCGAACATGGATCTGGCGAACTCCACGGCGCCGTTTGGTCTGGCGTTTGCACAGATGTTCACGCCTGCGGTAGGTAAAGTGATCATGGCGCTGATGGTAATGTCCTGCTGCGGCTCGCTGCTGGGCTGGCAGTTCACTATCGCCCAGGTCTTTAAATCCTCCGCTGACGAAGGCTATTTCCCGAAAGTCTTCTCTCGTGTAACGAAAGTCGACGCGCCGGTTCAGGGGATGTTGATTATTGTGATTATTCAGACTGGCCTGTCGCTGATGACCATTAGCCCGTCGCTGAATAGTCAGTTTAACGTCCTGGTTAACCTGGCGGTGGTGACGAACATTATTCCGTATATTCTGTCGATGGCCGCGCTGGTTATCATTCAGAAAATGGCGAATGTGCCGTCATCAAAAGCGAAAGTCGCTAACTTCGTGGCCTTCGTTGGCGCCATGTATAGCTTCTACGCGCTATATTCCTCCGGTGAAGAAGCCATGCTGTACGGCTCAATTGTGACCTTCCTCGGCTGGACGTTATATGGCCTGGTCTCACCGCGTTTTGAATTGAAAAATAAACACGGCTGATGGCATGCCCGGGCTGCGGTAACGGTAGTCCGGGCATTTTCACTCTTTGAATAAGATAATAGAAATGAGTAATCCAGAACGGGAAGTCACTGATATAGCAGAAATACTGGCTATTCTCAGTAAACACGAAGTGTGTCGGATAGGGTTTAACGACAATCTCTGTCCGTATGTTGTCCCCGTAAATTTTGGCTACGAGTATCAGAACGGACGCTGGATATTTTATTTTCACGGCGCACGCACCGGGAAAAAGATGCGTCTGTTACGTAAGAACCCGGCAGTATGCATTGAAATGGACGGCGACCATGCATTACTACGTGCCGATGACCCCTGTGATTATAGCTACGCCTACACCAGCGTTTTCGCCACCGGGCTGGCATCGATATTGCAAACACGCGAGGAGATGCGCTACGGCCTGGACGTCATTATGCGCCAGACCGATCCGGGAAAAACCTTCAGTTATCGGGAAGATATGATGAAAGCGGTTTGCGTGGTGCGTATCGAATGCGACGCCCTCACCTGCCGCCGACATCTGGCGACTCAGAGCGAATAAGTCAGATATCACACGCGCCTTATCCGGCCTGGAGGCGATTTACAGGCCTGATAAGCGCAGCGCCGTTAATACAAAAAAGGAGCCTTACGGCTCCTTTTTCTTCCATATCGCCCATCAGGCGTTTTTCAATACTTCGCTAACGATTTCAACGGCTTCTTTCTCAATCTGCTTGCGATGTTCTTCCCCCAGGAAGCTTTCGCAATAGATCTTGTAAGCGTCTTCCGTACCGGATGGACGCGCGGCGAACCAGCCGTTGTCGGTCATTACCTTCAGGCCGCCAATCGATGCGCCATTACCCGGCGCTGCGGTAAGACGCGCGGTGATCGGGTCGCCTGCCAGCGTGCTGGCGCTGACCATTTCCGGAGACAGTTTAGACAATGCCGCTTTCTGGGCCGAGGTCGCTGCCGCCTGCAGACGGTTATAGCTCGGCGCGCCAAAACGCGCTGCCAGTTCATTGTAATGCTCTTGCGGGTTTTTCCCGGTAACGGCGGTGATTTCCGCCGCCAGCAGGCACATGATGATTCCGTCTTTATCGGTAGACCACGGCGTACCGTCGAAACGCAGGAACGAAGCGCCCGCGCTCTCTTCCCCGCCGAAACCAAAGCTGCCGTCGAACAAACCGTCAACAAACCATTTGAAGCCAACCGGCACTTCCACCAGCTTGCGTCCCAAATCATTCACCACGCGGTCAATCATCGCGGAAGAGACCAGCGTCTTACCGACGGCAACATCTTTGCCCCACAGCGGACGATGCTGGAACAGGTAGTTAATGGCGACCGCCAGATAATGGTTCGGGTTCATCAGCCCTGCAGGCGTCACGATGCCATGACGGTCGTAGTCCGGGTCGTTAGCGAAGGCCAGGTCAAACTTGTCACGCAGCGCCAGCAAACCCGCCATCGCGCATTCGGAGGAGCAATCCATGCGGATCGCGCCGTCTTTATCCAGATGCATAAAGCGGAATGTTTGATCAACCTGATCGTTGACTAACGTCAGGTTAAGCTTGTAATGCTCTGCGATACGTTTCCAGTATTCAATACCGGAGCCGCCCAGCGGATCAACGCCCAGCGTCAGACCGGCTTTCTGAATCGCCGCCATATCAACGATATCCGCCAGCCCTTCGACAAACGGCTGTACCAGATCTACCGCTTTAACGTGGCCCGAGGCCATTGCCGCATCCAGAGAGATGCGCTTAACGCCTTGCAGGCCATCCGCCAGCAGCGCATTGGCGCGATCTTCTACCACTTTAGTAACGTTGGTATCCGCCGGGCCGCCATTGGGCGGATTATATTTAATACCGCCATCTTCCGGCGGGTTGTGCGACGGCGTAATGACAATACCATCTGCCAGCGGGCCGCCTTTTTTGTTATGGACCAGGATAGCATTTGACACGGCAGGCGTTGGCGTAAAGCCATTATTTTCCTGCACGATAACGTCCACGCCGTTTGCCGCCAGCACTTCCAGCACGGAAATGAAGGCCGGTTCCGAGAGCGCATGGGTGTCTTTCCCCACATAGCAGGGGCCGGTAATGCCATTTTTCGCCCGCTCTTCAGCAATCGCCTGGGCGATCGCCAGAATATGCGGTTCGTTGAAACTGTGACGACCTGCGCTGCCGCGATGGCCGGAAGTGCCAAATTTCACGGCATGTTCTGCATTCCCTGCCTCCGGTTTCAGTACATAATACTGCGCCGTCAGTTGGGCGACGTTAATCAAATCACTCTGTTGCGCGGGTTGTCCTGCGCGGTTGTGGATTGCCATTGCCTGGTCCTTCTAATGCAAGGATTAAATTGTTCCGCAAACCTTTTCAATCAATTCCGCCGGGAATTGCATTGACTGCATGATGTGTTCGATCATGCTGCATTTACGGCCGGTGTTGGTGTTGGTGATCACCCAGTACGGCGTGCCGGGAACGTGCTTAGGTTTAGTTTGATTCCCATTTTTCAGCAGCGTTTGTTCATCCGCCGCAAAATAGACGCGCGTGCGGCCATGCAACGACTCCGTCGCCTCCGCAAACGCGTGGTGATCCAGTGAATAGAGTGTAGTCAGAATCAGCATAAAGCGGTTGACCGCTTTTTTCTGCTCGGCATATTCGTCAGACAACAACAGCTCACGCATCGCGCGAACTTTGTCTTTTACCGGGTTAACCGGTTTCGCTTCGGCAACGGGTTGCGCCGCAGGCGCCCCCTTCACCGCTGAAGCCGTTGGCTGTGTCGTGGCGGAAAACTTCAACATACGCCGTAAAATGTCGGATGCGCTCTCGCCGATATGCTTGGTGTGGCTGGCAATATAGCTATAGAGTTCATCATCAACTTCAATCGTTTTCATCTTAATCCAGTGCGATGTCTTTGCTGAATACAAGTCATTGGGATTATAGGAACAAATCCCAACAGCGGATAGCGTTAAGCCCGGCTGACAAAAAAACTCGGAGTAAACCTTAGAGGTTGCAGCCCAGTGGCAGAATGGTCAACATAATACCCTAACCCGACAGAGCGAAAAAAAGAACTTTGCCATGAAATTAAACATCCGAGCGCAATCTGCACAAAACCTGCACAATAATTCCCCCATCGTTCTCGTTCATGGCCTGTTTGGCAGCCTGGACAACCTCGGCGTACTGGCGCGCGATCTGGTGACCGATCACGACATTATTCAGGTCGATATGCGCAATCATGGTTTATCGCCGCGCGATCCGGTCATGGATTATCCGGCAATGGCCCAGGATCTTCTGGATACGCTTGACGCGCAGCAGATTGAAAAAGCGACGTTTATTGGTCATTCCATGGGCGGAAAAGCGGTAATGGCGCTGACGGCGCTGGCGCCCGATCGCATCGATCGTCTGGTCGCGATTGATATCGCCCCCGTGGATTATCACGTTCGCCGCCACGATCGCATTTTCGCGGCCATTAATGCCGTCAGCGAATCCGACGCGACATCCCGCCAACAGGCGGCAGGGATTATGCGCCAACACCTCAACGAAGAAGGCGTGATCCAGTTTCTGTTAAAATCCTGGGCTGAAGGCGAATGGCGTTTTAATGTTCCGGTATTATGGGAGCAGTATCCGCATATCGTCGGCTGGGAAACCATTCCGCCCTGGGAACATCCGGCGCTGTTTATTGCAGGCGGTAACTCGCCGTACGTGACCGAAGCGTACCGCGACGCGCTGCTGGCGCAATTCCCTCTGGCGCGCGCGCATGTGATCGCCGGCGCGGGCCACTGGGTACATGCTGAAAAACCAGAGGCGGTTCTGCGCGCCATCCGCCGTTATCTGCACGATAAACGCTAACTGATTAAAAACTCATCGCCTGTGCGCGATTACGCGCGCGGGCGTTGGCGTCGCTTCCTCGCTGATGTATGATGGCGCGCTATCCATCCGGGCATAAGCCTGGCTGATTGTTTCCCCCGAAGTCACCAAAATCATGGCCAAAGAACAAACGGACCGTACGACATTAGATCTGTTCGCGCACGAGCGTCGCCCGGGACGACCTAAAACGAATCCGCTTTCGCGCGATGAACAGTTACGCATCAACAAGCGCAACCAGTTAAAACGCGACAAAGTTCGTGGCCTCAAGCGTGTCGAATTAAAACTCAACGCACAAGCGGTTGACGCGCTGAATGAGCTGGCCGAAGCGCGCAACATTAGCCGCAGCGAGCTCATTGAAGAAATATTAATGAAGCAGCTTATGGCGCTGCGCGGCCAGGGTTTAGTCTGAAAATAAGTTTTGTTTCATATTTCGTGTAGCAGAGCGTGCAGTCCCGCGTGATTGCTGTTTCCGCATATCTGCCTGTTCTGCTATGATTGCCCTTATCCGTGGGCAATTCGCCACCACCATTTCAATAAGTTTCAAGAGGTTATTTTACTCATGGCAATCACTGGCATCTTTTTCGGCAGCGACACCGGTAATACCGAAAATATCGCAAAAATGATTCAAAAACAGCTTGGTAAAGACGTTGCCGATGTGCATGACATTGCAAAAAGCAGTAAAGAAGACCTGGAAGGGTATGACATTCTGCTGCTGGGCATCCCAACCTGGTACTATGGCGAAGCGCAATGTGACTGGGATGACTTCTTCCCGACTCTCGAAGAGATTGACTTTAACGGTAAGCTGGTGGCGCTATTTGGCTGTGGCGATCAGGAAGACTACGCGGAATACTTCTGTGATGCGCTGGGCACGATTCGCGACATTATTGAGCCGCGCGGCGCCACGATTGTGGGTCACTGGCCAACTGCAGGCTATCATTTTGAAGCCTCTAAAGGTCTGGCTGACGACGATCATTTTGTCGGTCTGGCGATTGACGAAGACCGTCAGCCTGAACTGACCGCCGAGCGTGTTGAAAAATGGGTTAAGCAAGTTTCGGCTGAATTGCACCTCGACGACATCCTCAACGCCTAATCTTATGCGGCGCAGCGTTATATCTGCGCCGCATCAATAGACAAGACCAATCAAAATAATTGCTACAAATTTGTAACTTTCGCACCCATCCCTGTACAATGTCCGGGTGTAATCAGGTGGCGCCAGAATTTGCAGGCAAAACCACAGTTTTATTAACATCTGCGAGAGACTTGCGGTTTTCATTTCGGCATGGCAGTCCTATAATGATACGCATTATCTTGAGTGCAATTTCTGTCACTTCTCTAATGAAGTGAATCGTTTAGCAACAGGACAGATTCCGCATGACTGACAACAATACCGCATTAAAGAAGGCTGGCCTGAAAGTAACGCTTCCTCGTTTAAAAATTCTGGAAGTTCTTCAGGAACCAGATAACCATCACGTCAGTGCGGAAGATTTATACAAACGCCTGATCGACATGGGTGAAGAAATCGGTCTGGCAACCGTATACCGTGTGCTGAACCAGTTTGACGATGCCGGTATCGTGACCCGCCATAATTTTGAAGGCGGTAAATCCGTTTTTGAACTGACGCAACAGCATCATCACGACCATCTTATCTGCCTTGACTGCGGAAAAGTGATTGAATTTAGTGATGACTCTATTGAAGCGCGCCAGCGTGAAATTGCGGCGAAACACGGTATTCGTTTAACTAATCACAGCCTCTATCTTTACGGCCACTGCGCTGAAGGAGACTGCCGCGAAGACGAGCACGCGCACGATGACGCGACTAAATAAGTGTAAATCTTTCGAAGAGCCAACCGCCCGGTTGGCTTTTTTATATCCTCCTCTTTCCTGCCGCTTGATGTTGATTTAATGTAAAAAACGCTATCGCATCTCAGGAGAGCAGGAATGGAGCTTCGCCAGTTACGCTATTTCGTGCGTATTATTGAAACCGGCAGTATGGGCAGCGCCGCGCAGGATCTTGATATTGGCGTTTCAGCATTAAGTCAACAGATGTCCCGTCTGGAAAACGAGCTTGCCATCCGTCTGCTGCAGCGCACTTCGCGCGGCGTAACGCCAACCAACGCCGGGCTGGCCTTTTATTCGCAGGCGCAACTCGCCCTGCGTCATGCCGACGACGCGATTCTCGCCGCCAGAGAAGCGCGCCTTTCCGGCCATGTGAGCGTAGGAATGGCCCCCAGTACCGCCTCCATACTGGGTATACCGTTTATCCATGCCATGCAGGAAAACTATGCCGATGTCCGACTGCATGTGGTGGAAAGCTTGTCCGGTAATCTGGAAAGAATGATCAATACCCGCCAGATTGATTTAGCCGTTGTTTTTCAAAAAGATAAAATCCTGCGCTGGAGCGCCAGACCGATCCTTGAAGAACAGCTTTTTCTGATTGGCTCCCATGCCCTGCTGGCGGCGCTTCCTGATAACCCGATCACACCTGAACAACTGGCAGGCATTCCGCTCATTATGCCAAGCCAGGGACACGGGCTGCGCGGCAGGCTGGACGCTGTCTGCCAGGAACATGCGCTTAACGTTGAAATCGTCGCGGAAATTGACGGCCTGGCGTTGTTGATGCGCGCCGTGCGCGACGGTCTTGGCGCCACGTTGCAGCCCGGCGCGGCGATTTCTCATCTGGATAACGACGCGCTACGCGTGATCGGCGTCCATAATCCGGTACTCAGCCGCCCCAATTTTTTAGTCAGCCTGTCGGATGATGAACTGACGCCCGCCGGCCTTGCCGCCAGAGTAGTCCTTACCAAAGTTATGCGTCAGTTAGTCGACGCTGGTGAATGGCCAGGCGCAACCCTTTACGCTTACTAAACCCCTGTTTAGCGCTACCTGATAGCGCGCCGCTTATTTATCCGTATACATTTCAATTACAAATTTAACAAATTGTTAAATGGTACGGGAGTATAAGATGGTTGATGTACTGGTGATAGGCGGAGGCAATGCCGCATTATGCGCCGCCCTGACCGCACGGGAAGCGGGCGCATCGGTTCTGCTGCTGGAGGCTGCCCCGCGAGAATGGCGCGGCGGAAATTCTCAGCACACACGAAACCTGCGCTGTATGCATGATGCGCCGCAGGATGTGCTGGTAGAAAGCTATCCTGAAGAGGAATTCTGGCAGGATCTGTGGCGAGTCACCGACGGCAACACCAACGAGGCGCTGGCGCGGCTGGTCATTCGCACCTCTTCACAATGCCGCGACTGGATGCGCAAACATGGCGTTAACTTTCAACCGCCACTATCTGGTGCGCTCCACGTTGCGCGCACCAATGCGTTTTTTATGGGCGGAGGGAAAGCGCTCGTCAATGCCTATTACCGTAGCGCCGAACGGCTGGGCGTACAGATTCGCTATAACACGCCGGTTCACGCGCTTGAACTTCATGACGGCGAATTCGTAGCAGCGCTGGCAGGTAGCGAACGTATTACCGCCAAAGCCTGCGTATTAGCGGCTGGCGGTTTCGAATCAAACCGTGAATGGCTGCGGGAAGCCTGGGGAGAAAACGCCCGCGGCGAATGGCCCGCGGATAATTTCCTGATTCGCGGCACGCGTTTTAACCAGGGCGTATTACTCAAATTTATGATGGATGCCGGCGCGGATATCATTGGCGATCCGTCCCAGTCGCACTGCGTAGCGATTGATGCCAGGGCGCCGCTGTACGACGGCGGTATTTGTACTCGCGTGGATTGCGTATCGCTGGGTATTGTCGTGAATCGCGACGCCGAACGTTTTTATGATGAAGGCGAAGATTTCTGGCCGAAGCGTTACGCCATTTGGGGGCGGCTGGTTGCTCAACAGCCAGGACAAATTGGCTATTCGATTATTGACAGCAAAGCCATCGGCCACTTTATGCCGCCGGTTTTTCCTGGCGCGCAGGCCAATACGCTGGCTGAGCTGGCCTGCCAGTTGGGGCTGGACGCGGAAAAATTTACCCATACCGTCACGCAGTATAACCAGGCCTGCCAACCCGGTCATTTTGATCATACCTTGCTTGATGACTGCGCTACTAAAAACCTGACGCCGGCGAAAACCCACTGGGCGCGCCCGCTTGATGCGCCGCCCTACTACGGTTATGCGCTGCGACCCGGCATCACGTTTACCTACCTGGGTCTGAAAGTCAATGAACGTGCCGCGGTGCATTTTGCCGGTCATCCAAGCCGCAACCTGTTTGTTGCCGGCGAGATGATGGCAGGAAATGTTCTGGGCAAGGGGTATACCGCAGGCGTAGGCATGTCTATCGGCACAACCTTTGGCCGCATTGCGGGAATAGAAGCCGCCCGCGCGGCGCACAAGGAGGCGCAGCATGAAACAGCTTGAAAAATTAATCATTGAGGCCACCGTGCTTACCGAACCGGAAGCCGAGGTCGAACGCGTCATGCAAGTGTGTAACGCGTGTCGCTACTGCGAAGGTTTTTGCGCGGTATTTCCGGCGATGACCCAGCGGCTCGAATTCGGTAAAGCCGATATTCATTATCTGGCGAATTTATGTCATAACTGCGGTGCCTGCCTGCACGCGTGCCAGTACGCGCCACCCCATGAATTTGCCATTAACGTGCCGAAAGCGATGGCGCAAGCCCGCCTGGAGACGTATCAACAGTATGCCCAGCCCGCCGCTTTTGGCGCGTTATACCGCCGGGCGGGGATCACCGTCGCGCTGGCGCTGATAGTCGGTCTGACGCTCTTTTTATTACTGGCGATGGCGCTGAAAGGGTCGCTGATTCATCCGCCGCTGGCCGGTGACTTCTATCAAATTTTTCCGCATAGCCTGCTGGCATGGATGTTTGGCTCAGTTTTTGTGCTGGCAATCGGTTTGCTTATGGCGGGCGTAATCCGCTTCTGGCGTGAGATCTCGCCGGGTGTACCGCGTTCGGCGGAGATTGCGGAAGCGTCGCACAATGCGTTAACGCTGAAATATCTCGACGGCGGTCACGGCAAAGGCTGTAACGAAGCGGACGATGCGTTCACGCTGCTGCGCCGTCGCTTTCATCACTTTACCTTCTACGGTTTTATGCTCTGTTTTGCCGCCACGGTCGTGGCGACGGGCTATCACTACGTCGCCGGTTGGGAAGCGCCCTACCCGTTCTTTAGCCTGCCGGTCATGCTCGGCACGCTGGGCGGTATCGGCCTGCTTATCGGCCCGGCCGGGCTACTGTGGCTCAATCTGCGGCGGTCGCCGTTACATGGCGATGTGCGCCAGAAACCCATGGATCGCGGCTTTATTCTGCTGCTGTTCTTAACCAGTCTTACCGGGCTGGCGCTGCTGGCAGGCAGAGACACCAGCGGAATGGGCATACTGCTGGCGCTCCATTTAGGCGTGGTGATGGCGCTCTTTCTCACCCTTCCCTACGGAAAATTCGCCCACGGATTTTTCCGCTGCGCGGCCTTACTCAAATGGGCAGTTGAGAAGCGACGCGGAAAACATGCGGGGGATACAGGCAACTGACCCGCAACATCTTACCCATAAAACAATAAAGACAGTGGAGAGCAAACCCTATGGCACAACACACACCTGCAACATCGCGCGCCGGCACGTTCGGCGCAATACTGCGCGTGACAAGCGGCAATTTTCTTGAACAGTTTGATTTTTTCTTGTTCGGATTTTACGCCACCTATATCGCCAGAACGTTTTTTCCGGCGGAAAGCGAATTTGCCTCATTAATGTTGACCTTTGCCGTCTTTGGCTCCGGTTTTTTAATGCGCCCCGTCGGCGCGATTGTGCTTGGCGCCTATATTGACAGAATCGGACGCCGTAAAGGGCTGATGGTGACGCTGGCGATTATGGGCTGCGGTACGTTGCTCATCGCCCTCGTCCCCGGCTACCAGACGATCGGCCTGGCAGCGCCTGCGTTGGTGCTGTTGGGCCGGTTATTACAAGGATTTTCTGCGGGCGTTGAGTTAGGCGGCGTCTCGGTCTATCTGTCCGAAATCGCAACGCCAGGCAATAAAGGGTTTTATACCAGCTGGCAATCCGCCAGTCAGCAGGTCGCGATCGTTGTCGCCGCGTTGATTGGTTATAGCCTGAATATCACGCTGGGACACGACGCGATATCGGAGTGGGGCTGGCGAATTCCGTTCTTTATCGGCTGTATGATCATTCCGCTGATTTTTGTTTTACGTCGTTCATTACAAGAAACAGAAGCGTTTTTACAACGCAAGCATCGCCCCGACACCAGGGAAATTTTTGCAACTATCGCCAAAAACTGGCGCATTATTACAGCCGGAACGCTGCTGGTGGCGATGACCACCACAACATTTTATTTTATCACCGTTTATACGCCGACCTATGGCAGAACCGTGCTTAATCTCAGCGCGCGGGACAGTTTGATCGTCACCATGTTAGTGGGGGTGTCCAATTTTATCTGGTTACCCATTGGCGGCGCGATTTCCGACCGGATTGGCCGTCGCGCCGTGTTAATGGGCATTACGTTGCTGGCGCTGATCACCACCTGGCCCGTCATGCAGTGGCTGACCGCCGCGCCCGACTTTACCCGCATGACGCTGGTACTGCTGTGGTTCTCTTTCTTTTTTGGCATGTATAACGGCGCAATGGTCGCGGCGTTAACCGAAGTGATGCCAGTCTATGTGCGTACCGTTGGTTTCTCGCTGGCCTTTAGCCTGGCGACGGCAATTTTTGGCGGCCTGACGCCGGCCATCTCTACCGCGCTGGTAAAGTTAACCGGCGATAAAAGCTCGCCCGGCTGGTGGCTGATGTGCGCAGCGTTATGTGGACTTGCCGCGACGGCGATGCTGTTTGTACGTCTGAGTCGCGGCTATATCGCAGCAGAAAATAAAGCCTGAAAAAACCACGGGCGGAAAACATTCGCCCGTGGGTGGCAAGGCAGGGTTTTATTGCACGTTATTATGACTGCGAATTTCCTGCCAGACCTTATCGCAGTCAGCCTTGACCGCCTGATCGTTACCCGTGCGCGTCGCCTGAATGCACTGCTGATAGTCCAGTACCCGCACGCTTTCTTCGTTAGCAAATTGCTGATGTTTGCGCTCTTTTTTAAGGACATTCAGTACGCTTTGGCAGGCCTCTATCTTCTCAGGCGAGCCCTGTGCGGTATTGATACAGGCGCTGTACGCCTCTTTCAGCCGGCTATCTTCTTCCGGCGCGGGTGATGACGCGCAGGCCGTCAAACCGGCGGTCATGCTGGCGATGAGTAAAATTTTTTTCATAGGTCGTTCCTCAACAGCGCGGCAGACCGGCAGCCTGCCGCATCTGACATCAGAAAATAGTGAATGGCGCAATAACGATAAATTTCACGTCACGTTCATCCTGGAAGATGTTGCCGTAACCACCGCCCCAGCTTGGAATATTGGAGTGGTTGTCATATTCGGTGAAGTGCAGTTTGAACATGGTGCCTTTGGCACGCCCCTCCTGCAGGGTATAGACCGCATCCAGACTGTATGAGGACTCTTCGATAGTGCGGTTTTTGTCGTAGTAAACATCCGGGTTACTTTGCCAGGTTGCCGGTTTAGCATCCCAGGCGTAAACGTAAGACGCGCCCACAGCCCAGCCCGGCAGATTCCAGTTTTTCAGGTCATACATCGCGCCGAAGAAAACCGCCTTTTCACCGTTAGCGTTAAAGTCGGAGCGGTTATCCCACCAAATATCCAGACGACCGTTTGAAGAGGCGTAGGTTGGCGTCATACGTTGCAGAAAATAGCCCTGCTGACCGTCCGCTTTCACCCAGGTGCCTTCCAGACGCAGGTCAACCACTTCCGCGACTTTGTAGCCGAAGGTCAACGCCTGCAGCCAGGCCGTACCGTCGTAAATATCATTCACGCTGCGATCGTCTACTTTGTCGCGCGCGCCGTAGAACTGGTAACTGGTGGTGAACGGATTGCCGCCTAAATCAAATTTATAGCTGGCCTTTGCGAAATATTGATCGACATAGCCTTCGGACTGACCAAACGCCGCTTCCAGCACCAGATCATTTTTGAAGTCGTACTTCGCGCCGATGGAGTGGAGGTAGTCCACATTGGTTTTTTTATCCGCCTGATAAAACTTATCCATTTCGGTATGCCACGGCGCTTTATATTCGTTAGTCCACATGTAGGAAAAACTTAACGCGCCCGCATCGCCATAGTCAAAACTGGCGCCGGCTTCCGCACCCTGATAAGTACCCGGCATAAAACTCCAGTGCGGCGCTAACAGCGTCTGACCGGTAGGCTGAATATAACCGGCGCGCGCCCAGACCGGGCCATATTTAAATTTCGCTGCGGCTTTATAAAGACTGATACCGCTCTTATCGCCGGAATAGTCTTCGTCGTAGCCTTTATTCTTTTTCGAGAAGGCAATTTCGTTTGGATGACCGCTGTCGCCGTTTTCTGCCATTTCAATCGCGGTAAACGCCGCGATATCCAGACCGAACATATCCGCAGCGTAACCAGACTGAAAATCCAGGTTAGCGTTCCAGGTCGCATGAGAAAGGTTAGTTTTATATTTGTCGCCGTCGGTCACATCTTTGCGATCGCGTTCACGCTGCCAATAATAGATGCCGCCCGTTAACGTGGAGTCGTCGAAAAAGCCGGAGGCTTGCGCCTGCGGAACAACGATCCACCCCGACATTGCTGTGATACCGGCGATAGCCAGAGCCAGCGTACTACGTTTGCCACTAAACGTACGCATAAGTTAATCCTCTTTGACGTATAAATTGCTGCCGACAAAAGCGAACAGCGAAAAAATAAAAATAAAAAGTAGCGCTGAGAAACCTCATTTACTACGTTAAATAGACTATTTTTCGCGATGCGAATTATCAATCTCTTTCTGTAACCAGTATGTAATAATATGAGCAACCGCACATATTTAATTGCTTTCTGTTACATTCGACTGCTGGTGGGGGAAGCAGACCGCCAGAAAGAAAATTGACTTGTTTTCCATAGGCATGAAAATAATTGTCTCCTGTTGACCTGACGCTTATAACATTTAGATTAATAATCATTTATCAGATCAATAATTTTCAGAGAATAATTAATTCGCCTCGCAAAAAAGAGAATCGACTTAGAGGCTATCCCACCAGGCGTTATTGGCGCAGCCAGTTTGGACACGGACAGCGCGCAAAAACCGAAGCGTACACGTAGTACGTGAGGTTTGACTCGCTACGCTCGCCCTTCGGGCCGCCGCAAGCGGC
>NZ_JBKFSV010000020.1:0-58957 GCF_046569445.1 Salmonella sp. 741265050_HSA | reverse complement strand
TAACTGTAAAAATGTAGGCCTGATAAGCGCAGCGCCATCAGGCAACCGGCACCGCCGGATGGCGGCTCCGCCTTATTCGGCCTACAAGGAACGTGCTTTCTCTAACCACCGCAAAATGAAGGCAGAAATCTGCGATACATCATTAAGATCCAAAACGGGTACCGCTACGGCAAGTGGAATATCACTGGCAACCGCAATAACATGCTCATCAAGAATTAATTCTTCCTCGCTGTGCCCACATCCCTGACGAAAAAGTAAGATCTTCGCAACTGCCTCGTGTTTAAACCCTTCTACCAGCACCATATCCAGCTTTGATGCATCCATCCGGCTCACCAGCCATGCCAGATCCAACTCTTCTTGCCCCGGCGTTTCAGTCATTAACGCCCAGCGCTGCTGACTGGCAACCAGCGTCTGTGCCGCCCCGGCCTTACGTAATTCGTAGCTATCTTTACCCGGTTTATCGACATCCATATCATGATGGGTATGCTTAATCAGCCCTGGCCGAATACCGTGCGCACAAAGTGCTGGGATCAGTTTTTTCAGCAGTGTTGTTTTTCCCGTGCCGCTCCACGCGGCAATGGCGAGTAGCGGTATCATGGTCTCTTTTGCCATTTCGCGAGTTCCCCCGGCGTGTTGACGTTCACAAATGCCTCCTTACAATCACTGAAATCAACGGCGTGTCCGCCTACCTGGCGCATAAAAATCATTACCCGCCGCTCGCCTGCTTGCAAATAAGCTGTCAACTGGGGCTCAACGGCACGATTAATCAACGCGATCGTTGGATGATCGCGCTCTCCATCATGAACCCAAACCACGGGTGCACCATGACGCTGCGCTGCTAAACGATCGACCAGGGTGTGGGGGATACAGGGATTGTCACAGGGGCAAAACAGAAACCAGTCGCCTGCTACCTGCTGAAAAACGGAAAGCATACCCGCCAGCGGACCGGGAAAGTCAGCGATTGAATCCGGAATGACTTTCAGGCCGCTGGCCTGGTAG
The DNA here is from genome assembly GCF_046569445.1 of Salmonella sp. 741265050_HSA. Classification (NCBI taxonomy): domain Bacteria; kingdom Pseudomonadati; phylum Pseudomonadota; class Gammaproteobacteria; order Enterobacterales; family Enterobacteriaceae; genus Salmonella; species Salmonella sp. 741265050_HSA. Next base: position 57,958 of record NZ_JBKFSV010000020.1, on the reverse strand, counting down.
ATATCCAGATGGCGATTAGCACTAATGACGACCGTAGCCAGTTGTGGCGCGAGCGCGTCGGCAACGTGTCGCCAGAGCGGTTTACCGTTCAGTTCAAGCAGACCTTTATCCACACCTCCCATCCGTCGGGCTTTACCGCCTGCCAGCACCACGCCGGTTATTACTTCATCCAGATTCACCGATATCGCCTCTTTTATTGTGGGATTGACCCTGCTACCGTGTCTGTATCAAGAATAAGGAGCACAGCTATGAAATGTAAACGCCTGAATGAAGTCATTGAACTCCTCCAGCCAGCCTGGCAGAAAGAGCCTGATCTTAATCTGACGCAATTTTTGCAGAAACTGGCGAAAGAGTCAGGTTTTGACGGCAAACTGGAAGATTTAACTGATGATATCCTGATCTACCATCTGAAAATGCGCGATTCCGCCAAAGACGCCGCCATTCCAGGGATTCAAAAAGACTATGAAGAGGACTTTAAAACGGCGCTTTTACGCGCCCGCGGCGTTATTAAAGAGTAAAACCTTGTAAGCGGCGCCACCGAAATCGTCACGAAATGATATCCTGAATCATTCGTAGTATTTTCCGGATGATGGGATGAACGACAACGCTTTTACTTTCCAGACGCTACACCCGGAAACCATCATGGATGCGCTGTTTGAACAGGGGATCAGGGTGGATTCCGGGCTGACTCCACTAAACAGTTATGAAAACCGCGTCTATCAGTTTCAGGATGAAGACCGTCGACGTTTTGTCGTTAAGTTTTATCGTCCTGAACGCTGGTCTGTTGATCAAATTCGGGAAGAACACCAATTCGCGCTTGAACTGGTGAAGGATGAGGTTCCGGTTGCCGCTCCGCTCGCGTTTAATGGCCAGACGCTGTTAGCGCATCAGGGCTATCATTATGCCATTTTCCCCAGCGTAGGCGGTCGTCAGTTTGAAGCAGATAATATCGATCAGATGGAGGCGGTAGGGCGTTATCTTGGTCGATTGCATCAGACGGGGCGAAAACGTCCTTTCACTTTCCGGCCTGACATTGGGCTTGCAGAGTATCTTTTTGAACCTCGCCAGGTATTCGAAGATGCCGCACTGATTCCCTCCGGGCAAAAAGCGGCTTTCCTGAAAGCCACTGATACTCTACTGTCTGCAGTTACCGAATGCTGGCGCACCGATTTCGCCACGCTGCGATTGCACGGCGATTGTCATGCCGGCAACATTCTATGGCGTGATGGACCGCTGTTTGTCGATTTAGATGATGCCCGTAACGGCCCGGCGATACAGGATTTATGGATGCTGCTGAACGGCGACAAAGCCGAACAGCGAATGCAGCTTGAAACCATTATTGAAGCTTATGAAGAAGTTAGTGAGTTCGATACGGCTGAAATTGGTCTCATTGAACCTTTACGCGCCATGCGTTTAGTTTATTATCTTGCCTGGTTGATTCGTCGTTGGGGCGATCCTGCGTTTCCGAAAAACTTTCCTTGGTTAACAGGGGAAGATTACTGGCAGCGACAGACAACGACTTTTATTGAGCAGACTAAAATTTTGCACGAACCCCCTTTACAATTAACGCCAATGTATTAATCGGAGAGAGTTGATCATGAAAAAGATTTGGCTGGCGCTGGCTGGTATGGTTTTAGCTTTTAGCGCCTCGGCAGCACAGATCAGCGACGGTAAACAGTATATCACGCTGGATAAACCGGTCGCTGGCGAACCCCAGGTACTGGAGTTTTTCTCCTTCTACTGCCCACATTGTTATCAGTTTGAAGAAGTGCTTCATGTGTCTGACAATGTGAAGAAAAAGCTGCCGGAAGGCACCAAAATGACCAAGTACCACGTTGAGTTCCTGGGGCCGTTGGGCAAGGAGCTCACCCAGGCATGGGCGGTGGCGATGGCGTTGGGTGTAGAAGATAAAGTCACGGTCCCGCTGTTTGAAGCCGTACAGAAAACCCAGACAGTACAATCTGCCGCGGATATCCGTAAAGTGTTCGTTGATGCGGGCGTCAAGGGCGAAGATTACGATGCAGCATGGAACAGCTTCGTGGTGAAATCACTGGTTGCGCAACAGGAGAAAGCCGCGGCTGACCTGCAACTGCAGGGCGTTCCGGCGATGTTTGTAAATGGCAAATACCAGATTAACCCACAAGGCATGGATACCAGCAGCATGGATGTTTTTGTTCAGCAGTATGCTGATACTGTGAAATATTTGGTTGATAAAAAATAAAAAGAACGCCGGTCACTGACCGGCGTTTTTATAAGATGTTTTAATCTCTTCTATCTGTATATCTTTCTTATCCCACAGCGTATTAAGCCAACGTTGAAAACGGCGTTTGAATGTTTTGTCGTTCACGTAATCGCCGTGCAGTTCTTCATTTATGGGTTCCAGTTGCACCCGAACAACAATACGCGTCAGCCTACCGCTTAGCATATCGTAGAAAGGGTGGCGATCGTTGTTTGGGTAACACAACGTAATATTAAGCAGCTTATCGAACTGTGAGCCTAAAACGTTAATCGCCATTGCAATACCGGCTGCTTTTGGCGGCAACAGATGTTGATAAGGTGAATGCGTTTGCTGACGTTTCTCATGCGTAAATCGCGAGCCTTCAACAAAGTTAACGATAGTGGTGGGATACCGACGAAACTTTTCGCAAGAGCGACGAGTTGTTTCAACATCTTTGCCGCGTCGATCGGGGTGGCGGAGCAAGTAGCTACGGGAGTAGCGCTTCATAAACGGCATATCTAATGCCCAGCACGCCAGGCCGATGAACGGCACCCAGGCCAATTGCTGTTTAAGAAAGTACTTATTCATTGGGATATGCTTGCGGAACAGAACGCAAAGCACAACGATATCGGCCCAGCTGCGATGATTACAAATCAGTAAATACCAATTTTTCTTGCTCAGCCCTTCTAACCCTTCTACATCCCATTGCAAGTGCGGATTAAGGCGTAACAGCGCTGCAAGACCAGCACACCAGCAATACATCATGAAATTGCAGAAAATGGAGACCTTGCGCCAGATACCGGGAACAGGCAAAAGAAGCTTTACCATACCGGCAATGATGATCGGTACTGAGCAAACAATAGTGACCAGGATGGTCAATACGATACTCAATGGGAGCGTGATAGCCGCGAGTATTCTCGTCATAATAAATTATTCAAAAGTTAGCCATAAACGGTGCGCGAAAAGGGCGCAAGGGGCTGATTCTATCAGAAAACGATGCTAATGATGGCGCTGAGTGAAATAGAAACACTCGTAACAACTATCCACATTATGATAACGGCATGAATCAGATAATCAGAAAAACGTGATGTTAACAACTCATTGAAAATAATGGGTAATTATTAAGATGAGAAGGCTATCGCGCTGATTTTAAAGTAATGGTAAGAATTTACACACAAAGTTATCCACAGGTTGTTTTGCGAGCGATCCTGAAGATCGACAAAACTTTTCCGCAAATGCGGCGAAAAACTCAAGTTTTCCTCCTGTATGTGGCATCCTTTAACCATAATCTGTTAAACAGGCACGGACATTATGGTTCAGATCCCAGAAAACCCACTTATTCTCGTAGATGGCTCATCCTATCTCTATCGCGCCTATCATGCGTTTCCGCCGTTAACCAACAGCGCGGGAGAACCTACGGGCGCAATGTATGGTGTTCTCAACATGTTGCGCAGCCTGATCATGCAGTATCAGCCGACGCATGCTGCGGTGGTGTTTGACGCCAAAGGAAAAACCTTCCGTGATGAGCTCTTTGAACATTACAAATCGCATCGTCCTCCGATGCCGGATGATCTGCGTGCGCAAATAGAGCCGTTACATGCCATGGTTAAAGCCATGGGGTTACCTCTGCTGGCGGTCTCTGGCGTAGAAGCGGATGACGTTATCGGTACACTGGCGCGAGAAGCGGAGAAGGTGGGGCGTCCGGTATTAATCAGCACCGGCGATAAAGATATGGCACAGTTGGTGACGCCGAATATTACGCTGATCAACACCATGACTAACACCATCCTCGGCCCGGATGAAGTCGTTAATAAGTACGGCGTGCCGCCTGAGCTGATTATCGACTTTCTGGCGCTGATGGGGGACTCCTCGGATAATATTCCAGGCGTACCAGGCGTGGGTGAGAAGACGGCGCAAGCTTTGCTTCAGGGATTGGGCGGCCTGGATACGCTGTACGCCGAGCCGGAAAAAATTGCCGGTCTCACTTTCCGCGGCGCCAAAACGATGGCCGCTAAATTAGCGCAGAATAAAGACGTAGCGTACCTGTCTTATAAACTCGCCACCATTAAAACGGATGTTGAACTGGAGCTGACCTGCGAACAGCTTGAAGTGCAGCAGCCGATTGCGGATGAACTGCTGGGCCTGTTTAAAAAATATGAGTTTAAGCGCTGGACGGCGGACGTTGAGTCAGGCAAGTGGCTACAGGCAAAGGGCGTGAAACCGGCGGCCAAACCGCAGGAAACGGTCGTTATTGATGAATCGCCCAGCGAACCGGCAGCGGCGCTCTCTTATGAAAATTATGTCACGATTCTGGACGACGTTACGCTGGAAAGCTGGATTGAAAAGCTGAAAAAAGCGCCAGTTTTTGCTTTCGACACGGAGACCGACAGTCTGGATAATATCGCCGCCAACCTGGTGGGCCTCTCGTTTGCTATCGAACCTGGCGTTGCCGCGTATGTACCTGTCGCGCATGATTATCTGGACGCTCCGGATCAAATCTCCCGCCAGCGTGCTCTGGAACTGCTGAAGCCGCTGCTGGAAGATGAAAAAGTGCGCAAAGTGGGGCAAAACCTCAAGTACGATCGCGGCGTCTTGCAAAATTACGGTATTGAGCTGCGCGGTATCGCCTTCGATACCATGCTTGAGTCTTACATTCTGAACAGCGTCGCCGGACGCCATGATATGGACAGTTTGTCCGATCGTTGGCTGAAGCACAAAACTATCACCTTTGAAGACATTGCCGGTAAAGGTAAAAACCAGCTCACCTTTAACCAGATCGCACTGGAGGAAGCGGGGCGCTATGCGGCAGAAGATGCGGATGTCACGTTACAGTTGCATCTCAAAATGTGGCCTGAGCTCCAGCAGCACAAAGGCCCGCTGAATGTTTTCGAAAACATCGAAATGCCGTTGGTGCCTGTACTGTCACGCGTTGAGCGCAATGGCGTAAAAATCGATCCTGCCGTCCTGCACAAACATTCGGAAGAAATCACGCTACGTCTGGCGGAACTGGAAAAGAAAGCGCATGACATTGCGGGCGAGGCGTTCAACCTGTCCTCGACGAAGCAGTTGCAGACCATCCTGTTTGAAAAGCAGGGTATTAAGCCGCTGAAGAAAACGCCTGGCGGCGCGCCGTCAACGTCGGAAGAGGTGCTGGAAGAGCTGGCGCTGGACTATCCGCTGCCGAAAGTGATTCTGGAGTATCGTGGTCTGGCGAAGCTAAAATCCACCTATACCGATAAGCTGCCGCTGATGATTAACCCGAAAACCGGGCGCGTCCATACGTCCTATCATCAGGCGGTAACGGCGACGGGACGTTTATCGTCCACCGATCCGAACCTGCAAAATATTCCGGTGCGCAATGAAGAAGGCCGCCGCATTCGTCAGGCATTTATTGCGCCTGAGGATTATCTCATCGTGTCTGCGGACTATTCACAGATTGAGCTGCGTATTATGGCGCATCTTTCCCGTGATAAAGGACTGCTCACGGCGTTCGCCGAAGGGAAGGATATTCACCGCGCAACGGCGGCGGAAGTCTTTGGCTTGCCGCTGGATAGCGTGACCGGGGAACAGCGCCGAAGTGCGAAAGCCATTAACTTTGGCCTGATTTACGGGATGAGCGCCTTCGGTCTTTCTCGCCAGCTTAATATTCCGCGTAAAGAGGCGCAGAAGTATATGGATCTCTACTTCGAACGCTACCCTGGCGTGCTGGAATATATGGAGCGCACCCGCGCTCAGGCAAAAGAACAAGGCTATGTGGAAACGCTGGAGGGACGCCGTCTTTACCTGCCGGATATTAAATCCAGCAACGCGGCGCGGCGCGCGGGGGCGGAACGCGCGGCGATCAATGCTCCCATGCAAGGAACGGCTGCCGATATCATCAAGCGCGCCATGATTGCCGTCGATGCCTGGCTACAGGCCGAGCAGCCACGCGTGCGGATGATTATGCAGGTACACGATGAATTAGTGTTCGAGGTGCATAAAGACGACTTAGATGCGGTAGCAAAACGTATCCATCAGTTGATGGAAAACTGCACGCGTATTGATGTGCCGTTGCTGGTAGAAGTCGGTAGCGGGGAAAATTGGGATCAAGCGCACTAAGCATTTAAGGAATAACGCGCTTTTTTCGTAATTAAGCAACATAAGCACGGGGGTTTTGTGATGGGTATTAGAATTCCCTATGTAAAGAATGAAAAAAAATTACGAAAAGGTCTTTCTGTGTTGCTCAAAAAAGAGTAAAGTTATTCACGTAGGGTACAGAGGTAAGATGTTCTATCTTTCAGACCTTTTACTTCACGTAATCGGATTTGGCTGAATATTTTAGCCGCCCCAGTCAGTTTATGACTGGGGCGTTTTTTATTGTGCGCAAGAAAAGTTTCGCTCACACCGTAGGCCGGATAAGACGCGCAGCGGCGCCATCCGGCATAGCGGGTGATTATTCCCCGTCCTGAATCTCTTCGACCGGTGCCAGTTCACTAAACCAGCTATCCAGCTTCTGACGTAACTTATCCACGCCCTGCTTTTTCAGCGAGGAAAACGCTTCTACCTGCACATCGCCATTAAAAGCCAGCACGGCTTCACGTACCATATTCAACTGCGCCTTGCGCGCGCCGCTGGCCAGTTTGTCCGCTTTGGTCAGCAGAACCAGAACCTGGATATTGCTCTCTACAGCCCACTGGATCATCTGTTGGTCGAGGTCTTTCAACGGATGGCGGATATCCATTAAAACGACTAAGCCCTGTAGGCTTTGACGTTTCTCCAGATATTCCCCCAGCGCGCGTTGCCACTTGCGTTTCATCTCTTCCGGGACTTCCGCATAGCCATAGCCCGGCAGGTCGACCAACCGTTTGCCCTCTACGACTTCAAACAGGTTAATCAATTGGGTACGGCCCGGCGTTTTAGAGGTGCGCGCCAGGCTTTTTTGGTTGGTCAACGTGTTCAGGGCGCTGGATTTGCCTGCATTGGAACGGCCAGCAAAAGCCACTTCAATTCCGCAATCGGAAGGTAAATGGCGAATATCAGGCGCACTCATCACAAAATGCGTCTGTTGATAATTCAGGTTAGTCAAAGCGGTCGTCTCCGTCAGTCAAAGCATTGTGGCGATTATACCTGAACGCCAGCAAAAGACGGATTTTTCGGCGCGTCGGTGCTGTAAGCAAAAGCCATACGCTTTGTGAGACATTGTCCATTGCACTTATGCGACATGACAGAGTCGTTGTCAGGCTCAAAGCCAGTTAATATAGTTAAATCATGAATTTATAGAAAGGTAATTGTCTGAAAAAAAGGGATTTGCCGTGTCGGTATCTTGTGAGTTTACCCCAAAAGAGTAAAGTAATGCACATAGCGAGGACGCTAACAGGATCAACGACTCAGGATGAGGGTCAGGAGCGCCAGGAGGCGAAGACACAGGATTGTCAGGAAGACAAACGTCCGGAGACGTTAGTAAAAGGAAATGGAAACAACATGGAATGTTCCAGGCTAAGGGAAAAACAGGGCGTGTTGATAGCCAACAGGGATGGTGGAACCCGTTAAGGGTCGTGAGTCAAGAAAAAAGGCGGCAGATTACTCTGTCGCCTTTTTTCTTTGCTTGCTTTCTGCTAGATTCCGCCTCAATTCTATACTGAATAAAACGGCTTAAAGATCTGACATCATGAAAAAACCAACCTCTGCACCGCGCAGTAAAGCCTTTGGCAAACAGCATCGTAAAACGCGTGAAGAGTTAAACCAGGAGGCGCGCGACCGTAAACGCCTGAAAAAACATCGCGGTCATGCGCCGGGAAGTCGCGCGGCGGGCGGCAATTCCGCTTCGGGCGGCGGCAATCAGAATCAACAAAAAGATCCACGTATTGGCAGTAAAACACCTGTTCCATTGGGCGTGACTGAAAAAGTGACCCAACAGCATAAACCGAAAAGTGAGAAACCTATGCTTTCACCGCAGACGGAGTTGGATTTACTGGAAACGGATGAGCGCCTGGATGCGCTGTTAGAACGTCTGGAAGCGGGCGAAACCCTGAGTGCGGAAGATCAAGCCTGGGTAGATGCCAAACTGGATCGTATTGATGAACTGATGCAGAAGCTTGGTCTGTCTTACGATGACGACGAAGAAGACGACGAAGAGGACGAGAAGCAGGAAGATATGATGCGCCTGCTAAGAGGCGGCAACTAACGGGTTTACACCGTGGGCTTGCCCGTCCTGCTTATAACCCTTCCGGTTATATGTTATCTGGTGTGGTTATTCGTTAAACTACAGCGATTGTCGCGGCGACAGAAATGGCTGCGCAGCCGGCTTGCCGCCCGTCATGGCGTGAAGCCGGTACGCCGTACCCGCCAGAGACGCCATCGGAAGGAGTGAGCATGTCTGAACAGCAAATAGACTGGGATCTGGCCCTGATCCAGAAATATAACTATTCCGGGCCACGATATACCTCGTACCCAACCGCGCTGGAGTTTTCTGAAGACTTCGAGGACGCCGCATTCTTGCAGGCTGTGGTGCGTTATCCTGAACGTCCGCTCTCGCTGTATGTGCATATCCCGTTTTGTCACAAGTTGTGTTATTTCTGCGGCTGCAACAAGATTGTCACCCGCCAACAGCATAAAGCTGACCAGTATCTTGACGCGCTTGAGCAGGAAATTCGTCATCGCGCGCCGCTGTTTGCAAACCGTCATGTCAGCCAGCTTCACTGGGGCGGCGGTACGCCTACTTACCTGAATAAAGCGCAAATCAGCCGCTTAATGACGCTGTTGCGTGAAAATTTCCACTTTAATACCGACGCGGAAATCTCGATCGAAGTCGATCCCCGTGAAATTGAGCTGGATGTGCTCGATCATTTACGTGCGGAAGGTTTTAACCGCCTGAGTATGGGCGTGCAGGACTTTAATAAAGAGGTGCAGCGCCTGGTTAACCGCGAGCAGGATGAAGAATTCATCTTTGCGCTGCTTAATCACGCCCGCGATATCGGCTTTACCTCGACCAATATCGATTTGATCTACGGTCTACCGAAACAGACGCCGGAAAGCTTCGCTTTCACGCTGAAGCGTGTGACGGAACTGAACCCCGATCGTTTGAGCGTCTTTAACTATGCGCATCTGCCAACGCTTTTTGCCGCCCAGCGTAAAATTAAAGATGCCGATTTACCCAGCGCGCAGCAGAAACTGGATATTTTGCAGGAGACCATCGTATCGCTTACTCAGGCTGGTTATCAGTTTATCGGGATGGACCATTTTGCCCGTCCGGACGACGAACTGGCCGTCGCGCAGCGCGAAGGCGTGCTGCACCGTAATTTTCAGGGCTATACGACCCAGGGCGATACCGATCTGCTGGGGATGGGGGTTTCTGCTATCAGCATGATTGGCGATGGCTACATGCAGAACCAGAAAGAGCTGAAGCGTTATTACCAGCAAGTGGATGAGCGGGGCAATGCGCTATGGCGTGGTATTACGCTGACCCGTGATGATTGCATTCGTCGCGATGTTATCAAGGCGCTGATTTGTAACTTCCGCCTGGATTTTAACGCTGTCGAACAGCAGTGGGGTTTGCATTTCGCTGAGTATTTTGCCGAAGATTTGCAGTTACTGTCGCCGCTGGCGAAAGATGGGCTGGTGGATATTAGCGAGAAGGGAATTCAGGTGACGGCGAAAGGTCGTTTGCTGATCCGCAATATCTGCATGTGCTTTGACGCGTATCTGCGCCAGAAAGCGCGGATGCAGCAGTTCTCGCGCGTCATTTAGCCGGGTTGCCCGGTGGCGCTGCGCTTACCGGGCCTACACGTTGCGACAACCTGTAGGCCGGATAAGCATTAGCGCCATCCGGCACATTGTCAGCTGAACAGTCCTACCAGCGCGGCACACAACACGGCGGCTAGCGCAGTTTGTGGCGTGTGGCTGTCGACCGCTCCACTCGATACCAGATTAATAATAGATTCTAACATAATGAATCCCCCCGTTTGCCGGGCATGATCATACTGAACTCATCGGAACAGTAAAGCGCAAAATAGCAGCGTTTTGCGCTCAATTATTAATCTTTACACTCGCGGGTAATGTTTACTCCATTCCCAGCTCTTTCAACTTTCGCGTTAGGGTGTTTCGCCCCCAACCGAGCAGCCTGGCGGCTTCCTGTTTATGACCCTGCGTATGGCGTAACGCCGTGGTCAGTAGCGTTCTCTCCAGTTCTGGCTGCGCTTCAGAAAGCAGGTTTTGATGACCGGATCGCAAGGCGCGGTCCGCCCATTGCGCCAGTAATGTAGCCCAGCTATCCGGCGGCAGGTGGGACGGGCTATCCGGCGCCGAGGCTTCAAACAGTTCGCCCGGTAAATCCTGGATCAATACCTCCTGTCCGGCGGCCATGACGGTGAGCCAGCGGCAGGTATTTTCTAACTGACGCACGTTACCAGGCCATGCCAGGCGCGTTAACGCCGTTTCGGTTTCCGGATGTAATAATTTGGCTTCCACACCTAATTCACGGGCGGCGACCTGCAAAAAATGGCGCGCCAGGCGCGGAATATCCTCACGGCGTTCACGCAACGGCGGAAGATGGATACGAATCACGTTCAGGCGGTGGAACAGGTCTTCGCGGAATTTCCCTTCCTGAACGCGTCGTTCGAGGTTCTGGTGGGTGGCGGCGATAATGCGCACATCCACTTTTACCGGCGCGTACCCGCCCACGCGGTAGAACTGTCCGTCAGCCAGCACGCGTAACAGACGAGTCTGGACATCCAGCGGCATATCGCCAATTTCGTCCAGAAACAGCGTGCCGCCGTCAGCCTGCTCGAAACGGCCCTGCCGGATGGTATTCGCCCCGGTAAAAGCGCCTTTCTCATGGCCAAACAGTTCGGATTCAATCAAATCTTTCGGGATGGCCGCCATATTGAGCGCGATAAACGGCGCTTTGGCGCGTGGGCTATGGCGATGTAGCGCATGGGCGACCAGTTCTTTACCGGTTCCTGATTCGCCGTTAATCAGCACGCTAATCGAAGAACGCGACAGCCGACCAATAATGCGAAACACATCCTGCATGGCGGGCGCTTCGCCTATCATGTCTGTTGTCGGGCCGTTAACCTCGATATTACGCGGCTGCTGCTGCTCCTGATAGTGGCTAATCGCGCGCTCGACCAGAGCGACGGCTTCATCAATATCAAACGGTTTAGGCAGATAATCAAACGCCCCCTGCTGATAGGCGCTCACGGCGGCATCTAAATCGGAATGCGCGGTCATAATGATGACCGGAAGCATCGGGTGACGCTGTTTAATCTGCTTTAATAGCGCCAGCCCGTCCATTCCCGGCATTCGGATATCCGACAGCAAGACGTCCGGCGTTTTACTGGCCAGCGCAGCCAGTACTTCATTACCATTCTCAAAGGTGGTACAGGTCAACCCTGCCCCGGCGAGAGCACGCTCAAGCACCCAACGGATGGAACTATCATCATCGACGACCCAGACTATTCCTCGTTGCATAAACACCTCTATTTCCGAATCGGCAGGTAAACCGAAAACTCGGTATGCCCCGGCCAACTGGTAAATTCAATTTTGCCGGCGTGTTGATCGATAAGATTGCGGGCGATAGATAACCCAAGCCCGGTGCCGCCTTCGCGACCGCTGACCATCGGGTAGAACAGCGTATCCTGTAAATGGGGAGGAATGCCCGGCCCATTGTCTTCAACGTCTATACGCGCCGCCAGGCGATAGCGTTCGCCATGCAGCGTTAACTGGAAGGCGGTACGGGTACGCAGCGTAATTTCGCCGCCTTCCGGCCCCAGCGCCTGCAAGGCATTGCGGACAATATTCAGCAGTACTTGCTCAATTTGTTCCGGGTCGTGCGGCAGTTCTGGCAGACTGGGGTCATAATCGCGGATAAGCCGGACATTATCCGGCAGTTCCATCGATACCAGCGCCACCACGCGCTCCGCGACTTTATGTATGCTCTCGGTAATGTGCATTCCCGGGTGCTGCGGCCCCAGCAAACGATCGACAAGGTTGCGTAGCCTGTCGGCCTGTTCAATGATGACTTTGGTATATTCCGTTAGCGCCGGGTCGGGCAGCGCCTTGCTGAGTAGCTGCGCCGCGCCGCGCAGGCCGCCGAGCGGATTTTTGATTTCGTGCGCCAGACCGCGCACCAGATCGCGGGCGGCGATTTGCTGCGCGTGCTGCAACTGCTCCTGACTCAGACGACGCTGGTTATCCATCGGCGCCATTTCGAGCAGTATAAAATCGTCGGGCAGACGTTGGGCGGTCAAAGAGAGAATATGCGAGCGACTATCAATCACCAGCGTCACTTCGTTATCGGTAAAGCCTTGCCCTGCCGCTAAACTTTCGCGCATCAGGTCAATGTTTAACGAAAAATAGCTCAACAGTTCAGGTAACGGCGTCCCGAACAGTTTGCGTGAGCTTTGCGCGAGCAACTGCTGCGCGGCAGGATTGGCGTAATGGATTGCCAGCGCGTCGTCGACCACTAGCACGCTGTTGATTAACGAATTGAGGATCTGCCCAGCATCGGGCTGTATGCCGCTTGCCATTCAGCAGTCTCCTGGAAAAGGTTGCACCATTTTAGTGCATTATAGCTTTTTACCACTAAAAAGCGCGTGAGATCAGATTGTTGGTGGAGAAAAAAGCCCATCCAGGGATGGGCTGAAAGTTTCCACGGCAACTCAAAAACTCCTGACGCCTTTCACGCTGCTGTTGTGTTGGCTGCTTTCGCTTACCCCAGTCACATCGCTATCTATGCTCCTGGGCATGTGCTCAGTTGCCGCCTTGCAGCAACGCGAAATTCGTCGGATTTTTAATATACGATTAAACGCTGTAGTACAGCTCAAACTCTACCGGGTGCGGGGTCATACGCACGCGGTCATCTTCTTCGCGACGCAGCGCAATATACGCATCGATCGCTTCATCCGTGAACACGCCGCCTGCTTTCAGGAACTCGCGGTCCAGGTCCAGCGCGTTCAGCGCTTCTTCCAGAGAACCCGCTACCTGTGGGATCTCTTTCGCTTCTTCCGGCGGCAGGTCATACAGGTTTTTGTCCATGGCTTCGCCCGGGTGAATCTTATTCTTAATCCCGTCCAGACCGGCCATCAGAAGGGCGGCAAAGCACAGATACGGGTTAGCCGCCGGGTCCGGGAAGCGAACTTCGATACGGCGCGCTTTCGGAGACGCCACCACCGGAATACGGATGGAGGCGGAACGGTTACGGGCGGAGTAGGCCAACATCACCGGCGCTTCGTAACCCGGGACCAGACGCTTGTAGGAGTTGGTGGTCGGGTTCGCCAGGGCGTTGATGGCTTTGGCGTGTTTGATGACGCCGCCGATGTAGTACAGCGCTTGTTCAGACAGGCCGGCATATTTGTCGCCAGAGAACAGGTTGGTGCCGTTCTTCGCCAGAGACATGTGGCAGTGCATACCGGAACCGTTATCGCCGAACATCGGTTTTGGCATAAAGGTCGCGGTCTTACCGAAGCGGTGAGCCACGTTATGCACGACATATTTGTAAATCTGAATTTCGTCGGCTTTTTTGGTCATGGTGTTAAAGCGGGTCGCCACTTCGTTCTGACCTGCGGTCGCTACTTCGTGATGGTGCGCTTCAACGACCAGGCCCATTTGCTCCATGACCAGACACATTTCAGAACGGATATCCTGCGCGGAGTCAACTGGCGGAACCGGGAAATAACCGCCTTTCACGCCCGGACGATGGCCTTTGTTGCCGCCTTCGTACTTGGTAGAGGAGTTCCAGGCGCCTTCAATATCGTCAATCGCCACATGTGAGCCGGAGATAGATGCGCCGAAGCGGATGTCGTCGAACAGGAAGAATTCAGGTTCCGGCCCAAACAGGACGGTATCGGCGATACCGGTCGCGCGCAGGTAGTCTTCCGCACGTTTTGCGATGGAACGTGGGTCACGGTCATAACCTTGCAGAGTGCCAGGCTCCAGGATGTCGCAACGGATAATCAGGGTAGAGTCCGCGAAGAACGGGTCGATAACCGCAGTGGACGCATCGGGCATCAGCACCATGTCGGATTCGTTAATGCCTTTCCAGCCGCCGATAGAGGAGCCGTCAAACATTTTGCCTTCTTCAAAGAATTCGGCATTTACCTGATGAGCAGGAATCGTGACGTGCTGTTCTTTGCCTTTGGTATCGGTGAAGCGCAGATCGACAAACTTCACTTCGTGCTCGTTCAGCATCGTCAAAACGTGTTCAGCGGACATACTTGTACTCTCCCGGATTGGTCATGGTCGGTCGTCGTGGTAACGAGATCTTCAATTCTGCTGGCCGTGTCGCCGTAAAAATATAAAGCGAAATCTGTGCCAACTTTCACATTGCCCCCAAAAGGCGTTATCATGCGCACCATCGTGCAAAAGGGCTGCACCACGGTGACTATGTTGCACCAAAATAGTGCTTCAATGTGAACATTAAGCACCACATTGGTGCAATAGAACGCAAGCCACCCTTTTAACGCTCCGTGAAAGCGATCACAAAGAGACTCTGCAATACTTGTTTGCGGAGGATGTTTGTGATCCTGTTTTGTAGTGCGATTAATCCGTGTACAATAACGCGCTATTTCTAATGCCTGAGGCAAAGTTGTGATCGAAAATTTGCGTAACATCGCCATCATCGCGCACGTTGACCATGGTAAAACTACCCTGGTTGATAAGCTGCTCCAGCAATCCGGTACGTTCGACGCGCGTGCCGAAACTCAAGAGCGAGTGATGGACTCCAACGATTTGGAGAAAGAGCGTGGTATTACTATCCTCGCTAAAAACACCGCTATTAAATGGAATGATTACCGTATCAATATCGTTGATACTCCCGGGCACGCTGACTTCGGTGGTGAAGTAGAGCGCGTCATGTCCATGGTTGACTCTGTGCTGCTGGTGGTTGACGCATTTGACGGCCCGATGCCGCAAACGCGCTTCGTGACCAAAAAAGCCTTTGCTCATGGCCTGAAACCTATTGTGGTTATCAACAAGGTTGACCGTCCTGGCGCGCGCCCTGACTGGGTTGTTGACCAGGTATTCGACCTGTTTGTTAACCTTGATGCGACCGACGAACAGTTGGACTTCCCGATCATCTACGCTTCGGCGCTGAACGGTATCGCGGGTCTGGACCACGAAGATATGGCGGAAGACATGACCCCGCTGTATCAGGCGATCGTTGATCATGTTCCGGCGCCGGACGTTGACCTCGATGGTCCGTTGCAGATGCAGATCTCCCAGCTGGACTACAACAACTACGTTGGCGTTATCGGCATCGGCCGTATCAAACGCGGCAAAGTGAAGCCGAACCAGCAGGTCACTATCATCGATAGTGAAGGGAAAACCCGTAACGCGAAAGTAGGTAAAGTGCTGACGCATCTGGGTCTGGAGCGTATCGACAGCGATATCGCCGAAGCGGGCGATATCATTGCGATCACCGGTCTGGGCGAGCTGAACATCTCCGACACCATCTGCGACCCGCAGAACGTTGAAGCGCTGCCGGCGCTGTCCGTTGATGAGCCGACCGTGTCTATGTTCTTCTGCGTTAACACCTCGCCGTTCTGCGGTAAAGAAGGTAAGTTTGTGACTTCTCGTCAAATTCTTGACCGTCTGAACAAAGAGCTGGTGCATAACGTGGCGCTGCGCGTTGAAGAAACCGAAGATGCGGATGCGTTCCGTGTATCCGGTCGTGGCGAACTGCACCTGTCCGTGTTGATTGAAAATATGCGTCGTGAAGGTTTCGAACTGGCGGTTTCCCGTCCGAAAGTTATCTTCCGTGAAATCGACGGTCGTAAACAAGAGCCGTACGAAAACGTGACGCTGGACGTCGAAGAGCAGCACCAGGGGTCTGTCATGCAGGCGCTGGGCGAGCGTAAAGGCGACCTGAAAAACATGAATCCGGACGGTAAAGGCCGCGTACGTCTCGACTACGTGATCCCAAGCCGTGGGCTGATTGGTTTCCGTTCAGAATTCATGACCATGACTTCCGGTACGGGTCTGCTGTACTCCACCTTCAGCCATTACGACGATATTCGTCCGGGTGAAGTGGGCCAGCGTCAGAACGGCGTACTGATCTCCAACGGTCAGGGTAAAGCGGTGGCGTTTGCGCTGTTCGGTTTGCAGGATCGCGGTAAGCTGTTCCTGGGTCACGGCGCGGAAGTTTACGAAGGCCAGATTATTGGTATTCACAGTCGCTCCAACGACCTGACGGTAAACTGCCTGACCGGTAAGAAACTGACCAACATGCGTGCGTCCGGTACGGATGAAGCGGTGATTCTGGTTCCGCCAATTAAAATGAGCCTTGAGCAAGCGCTGGAGTTCATTGATGACGACGAACTGGTAGAAGTCACCCCAACCTCTATCCGTATCCGTAAACGTCACCTGACGGAAAACGATCGCCGCCGTGCGAACCGTGGTCAGAAAGAAGAGTAATTAACGCTCTTACGGATAAAAACCCTGCCGAAATGAAAACTCGGCGGGGTTTTTTTATTCACATTGATAAAGAGATAAGGTCGTCAAAAAATCAGCAATCGCTGGCGTATTATGCCGACCAATGACAATGGTCAGTGAGCGAAGCTTTGGCAGATCTTCATCGGTTAAAATTAAATTAATGAGCTGTTCCTGGGTTAATTCATTGTCCCAATCAATATTAAATCGCTTATTCATTTGTTTCCCTTCTCTATAAGCATGAATATGGTAAAACGCTTTGCGAATATTATCATGGCGCTTAGAGGCGGGATATCGGGAGTCTGATTCAGGATGAATGAGCGGGCAGAACAACTACCCGCTGTGATGCAGATTCGAAAAATAGAGGCGATAATATCAGAAGAAATACTTCGCCCCGATACGAATCTGGTTTTGCTCTCTATGGTAGGGGCCCACGTTACGATCTAACCAGCGTAATTCAAAGTAGGGCAGCCAGTGTTCATTGATACGATAACGGAAGGTGTTAGTGATTTCCCAATGATGCTTCGTACCATTACTACTATTAAAATCATTAACGTTATAAAAATAGTGTGGTTCAAAGGTATAAGAAAATTTATCGGTAATGGTAAAATTCCAATAGTTACCGATTTCATAGCTGTCATTATTATCCAGTTCGCCATTCAAATCGGTTGAACTATAATTATTGTGATTATATCGGTTACGTACCGTAAGATTAAACCACGGGGTAAATTTATAGTTAACATCCAGATAGACGGCGCCGCCGGAACCAATGCTTTTGTCGTTTATTAACCCGCCAGGCTGGATGGTTAATTTATCTGTAGGTTTAAATAACGGATACCAGCCCTCAATCTCATTATAACCGTGCTTTAATTCATCATCACGCTGTAGCGTATAGGTATTGGTCAACATAATTCCGGCACCCATATCGGAGTTATAGCCGACGCGCAGCATAAACTCCATTTGGTCAGACGCCAGGTTATAGGCCTCACGGTTTTCTACATAAGCGCCAGCAAAAACAGAGGTGGATATTACTGAAGTTAATATCACTAGAGTATTCAGAGATTTCATAATAAATCCATTTTTCAAATATAGGGAAGCCGCCATCCATAGGGATGGATAAAGCGGCAAGCGTCGTTTAATTATTTACAGTAGAAATACTTTGTTTATTATTAGTCGCGACAATTTGATTACCTGTTTTCTTTCGTTGGGCAATTTCCTCGATAATAAAAGCGAAACGTTGTTCATTGAGCTTATAAAAAAAGCCCATCGTTAGTGCTGCGATAATGGCAAGACCGCAAGGCCATAAAAAAATGAGCTGACGCAAACCAAGCAACGTGGTGTCACTTTGAGCTATGTTGGGGATATAACCGATTTGCGTCAGCATAATACCTGGCAAAAAGCCAGCAAGCGCAGCGGAAATTTTGCGGGAAAAGGTGTAACCCGTATACACCGAGCCTTCAGCGCGAATACCCGTTTTCCATTCACCGTAGTCAACCGTATCCGGAACCAGCGCCCAGTTCAGGCTGTTGACGAAAGCGGTACCGAAGAAGGCGATACAAGAGAAAATAACAAACAGGAATGACGTTCCGCCCCAGATAAAATTCAGGATATCGCCAACGGCCCACAATATCAGACCACCAAGATAAACCTGTTTTTTCCCGAAGCGTTTTACCGCAGCAGGTACTAATAAAACACCAATCAGGATACAGCCCATGCTGAAAAAACCCATCCATGACAACAAATGAATATCGTTCAGCACGTACTGAGTGTAATAAACCTGAATGGCCAGCTTGATATTAAAGGCGGCCAGCGTGCACAAATTGGCAACGCAGAGCACCAGCAGCGGCGGATTACGAAAAATCGCGCAGAAGGACTTCAATATGCTGGGTTTATGCGTGTCAGGTACGGTTTCGATATACCGTTCTTTCACCCCGCTAAAGCTCCACCACATGCTGAACAGCCCGCAGACCGAAAAAATGACTGCTGCAATCAGATAACCCAGCGAAGGGGAACGGGTAAACAGCGCCTGAATGGGCATAAAACCTACAGTACAAAGAAGAAGGCCAATGGTAGCGCCGCCTTGTCGCCATGCGGCGAGCTGGGCGCGCTCATGCGGATTTTTGGTAATAGCGGGTACCATCGCGCCGTATGAGCAGTTCATCAGGCTGTAGAACAGACCGAACAACATAAACAGCACCGTCGCGAAGGCTGTTTTAACGGGTAAAGTAAAGTGAGTGGCAAAGAATTGCGCAGTAGCAACCAGAGCGACCGGAAATGACGCATACAGAATAAAAGGCCGAAACTTTCCTTTTGCGCCAATATTACGGCGTGAATCCAGCAATACGCCGGTGAGCATATCGGTAAAAGCGGTGAAGAATTTCGCCACCAGAAAGATAATTCCACCGTAATATGCAGGCATCCCGAGTTCATCGGTATAAAACTTCAGTAGATACAGCGTACCGATACACAGCATCAGATTTGAGCCGAAATCGCCCACGCCATAGGCGCATTTTTCCCGCAGGCTCAACTTTAGCGTTAGCGGATCATGATTAGACATAATCGCCTCTCAAAACGCCCCGCAGGGCGTTATATTTTATTGTTGTTAAACCGTATGTTTCCGGGCCTCAATCTCTTCCACAATTCGCACGTACATCTTCTCGTTGAGGTTGTAGAAACAGCCCATCGCAATAATGGTGATGACCGCCAGCACGCAAGGATAAATAAAGATCAACTGGCGTAGGCCTTCGACGGTGCCTGCCGATTGCACCACATTCGGGATATAACCGATTTGCGTCAGCATCCAGCCGGGGAAGAACCCTGCCAGCGCCTGGGAGACCTTACGGAAGAACGTGAAGCCGGTGTAAACCGTCCCTTCCGAGCGGACGCCGGTGCGCCATTCACCGTACTCCACCGTGTCGGAAACCAGCGCCCAGTTCAGGCTGTTGACGAAGGCGGAACCGAAGAACGCCAGGCAGGAGAAGGCGACAAAACTGACCGAGCCGCCGCCAAAGAAGTAGTTGAGCAGATCGCCCGCCACCCATATTAACAGCCCGCCGATATAGACTTTCTTCTTGCCAAAACGCCTTACTGCGCCGGGCATCAAAAAGACGCCGATAAAAATACAGCCCATGCTAAAGAAGCCCATCCAGGAGAGGAGGATCGGGTCGTTAAGAACGTACTGTGTGTAATAAACCTGAATCGCCAGTTTGACGTTGAAGGCGCCGAGAGTACAAAGGTTGGCGATACACAGAATAAACAGCGGACGGTTACCGGCGATGGCGCGGAACGACTGCAATAATCCAGGCTTTTGCGCGCTATCGACAGGTTTCACTTCAACGTAGCGCTCTTTAACGCCGGCGTAGCACAGCCACATAAATAGCAGGCCAAACAATGAAAATAGCGTGGCGGCGAAAATATAGCTGAGTTGGGCATTGCCTTCGATCAGGTTCATGACCGGCACAAATCCAACGGTACACAGCAGCAGGCCGAGAGTGGCGCCTCCCTGGCGCCAGGCAGCAAGCGAGGCGCGTTCATCCGGGTTCTTGGTAATCGCCGGCACCATCGCGCCATACGAGCAGTTCATCATGCTGAAAACCAATCCGTACAGCATAAACAGTATCGTTGCGACGACGGTTTTTCCCGTCACCTCAAACGGTGTGCCGACAAAGTTAGCAATCGCCAGTAGCGTTACCGGAAATGCCGCGTAAAGCACGAACGGGCGGAATTTGCCCTTCGGACCAATTTTACGCCGCGAGTCGAGCATAATGCCGGTACCCATATCGGTAAATGCGGTGAAAAATTTGGCGATAAGGAAAATGATCCCGCCGTAAGTCCCTGGTAAACCCAGCACATCGGTATAAAATTTGAGTAAATAGAGGGTCCCGATATCTAACAGGATATTGGAACCTAAATCCCCCAGTCCATAGGCAAGTTTTTCTTTAAACGGCAAGCGTAGGGTTGCCGGATTCGATGATGTTTGACTCATTATTCTTCTCCATCTGCCCGCAGGTTTCCCTGCGGGCGAGCCGTATTAGATATTCCGTAAAGAAGCAAAAAGTGAAGCCCACTCGCTCTTCGCGCGATAGAAGACCGGCGGCTTGCCAATGGGCGCATCCACGGTAATTTCACCGCCGTGGTGAACTTCGCCGGTCCAGATATTCACCCAGTGATCTTCCGGCAGGTACAGCGTCCAGTCGCAACGCCCCTGCTCGTGAACCGGCGCGACCAGCAGATCCTGACCGAGCAGATATTGATATTTCAGGGTGTAGGTTGCGGCATCGTTCTCGTAGTGCAGGAATAGCGGACGCATGACCGGCAGACCGGTAGCCGCGTTTTGCGCCACCGCCTGCTTGAGATACGGTTTCAGCGTGGTAAAGACGGTGGTCATGCGGGCAAAGTGGGCAATAGTTTCCGCGTCGCCGTCGAACTGCCAGTTATCGCCGGGGCGGTTGCCTTCATGGGTGCGCATCATCGGCGTAAAGGCGCTGAAATCGCACCAGCGCAGCAGCAACTCTTTGCTGCGTTTCATGTCAAACAGGGTGGTGTAGCCGCCGATATCGCTGTGATGCAGACCATGGCCGGTCATCGCCAGCGACAATGCCGCAGGCACTACAGAGGCCAGACCATCATCAAGGCTCCAGTCAACGTTCTGGTCACCTGCCCACATCATGGTGGAATATTTCTGACTGCCGGTGTAACCCGCACGCATAAAGAACAGGATCTCGCCGAGTTTGCCGGTCTCCTGTAGCGCTTCGTAGTTACATTTCGCCCACAGCGCAGGCCAGGCGTTATGCATGATCTCGGCGCTGACGCCGTTGTGCAGATACGTGTCGGTCGGCAGATATTCGCCGAAATCCGCCATCCAGCCGCTGCAGCCGAGCGCGATCATGTTCTTTTTGATGACGTCTTTGAACCAGTCGTAAGCTTCAGGATTGGTCAGATCGACCACGCCGCCATAGAATTCGCCAAACTCGACCAGATAGTCGCCGCCCGTGGCGTCTTTCGCCAGATAGCCGTGTTTCGCCGCCTCAGCGCAGAGGTCTTTATCACTGGCGACGTATGGGTTGATATAAGAGAGGAACTGGACGCCTTCTTCTTTCCACTGTTTGATCCGGCTATCCAGTTGCGGATAGTTGTCGCTATTCCACTTCCAGTTCCACATCACGCGCTTGCCAAAGGAGGTCATGCGGATACCGGACCAGTCCTGCGCCCAAATACCGTTCACTTTTACGCCTGCGTTGCGCATGGTATCCAGTTTTTGCTGGCAAACTTCCGTACCGCCCTGAATGCCTAGCGTGACGCCGTCATAAACCCAGTCCGGCAGCTCCGGCTGGCGGCCTAACAGCGCAGTCAGTTTTTCCAGTAGGGCGATGTAGGTGTCGGCACACTCAAAACGCAGTGTAGTTTTATCTTCCCACAGCGCCAGTTCGTGATACTCCGGCGCGCTGAAGTCGAAATTCATATAACAGCTATTTTCAACGTGGCAGTAGTATTTTTGCGTGCTGACAAAGGTCGGTTGCGGGAAGAAGGTCCAGTAATAGTCGCCGCCGGCGTTCTCTTTACAGTCTGCCTGCCAGGTGACATAGCTGGTTTTATTACGGCCAACGCCCTGTTCGCTGGTCCACAGCGGGAACGGCTTGCCGCGCAAATCGAAATAAGAGAACTGTTCGCCGCAGCCGTAGATATGGTCGTCTGGATTAGCCGCGAGGCGTAACCAGATACGGTTATGGTGCAGGTCGTCGTTTTGCAGATCCAACGTCAGGCGTCCCGCCTCATCGGCGGAGATGCGAAGGGTGGCGCTAATTGTTGCGCCACGGCTGAATTGTACCAGCCAGCCGTCGGGTAGCTCGCTGACCGTGGCCTCCGTTAATGCAATCTTCTCATTGAGTTTGTCTTTGATGCTGAAGTTGCCGCGGAACATGTCAATGTCGGCAACGCCCGCGCCAATCCACAGACAGGGGGTTTCGGCGCTGTGGCGTAAAATCAGGCGCTGCTGCCAGCTAAGCGCAAAACCATCCTGTGATGTTGTCAGTTCAAAATCGGTTGACCGTTGTGGTAGAGAATTCATTGTAATCTCCGTGAATGTAGGGTAATTCGGTAATCCATTTGGGCTAGTCACAGCCGATGGAAAAATGCAGTTGATGGATCGCTTTTGGGGCAAGATGAATCAGTGCGATCCCGGAATTAAATGCATCGGGTGGGCAGCTCATAGGCTCTACCGCGAGACCTTTTCGGCTGAGTTTTTCGCCGGTATAGATCTGTAGCCAGGGTTGGTTGCTGCGTAAAAATGTAGACATGTTCTGCGTTGGGCTGGTAAGTCTGACCTCCCACTCAGCCGGGGTAGTCGCGGTCTTAACCGCATGATCAAGGCGCGTTTCGCCGAGCAGGCATGATGCGGAAAAATCCCTGCCTGCGAGCAATTCTTCGCTTGCAGGCAGTGTTAATACACAGCTATCGATGCTTTGCAGATTACAAGTCAAATAAGGATGTGCGCCCGCGCCATAAGGGGCTGATTCATCGCCAATGTTTTGCGTACGAATAAATACGTGCAGCCCACTGGCGGCATCTAACCGATAAATCACTTCCGATATCAACGCAAAGGGATAGCCGTAAGAGGGCGGCAGAAAAATCGTTAGCGACGCTTCCGTCGCCGACTGATAATTAATCTGCCAGTCTCGCCAGGCTAACAGACCGTGAATGGCGGTCTGCGAAACCGGGTCGTTAACGGCAAGCTGGAAAACCTTGCCGTTATAGGAGTAGCAGCCATTTGTCACGCGATTGGGCCAGGGAATCAATACTTTCCCCAGATGCGCCATGGGTATTTCTTCCGGTTTATGCGGGATGACCACATGGCGTCCATGATGGGTCAGTTCCGCCAGACCTGCGCCAACCGTGACGATTTTCGCCTGGTAATGGCCCGCATTAAGCTGAATAGTTTTTCCACCGCTGTGCATGGCTGCCATCCTCATGACCTATTTCGCGTTGATATCCAGGAGACCCGCCGCGACCGCTGGAGCCAGGCCCGGCGCCAGTGGCAGACGAGGAATGACCAGACAGTGCAGCAGATGGTAAATATCTTGCTTGCCGTCCCACACTTTGGTGGTCACTTTGTTATCGGCGTCCAGCTCTTGCCACCAGGAACCATTTTCATAGTCCATCAGGTACTTAATGCAGTAGTCCCACCATTTCTGATACCACTCTTCATACTGGCTATCGCCCGTCAGGGTGTAGAGGGCGTAGGCTGTCCCCATCGCTTCCACAATCGGCCAGCGCACGCGTTCACGTACGATAGGTTTACCGTCCCAGTCGACTGAGTAGACAAAGCCGTCTGCGCCATCTGGCGCCCAGGCGTCGCGGATAGTGGCATGGAACAGACCTTTCGCGTCTTCCAGCAGCCAGGCGGGCGGCGTTTCGAAGCGGGCCTCCAGCGCAGCATGGAGATGGAGCATCAGACGGCCCCACTCAATCCAGTGACCTGGCGTACCGCCGTAGGCGCGAAAACGGTGGGCAGGATTATCTTTGTTGTAGTCGCGGATAGGGTTCCACTGTGAATCGAAGTGTTCATTGACGCGGTAATCACCGTTGCGCGCCACATCATGAATAATTACCGACGCGATACGCAGCGCGCGATCCAGCCATTTTTTGTCATGGGTAACGTCATAAACAATCAGGAACGCTTCGACGGCGTGCATATTGGCGTTGCCGCCACGGTAGTCTTCGGTTTTGCTGAAGGCTTCATCCCAGGACTCCAGGCACATCTGCTCTTCTTCACTCCAGAAGTATTTCTCAATCACTTCTATGGTGTAATCCAGCAATTTCTTGGCTTCAGGATGCCCGGTCGTGACGGCGCTGGCCGCGCCCAGCAAGGCGAAGAAGTGTTGATAACCCTGTTTAGAGGCATCTACCACGCCCTGATCATTAACGCAGGCATACCAGCCGCCGTATTTTTTGTCGCGCAGTGTGCCGTTCATGGCTTTGATGCCATGATCGACCAGATCATAAGCGCCCGGTCGGCCCATCGACGCCGCCACGGAATAAACGTGCAGCATACGCGCCGTGATCCAAAGATGGGTGCCCATCTCTTCTTTGATTTGCCCTTTATTTCCCAGCCAGCCGAAGCCTGTCGGCACCGCGGCGTTTTTACCGAAATTAAAGATGCGGTCGGTTTCCTGCTCCAGCCAGCGGTTGTGGCTCAACGTGTTAAACCATTTCATTGTTTCATCCTCGTATTAACGACGTTTTGCCATCATTTCATCGACGATCTCGCCCAGACGTTGCAATTTAGGCGCGGAAACATCACGTAGCATCAGCTCGGTATCCGGTAGACCAATCACTGATGACCAGACCGCGCGTCCCGCCAGGAACCCGGATGCGCCAGCTTCCATGGCGACCCTGACCGCGCGAGGGAACAGTTTTTCGTCCACACCGGAAGAGAGGATGACCCACGGCATATTGATATGCCCATTCAGGCGTTGTGAGGCGGTAAGAAGATCGGAACGCGCGCCTTTGCCGTAGAGCGGCATTTCAACTTTGTAAAGATCGGCGCCGCTGTCGCCCAGCTCTTTGGCCGCATCGATAATCGCCTGCTCGCGATCGAACTTGTCGCCGCAGCGCGGCGGACGTACAACCGGTTCGATAATGCTCAGCAAACCATTGGAGTGGCATAATTCATTGAATTCTTTGACCATATCCAGACGCTGTTGCGCGTCTTCGTCGCTGCGCCACAGCACCAACAGTTTTAAGGCTTTCGCGCCATCCCGTTTTACCGCCTGCGCATTAATTTTTTTATCAATGACCACGTTATCAACGGGAATACCGTTGCCCGGGATGAAATCATCCGCCGCGACGATCATGGCGCAGCTTTTAGCGACCGCGTTTTGTTCTACGGCCTGGCGATAACAGAACTGCTGATCCAGCAGAACGGCAGAGGCATACGGGGAAAGAATTTTCGCCGCATTCACTTTGAAATCCGTCAGCACGCTATCGGCAACGGGTGTTTTCGCACCAGCAGCAGCAAACATTAAACGCATCGCCTCGCGCTGATCGACAGCCAGCATGGCAAACCCGCCGGACGCTCGCGTAATGTCTTTGATGGTGTAGTTGTTCATTCAATTTTCCTTTATACAGTCGTTACTTTTTTACGTTGGCGGTCAGCCCGGCGCTGATGCGCACCTGTTCCAGGATGGCGCTCCAGTCTTCCCGACCGCGGCCTGCGGCCCGCGCCAGGTTATAAACTTCACGGGAGGCGGCGCCGAGCGGCATCGGTACGTGCAGTTGATTGGCGACATCCAACGCGATGCCAAGATCTTTGTGCGCCAGATCGATCATGAAGGCGGGAGACAGATCTCCTTTCATCACTTTATTCGGCCAGGTGGTGGTGAAATGCCCTTTGCCTGCGGCAGTGCCGCTCATCACTTTTAAAGCCACGTCGAAGGAAAGCCCCAGCGCTTCACACAGCACGGCGGCTTCGGCGGAGAGCGCATTTAGCGCAATACTCATGTAGTTGTTGATCAGTTTTACGCGAATACCCATTCCCGGGCCGCCGGTGTTGACCAGCTCATTACCCATCGCCATCAGAACAGGGGTAGCACGCTCTACTTGCTCCGCCGTACCGCCTGCCAGCAGCAACAATGTGCCGGTAATCGCGTTGTCGGATGTCCGGCCTACCGGCACATCCATCATGCTGAACCCTTTGCTCTGCATGTCGGCAATCAGCTTATCGGTTTGCAACGGATGAATAGTGGACATATCAATGACCAGCGCTTCACGGGAAAGAGTTTCACAAACGCCTTGCTCGCCAAACAAAACGGAACGAACCAGATCGCCGTTCGGGAGCATGGTGATAACAAATTCAGCGCCGATGGTTGCCTGAGCCGGGCTGCTTGCAGGTTGCGCGCCTTTGTCTACCAGACGCTGTACGGCGTCGGGATTAACATCGAAGACGCTGAGTTGATGGCCCTGCTTTAGCAGATTGCTCGCCATAGGGGAGCCCATCTGTCCCAACCCGATAAATGCTATAACTGCCATATCGTTCTCCTGAACACGGTGGTGTCATTTTTTGTCATTAATGAGCCTTTTTCTGTCTGTTTGTGATCGTATTTGTAATTTATAGTCAAAAAATTGACAGCCGTCACTTTTTAAACATTTCGTGAAATTAAAATGAGCACATCGGAAATGCTTGAGGAATGACCATGGTTCGTATTGCTTGTGTAGGTATTACCGTGATGGATCGCATCTATTACGTGGAAGGATTACCGACAGAAGGGGGTAAATATGTGGCGAAGCGCTATACGGAAGTGGGCGGCGGGCCTGCGGCGACCGCTGCCGTGGCTGCGGCGAAATTGGGCGCACAGGTGGACTTTATTGGCCGTGTGGGCGATGACGACACCGGAAACAGCCTGCTGGCGGAACTGGAATCCCTGGGGGTAAATACCCGTTATACCCGCCGCTACACGCAGGCCATGTCGTCGCAGTCAGCGATTATGGTGGATGCCAAAGGAGAGCGGATTATCGTTAATTATCCCAGCCCGGATTTATTACCTGACGCCGACTGGCTTAACGACATCGATTTTTCGCAGTGGGATGTGGTGTTGGCGGATGTACGCTGGCATGACGGCGCAAAACAGGCGTTTACGCTGGCGCGTCAGGCTGGCGTCATGACTGTTCTTGATGGCGATATTACGCCGCAGGATATTAGCGAGCTGGTGGCGTTAAGCGACCACGCCGCCTTCTCCGAGCCAGGGCTGGCACGCCTGACGGGGATGAGCGAAGCCATTGATGCGCTAAAAAAAGCACAAATGCTCACAAATGGACATGTCTATGTCACGCGAGGCAGCGAAGGCTGCAACTGGTTGGAAAAAGCGGCGGTACGCCACCAACCGGGTTTTACCGTGGAGGTGGTGGATACTACTGGCGCGGGCGATGTTTTTCATGGCGCACTGGCATTTGGCCTGGCAAGCGGATACGCCATCGAAGAGGCTGTCAGATTCGCCAGCGGCGTTGCCGCGCTGAAGTGTACGCGCCCAGGTGGCCGGGCGGGTATCCCTGATTGTGAGCAAACCCGATCTTTCTTGTCACTTTTTGTATAATATGAGCAGTAGGAAGCTTTTAGAGGAATGCTCATGAGTCTTACCGAACTGACCGGTAATCCGCGACATGATCGGCTGTTAATGCTTATTGATGAGCGCGGCTATATGAATATCGATGAGTTAGCCAGTTTGTTGGAGGTCTCTACCCAGACGGTTCGCCGCGATATTCGTAAATTAAGCGAGCAGGGGCTGATTACGCGTCATCACGGCGGCGCTGGCAGAGCGTCCAGTGTGGTCAATACCGCCTTTGAGCAGCGAGAGGTCTCCTGGACGCAAGAGAAAAAAGCCATTGCAGAAGCCGTGGCTGACTATATTCCGGATGGCTCCACGATATTTATCACGATTGGAACGACGGTTGAGCAGGTGGCGCGCGCGCTGCTCAACCATAATCATCTGCGCATTATCACCAATAGCCTGCGCGTCGCGCACATTCTTTATAATAACCCTCGCTTTGAAGTGATGGTGCCTGGCGGCACGCTGCGCCCGCATAATAGCGGCATTATCGGGCCATCCGCGGCGGCGTTTGTGGCGGGGTTCCGGGCGGACTATCTCGTCACCAGCGTAGGCGCGATAGAGAGCGATGGCGCGTTACTGGAGTTTGATGTCAACGAAGCCAGCGTAGTGAAAACCATGATGGCCCACTCGCGACATATTCTGCTGGCCGCCGATCATACGAAATACCATGCTTCTGCGGCGGTTGAGATCGGCAATGTGTCACAGATTACCGCTCTGTTTACGGACGAGTATCCCGGTCCGGCATTACAGAATTTACTTCAATCCCAGCAAATCGAAGTGGTTCAGGTGAGTCCTTCGCTGGACGACGCCGTTTCAGCGTGACAAGCGCCCTTGCGCCGGATGGCCGCGTCAGCGCTTTATCCGGCCAATAAAACGGCGCTGTGATGCAGGCGATATTGAACATCGTCTGCGTTTCTATTGTCTTTTTGTTAATTGATTTATAAAGGGATACATAGTCAAACTTCTCCTTTCCCGCTACAGTTATTCATCCCCGGTTAGCAAGGAGAATGACATGCTCTACATCTTTGATTTAGGTAATGTGATTGTCGACATCGACTTTAACCGCGTATTAGGTGTGTGGAGCGACCTGAGTCGAGTACCGCTGGCTTCGCTGAAGCAAAAATTTACGATGGGCGAGACTTTTCACCAACATGAACGCGGTGAGATAACGGACGAAGCGTTTGCTGAAGCTTTCTGTCATGAAATGGCGTTATCGCTCAGTTATGAACAATTCGCGCACGGCTGGCAGGCGGTATTTGTCGGATTACGGCCCGAAGTGATTTCTATTATGCATAAACTGCGCGAGCAGGGGCATCGCGTGGTGGTGCTATCCAATACTAACCGACTGCATACCCACTTCTGGCCGGAGGAATACCCGGAGGTGCGCGCTGCCGCCGACCATATCTATTTATCGCAGGATTTGGGAATGCGTAAACCGGAAGCGCGTATTTATCAGCACGTCCTGCAGAAAGAAGGTTTTTCCGCTGCCGATGCGGTCTTTTTCGACGACAATGCCGATAATATAGAAGGGGCCAACCAGTTGGGGATCACCAGCATTCTGGTGAAGGATAAAGCCACCATCCCTGACTATTTCGCGAAGCTGTTATGCTAAAAACCGTTCACCAAAAAGCTGGACGCCATACGCGCCCTGTTCGGGCCTGGCTCAAGCTATTATGGCAGCGTATTGATGAGGATAATATGACGACTCTGGCGGGAAATCTCGCCTATGTCTCATTACTCTCCTTAGTACCGCTTATTGCCGTCGTTTTTGCCCTTTTCGCTGCTTTTCCGATGTTTTCTGATGTCAGCATTCAGTTACGCCATTTTATTTTTGCTAACTTTATGCCAGCCACCGGAGACGTGATTCAGCGCTATATTGAGCAGTTTGTCGCTAACTCCAACAAAATGACGGCGGTGGGCGCCTGTGGACTGATTGTGACGGCATTGCTGTTGATGTACGCCATTGATAGCGCCTTAAACACTATCTGGCGCAGCAAACGCACACGGCCAAAAGTGTACTCTTTTGCGGTGTACTGGATGATCCTCACGCTCGGCCCGCTTCTCGCTGGCGCCAGCCTGGCGATCA
The DNA here is from genome assembly GCF_046569445.1 of Salmonella sp. 741265050_HSA. NCBI lineage: Bacteria > Pseudomonadati > Pseudomonadota > Gammaproteobacteria > Enterobacterales > Enterobacteriaceae > Salmonella > Salmonella sp. 741265050_HSA. The sequence continues at coordinate 28,149 of NZ_JBKFSV010000020.1, read as the reverse complement.
GCTCCTACCTGCTTTCTTTACGCTGGGCCAGCGATCTGAATACGGTCATCGACAATGTATTGCGCATCCTTCCGCTGCTGCTCTCGTGGATCTCATTCTGGTTACTTTACAGTATTGTCCCAACAACTCGCGTACCGAACCGTGACGCTCTTGTCGGCGCGTTTGTCGCCGCGTTGCTGTTCGAGGCCGGAAAGAAAGGTTTCGCGCTTTATATCACCATGTTCCCGTCATATCAGCTCATTTATGGCGTACTGGCAGTGATCCCTATCCTGTTTGTCTGGGTATACTGGACCTGGTGTATAGTCTTGCTTGGCGCAGAAATAACTGTCACTCTCGGGGAATACCGAAAACTCAAACAAGCCGCAGAACAAGAAGAAGCTGACCAACCATGATTGCATTAATTCAACGCGTAACCCGTGCCAGCGTCACCGTGGAGGACGAGGTGACGGGTGAAATCGGCCCAGGACTTTTGGTGTTATTGGGTGTCGAAAAAGAAGATGACGAACAAAAAGCGAATCGTCTGTGCGAGCGCGTGCTGGGATACCGTATCTTCAGCGATGCTGACGGCAAGATGAATCTGAATGTACAACAGGCTGGCGGCAGCGTGCTGGTGGTGTCGCAGTTTACGCTGGCGGCAGATACCGAGCGCGGTATGCGACCAAGCTTTTCTGGCGGGGCTGCGCCGGATCGCGCGCAGGCGCTTTATGAATATTTTGTCGAACGCTGCCGCCAGCAGGCGATAAACACGCAAACCGGACGCTTCGCTGCCGATATGCAGGTTGAGCTGGTTAATGACGGTCCCGTGACATTCTGGCTCCAGGTATGAGTCAGCTTCCGGCGTGGCCGCGGATAACAAGAGAGAGTACGGCTATGTATCACCTTCGAGTTCCGCAAACAGAAGAAGAATTAGAACGTTACTACCAGTTTCGCTGGGAGATGCTGCGTAAACCGCTGCACCAGCCGAAAGGGTCGGAACGGGATGGCTGGGATGCGTTGGCGCACCATCAAATGGTGGTGGACGAAGAAGGAAATTTAGTTGCAGTGGGCCGCCTGTATATCAATGCAGATAACGAGGCGTCTATTCGTTTTATGGCTGTACATCCCTCGGTGCAGGATAAAGGGCTGGGGACATTAATGGCGATGACCCTGGAGTCTGTTGCCCGCCAGGAAGGCGTTAAGCGCGTCACCTGCAGCGCGCGCGAAGATGCGGTTGAGTTCTTTGCCAAACTCGGATTTGTCAATCAGGGGGAGATTACTACGCCCACAACCACGCCAATCCGCCATTTTCTAATGATTAAACCGGTAGCATCGCTGGATGATATCCTGCATCGCGGCGACTGGTGCGGGCAGCTTCAGCAGGCCTGGTATGAGCACATTCCATTGAGTGAAAAGATGGGGGTGCGCATTCAGCAGTACACTGGGCAAAAATTTATCACCACGATGCCGGAAACCGGTAATCAAAATCCGCATCACACGGTGTTTGCCGGCAGCCTGTTCTCCCTGGCGACGCTGACCGGATGGGGACTTATCTGGCTGATGCTCCGTGAACGCCATCTTGGCGGGACGATTATTCTTGCTGACGCCCATATTCGCTACAGTAAACCGATTAGCGGAAAGCCAAACGCCGTGGCTGATTTGGGGTCGCTAAGCGGTGATTTGGACAGGCTGGCGCGGGGTAAAAAAGCGCGTGTCCAGTTGCAGGTTGAACTGTTGGGCGGCGAGACCGCCGGGGCAATTTTCGAAGGCATTTATATCGTACTACCTGCGAAACCGTTCGGCTCGTATGAAGAAGGCGGCAACGAGGAGGAGTAGCTGGACATCTCCAACTACTCGATGAAGGCATCCGCTGGTAGTTTAAAGCGTTGTGTAAGCGCTTTAATATGATTAACCGTTAGCGCTCTGCGGCCATTTAAGATGTTGCTGACGTTCGATTTAGAACCAAGTTCGTTGGCAAGATCTGCTGCTTTGAGACCGTATTGATCCATGAGCGTTCGCAATACTGAAACGCCAGGGGGCGTTTTCTCCAGGTGTTGGTTGAGTGCTTTGAATTCCGGCGCATGTTTTTCGTATTCACTGATTCGGGCACAGAGCAATTCAAATAGTGGGTTTTCAAGATCGTCGTGGTCGACCAGAAACTCCACTAGCGCTAGTGCCCTGCGATACTCATTGTCATTTCGGTCTTCCCCCATCAGTGGGACGCTTTTTACCGCATCGCTGAAGGTATCAACGATCTTTTTTGCGCTGGTTGCATCCATCTGACGATGAGTTCTCATTCTTTATTACCCCGATAATATGCGGTCAGTTTGTCATATTCGGCATGGGAAACGATATGTTTCACAAATATCTTATGTAACCTGAAATCTATGTAGGAAATGAGTCTCAGGCTGTTACCAGAAACATCAATCACCCACCATTTATCTCTGTACTTAAAATTATCCAGTGAAGGAATATACCGCTTCATCTCTTCAGGCTGAGTGAATGTTTTTTTCTCCAGAACATTCAGCAACTCAGTGAGAGCAAGCTCATGGTTTGGATACATGAGCATCGCTTCATTGAACGGTTTTCGGCTGATAACATGCACAATGTAGTTCCATTACAAAGTTTTCAACCTGAAAACAATTTAGCGCAACGTTATCCAGTTTTCAAGTTGAAAACAAAATTGAATTTTAGGTCATTTTGCCTGTTGATGGACTTACAACACGCCAGGCCACATCTCGCATGGCGCTTCGTGCCGCCTGGCTCACGCCTCCGAGCTGGAAAAAGCCATGGATGACACCGAGATAGCGCTGGCAAGTACACGCCACGCCCTGGTCGTTCAGACGGTGATATAGCGCTTCGCCTTCATCACGCAGTGGGTCGAACTCTGCGGTGAGGATATGCACCGGCGGTAAACCGGCAAAATCTTCACGCCATATCGGACTGGCTTCCGGGTGACGGAGGTCGGTATCCTGGAGATACATTTCGAAGCCTGATAGTAGTGTGTCGCGGGTGATGATGTAGTCTTGCCCGTTGCTGGCATAGCTGGGGAAACTGGCAGTAGCGTCAAGCATCGGGTAGATCAACAGCAGCTTCGCCGGAGACCAGTGGGCGGTGGATTTCAGGCGTAGCGCGCTGACCAATGCCAAATGCCCGCCTGCGCTATCGCCAGCAAGCGTGATACGTTCACGATCGATGCCTAACTGCTCCGCGTATTGATGGACGATATTGGCCCCGCGTTCAGCGTCGTCATGAGCCGCAGGGAAGGTGTGCTCTGGCGCAAGGCGATACTGAATGGCAATCACCTTACAGCCGCTTTTCCAGGCCAGTTGCCGTAGCTGGGGGTCATGAGTCAGAAAGCCGCCGCTAACAAAACAGCCGCCGTGATAGTAGAGGATACAGGGTAGAGAACCGGATGCGTTTGGCGGCGAAACGACGCGAAATGTCATCCCTTCCAGCACGATATCTTCCGAACTCACCCGAATTTCTTTCTCACCCGCCAGCGTTGTGCTGGCAATATAGCCCGCTCTTCGGTCATCAATATTCTGCTCTCGTGAAGAGGGACGGCCCGCGGCGATAAACCCAGCGACCAGTTCGGCAATTCCTTTTTCCAGTGGCATATAACGCTCCCTTGACTGTATGTATGTACAGTTTATAACCTGGTTCGTTGGGGATGGAAAGTGGTGAAACGAGGGGATAATGATTCTGGATAGAGGTTCGCAAAAAATGGAATGCGGTTGGCGCTGGGTTTTTAATTTTTGTACTGTGAAATGATGATGCTATACGCCATTGACGTATAGATTATTTTCACTACTATAAGCCAATGGCGTATGGAATATGCAATTTATAGAAACGGAACTCTTTACTGAAGATGTTAAAAAACTGCTCGATGATGATGAATACCATAAGCTTCAGGTTTTTATGGCTCAGCATCCAGATTGTGGTGATGTCATTCAGGAAACGGGCGGCCTGAGAAAAATGCGCTGGGGATCGCGAGGCAAAGGAAAGCGTAGTGGCGTGCGAATTATCTATTTTCACCGTAGTCAACGGTATGAGATTCGCTTGCTTCTGATTTATCAAAAAGGCATTAAAGATGATCTCACGCCGCAGGAAAAAGCGGTGCTTCGTATGCTGAATGAGAGGTGGTAGATGGATAAAGTGTTATTTGAGCGATTAACTCAAAGTATGTCTCAAATGAATGAAATCATTGAAGGGACCCGTGAGCCTTCTCGTACCTTTCATATTGATGCAATGAAGATTAAAGAAATACGGCAGGCATCTGGGTTGTCGCAATCTAAGTTTGCAGAACTGATTTCGGTCAACGTGGATACGCTGCGCAACTGGGAGCAAGGAAGACGTTCACCGACAGGGCCAGCCAAAGCGTTACTTCGCGCCATTGCCAACGACCCGAGAAACGTTATACAAGCATTGCGTTATTGAGCAATGATCCGGCTAACGTAGATTGCTAGCCGGTATACCAGAGAACTTATTCCCCTTCCCCCGGGAACAGGAACGGGTTGATGGAACTGCGGGCGAAGCCCTCCTGTTCCATGCGCGCGTCCAGCACCAGCGAGGCGAGGTCGTCGGCCACTGCTTCCACTTTCGGGTCTTTTTCCTGATAGAGAATCTTCAGGTAAGTCCCGCAATCGCCGCAGCTTTCGGCTTTCACCGCAGCCTGCTCATTTTCCAGTGACCAGTAGTGTAAGTCGCGGCTCTGTTCGCAGTTACTGCATTTTACGCGCACGACATGCCATTCGGTTTCGCACAGGTTACAGTGCAGATAACGCAGCCCCTGCGTGGTGCCGATCTGCACCATGCTGGAGACCGGCATCGAACCGCACACCGGGCAATACTGGCGCGCTTCACCGTATTCCGCGCGGGCTTTGCCTGGAATCAAGCTGGCCATTTGCGCCCAGTAAAGGGAGAGCGCGGCCCAGATAAACGGGGCTTTATCGCTGCTGACGGAGGCAAAATCCGAGGCAAACAGCGCGCTGGCCATCTGCTCCAGCTCCTGCTCTGAGGCTTTCTCCAGGTTCTCAATCACCGCCAGCGCGGGGCCGCTCATCTCGGGTTTTAGCTCGGCAATTAACGAATGCAGCAGTTTTTGCCAGTGCTTATCACGCGGCAGCACGTGGATATCCAGCGGCGGCTTGCCCTGGTCGTTCGCTTCTTTAATGCGTGCGGTCAGATCCATTTCCAGCGGATGATCGTACAGCACCACTTCCTGCGCGTGCGCGATAAGCGCGGCAAAGCGCAGGTAATCGCCCAGCGGGTTATTTTCAGCCAGCTCGCGCAGACGTTCGGCGCGGCGGTTGTAGACGTTTTTGAGTCGGGGGAACAATAACGGCGGAATCATATCCGCCGTACGTTTCTCGCTCGACCCCAGCTCATCTTGCGGGATTATGCGAATACTCATTCAGTTTCTTTTTCCGTTGTCTTGCGGACTTCTCGGTACCAGCGCGGGTGATGTTTCTTCGCCCACGACCGGGTTACCCAGCCTTCCACCATCGCGGTAATGGTGCCTTTCACCCAAAGGGCGGCGTAGATATGCACCATGATAACCACAATTAACGCTACTGCGGCAAAAGAATGCAACATTAACGCGAATCGGATCACCGGGATTGAGAAAGCAGGCGCAAAGTACGGACGCCAGATAATTACCCCGCTTACCAGCAGCAGCACCAGGAAGATAATCGCCGCCCAGAATACGCATTTCTGACCGAAGTTATAACGCCCGGTGTCACCCACTTCCTCGTTGACGACGATCTTACGAATATTCTTCGCCCAAAAGATATCATCCCGATTGATTAGATTGTGGTGCCAATAACGGAAAAACATGATGATGAACGAGGCAAACATAACCACGCCCACAAACGGGTGCAGAATTCGCGCCAGTTGTGGGGTGCCCAGGATATGCATCAACCAGTTGAAGGATGGGAATAAAAAGCCCAGCCCGCTCACCGCCGCCAGCACGAAGCAGAAGGCGACGATCCAGTGGTTGATGCGTTCCGGCGCCGTATAGCGCACGATGGTGTCACGTCGTTTCATTTGCGCACCTCGTCTTTCTCTTCATGCAGGTTGTCATCTTCCTCTTCCGCACGGTTCGGGCCGACGCCGACATAGTGGAAGACGCTGGCGGCAAAGGTCGCGGCAAAACCGAACGCGGCGAGCGGTTTCCAGACGCCTTTCCAGAACTTAACGGTTTCGCTGATTTCCGGGTTCTCCGGCAGGCCGTGATACAGATTCGGCTTGTCGGCATGATGCAGCACGTACATGACATGCGTACCGCCTACGCCCGCCGGATCGTACAGACCCGCGTTGTCATAACCACGGGTTTTGAGTTCCGCCACCCGCTCGCCCGCCAGCGTTTTCATATCCTCTTTCGAGCCAAAATGAATGGCGCCGGTTGGACAGGTCTTCACGCAGGCCGGTTCTTGCCCCACGGTCACGCGGTCGACGCAGAGCGTACATTTATAGACGCGGTTGTCTTCCGGGTTAAGGCGCGGCACGTTGAACGGGCAGCCAGCGATACAGTAGCCGCAGCCGATACACTGCTCGGACTGGAAGTCGACAATACCGTTAGCATACTGAATGATCGCCCCTTCCGCCGGACAGGCCTTCAGGCAGCCGGGATCGGCGCAGTGCATACAGCCATCCTTACGGATCAGCCATTCCAGTTTGTCGTTCTGTTCCACTTCCGAGAAGCGCATTACCGTCCAGGATTTCGCGGTCAAATCAGCCGGGTTGTCATACACCCCGACGTTATTGCCCACTTCATCACGGATGTCGTTCCACTCGGAGCACGCCACCTGACACGCTTTACAGCCGATACAGGTGGTGACGTCGATGAGTTTCGCCACCTCTTCCTGGTGGTCCCGCGCCTGGGGCGCGGGGGTGAAACCGTTAGTGGCGGAACGACGAATGATGTCTTGCGATTGATAAGCCATAGGTCGTCTCCGTTACACCTTTTCCACGTTCACAAGGAAGGATTTAAACTCCGGCGTTTGCGTGTTCGCATCACCGACGAAAGGCGTTAACGTATTGGCTATAAAACCTTTTTTCGCCACGCCTTCGTAGCCCCAGTGAATAGGAATACCGATGGTATCGATATCCTTGCCGTCCGCTTTCAGCGTGCGAATACGCTTGGTCACCACCGCTTTGGCTTTGATATAGCCGCGGTTCGAGGAGACCTTCACGGTATCGCCATGCGCGATGCCGAGCTTATTCGCCAGCTTCTCGCCAATTTCCACAAACTGTTCCGGCTGGGCGATAGCGTTAAGCAACGCGTGCTTGGTCCAGTAGTGGAAGTGCTCGGTCAGACGGTAAGTGGTTCCGACATACGGGAACTTATCCGCTTTACCCAGCGCGTCGGCATCGTCTTTAAAGATACGGGCGGCAGGGTTAGAGATAACGTTCGGGTGCAGCGGGTTAGTGCCCAGCGGCGTTTCAAACGGCTCGTAGTGTTCCGGGAACGGCCCTTCCGCCATCTTATCGATGGCAAACAGGCGACCCATCCCTTCCGGCTGCATGATAAACGGTCCGACGTCGCTGCCGGGCGCGGCGGCGCTGTAGTCCGGAATATCCCATCCGGCCCATTTTCCGCCTTCCCATTTCAGTAGCTGACGTTTCGGGTCCCAGGGGTTACCCTGCGGATCGGCGGAAGCGCGGTTATACAGAATACGGCGGTTAAGCGGCCATGCCCATGCCCAGCCCAGCGTGTTGCCGAGACCAGACGGGTCGGCGTTATCACGACGCGCCATCATGTTGCCTTCCGGCGTCCAGCTACCGGCGAAAATCCAGCAGCCGCTGGACGTCGTACCGTCATCACGCAGTTGCGCGAACGAACTGAGCTGTTGACCTTTCTTCACCACCACCGCGCCGGTTGCCGGGTCGATAAGATCGGCCAGCGCTTTACCGTTACTTTCCATCGCCACTTCTTCAGAGGCGGGTTCGTATGGTTTGGTGTAGTTCCAGGTCATATTCAACACCTGTTCCGGGTTGGCGCCGCCCTGTTCAGAGTACATCTTACGCAGGCGTAAGAAGATACCGGCGAGGATTTCGCCGTCGGTCATGGCAATTCCCGGGGCGTCCGCGCCCTTCCAGTGCCACTGTAACCAGCGACCTGAGTTAACGATGGAACCATTTTCCTCGGCAAAACAGGTGGAAGGCAGACGGAACACTTCGGTCTGGATTTTTGCGGGATCAACGTCGTTCGACTCACCGTGGTTTTGCCAGAAGGTGGACGTTTCGGTGTTGAGCGGATCGATAGTCACCAGGTACTTCAGTTTGGAAAGCGACGCGACCACTTTGTTTTTGTTCGGGAATGAGGCCACCGGGTTAAAGCCCTGGCAGATATAGCCGTTGACCTTGCCCTGTTTCATCATCTCGAAGTACTGCAACACGTCGTAGCCTTTGTCCCACTTCGGTAGCCAGTCGAAGCCCCAGCTATTTTCCGCTGTCGCTTTATCACCAAAGAAGGCCTTCATCATCGAGACGAAGAATTTCGGATAGTTGCCCCAGTAGTTGACCTGATCCTTCAGCAATGGCTTCGGCGTATTGGCAGCCAGATAGGTTTGCAGGTCGGTCTGTTTTTCGCTCGGTAGCGTCAGGTAGCCCGGCAGACTTTGCGACAGCAGTCCTAAGTCGGTCAGTCCCTGAATATTGGAGTGACCGCGCAGGGCGTTAACGCCGCCGCCCGCCATCCCCATGTTACCGAGCAGAAGCTGGATCATCGCCATAGTACGGATGTTCTGCGCGCCGATGGAATGCTGCGTCCAGCCCAGCGCGTACAGGAACGACGCGGTTTTATCTTTTGCGCTGGTTTCTGCAATGTACTCGCACACTTTCAGGAAGTCCGCTTTCGGCGTACCGCAGATATTTTCTACCACGTCCGGCGTATAGCGTGAGACATGCTGTTTCAACAGATTCCAGACACAGCGCGGGTGTTGCAGTGTCGTATCGCGTTTGGCAAAACCGTTTTCGTCCAGTTCATAGTGCCAACTGGTTTTATCGTACTGCCGCTTATCTGCGTCGTAGCCGGTGAACAGACCATCATCGAAGCCAAAATCTTCACGCACGATCAGGCTGGCATTGGTATAGGCCTCGGTGTATTCACGGTTGTATTTTTCGTTGGTCAGCAGATACAGCATCACGCCTGACAAGAAGGCAATGTCAGTACCAGAGCGTATTGGCGCATAGAAATCGGCCACCGACGCGGTACGCGTAAAGCGCGGATCGATCACAATCAGCTTCGCGCCGTTGTGAATTTTGGCTTCCATCGCCCAGCGGAACCCGACCGGGTGAGCTTCTGCGGCGTTACCGCCCATCACCACGACGAGGTTGGCGTTCTTGATGTCGACCCAGTGGTTGGTCATCGCACCGCGACCAAATGTTGGAGCAAGACTTGCTACCGTTGGTCCGTGTCAGACACGCGCCTGGTTGTCGACCGCGAGCATACCCAGCGCGCGGGAGAATTTTTGCGTTAAATAACCCGTCTCGTTACTGGATGCGGAAGCGCACAGCATCCCGGTGGTGAGCCAGCGGTTAACGGTAACGCCTTCGGCGTTCTGCGCCTGATAGTTGGCGTCGCGATCTTCCTTCATCAGTTTAGCGATGCGGTCAAACGCTTCTTCCCAACTGATTTGTTGCCACTTATCTGAACCCGGCGCGCGGTATTGCGGGAATTTCAGGCGGCTTTCAGAGTGGATAAAGTCCACCAGACCGGCCCCTTTCGGGCACAGCGCGCCACGGCTTACCGGATGATCCGGGTCCCCTTCGATATGGAAAATAGATGCTTTGGCGTTTTTCGCACCGTCGCCGAGGCTGTACATCAACAGCCCGCAGCCAACGGAACAGTAGGTGCAGGTGTTACGGGTTTCGCGGGTGCGCAGCAGTTTATATTGCCGTGTTTCCGCTAGCGCTACGCCGGGCGCGAAGCCCAGTGCCGCCGCCGTGGTGCCTGCCATACCGCCAGCGCAGATCTTAAAGAACTGCCTTCTGCTGACCTGCATGGTTTGCTCCTTGTTTCGACATTGTCACTTCTCTTTCACATTTCTCTATCCGAAACGCTCAGGGAGTGGTTGTTATTTTTCTTTGCGGACGGGCCCGCAAAGGTTCAGAATTGGATAAATTTTCCTCCATCCGGGAGGAGTTGTAACAGAATACCATAATGTTGGTGTGTGTGTTCTTATATGGTTAAAAGAAAGTGAACAATATACTGTCTGAAGAAGTCCTAAATGTGACTGATTTCACAACCTCACGCCAGTTGACTCTCTGGAAACGCGAGGATTTGCAGTCCCCCCAACTTGATGATGTTGCCGAGGAAGTGCCAGTGGCACTGGTGTATAACGGTATTTCGCATGTCGTTATGATGGCTTCTCCGAAAGATCTGACGCATTTCGCAATAGGGTTTTCTCTGTCGGAAGGGATCATTGACAGCCCGCGTGAAATCTATGGCATGGACGTTGTGCCGTCCTGTAACGGACTTGAAGTGCAGATTGATCTTTCCAGCCGTCGATTTATGGGGCTGAAAGCGCGTCGTCGCGCGCTGGCCGGACGTACCGGTTGCGGCGTGTGTGGCGTGGAACAGCTCAATGACATCGGTAAGCCGGTGCAACCGCTGCCGTTTAGCCAAACGTTTAATCTCGGTAACCTTGATCGCGCGTTAAAACATCTGAATGATTTTCAACCGACGGGTAAGCTGACGGGTTGTACGCACGCTGCGGCGTGGGTCATGCCGTCGGGTGAACTGGCGGGGGGCCATGAAGATGTCGGACGCCACGTTGCGCTGGATAAACTGCTCGGTCGCCGCGCCACGGAGGGTGAGGAATGGCGGCAAGGCGCGGCGCTGGTTTCCAGTCGTGCGAGTTACGAAATGGTGCAGAAGTCGGCGATGTGTGGTGTGGAAATTTTGTTTGCGGTTTCTGCTGCCACCACGCTCGCGGTTGACGTCGCTGAACGGTGTAATCTTACGCTGGTGGGGTTCTGTAAGCCGGGTCGGGCGACGATTTATACCCATCCGCAGCGGTTAATCGCAGACTAAAATAGTACCCTCTACATTTGCGTAAAATATATATTATTAATTTAATATATATTTTATGTAGAATGATGGTATATGAAATATATATTTTCTGGATTTTACAGCCTCTCTTAATAACGGAATGACGTATAGTGGCGAGGCCATATTTTCGTTAAAATAAGAGAACCCCAACGTAAATATACAAAAGGCAATTAAATGAAAAGGAATTTATTATCCTCAGCGATAATCATTGCGCTAATGACCCTGGGCGCAACAGGATGTGATGACAATAATGTTAAAACCGAGGCGACGCCGGCCGCCAGCAGTCAGCCTGCGACGCCAGCGCCTTCTCAGACGCCGGAAACGCAATCTGACGAAAGTCCAGCGCAGCTCTCAGCAGCGAAGCCAGAAACGGCAACTCAGCCCCCGGCGGCGAAGCCAGAAACGCCAGCTCAGCCGGAGGTTGACGCTGAAGAAGTTTATAGTGAAAAAATGGATGTCTATATCGATTGTTTTAATAAACTTCAATTGCCCGTTCAGCACAGTCTGGCGCGTTACGCGGATTGGGTGAAAGACTTTAAAAAAGGTCCGACAGGGAAAGAGAGCCTGGTTTATGGCATTTATGGTATTACGGAGTCTTACATCACGAATTGCCAGAAAGAGATGAAACAGGTGGCCGCCTTAACGCCATTACTTGAGCCTATTGATGGCGTTGCCGTTAGCTATATTGATAGCGCCGCCGCGCTGGGTAATACCATTAACGAAATGGAAAAATATTATACCCAGGAAAACTATAAAGATGATGCCTTTGCTAAAGGTAAGGCGCTGCATCAGACATTACTGAAGAATATCGAGGATTTTAAACCCGTCTCGGAAAAATATCATGAGGCTATTCAGGAGATAAATGACAGGCGGCAATTGACACAGTTGAAGAGAATAGAAGAAGCGGAAGGTAAAACATTTAACTATTATTCTCTGGCTGTCATGATCTCGGCAAAGCAGATCAACAAGGTTATTTCTGCCGATACCTTTGATGCCGAAGCGATGATGAAAAAAGTCGCGGAACTGGAAACAATGATTGCGCAATTGAAAGAAGTGAATACTGATGGCCGTAATTCTTCTTTCATCAGCTCTGCGGCTGATTATCAGCTACAAGCTAAAAAATATATTCGTCGCATCAGAGACAATGTTGAGTATTCTGATTTTGAAAAGAAACGGGTGCAGGACCCTGCAACAGGATGGATGGTTGCGGATTCTTATCCGGCGTCGTTGAGAAGTTATAACGAGATGGTGGATGATTATAATCGCCTGCGTTGAGTGACGGCACATTAACTGCGTGCAGGCTGGCGCAAGCGCCTATAAAATTACGCTATAACGCCAATAAAAAGCGCCGATCAGGCGCTTTTTTCGTTCATGTGTTCTTCGTCAGGCAATATCCGTAAAAATAGCTGACGTAACATTAACTAAGGAGAGTTATTAGGAAAACCAGTAATCTGAAGCTATCACAAGATGTTGACGTCACGCTGGAAGACACTGGTAGTGTAATTGAGGATCGGCATTTATATGGAAAGCATTTATCCCGCCTGATGCGAAAATTCTGGGCCTCTTCAGCATAGGGCGGCCCAGCCTTCATCACTTATAGGGTGTCACGTCCAACTGTTCTGTAAGACGTTAATTAATACCCGCCATTCGTAATAACGCGGTCACCACTGCAGCGGCGATAATCACCACAATAAGCGGCATTTTACGCCAGGCTAAAAATACGGCGAAGCCAACCCCAAGAACGCGCGCCATTCCGGCAAAATGTTCGCCTTCGTAAAAGGTGGTTGCCAGCGCGACGGAGAATAGCAGCACCGTTGCCGCATCCGAGAGCAGCGCCTGTGAACGCTCAGACAGCGCCAGACGGCTGCCAAGTTTCGCGCCGCCGAGGCGCATCAAATAGGTTCCCGCAGATAAAAGAGCAATACCGATAATAAATAGCGTCATATTGCCCATTATTTTTTCCTCGCCAGTAGGCCAAGCAGCGAAAGCAACACCGGCAATCCGGCAGCCACAAAGGGAACGGCGGCAAGCGACAGCGCGGCGCCGCTGCAACCACGAATCAATGTGGTGCGGTTTTTAAACGCCGGGATCACCAGCGCCAGTAAGATTGCCGGGAATACGGCATCCAGACCGATGGTTTCTGGGGCCGGGAGCAGTTTGCCGACACCTGCGCCAATCAGTGTGCCAATCGGCCAGAATAGGGCGACGCCCAGACCGCATAGCCAGTAGGCGGCTTTACGTTGTTCGGGTGTTTTTTGCGACAGGCCGAACACCACGCTCTCATCATTCATAATATGGCAGCCGAAAAAGCTGGCGGCGCGGGTGCCAACCAAATCGCGCACCGTTACGCCAAACGGCACGTGGCGCGCATTCACCAGCAGTCCTGCCGCCGCCGCCGCTAACGGATTGCCGCCGCTGGCAACAATGCCGATAAACATAAATTCGGACGCGCCCGCCAGTACAAAAATAGAGAGGACAAACGGCACCCACAGTGGGAAACCGTAGGCCATCGCCAGTGAGCCATAGGACATGCCGACGACGCCCACGGCCAGGCACACTAAAAATATCGCTTTTATCGTGTCTCCTTTGAGACAGGAAAAATAGTGTTTCATCTTCTTTAGTCATATCGAACGAATTTTCATTATAATGAACGGAACAGATTTGCTTTACAAGACGAACATTTCGTTCGTTATAGTGAACGTTGGATGCTTTATGACACAACCTATTAGCGTCATTGCCAGAAGCCTGGTACGCGAACGCCAGCGAACCGGACTGTCGCTGGCGGAGATTGCGCGGCGCGCAGGCATCGCTAAATCTACGCTTTCACAACTGGAAGCAGGGAACGGCAACCCCAGCCTGGAGACGTTATGGTCGCTATGCGTCGCGCTCGACATTCCCTTTGCCAGGCTGCTGGAGCCGCAGGTACAAAAAACGCAGGTGATTCGCCGCGGAGAAGGCACCAAAGTGGTGGCGGAGCAGGCGCATTATCAGGCGATATTACTGGCGGCGTGTCCGCCCGGCGCGCGGCGTGATATCTATCTGCTGTTGACGCAGCCGGGGGCCGACCGGATCTCTCACCCGCATCCGCCGGGGTCGGTGGAACATATTATTGTTACGCAGGGAAAAGCCCTCGTCGGCTTAACCGAGGCGCCGGAAGAGCTGGCGGAGGGCGATTACATTTGTTATCCCGGCGACCAGGCGCATATCTTTAAAGCGCTGGAACCGGATACACAGGCTATCCTGGTAGCGGAGCAGAATTGAAATTGCCGGATGGCGGCGTAACCGCCTTATCCGGCCGACAAAAAATAAAACTGTAGGCCCGGTAAGCTTGCGCCACCGGGCACACGACTTACTGCAGATAGAACACCTCTTTTAGCTCTGCGCTGACCGGGCTGTTATCCGGATTCGCGGGCATAACGTCACGCATATGTTTCCACCAACGCTGGCAAACGTCGGTGCTGGCAACGGCGTTCCAGCGTTCCTCGGATTCAATCTCAACGGTGGCGAACAGCAGATTGCGCTCCTGATCGAGATAAATCGCGTAGTGATGCGCGCCGTGAGATTTTAATACGGCTTCCAGCTCCGGCCAGATTGGGTTATGACGACGCTGATACTCCTCGTGCGCGTCGGCATTTACCTGCATCACAAAGGCTTTGCGGATCATAACGCCTCCAGGTACAGCTCGCGAACTTCATCGCGGCTGGCGGTGCGCGGGTTACACGGCGCGCACGGGTCGGCGAGGGCTTTATCCAGCCAGCCTTCGATATCTTCTTTTGTGACGCCCAACGTGCTGAAACCGTCTGGAATGCCGACGCGTTTGCTCAGCGTACGGATAGCGTTAATCGCTTCCTGACTTGCGGCTTCGTCAGACATACCGCGCGTCTCCACGCCCATCGCCTGTGCGATGCGGGCAAAACGCGCGACGGCGTGCGGACGGTTAAAGTTCTCGACAATTGGCAGCAGGATAGCGTTGCAGACGCCGTGCGGCAGATTGTGGGTTGCGCCCGGCTGGTGCGCCAGCGCGTGAACCAGCCCCAAACCAGCGCTGTTGAACGCCATACCCGCCAGGTACTGGCCGAATGCCATTTGCTCACGGGCTTCGAGGTTATGGCCATCGTCAACCGCTTTCGGTAGCCACAAATTGATTAAGCGAATCGCTTCCAGCGCGTTAGCGTCGGTGAGCGGATGCGCGCCAACGGAGACATAGGCTTCCACCGCATGGGTCAGGGCATCCATGCCGGTTGCGGCGGTCACAGACGCCGGGATTTCCAGCATGACGCTGGCGTCATCCACGGCAATATCCGGGATGATATTCGGGTCGATGATCACCTCTTTGACCTTACGGGCAGAGTCGATAATCACCGCGTTGCTGGTCATCTCGGCCGCGGTACCTGCCGTAGTATTAATCGCTACCAGCGGTACGCCGGCGTTTTTCACTTTGCCGACGCCGGAGTAGGCGGTAGATGGACCTGGGTTGGCGGTCAGAATTTTCACCGCTTTAGCGGTATCGATCGGGCTGCCGCCGCCGAAGGCGATAATGTAGTCACATTCTGCGCTCTGATACGCCGCAAAACCTTTCTGCACCAGCTCTTCTGTCGGGTTTGGGAACACCTCATCAAACAGGTGGTAAGACATTTGATGTTCATCCAGTGCGCTAAACAGGCTATCCAGCAGGCCCAGCTTTACCAGTTGACCATCGGTAACGATCAGCGCTTTGCCCCATTGCTTATTCGCCACGAGGTTCACCATATCGGCAATCGCTCCAGCGCCATGCAGGCTAATTTTTGGCAGTGCCAACATAAAGCTCATCACTATTCTCCTTAAAAAAATTCCCTGTTGCCCGATGGCGCTACGCTTATCGGGCCTACGGTAAAATGCGCACCGACCTGTAGGCCGGATAAGGCAAAGCCGCATCCGGCGTTGAGTTGGGAGGTATCAGTACAGCGCTACGGCGCTGGCCAGCGGTGTCACGCCAAAACGTTTGCCGAGTGCGACCAGTTCTTCGCGCGTGATGGTCTGCTTCATACCGCCCATCGAATAGATTTTGACTAATACCTCAGCGGATTTCTCTGCGGTATCTATCAAACCGAAGGTTTCATCCAGCGTAGGTCCGCTTCCGAACACGCCGTGGAACGGCCACAGTACCAGCGAATGTTGCTGCATTTCTTGCGCGGTGGCCTGGCCGATTTCATCGGTGCCTGGCACCATCCACGGCAGAATGCCGACGCCGTCCGGGAATACCACCAGACATTCGGTGCTGCCTTCCCACAGTTTGCGGGTGATCAGCGCAGTGTTGTTTTCCAGTACGTAGGTGAGGGCGATCAGGTTAGTCGCATGGCAATGCATAATGACGCGGTCTTTGCCGTGGGTGGCTTTGATGCGTTCGCAGTGGGAGAGGAAATGCGCCGGGAGTTCAGAGGTGGGTACCGCGTCGTGGGTTAAGCCCCACAGAATGTGGTAGCCTGCGCCGTCGCTGTCGATTTTGACCACGCCTAAATTGGCTGCCGGATCGAGCTGCACGTTGCGGAAGAATTTGCCGGAACCGGTAACGATAAACGGCGTATTCGCCAGCAGCGGCATGGGTTGACTTAGCGCGATGTAGCGCGGTTTTTCGTGGAAATTAGCTGCAAAAGGCGCGATATCGGCTTCATCCAGACGCAGCGTCAGGTTACCGCCATTACGTTCGTCCCACCCTTTCAGCCACGCATCAGACGTGGCTTTAATCATGCCCTGGACAAACCAGGAATCGGTAATATTTTGCATGTTCGTGTTCCCATTTATTGCCCGCAGGTTATTCGGGTCTTACGTAGGCCGGATAAGCGCAGCGCCATCCGGCAATCGTGTTTCATTTATTGCCGGATGGCGACGCGGGCGTCTTATCCGGCCTACAGATCAGGTGTCGCTGTCAGCTACGTTTGCTCAGGATCTCTTTTTCGTAGGCGCGAACGCTGTCCAGCCACTGGCTGCCAGCCGGCGTGTCGTGACGCTGGCAATACATTTCCCAGACGGCCTGCCACGGCAGAGATTTTTGCTCTTCCAGCAGCGCCAGACGCGCGGTGTAATCGCCGCTGGCCTCAAGCTGACGCAGTTGATCTGTGGGTTCCAGCAGAGCGCGCAGTAGCGCTTTTTTCATGTTGCGGGTACCGATAACCCACGCGGCGACACGGTTGATAGAGGCGTCGAAGAAATCCAGACCGATATGCACACGGTCGAACAGGTTATGACGGACGATCTCGCTGGCAATTGCCTGGGTTTCATCGTCCAGGAGCACCACGTGGTCGCTATCCCAGCGTACCGGGCGGCTGACGTGCAGCAGCAGCCGTGGCACATAGAGCATGGCGGCGGAAATTTTGTCGGAAATCACTTCAGTGGGATGGAAGTGGCCCGCATCCAGGCACAGCGCGGTCTGACGGCTGGTGGCGTAGCCCATGTAGAACTCATTGGAGCCGACGGTGTAGCTTTCCGCGCCGATACCAAACAGTTTGCTTTCGACGGCGTCGATGTGGTGCGCCGGGTCGAATTTCTCGCTAATGACCTCATCCAGCGCTTCCAGCAGGCGCTGGCGCGGGGCTAAACGGTCGACGGTAATGTCTTTCATGCCGTCCGGGATCCAGATGTTCATCACCGACGGCGTACCGAGCTGCTCACCAAAGTATGCCGAGACGCGGCGGCTGGCTTTGCAGTGATCGATCCAGAACTGGCGAATTTTCGCGTCTGGATGAGAGAGGGTAAAACCGTCAGCGCTCAGTGGATGAGAAAAACAGGTGGGGTTGAAATCCAGCCCCAGCCGGTTCGCTTTCGCCCACTCCACCCAGTTTCTAAAATGCTCCGGTTTGATCTGGTCGCGAGCAACCGGCGTATCCGACTCAAGATAAATGGCGTGCAGGTTCAGCCGTTTTGGTCCTGGGATCAGACGCAGCGCCTGTTCCAGATCGGCGCGCAGTTCGGTGGCGTTACGCGCTTTGCCCGGATAGTTGCCGGTTGACTGAATTCCGCCCGTCAACGAACCTTCCGGGTTCTCGAATCCGGCAACATCGTCGCCCTGCCAGCAGTGCATGGAAACCGGCAGGCGATCGAGCTGGCGCAGCGCCTCCTCGACATCAATACCTACTGCGGCGAAACGTTGTTTTGCCAGTTCCCAGGCTTGTTCCAGTTGAGTGGTCATGCGCAAAGCTCCTTTGTCTGTCGTTTGGGTTGAAACTGCGCAACGTGGCGGGCAATTTCACTATCAGGATTAGGGATATAGGTTGTCAGGTCGTAGTTAGCGCTGATGACCTGACGGAAGTCATCGACGTTGTTTAATTCGTCGAGGGTCATAAGCTGAATACCAATATTGCCAAGGGTGGAGGCTTCAACCGGCCCGGCCATCACGCGAATGCCACATGCATCGGCGCACAACTGGTTGAGTAGCGCGTTTTGGCAGCCGCCGCCGACAATATGCAGTTGGGTAAATTTTTCGCCGCGCAGATTTGCCAGTTCGTGCAAAATGTCGGCATACAACAGCGCCAGACTGTCGAAAATGCAGCGCGCCAGTTCGGCATCGCTGACGGGAACGGGCTGGTCGGTCTCGCGACAGGCGGCCTGGATTTCGGCGCTCATATCGTCAGGATTGATAAAGCGATCGTCATTCGGGTTAATCAGGAAACGGCAGGCCGGCAGCGCTTCTGTTTGGGCGATAAGCGCAGGCAGATCGGTAATGCGCCGTTCTTTCAGCACACTCTGGAGCAGCCACAAACCCATAATGTTTTTCAGTACCCGATAACGCCCTTCCGCGCCGCCTTCGTTGGTGATATTGGCAGCCAGCGCCTCGTCAGTGGTGTAGGGCATTTTGCTTTCAAAACCCATCAACGACCAGGTGCCTGAAGACAGGTAAGCGCTATGTTTATTTGCCAGCGGAGAGGCAATAACGGCGCTGGCGGTATCGTGGCTGGCGACGGCTACCACCGGAATACGGTTGCCCTGCGGGCAAATCCAGTCGCCGATAACATTGCCAGGGTGCGAGGGGCGACCGAACCAGCTCTTTTTCGCGCCAGTCCATGTCAGCAGGGTCTCGTCCCAGTCATCGGTATTGATATTGACCAACTGGGTGGTCGTGGCGTTGGTGTATTCCCAGTTCATTTCACCGGTCAGGCGGTAGCTGAAATAATCGGGCATCAGCAGCGCATGAGCGACCTGCGCTGTTAACTCAGGCTGTTGTTTCGTCAGCGCGCGTAGCTGATAGATGGTGTTAAACGGCAGAAACTGAATCCCGCTGCGGCGATAGATTTCGCTTTTGCCGATCTGGACCAGCGCTTGCGACATGATGCCCGTGGTACGGTTATCGCGGTAGGAGACCGGCAGGCCGACACGCTGACCTTGTTTATCCAGCAGGACATAATCGACGCCCCAGGTGTCGATGCCGATGCTGTCGATAAGAATGCCTTCATTGCAGACTTTCTTCAGACCAAGACGGATATCCTTTTCCAGACTGTCGATGTCCCAGGTGTCAAACCCGTCTGTTTTTTGTAGGCAGTTCACAAAACGGTGAATTTCACGTAGCGTCAGGGTACGGTGTTTGCTGTCGTAACGCGCCAGCATCACGCGCCCGCTGGATGCGCCGAGATCAACCGCGACACAATGGCGAAAAGTCATAATCAGGTCCTTCTTAGAGTCATTGCGCACAGTCTAAAAAAGCCCTCAAAGACCTACCTTCTCGTTACTGACAGGAAAATGAGCCGCTGGCAACAAGGCAAAGATGAACGTGATAGCGTTCACAGTTTCTACTAATAGGCCGGTGTGATGTCGTCCGCATTTCCCGCTTTTTCCCGCCTTTTCTTGAAAAAAAGACCATGTTTGCGCGCTTTAGCGTCAAAAATTTAAGGTGAGGCCGATAGCCCTTAATTACTATTCGGACATGTTGAATTCAGGAGGAAGCAACCATGACCGTACTGCATAGCGTGGATTTTTTTCCATCAGGTAAAGCGCCCGTGGCGATTGAACCCCGTCTGCCGCAAGCCGCTTTCCCTGAACATCATCATGATTTTCATGAAATCGTGATTGTGGAACACGGTACGGGCATTCATGTATTCAACGGGCAGCCGTATACCATCAGCGGCGGTACCGTGTGTTTTGTTCGCGATCACGACCGGCATTTATATGAACATACCGACAACCTATGCCTGACGAATGTACTGTGGCGTTCGCCGGACGCTTTCCAATTCCTGGCGGGGCTGGATCAATTGCTGCCGCAGGAGCAGGATGGTTACTATCCTTCGCACTGGCGGGTGAATCAGAGTGTGTTGCAGCAGGTGCGCCAGTTGGTCGGTCTGATGGAGCGCGCCGGAGACGGCATGGATGCGCCTGCCGTGGCGAATCGCGAAATTTTGTTTATGCAACTACTGGTGTTGTTACGCCGCAGTAGCCTGATGGAAGGCGCGACCAATAACGACGCCAAACTCAACCAACTGATGGCATGGCTGGAAGACCATTTTGCGGAGGAGGTCTGCTGGGAGGCGGTAGCTGAACAGTTTTCGCTGTCGCTACGCACGCTGCATCGTCAGCTTAAACAGCATACCGGGCTGACGCCGCAACGTTACCTTAATCGCCTGCGTTTGATCAAAGCCCGGCATTTATTACGCCATAGCGATCATAGCGTGACAGAAATCGCGTACCGCTGCGGTTTTGGCGACAGTAACCACTTTTCGACTCTGTTTCGCCGAGAATTTAACTGGTCGCCGCGGGATATCCGTCAGGGACGCGATGCGATAATCCAGTAACGCGAACGCTATCAACGTTTTCGTCGCCAATATGCTGATAATTATACCCTTTAATACCGGATGGCGGCTGCGCCTTACCTGGCCTACGGCGGCGAGCGGTAGACAGAATAAGCGTAGCGCCATCCGGCAAGCATTCAACATGAGGTGCTGCGGTGGCAAATCAGTTAATCCTTTTGAAAAAAGATTTTTTTACTGATGAGCAGCAGGCCGTTACGGTTGCCGATCGCTATCCACAGGATGTTTTTGCGGAACATACGCATGAGTTTTGTGAACTGGTGATGGTCTGGCGGGGCAATGGCCTACACGTTCTTAATGAGCGCCCATACAGAATTACCCGCGGCGATCTGTTTTACATTCGTGCTGAAGACAAACACTCCTATACCTCCGTTAACGATCTGGTGCTGCAAAATATCATTTACTGCCCGGAGCGTTTGAAACTCAATGTAAACTGGCAGGCGATGATTCCCGGCTTTCAGGGAGCGCAGTGGCATCCTCACTGGCGGCTGGGCAGTATGGGAATGAATCAGGCGCGGCAGGTCATTAACCAGCTTGAACATGAGAGTAATGGGCGCGATCCGCTGGCGAATGAGATGGCGGAATTGCTGTTTGGTCAACTGGTGATGACGTTAAAACGGCATCGCTACGCGACCGACGATCTTCCGGCAACCTCCAGAGAAACCCTGTTGGATAAATTAATTACCGCTTTGGCTAATAGCCTTGAGCGTCCCTTTGCGCTGGATGCGTTTTGCCAGCAGGAACAATGCAGCGAACGGGTGCTGCGGCAGCAGTTTCGCGCCCAAACCGGGATGACGATTAATCAATATTTACGCCAGGTCCGTATTTGCCACGCGCAGTATCTGCTTCAGCATAGCCCGCTGATGATTAGCGAGATTTCGATGCAGTGCGGCTTTGAAGATAGTAATTATTTTTCAGTGGTGTTCACACGGGAAACCGGGATGACGCCGAGCCAATGGCGCCATCTCAGTAATCAAAGCGATTAACTGGCCATGCCTAAACCGACAATATTCGCCGCGATAATAATTACCACGCAGCCGAGGCTTAATACGGCAACGGGACGGCGGCCAGCATTTTTCCACTCTTTTAGCACCAGACCGACAAGCCCCCCGCACAGCACATAGAAGCTCATGTGCAGCATCCAGCTCATGTAGTCATATTGCGCTGGAATGCGCGCGTGACCCCAGGCATAGAAAAAGAACTGCAAATACCACATCAGACCGCCAAGCGCGGACAGCAGAATATTGCTGATAATCAACGGTCTTGCCAGCGAGAAGTCGGCTTTTATCGACAGATTTTGTACTTTTGCCAGGCGGATAAAACAGAAACCGAGGTTAACCAGCGCGCCGCCGCCCATAATCACCACGTAACTCGGCAGCGCGACATAGAGCGGGTCAACGCCAAGCGCGGCAGCAGCTTCATGCATCGGTTTCGCGGCGTTCATGGCAAAAGACATCCCCGCCGAGAAAATACCGCACATCACTGCCAGCAGAAGCCCTTTCTTCAGATTGAACTCCTCCGCTTTAATGCCCATTTTGCGTTCTTTTAACTGTCCGGCGCGCGTCACAATCCCGACGCCGATCAGCGCGACAAAAACGCCAAGTAGCGTCATGCGTCCCCCTTCGGTATGGAGTAACACATCGAAGTTACCGTTGATGATAGGCGTCATCAGCGTGCCGACGATAAGCGTAATGCCAATAGCGATGCCGATACCCATCGACATCCCGAGATAACGCATAGTCAGACCGTAGTTAATATTGCCGATGCCCCACATGGCGCCGAACAGAAAAACCGGTAAAAGGGTGGAGAGGTTAAACTGTCCATAATAGGCCCAGAAATCAGGCAGTAACAGAGCGCTAATTGTCCACGGCAGAATAAGCCAGGAGACGATGCCGCCCACTGACCACATGGTTTCCCATGACCACTGTTTCACTTGCTTGAACGGAGCATAGAAGCAGGCTGCACTGGCCGCCCCTATCAAATGCCAGAAAATACCCATCGTAATCGCGTTACTCATGACATGTTCCTCATTATTTTTTATGGACGGGATACCCCTTCCGTTTGCATGAGTTTAAAAATTACGCAGCCTGGTAACCTTATAACGATTGCCGCCGTTGGGTGTATTCTGGCAATCAGCACGTTAATGAAGTGATTAACTTCACGTTTTAAAAAAGTCGGAGCGCATCATGACCGTCTGGATGTTATTTAAATCAGTGGGTAATATTGGTTTTCTAAAATACCTTCATCATAACGACACGAAACGACTTAGCTGGCAGCAATGCAAAGAAAACGCTGCGTGAGCTCACATAATGGGAATAGTCTGACTTACCGTTTGATAAAAGGGTAGTTATACAGTAATTATTTAGTTGTTTTATTTGTATTTACAATTTAAATATATTGAAATTAACGTTAGGAATCAATGAAATATAAATATAGGGAAATCCCTATATTGGCTTTGTTGATGGTTTTTTGATTTTTATGTTATATGGCGAATATAAATTTCATTTATTTTATTTTGCTTTTTGAACATTATCCCAATTTTAAATTAAAGATCTTTGCCTATATTGTCGCCATTCACATTGCGTATTATGGTTGTAACGGCCTGACATAAAACAACGTTTTAATTTTAAATTAAATGGATTCTGTTATGAGAAAATCTCTTTTCTTACTATTACCTCTTGTTGTAACAAATGCGCATGCAGTATATGTCGATGTTCGTCATGAATATCTTGATGATAGTAAAGCTAACTATGACCGTGCGTATATTTCTCATCGGTTTGCGAATGGTGTTGGTTTTGCGATAGAAGCTATCTCAAAATCAGGCGGGGATGACACCAATAAAGCGTTTAATGACCTGGAAACACAGGGCAACGAATATACGATAAGCTACCAATTTAAAACCGGTGATGTCGCCTGGCAACCGGGTTTTGTGCTGGAAACAGGCAATGGTTACTCTACCTATAAGCCTTACTTCCGCGCGACGTGGACATTAAATGAAAGCTGGTGGGTTGGCGCGCGCTATCGTTTTGAATATGTACGCCGTTCTTCTGATATCCGGGATGATGATACCATCAATCGTATGGATGTCTGGGCAGGTTATAAATGGAACAACTTTGACTGGACAATTGAAGGGATTTATAAGAAAGCCGATAAATATGATCTTTACGATGGCGGCAAAGATAATTATGAATATAACTTCAGAACTGCCTATATTATTGACCAATGGTCGCCATTCGTTGAGGTAGGTAATGTTTCCGTCAATAGCAACAGCGATGAAAGACAAACCCGTTTCCGCGTGGGTATAGGCTACACATTCTAATCATTATCCCTGTTTATTATTTATTCCCTTTTCCGGCTACTTTATAGGTAGCCGGTTTTTTTTACCTGGTGATTACCTGCGGATAATTATTATCGCGCGTTGGCCGGATAAGACGCGAATCGCCATCCGGCAACGAGATGCGCAGGAAACTATGCGCTTACATGATGCCCAGTAGACGGGGTAAAAACAGTGTGATTTCCGGAATGTAGGTAATTAATAACAGAACGCCGATAATCGCGCCGTAAAAAGGCAGCAACGGTTTAATCACTTCCTCAACTTTGACCTTACCGACGCTCGCACCGACATATAAACCACTGCCAACTGGCGGCGTAATGGTGCCAATCGCCAGGTTATAGATCATGATAATGCCGAAATGCACCGGATCGACGCCTAGTTTAGCCATGATCGGCAGCAGAATCGGGGTAAAAATCAGAATGGCCGGACCGATATCCATAAATGCGCCGATAATCAACAAAAAGACGGTAATGACTAACAGGATAACCAGTTTATTGGCGGAAATACCGAGGATCATATCGCTCAGCGCTGCAGGAATATTGGTGATCGACATTGAGAAGGACATCGCCGAAGAGGTTGCCAGCAGGAACATGATGACCCCGGTCATTACCACTGTCTGGAGCAAAATCGAAGGCAAATCCTTAATTTTCAGCGTGCGGTAAAACACCATCGTCAGCAATAACGTATACACCACGGCAATCGCGGAGGCTTCAATGGCGGTGAAAATCCCCTGCACAATGCCGCCGACGATAATCACGATCAGTAACAGGCTGGGAATGGCCTCAACGGCAACTTTTAGCGCCATGCCTTTTTGGACGGTGAAGAAAACCCGATAATTTCGACGCTTAGCGACCACCAGCGTGACCAGCATACAGCCAACGCCCCACAGCACACCCGCAACCAGACCGCCGGCGAACAGAGCGGCAATCGATGTTCCCCCGCTTGCCAGCGCATAAAGGATAAAAGCCGTGGTGGGCGGAATTAACATTCCCGTCGGCGCGGAGGCGATATTCACCGCGGCCGCAAAGCCGCGATCGTAACCTTCGCGCGCGCTCATCGGCACCATCACGCCGCCGATGGAGGTTGAGGCGGCAATTGCCGATCCGGAAATTGCACCAAACATCATATTGCCGACGATGTTGGTGTAAGAGAGCGAGCCGGGCAGTTTGCCAGTAAACAGTTTGGCAAAATTGACCAGCCGGGCGGCAATTCCCCCGCTATTCATGATCACCCCGGACAAAACGAAGAACGGCACGGCCAGCAAGGCAAAACTGTCCAGGCTGGAGAACATTTTTTGCGCGGTGGCGAACATCGAAATATCGAAAGGCAGTACCAGCATCATGGTGCTGAAAGAGGCGATAACGATGCAGATCCCGATAGGCGCGCCCATGGCCAGTAAAACAACAAAGACGGCAATTAGCGTACAGGACGCAAAAATAGGGTCAATCATGTGATTTCTCCAGAGTGTGCTCAGTGGTATCCGTGGCGGAATGGATAGCTTTCAGGGCGTCAACGATATTCAGCAGCCCATAGAGGATGATCAGTACGCCCGCGCAGGGGAGCGCGTAATAAATTTTTCCCATCGGAATGCCCAGCGCAGGGGAGATTTGCAGCATAGAAATCGCAGAAATCTTTAAGCCGCCGATAATCAATACCCAAATGGAAAACGCGATAAAAATGACCTGCAGAATAATATCCCACCAGCCGCGAATCGTCGGCGACACCTTATCCAGTAAGATAGTCAGACTGATATGCTGTTTCTGACCGGCGACAAAAGCCATGCCCAGCATTGATACCCACACCAGGAGAAATCGCAGCATCTCTTCGGTAAGGGTGCTGGGAACGCCCAGAATGTAGCGGCTCACCACCTGCCAGCAGGCGATGCCAACCATTATCGCCAGCACCAGGCAACAGATAGCGCCCAGCAATAAATCAAGTCCTTTTCTGAATGTGTTCATCTTAATTTCCTGATTAGATTAATTTTTTGCTGTCTGGATACGTTGATACAGCCCGTAAAGCCGCGGTTTGTTTTTCAGACCGTCGTAAATAGGCTGTACCGCCTTCTGGAAGGGCTTTTTGTCGATCTCGTAGAATTCAACGTTGAAATCTTTTACCGCCGCCAGCCTGGTTTTCTCTATTTCCTTGTCCCATGCGGCTTTCTCAAATTCGATCGACGCCTTGATGGCGGCTTCGACGATGCGTTGCTGTTCCGGCGTCAGCTTTTCCAGCGTGAGGGTACTCATTAGCAGGATATCGGGAATGCGGGTGTGCATATCGTAGGTGTAATAACGGGCGACTTCGCCGTGGCGGGCGATGGTGAGAGCGAACTCATTGTTTTCCGCACCGTCGAGAATGCCTTGTTGTAACGAGGTATAGACCTCCGCCTGGCTCATGGCGATGGGCGAAGCGCCCAGCAGTTTGAGGGTTTGGATCGCCGTCTCACTCTGCATGACGCGGATCTTCTTCCCGCGTAAATCCTCAATGCGTTTAACCGGCGCTTTGCTCATATAAAAATTACGCGCGCCGGAATCATACCAGCCTACGCCGACAAACCCCTGTGCGGCGGTGGACTGATAAACAGGCTCCATCACCTGTGGGTTATCCATTACGCGGTAGTATTCCTCGACGGTGGCAAACAGGTAGGGAAGTGAGAACACGCCGTACTCAGGCGAAAAACTCTCCATCAGCCCGGACGACACTTTAGTGATGTCGACGACGCCGACCTGCGTCAACTCCACCAGTTCGCGCTCGCCGCCAAGCTGTCCGTCCGGGAAGTACTGTACTTTGATATCGCCGCCCGTTTTCTCTTCAACTTGCTGCCCCAGGAAGTGCAACGCATCTTTTACCGGCTGGCTATTTTCAGCGTAGGCCAGGCGCAAAATGGTTTCGCCGTGGGAGAAGAAAGAGAGTGTGGAGAGTAAGGCCAACGTAGCCAGACGTATAAAACCAGGTTGCTTCATGATTCCCTCGCAATTGTAATAATTTACCGGGAATGTAATTGCATGGTGAAATTATAACCTTCTTGATTTTGCCACCGCTGACAAAATCTGGCACCAAAAGAAAGATTTTGAAACCCTGTTTCACATTTCATGATTTCCAGGAATTCATCAACAGGCGGTTTCGGTTGGAGGCGTAAAAAACGATTTTTTTAAGCGGATGCCGTAACGTTTATAACCCTGGAAAAAGTACGGCATTGATAATCATTTTCAATATCATTTAATTAACTATAATGAACCAACTGCTTACGCGGCGTTAACACTGTGCCGCTCGACAATAATGGAGATGATTATGAGTTATACACTGCCATCCCTGCCGTACGCTTATGATGCACTGGAACCGCACTTCGATAAGCAGACGATGGAGATTCACCACACCAAACACCATCAAACCTATGTCAACAACGCTAACGCGGCGCTGGAAAACCTGCCTGAGTTTGCTAACCTGCCGGTTGAAGAACTGATTACTAAACTGGATCAGGTGCCAGCGGACAAAAAAACCGTGCTGCGTAACAACGCGGGCGGCCACGCTAACCACAGCCTGTTCTGGAAAGGGCTGAAAAAAGGCACCACTCTGCAGGGCGATCTGAAAGCGGCTATTGAGCGTGACTTCGGTTCCGTTGACAACTTCAAAGCTGAATTCGAAAAAGCAGCAGCAACCCGTTTCGGCTCCGGCTGGGCGTGGCTGGTGCTGAAAGGTGACAAACTGGCTGTGGTTTCTACCGCAAACCAGGATTCCCCGCTGATGGGTGAAGCCATTTCCGGCGCTTCCGGCTTCCCGATCCTGGGTCTGGACGTGTGGGAACACGCTTACTACCTGAAATTCCAGAACCGCCGCCCGGACTACATCAAAGAGTTCTGGAACGTGGTGAACTGGGACGAAGCAGCAGCGCGTTTCGCCGCTAAAAAATAATTTGCATTGCACGTCTGTAGAAGCGAGTCTGATGACTCGCTTTTTTTGTCTATGGAAAACCCCCAGCTAGGCTGGGGGTTCCGGAAAGCTTTCAGCTTTAA
>NZ_JBKFSV010000019.1:55000-69841 GCF_046569445.1 Salmonella sp. 741265050_HSA | reverse complement strand
GGGAAAATCAGCAGGGGACATTTTAGAATTGGTCAAAGGGGACATTACAGCTTTGGGTTAACACATATAGCCGCCTTGTTGCAATGGCAACCGTTCGCGGCTATCCTTGATGTGTTGAGGTTCAAGTTAGCCCCCGTCAGGTTGCCAGGTTTATACCAGTCAACGTGCGGGGGTTTTCTCTATCCAGCAACCTATGCCGCCGGGGATCAAGCCCCCGCAACATTGCGCCTCACCGGGTAAACCCGGCTTGCTGCTGATATTACGGCAAAATCCCCGTCCCGGCACGGCGCTAACGTGCAATCTGCGTGACGCTTCGCAGACGATTACTTTTATTTGCCAGAATACATTCAGCATTTCTGAGGCTGGCAGTCAGCCGCTCAATTCTGTAAATTATGCCTCCTCGCGGCCAGTCCCGGTGATACCGAAACCCTCGTTCAGCATCCTGCGTCTATGACATATTCGCCTGTTGCGCCAGAGGAATGGCTAAAAGCAGGTATTACCGACGAACTTATCCGTCTTTCAGCGGGACCTGAAGATCCCGACGATATTATTCATGACCTTGAACGCGCCAGCAGAAAAGCAGCATTCTGACGATTGCTCGGCGAACCGCTGTCACCGGTTTGCCGCATCGGGTATCAAGGCACTATAGCCTGGTTATAGGCAGCATTCTTTATGAGAGAGCTGCGTATATTTTGGGCAGGGGGCTCTATGCAGGACGACACATTACCATTAAATAACAGTAACGCTACGACCACACCGCTTTCAACGAGATTACCGTTTACAAAATATGATTTTGGCTGGGTGCTCTTGTGTATCGGTATGGCGATCGGCGCCGGTACCGTCTTAATGCCAGTGCAAATCGGTCTCAAGGGGATCTGGGTATTTATTACCGCTTTTATCATCGCCTATCCCGCTACCTATATTGTGCAGGATATTTATCTAAAAACGTTATCTGAAAGCGAAACCTGTGACGATTATACGGATATTATCAGTCACTATCTTGGCAAAAACTGGGGCATTTTTCTCGGTGTAATCTATTTTCTTATGATTATCCACGGGGTGTTTATTTACTCCCTGTCGGTGGTGTTTGATAGCGCCTCCTATATCAAAACCTTCGGCCTTACTGAGGCCGATCTTTCGCAGTCTATTATCTATAAAGTCGCGATTTTCGCCGTGCTGGTGGTGATTGCCTCCGGCGGGGAAAAGCTATTATTTAAAATTTCCGGCCCGATGGTGGTGGTAAAAGTCGGGATCATTCTGATATTCGGTTTTGCGATGATCCCACACTGGAATCTTGATAATATTTCCGCCTTTCCCGCCGCATCGGTTTTCTTTCGCGACGTACTGCTCACTATCCCATTTTGCTTCTTTTCTGCGGTCTTCATTCAGGTGCTAAACCCAATGAACATCGCCTATCGTAAGCGCGAACCTGACCGTGTGCTGGCCACCCGGATGGCGATTCGCACGCACCGCATTAGCTATATTACGCTGATTGCCATTATTCTCTTTTTCTCGTTCTCGTTTACCTTTTCGATTAGCCATGAAGAGGCGGTATCAGCGTTCGAGCAGAATATTTCCGCCCTTGCGCTGGCAGCTCAGGTAATCCCTGGCCATATCATCCACATTACCTCTACCATCCTCAATATTTTTGCCGTACTTACCGCGTTCTTTGGTATTTATTTAGGTTTTCACGAAGCGCTTAAAGGTATTGTACTGAATGTATTGAGTCGTATTATGGATGTCAAAAACGTCAACCCACTGTTACTGACATCTGGTATCTGTGTCTTTATCGTGGTGACTCTGGTTATCTGGGTTTCGTTTCGCGTCTCAGTATTGGTCTTTTTCCAGTTAGGCAGTCCGCTTTATGGCATTGTCGCGTGTATTATTCCCTTTTTCCTGATTTATAAAGTAGCGCAACTGGAAAAATTACGCGGCCTGAAAACCTGGCTTATTCTGTTATATGGAATATTGTTGTGCCTGTCGCCGTTATTAAAATTGATTGAATAAGAGCCTATCCCACCAGGCGTTATTGGCGCAGCCAGTTTGGACACGGACAGCGCGCAAAAACCGGAGCGTACACGTAGTACGTGAGGATTTTGAGCACTGCCCAGGACCAAAATGGCAAGTAAAATAGCCCTAATGGGATAGGCTCTAAGTCGTACCGGAGAGCCATGCCCCGTGGCGCTACGCTTACCAGGCCTACAGGTACGATGTAGGCTTGATAAGGCACAGCCGCCATCCGGCATAAAACGCAATTAACTCAACGGTTTCTGCGGGTTTTCATCCTGATCGACGGCAAAGCAGGCCACCAACTGGCCGTCGTACTCTTTAAGCTGCGGCTGTAACTGCGTGCAGGGTCCGAAGCGACGGCGGCAGCGGGCGTTGAAGGCGCAGCCCGGCGGCGGGTTCAGCGGACTTGGCAACTCGCCGGTCAGCTTAATCCGCTCACGGCGATCGTCCGGATTCAGCCGCGGCGTGGCGGAGAGCAACGCCTGGGTATAGGGATGACGTGGATTGTTAAAAATCTGCTCTTTGGTCCCTTTCTCCACGCAGCGGCCTAAGTACATGACCATCACTTCATCGGCAATGTGTTCCACCACCGACAGGTCGTGCGAGATAAAGACATAAGACAGCCCCATATCCTGTTGCAAATCCATCATCAGGTTCAGCACCTGGGCGCGCACCGACACGTCGAGCGCGGAGACCGGTTCGTCGGCAATCACTACGTCCGGATCAAGCATTAGACCGCGGGCGATAGCGATACGCTGACGCTGGCCGCCGGAGAACATATGCGGATAGCGGTCGTAGTGCTCGGTTTTCAGCCCCACCTTCGCCATCATCGCCAGCGCTTTTTCACGACGCTGCGCTTTACTCAGGCTGGTATTGATCAGCAACGGCTCTTCCAGAATTTGCCCCACTTTCTTGCGTGGGTTCAGGGAACCGTAGGGGTTCTGAAACACAATCTGAATTTTCTGCCGCCGCAGTTTCTGCGCGTGCGGATCGTGTTTAAGCAGATCCTGCCCCTGGTAATAAAGCTCGCCGCCGGTTGGCGTTTCAATCATCGTCAGCAGGCGGCCCAGTGTGGATTTTCCACAACCGGACTCCCCCACTACGGCCAGCGTTTTACCGCGTTCGAGATTAAACGACACGCCGTCCAGCGCTTTTACCAGCCGTTCCGGAGAAAAGATCCCCTTCTTCACCGGATAGTGTTTTTTCAGGTCGATAGCCCGCAACAGCGGCTGTTGCAAGGTGGCCTCATGCGTGCTCATAGTGTGGGCCTCCCGGCATCATCGAGTGGGTAATGACATTTTGACTGACGACCATCGTCCAGTTGGTTGAGAGCAGGTTCTTCCGCACGGCATCTGTCCGTGGCGTAGGGGCAGCGCGGGTTAAGCAGACAGCCCGTCGGTCGGTCATATTTCCCCGGCACCACGCCCGGCAGCGACGCCAGACGCGCTTTATCTTGCGCAAACTCCGGCAACGCGCGTAGCAGTGCCTGCGTGTAGGGATGACGCGGCGCGCGGAAAATATCCTGCGCAGCGCCAGTTTCGACGACCTGCCCGGCGTACATGACGATAATTTTGTGCGCCGCTTCCGCCACCAGCGCCAGGTCATGGGTAATCAGCACCAGCGCCATGTTCTCTTTTTGCTGCAACTCCAGTAGCAGCTCAATAATTTGCGCCTGAATGGTCACATCCAGCGCCGTGGTCGGTTCATCGGCAATTAACAGCTTTGGTCGACAGGCTATTGCCATCGCAATCATCACACGCTGACTCATGCCGCCAGAAAGCTGGTGCGGATAGACATCCAGACGAGAAGCCGGATCGGGAATACCCACCTGGTTCAACAGGTCAATCGCTCGCTGACGACGGGTTTTCTTGTTCCCGCCCTGATGTACCTTGATGGCTTCCATAATCTGAAAGCCAACGGTATAGCA
Organism: Salmonella sp. 741265050_HSA; assembly: GCF_046569445.1. Lineage (NCBI taxonomy): Bacteria > Pseudomonadati > Pseudomonadota > Gammaproteobacteria > Enterobacterales > Enterobacteriaceae > Salmonella > Salmonella sp. 741265050_HSA. The sequence goes on along the minus strand of NZ_JBKFSV010000019.1, from coordinate 65,904 downwards.
AGGATTGAGGCTGGTCATCGGGTCCTGGAAAATCATCGCCACTTCAGCGCCCACCAGGTTGCGACGTTCCTTCTCGGAAATGCGCTTCAGATCCTGTCCGTTAAAGAGCAGGTTTTCCGCCATCACGCGGCCTGGGTAATCGATAAGCCCCATAATCGCCAGCGAGCTGACGGATTTGCCGGAACCAGACTCGCCGACAATACCGACCACCTCACCCTGCTTCACGCTGTAGCTAATGCGGTCGACGGCTTTGAACGGTGTCCCTTCGTCGCCGAAGTGCACCGATAATTGATCTACATTTAATAACGCCATCTCGAACCTCTTACTGCTTCAGTTTGGGATCGAGCGCGTCACGCAGACCGTCACCCATCAGGTTAAATGCCAGTACCGTCAGCAGAATCGCCAGCCCCGGGAAGGTCACGACCCACCAGGCGCTTTGCGCGAACTGCAATACGTCAGAGAGCATGGTGCCCCACTCCGGCGTTGGCGGCTGTGCGCCCATGCCAAGAAAGCCGAGGGCGGCCATATCGAGAATGGCGTTAGAGAAACCGAGCGATGCCTGAACAATCAGCGGCGCAAGGCAGTTCGGGAAAATATTGACGAACATCTGACGCATCGCGCCTGCGCCCGCCACGCGGGAGGCAGTCACATAATCGCGGTTCACCTCTACCAGAACCGCCGCGCGGGTTAAGCGGACATAGTGCGGCAGCGCCACAAACGTCAACGCCAGCGCAGCGTTGCCGATGGAGGGGCCGAAGATCGCCACCAGCACCAGCGCCAGCAGCAGGCTCGGCAGGGCCAGCATAATATCGACCACGCGCATGATGATGTTATCGACCAGACCGCCGAAGTAGCCCGCGACCAGGCCGAGAATAATCCCCATTACCAGCGACAGGACAACCACCAGACAGCCGACCAGCAGCGACAAACGCGCGCCATACATCAGGCGCGAGAGGACATCGCGACCAACATCATCCGTTCCCAGAATATGCGCCCAACTGCCGCCTTCCTGCCAGACCGGCGGCGCCAGCAGCGCATCGCGGAACTGCTCTGCCGGGTTGTACGGCGCAATAAAGTTGGCAAACACCGCAATCAGGATCACGATGAGAACATACGCCAGCCCGACGACCGCGCCTTTATTGCGTTTGAAATAGTGCCAGAACTCCCGCAATGGCGTCATGGGCGCCGGTGCGGCATTAACATTATTTTCAGTAACCTGTGACATGATGGCCCCTTACTTCTTATGCCGAATACGCGGGTTCACCACGCCGTACAGCAGGTCTACCAGCAGGTTGACGAGAATAATCATCGTCGCTACCAGTAACACGCCGCCCTGCACTACCGGATAATCGCGGCGTTGCAGCGCATCGATCAGCCAGCGCCCCAGACCGGGCCACGAGAAGATAGTTTCTGTCAGAATCGCGCCCGCCAGCAGCGTCCCGACCTGCAGGCCGATCACGGTGACGACTGGCAGCATGGCGTTACGCAGAGCATGGACGATAATGACGCGCATCCTGGTCAACCCTTTGGCGCGTGCGGTACGGATGTAATCCTCCCCCAGCACTTCCAGCATCGACGAACGGGTCATACGCACAATGACGGCCAGCGGGATTGTGCCGAGCACCATCGCAGGCAGGATCATATGCGCCAGCGCATCAATAAAGTTACCCTCTTCGCCCCAGATAGCGGTGTCGATCAGCATAAAGCCCGTCAACGGATTGGTATCATCAAGGAACACCATATCGCTCACGCGCCCGGAAACCGGCGTCAGGTTCCAGTGGACGGAGACCAGCATGATCAGCATCATGCCCCACCAGAAGATAGGCATAGAGTAACCGGTCAGCGCCAGGCCAACGGCAGTGTGATCGAAGATAGAACCGCGCTTCACTGCGGCCAGCACGCCCACCGGAATCCCCACGGCGACGGCAAAAATCATGGCGCAGACGCCAAGTTCCAGCGTCGCTTTAAAGCGAGGCACAAACTCGTCCCACACGGGGATTCGGCTTTTCAGCGAGATGCCTAAATCGCCATGCATCACCCCCCAGATATAATGGAGGTACTGCTGCCACATCGGTTTATCAAGACCGAGTTCAGCCAGCAGTTGAGCATGACGCTCAGGGGAAATACCTCGCTCACCCGCCATGATCATCACCGGATCGCCGGGGATCATGTGGACAAAGGCAAAGGTGAGAAGGGTAATACCGATAAACGTCGGGATAACGAGTCCCAAACGTCGGAGAATGAACTGCAACATAACCCGAATTCTCTCTCATGACGCACGGCCTGGAACCGTGAGTCTGTATTGCTCACAAATCTTATCCCACGCAAACTGCATCGCGGATAAAGCATTACGCCGGATGGCGCTGCGCTTATCCGGCCTACACAACACCGGGGCGCAGCGCTCTTTTAATTATTCGACAGAGACGTTTTCGAAGTGATGTTTGCCTAATGGATCAACCACATAGCCTTTAACTTCTTTACGTACTGGCTCATAAACCGTGGAGTGAGCGATGATCAGCGCTGGCGCCTGGTCATGCATCACCACCTGGGCCTGTTTATAGAGTTCAATACGCTTGTTGTGGTCATCGGTCGCACGCGCAGGCTGAATCAGGTCTTCAAACGGCTTGTAGCACCATTTTGAATAGTTGGAGCCTTGCTGGGCGGCATCGCAGCTGAACAGAGTGGCGAAGAAGTTATCCGGATCGCCATTATCGCCGGTCCAGCCCATCATCACCGTCTGGTGCTCGCCATCTTTAGCGCGCTTGAGGTATTCGCCCCATTCATAGGTGACAATTTTGGCCTGAACGCCAATCTTCGCCCAGTCCGCCTGGATCATTTCCGCCATACGACGCGCATTCGGGTTATAGGGACGCTGTACCGGCATCGCCCACAGATCGATGGTGAAGCCTTTTTCCAGACCGGCTTCTTTCAGCAGCGCCTTCGCTTTTTCCGGATCGTAGCCGTAGTCTTTAATATCGTCGTTGTAGCCCCACATTGTCGGCGGGATCAGGTTTTTCGCCGCAACGCCCGCGCCCTGATAAACGGCTTTGATGATGGCCTCTTTATTCACGGCATAGGTCAACGCCTGGCGAACTTTGACGTTATCCAGCGGTTTTTTCTGCACGTTATAGGAGAGATAACCCACGTTCAGACCGGCCTGCTCCATCAGGTTGATATTTTTATCCTCTTTCATGCGCGCAATATCCGCCGGGTTCGGATACGGCATCACCTGACATTCGTTCTTCTGCAGTTTGGCGTAACGCACAGAGGCGTCAGGGGTGATGGAGAAGACCAGACGGTCGATCTGCGGCTTCGTGCCCCAGTAGCCGTCAAAAGCTTTGTAGAGAATGCGGGAATCTTTCTGATATTGCACCAGTTGGAACGGGCCAGTGCCGACCGGGTTCAGATCCACTTTTTCCGGCGTACCGGCTTTCAGCATGTTGTCAGCATATTCTTTAGAAAGAATAGAGGCGAAGTCCATGGCTAAATCGGCAAGGAACGGCGCTTCCGGACGCGTCAGCACAAACTGCACCGTGTGATCGTCTACCTTCTTCACTTCGCTAATCAGATCCGGCAACCCCATGCCTTCAAAGTATTCATAGCTGCCGCCAGACACTTTATGGTACGGGTTCTGCTCGTTTTTCTGCCGGTCAAAAGAGAACACGACATCATCGGCGTTCAGCTCGCGCGTAGGTTTGAAATCCTTGCTGGATTGCCATTTCACCCCTTTACGTAGGTGGAACGTATAGGTTTTACCGTCTTCGCTGATATCCCACTTCTCAGCAAGACCCGGGATCACTTCCGTGGTGCCGGTTTTGAATTCAACCAGACGGTTATAGATAGGTACGGAGCTGGCATCATAGGTGGTGCCAGACGTAAAGAGCTGTGGGTTAAAGCCTTCCGGCGAGCCTTCTGAACAATAAACCAGGGTTTTGGCCTGCACGCTTGCTGCAACGGTCATGGCCACCAGGCTCAAACCAAGCTTCAGCATCCCTGACTTCTTCAAGGAAATACTCATTCTTCTGCTCCAATTGTGATGTATGTTGTTTTGCCCTTTGCAAAGGCTTTTACCGCCCGGCCTTTTTTGTTTTTTACCTGGTCAGGTCAGTAGTGAGAGGTGGGGATTCCGTTCGCATAATCGACTGAGTTGCAGTGCGGATTCTCCATAAAATGCCCCTCATTCCCTACAATCTGTCAATAGAATGTCAAAACGTCAATACAGGTAACCAGCTTTTACAACAACGGTGAGAATTAACAAACAAAGATTAAAAAAAGTTCAGAAGGGTATTTTCAGCAGGGAAATTTGTGCTATAGGCAGAAAGGCAGAGTTATTCACTTAATATTTTGCAACAGTTAGTGATTAACAATTAGACATTAATTGAAAAATTTCTTTCGATATGTTGATTATCTGAGCGATTAATACCACTAACGCTAAAACGCACAGGCGAAAATGCTGAGGTTATCCATAAGCCGTGTGCAAAAAAGAGTTATCCGGACATTGAAAAACACCATCGAATATGTCACAAAATTGTAAATAAGTAGGCCGTCGTGCGGCCTACCGCGATCACAAAAACTAACTTTTGACCCTGGCCTGCGTGCGCTTTTCGCTCCAGTTAAACAACGAGTTCACCAGAATCGCCGTCAACGTCCCCGCTGCCATGCCGTTGCCAAAGACCATCTGTACGCCCGCCGGGAAATTCTGATACAGGCCGGGTACCAGTATAGGTAGCATTCCCATGGCCAGCCCCATCGCCAGCGCGTAGGTTTTACCCGGCGTATGCAGTGGCTCACGCGCAATCATATCAATACCGATAACCCCGATAATGCTGAAGACAATCACCGCCGTACCGCACACCACCGAACCTGGCAGACAGGTCGCCAGACGTACCAACGGCGCGAATATGGCAATCAGGATTAACAATCCTCCGGCAGCCGCAGTCACGAAACGCGATTTCACATTAGTGGTGCGTACCACCCCAATATTTTCGCCGGAGGTGATAATTAAGGAGGTGCCAAAAATCCCCCCCAGCAGCGACATTACCGCATCACCACGAATGGTGCGTGGAATCGCCTGCTGCACATTTTGCGTAGAATTGACTATTTCCGCGGTCGCAATCGTTTGCCCGGTTGCTTCAGCCATAGAGATGACCGCGTAAATCAGCAACGGCAGCGAGGCGGAGAGATCAAAAATCGGCCAGCCGAACGGCAAAAGCTGTGGGAAACTAAACAGCGGCCCGTGACTAACACCGCTAAAATCGGTGCTGCCCAGCGCCATTCCCAGCAGCGTTCCCGCTAAAAGGCCGAACATCACCGCCAGCTGGCGCAAAATACCGCTAAACGCCAGCGCGAAAATCAGCGTTATCAGGATAGTCCCCAGCGATAAAATGATACTGGTTGGATGAGCGAAGTCGGCGCTCCCTGGCTGGCCAATGATCAACCCGCCGTACAGGCGAATAAGGTTAATCGACACCATTAGCAGCATGATGCCAATGATAAAGGGGGGAAAATGGTGCAGGCAGCGGCGGAAAATCGGCAACGCGATAAAGTAGAACAGCGAGGTCAGAATTACGGCGCCAATCGCGGTCTGGATATTGGTCTGTAAAGCGATCGCAACGAAAATCGCAATCGGCGCGCCCCCCGGTACCATAATAAACGGCAAACGCGCGCCCACCCCTTTCACACCCAGGCTTTGCAAAATAGCGCCCAGACCGCACATCAGAAAGGTCGCGCTAAGTACCGAGGCGGTCACCGTATCGGTAAAGTGGAGCGCTTTGGCGATCAGAAAGACGGAGGTAATGGGGGTGGCGGCAACGACCAGCACATGCTGAAGCGCCAAAAGTAAGGTGGTTTGCCAGGGTAATGCATCGTTATCCGGCGTAGTAAGGCCAGGTTGCGGCATGATTAACTCCCATAAAACATCAAAAAAATAACCGCCAGCGCGGGCTGGCGGTCTGTATTATTTCAACCAACTAATGGCATCAGCGGCATAGCGATGCGCACGGAAGGCGCTGTTCTGTTTTCCAGGAATAATGCCTTTACTGAGGTGCTCCGGATATTCATTAAAGAACGGAATGATATATTCCCATACCGTTTCGCCTTCCGGAGTAACTTCAAACAGGCGGCCAAACGCCGATTCACAGATAAAGGTGTTGCCGTTCGCCAGCCGCTGCGCGCTCCCCATATACGGCGAGAAAAACGCCGGCGGGAAGATATCGCGATACTGCCAGGTAATCGCTTTGGTCTGCGGATCGAACTCCAGCACCGTGGAATGCGGCGAGGTGACGCCGGGACGCAGGTTGCCGTTATCGAAAACCAGAATCGACCCGTTCTCCATCTCAACCGGCGTGTGCTGCTGCGCTACGACTTCCGGCCCTGCATGCCAGATAACCTTCCCGCTCTCTTTATCCACGGCAATGACGCCGGAAGTGGTACGCAGGCTCATCAGCACAAGGCCATCACGGGTGACGGACAGGCCGTTAATCATCGGCCAGTGGCGGCGGTCGAAAATATCATGAATCGGGAAATCTTCCGGATTCAAATGCTCCCAGGCACGCCATTCCCAGACCACTTCACCGTCGCGATTGACCTCTTTGACGACGTCGCTCTGAATCACGCCGTCCGGCGCATCGCGGCGCGGGTCGCCGCCGGTAACACGGGCGGCGATATCGGCAGGTAACGGCGACGCGGCGGTATACAGCAGATTACCGTTCGCCAACCATTGCGCATCATGGTGATGGTAAATATCTTCGTAATGCCAGACAATTTCGTTATCCGGCGTCACTTCGTAGAAGTCGCCGCCGTGCCAGAGATCCCACGCCGGATAGAGGTTCGCTGAAGTGCGGTGGCTGCCGTTATAACCCAGATTGCCGTTCGGCAGCAGCACCGCATCACGCCCGGCGCGAACCGGAAGCTGCCACTGATGCGCGACTTCGCCCTGCTCGTCCACCAGGTAAACCCGCCCTTCGGCGGTTTGCGGCGCAAAAAGCGTATAGCCGCCAAAGCTCTTCGCATTATCAGCGTAGATAAGGCCCGCCAGACGGCGTCCAAGGGTGAAAGTCGAGTCCTGAGTTAAGTGTGCCACATCGCCTCCTGAGGAATAAATTTGCGCCAAAATACCCCATTAAAACGTTTTAATGAAGAGTTTTTTACGATCCTCACCGAAAAAAAGCAAACGTTACCGTCTGGTAAATATGCTACCCTGTGCGCAAATTTTCGCAGGTCAGGAAGCAGATGGCTGTTCAAAATAAAAAACGCGCAAAGTTGATTGATGTTGCCCGCTATGCAGGTGTGTCGCCAGGGACAGTATCCAATGCATTGCACAACACCCGCTTTGTCGAGCCGCAGACGCGACGGCGTATTGAAGAGGCCATTGTTGCGCTCAACTACACGCCGAATATTCGCGCCCGCCAGTTACGAACCGGCAAAACTAATACTATTGCCTTGCTCTCTTCGGTGCCGCTGGCGATTGCCTCCGGCGCGTCACGACTGGGATTTATGATGGAGGTGGCGTTAACGTCCGCGATGATGGCGCTGGAAAAACAGCATGCGCTGATTCTGGTGCCGCCGGGGGCAAATCCACTGGATGCCGTCAGCTTTGACGCGGCGATCCTGATTGAGCCGGCGGAGAACGACCCGCAGCTCCAGGCGCTGGCGCAAGCGGGCATTCCCTGCGTCACCATTGGCCGCACGCCGGGCACCGACACGCCTGTGCCGTGGGTGGAGCTGCACTCGGCGGCAACAGCACAGCTTCTGCTAACGCATCTGGAGGCCTCCGGCGCCAGCAAATGTGCGTTATTTGTCGGTAACACACGGCGAACATCAGTTCTGGAGAGCGAAGCGGCTTACCAGTGCTGGTGCGCGGGGCGCCAGGCCCCCGTCGTCTACTCTCTCAATGAAAGCGAGGGTGAAAATGCCGGCTACCAGGCCGCGCAGCAGCTATTACAGGCGCATCCCGACGTTGACGGCGTGCTGGTGCTGATCGATACCTTTGCCAGCGGCGCGGTACGCGCTTTTCAGGAACAGGCAGTAGCTATCCCGGAGCGGATGCGCGTGGTCACCCGCTATGATGGTATCCGCGCGCGCGAATCGCTGCCGCCGCTGACGGCAGTGAATATGCATCTTGATGAGGTGGCGCGACAGGCAATCACGCTATTATTTGATTTGCTGGCGGGCAAGAAGGTCAGCCACAGCGACGGGATCATGCCTGAACTGGTGGTGCGAGCGTCCACTTCGCGATAAAACGCGTAGAAGATAGCTGAGCTACAGACGCAAAAAAGCCGCTCAGAGAGCGGCCCAACAGCCAGAAGCCTACTAAGATAGCGTATACCCCTGTTTTGGCGAATTAGGCTTGTTAGGAAACGCCAGCTTCAGTTGCTTTGAATCCACCATAGGTTTTAAGTAATTCTGGCGAATACTCTGCGCCTTACGTCCCAACAATATTTCCATTACCGCAACAGATAAATAGTGCCCATCGCACAACTGGACAAGCAGCTCCTTCATTACCCCGGCTTCCAGCCGACGGTGCTCCCGCGATGGCGCAGCTAATGCTTCAAGTACATCCCGAAATCCATCGCTCAGTTCGTCAAGATCATCAATAAACGGTTTATCTAGCAAGTGACTGATAAATCTGCCGTGTTCATCTCTTCCTTGATGACTATCCACTAAGTCAGGAGCGCTATGCGTTAAGCTGATGTCACTATGCGTTAAGTCCTGTGCGTTATGCGTTAAGTTCGATGTAGAACTTAACGCATTAGCGAAAACTTCTTCCGGAGACGGCAACTCCATTCCAGGTAAGCTGTATGATTTATCTCGCTTTTCACCACTGGCGACAAGAAAGCCCTTATCCACTAACTTTGGAAATGCCAGGGTAACATCACGGGAATGTCTGCTTGTGAGCTGACATGCTCTCTCATGGTTTACCCAACCTTCTGTCGCCGCCGTGATAACGATCATTCGTTCGAGATCATCAAGCAAATGAAAACGTTGACCAAATAAATCATCAAGCCGCTCAGTCACCTCCTGTGATACAAGACTTATCGTCGACAGCTCAAGCAGTGTTTGTTCAGAAGGCTCTGTTTTCTCATACAATTTTGGTGTGCGCCAGTTCGCCCATTTCCAACCGCTCATGATTTTGGGCACACCAGATCCTGCACGTTCACCTGCGCCAATCATTAAGAACATCTGGTGTATACGGCGGTTACGGCAATCGCTTTCCCCGCCCTTCACTGCAATTTCCGGCGGTATCCGCATCAGCCCAGGATTACGGAAGCCAAAAAGATCCGGCCGCCTGACGACCAGGATCGAGCTTCGGCCCGTGTAATCAGCATGCACCAGAGTATTAACAAGCGCCTCGCGGATAGCTTCATGAACCTTGGTTTCATCCAGCCGAATGCCGTCCTGCAATTCAAAAGGCACCTTAAGGTCGGAAATGAGCTTTCGATATGTCCGGCGGTAAAAATCGAAAATATTGCCTGACCATGAACCATCCGGATAGATGCGGTCGATCCAGCGGGAATCAGGTTGTGTGTCATCCCGCTCGCGATAATCAACAAAATAGTTTGGAACCGCATCCTGAATAGCATTCCAGGTACCAAACATCAGGATACCCGCAAGAGTGATGCCTTCTTCCCCGCTCTGGCGGTTTTTTCGCCAGCCACCAATGTTCCTGAATAAATCGATGATATCCAGCTCCAGCCAGGGATGCTGAGGCTTCGCAACCGCAAAGAGGTTACGGTAAGCACGCAAACTGTCCTGATCGATATCGCTGAAATCAAACCCTGCCAGGATCCGGTCATCACGACTATCCTCGACCTGCTCCGCGAGCATTCTTTTGATTTGCTCTTCAGAACAGTGGCAGTCCCCTTCGTGGCGACGGATGTATGTTTCCGTCATCGGCTGGTTGTTAAGGTAGACCGGTTTTTGCTCACGTCTTGCTATGGGGATCTCAATGACAATGACCATTTTATTATCAAGATTAATGACCTGTACCGATTGATCGGTCAGTAAATTGACATTTACTTTTTTCTTGTTATTGGCAATATCAAACAGTTGCTTCATAACAGTAGCAATATCGCCGATCCCCTCAACGATAAAGTTCCCTTTCTTTTCTCTGACGCCCAGCACGACATAGCCACCACGGGTATTCGCCATCGCGCTGTATGTTCGCCAGAAATCCTCCGGCAGCTTACCTTTACCATCCGCTCCCTGCGCCAGCTTAAACTCCAGTTCAACTGACTCAGAAAGCGTTTGTAAATCCAGCAAATCACTGACAGGAAACATAATCGGGTCGGCACCTGTTTAATTTAACAATCCAGGAAGAGAGAAGGACAACCTGAGCGAATAGTTAATTGTATTATCAATACAAACGCCTGCGGCGCATCCAAAATTTCAGTATCCGTCTCAAAACGCATAATACATCATGCTCTCGCATGAATGATAAAACCATTAATTATCAAAATATTACAATAAATAATTGCTTGACCATTGCATCCTGAATGCTATGTTTACAGCAACTGACGCAGTCCCAGGACTGCAAAAGAGTCTTCAGGCGATGCATGAAAAAGGGCAGCTGCCGAAAGCAACGATCGCGCGAACTTGAAGTTTTCAAGTATGTCTGCTCTAAAACGGTGACAGATGCCAGCAACAATTAATCTGCTTCACCTGCGCCCAAAACGCCGGAATTCGCCCGACAAACGCCAGTGTATCTGGCCGGGGCGTCACTTTGGATGCGCCTGATGCACAAAGTGACGCCGGTTCACTCCGCTGCGTCATTCGCTTTACGGTTTCCAGCTTACCGTCTGCGCGACAAGGCTCCAGCGCTGCAATAACCTGCTGTGCCGTGAGTTCATCAATGTTGATCTCTCCGATATGGGGAAACACATACCGGTTTAACGAGTTCCAGATAT
>NZ_JBKFSV010000019.1:0-52500 GCF_046569445.1 Salmonella sp. 741265050_HSA | reverse complement strand
TTAATGCCGCCATCCGGCGATGTATACCCCAGGCAGCCCATTATCGTATCGTACAGCTCCACATGACGACGCGGCACTTTGATCTCCGCCTGCTGTTTCAGGTGAGCGAACATCTGCGCATGTTGCGGACTGGCAAGATATTTATCCGACATCCATACCAGCATCGGAACACGGAATTGCTCCGGCGGCGCCATATTGCGCGGCGTACCGTGCAAATGTTCGCGTTCGTTAATCGACTCGCCGTGGTCAGCCGCGTAGAACACAATCGCTTTTTTATCACGCAGCTGATCGAACACACTGGTAATAAAGTGATCCACATAGGTCACGGAGTTATCGTAAGAGTTGATCATCTGCGCTTTCGTGCAGCCGCTATCGACCCCAATACATTCGGGCTTCCACTGAGCGTAGCTGCGCGGATAACGTTGCGTATAGTTAAAATGCGACCCCTTAGTATGCAGGATAATCAGATGCTTACCCTCCGGGTTCTGGGCAAGCGAGTTCTGCATCTCATCAATCAACAGCATGTCATCAACCGTTTTACCGCGGTTACGCGGCTCGGCGCCGATCTGCTCGCGGTAGGAGATATTATCCGCCATGGTATTGCTATAGAACCACATCTCGCTCTGCATGGCGTACAGATCGGAACTGAATCCGAGCTGTTTGAGTACGGCAAAAACATTCTGCTCTTTTAAGGTACGCTGCGGGTTATTATCCGCCCCGCCTTCCCGTACAAACATACAGCGTAAAGAAAGCTTCGTCGCGGTATCGCAAGAATAGCCGCGGAACGCCGCCAGATTTTTTTCCTGCGCCAGCTTCGGCGTGGTATTACGCTCGTAGCCGAAAATCCCCATGTGATCCCAACGGGTCGTCTCACCGATAATGAAAACGACGTAGGTGTCATCCCCATCCTTCGGCGCAACATAGGTAAATTTCCTGGCCGGGTTTATTAACGAATTATTGTCCGACGACTCATCTACCTGCGCCCAGGCATACAGCCCTAACGCAGATAACCAGTTTGAAGGCAGATAGGAGTTCGCCACCACGCCGCCATAGCTGGGTAAGTCGATACCTGTCGCCCGTTCAACCTTTTTTTGCTGTACATCCAGCAGGCGGATAGGCGCCCACACCATTACGCCTGCGAGTACCACTACAGCGGCGCTGCGAAAACGCTGCCCCGGCGTACGTAGCTGGCGCAACAACGTGTAGCGACAGTGGTTACTCCAGATAAAGATGAGCGGAAGCACGCTCACGGCAATCAGCCACAATACGAAGTGCAGCCCCACCACCTCTTTCGAGAGATCGATATCGGTGGTCATAACAGACGCAATAATGCCGTAGCCAATCACCACGTTCAGGAAGGTCATGTAATAACTGGCGCCAGCGGAAAACAGCACCACCAGCGTGGCCAGCACGCGCCAGACGCGTCGGCCAAACAGTGAAAGAAGACGAAGTAAGAAGAAAGTGACCAGCACCGTGGCGCCAAGTTCGACAACTGCGGAGAGGCCTTTCCAAACGGTAAATTCTTGCGCATAACTGCCAAAACGGCGGTAAAACACGGCGCAATTCATAAACAGACCGATATAGAGCGCAAGCAAGAAACTAAGTTTCTGTTGCGTCATCGATTTAATGTATCTCATGCAAACAAACCCTGGGAATCGGGATAAAAACGACCTGTACAACGATTCTTTAATCAAACAGGTAAATATGCGGCTAACGCAGATGTGAGAAAGTCTACAAGCGCGGCTAAGTAGACCACAGGAAGCGCAAAAAGTGTCTATAGAGAATGTGATTGACCTATATATTTTTGTAAATATATAGACAGGGTATTAGCTGAACTTCTAATAAGTCCAGGCAGCGGTTTATCTCGTTAAAAGCGAGCGTTCACCCCCAGGGTATACAAATAATCGCTATCCGTAGCGCTATTTTCCGCCTGGGAAAACGCCGCATACGCCGCCATGTGCGGGTTAAGTAACACGTCCGCGCCTACGGTGACATCCAGCCAGTTTCCCGCCTGATTTCCTGCGGTCATACGACTCAACCCGGACTGCGCTTTCCAGATATTTTCCCCAAACTGTTGGTTATAGCTGATTTGCGCCCAGGGACGGACATCGCCGAACTGCGAGTTTACCCGCCAGCCTAACGTACTGACGCTGGCGTGCCATAACGGATCGGTAAGCGCTAATGTCGTCGCGCTATCGCCATATTCGTTATACATTGATGACGTCGAACCGTCGTAATGCAACGCCGCGACCGGCCCAGTGGTCACGCGTCGGGAAAGCGGAAAATTCCAGCCCATACTGATACCGCTGGTCGCATCAAGCGGGGTTTCATCCGCCAGGCTAAGCACCGGACCCACCGTATTTTGCGTAGACTGAATACGTTCGGCCAGTATGTCGTTGTAATTCGGTTGGTGATCGCTGTCCCAGGTATAGCGTTCCGTCGTATGCCCCGGAGCCGCTTCAGCGATATATTCTTGTTGCCAGGCATACGTGGTATTGATAAAAAACGAGCAGGCCATAAGGCCCGCCAGACAACGCAATGTCCGGCGACCACGGCGTTTTCTTACAATCATCAACGCGACTCCAGAGTAGAGCCGAATTCGGCGATATTATTGTCATTGAATGAAGGATGTCGGGCATCAGCCCTGTATTAACTATTGTCCTTTTAGCGGGCCCGTCAAGGCGGGTTGAAGGAAATTTTCGCGGTAACCACAATAACGAGGAAGTCTATGCAGCGTTGCGACTGGGTCAGCCAGGACCCCCTTTATATTGCCTATCATGATAACGAGTGGGGCGTGCCGGAAACCGATAGCAGAAAGCTGTTTGAAATGATCTGTCTTGAAGGTCAACAGGCCGGTTTATCCTGGATCACCGTGCTTAAAAAGAGGGAGAACTACCGCGCCTGTTTTCATCAGTTTGACCCGGTACGCATCGCAGCTATGCAGGAGGAGGATGTTGAACGCCTGCTGCAGAACACGGGCATCATACGACATCGCGGTAAAATTCAGGCCATTATCAGTAACGCCCGCGCCTGGCTTGCGATGGAGCAAAACGGCGAGTCTTTCGCCGATTTTGTCTGGTCATTCGTTGATGGCCAGCCGCAGATCACCCAGGCGGCCAGCCTGGATAAGATCCCCACCTCAACACCTGCGTCCGATGCGCTTGCTAAGGCATTGAAAAAACGCGGTTTCAAGTTTGTCGGTACGACTATCTGTTACTCCTTTATGCAGGCGTGCGGACTGGTCAACGACCATATTACCGGCTGTTTTTGCCATCCGGGAGAAAAACATGATTCGCAAATCCCAGAGTGAAGACATGGCGTCTATTCTGGCGCTGTGGATGAAAAGTACCATTTATGCCCATCCCTTTATCGAAGAACGTTACTGGCACGAGAGCGAAGCAATTGTACGCGACGTCTATTTACCCGCCGCGCAAACCTGGGTATGGGAGGAAAATGGGCAACTGAAAGGCTTCGTCAGCGTACTGGAAGCCCGTTTTGTCGGGGCGCTGTTTGTCGCCCCCGACGCGTTAAGACACGGCATTGGCAAAGCGCTTCTGGAATATGTCCAGCAACGTTTTCCTCTGCTGAGCCTTGAGGTTTACCAGAAAAATCAATCCGCCGTAAACTTCTACCATGCGCTTGGTTTTCGTATTGAAGATAGCGCCTGGCAGGAGGATACCGCCCACCCCACCTGGATTATGAGTTGGCAGGCGGATCAAACGCCGTAAGCGGTAGCGCCGGGCCGGTATATTTCTCAAACCAGACCAGCGCGGTGTTGCCCGCACAACCGTTCCCCAGCCGGGAACTGGGAAGATCTTTTGTCAGGACGTTTACCGCGCCGTTTTTGCATATGCCGCCTGCGGTAGGTTCAGGGTCCGGCCATGCGCCTTCGTGAATACAGATAACGCCAGGCCGAATTCCGTCGGTAACGACCGCGCCCGCCAGAACCTGCCCGCGATGATTCCAGACGCGTACCGTATCGCCATCGACGATTCCGCGCGTTGTCGCATCCTGCGGATGAATCGTCACCGGTTCGCGTCCGGCTACCGCATACCGCTCCCGTAACGAACTGTAGTTAAGCTGGCTATGCAGACGGTGCGCCGGATGCGCGGAAAGTAGCTGAACCTGTCCCGCATCGGCGTTCCCGTGCCACTCATCCGGCACCAGCCACATCGGATGACCGGGACAATCCGCGTAACCATAGCTGGCAATGCGCGCAGAATAGATTTCGATTTTGCCGCTGGCCGTTTTTAGCGGATGGTTATCAGGATCGCGGCGAAAATCCGCAAAGCGCACAAACTGCGCGTTGGCGGGATTCTCCGGCATTTCCAGTAAACGGTTAGCCTGCCAGAATGCGGCAAACGGCGGCAGCGTCACCCCCTGGCTGGCGCCACGCTGGGCGGCAATATTGTAGAAAGTCTCCAGCCACGCCAGCTCGCTTTTTCCTTCGGTGAACCGAGCGTAACCGCCGACTTCCCACCGTTCGCTCAGTTCAGCAAAAACGTCAAAATCATTCCGCGCCTCCCACCGGGGCGACACGACCTGCTTCATCGGCGCCAAATGTTGATTGCTATAGTCGCCGGTCATGGTTAAATCGTTACGCTCATAGCTGGTGGTCGCAGGCAGAACAATATCCGCGTGTTTCGCGGCGGCCGTCCAGAAACATTCCGAGATAACGACCAGTTCCGGTTTTTGCCACGCGCGAATCAGACGGTTGGTATCCTGATGATGAGTAAAGTTCGCGCCGCCCGCCCACCAGATAAAACGAATATCCGGGAAGCGGCGATCCATCCCATTGTGTTGGTAAAACCCACCGGGGTTTTCCAGCGCCTCGACAATACGCGCCACCGGTATTTTATCTACCGCATCGACCCCGCCAGGGATGCTTCCCTGCATCGAGGCTAACACGGCGGCGCGGCGCGTCGGGTTTCCGCCGTTAGCAAAATGATAAGAAAAACCAAACCCGCCGCCAGGCGTACCAATTTGCCCCAGCATTGCGGCCAGCGTAACGATCATCCAGTGCTTTTGCTCGCCGAACTGCTGACGCTGCATTCCCCAACCAGCCATCAACATGGTGGTGTTATGATGAAATATTTCCGCCAGTTCGCGGATTTTCACCGCAGAAACGCCGCAAATTTCCGCCGCCCATTCCGCTGTTTTGGCCGTACCGTCGGTCGTGCCCAAAAGATAGTCGACGAAGCGGTCATAACCCGTCGTGCAGCGGGCAAGGAACGTTTCATCCTGCCAACCGTTTTCCACCAGCGTATGGGCGATTCCCAACATTAACGCCACATCGGTGCCCATATGTGGGGCGATCCACTCCATCTTATCGCCAAAAAAGTCGACGCTTTCCGATCGCATTGGATCGATGCAGATCAGGCGCTTGCCGCTTTGTCGCAACGCCGCAAAATAGTCGAGCCCCTGTTCATCCGAGGCATTCCAGGCAATTTTCAGAGTATTCAGCGGGTTCGCGCTCCAGAGCACCACCACCTCGCTGTGTTCCAGCACCACCGGCCAGCTAGTCTGCTGCTGGTAAACCTCGTTGCCACCCACCACATAAGGCATGATAGCCTGCGCCGCGCCGGTGGAATAATCGCCAAGATGGCCGGTATACCCTCCCGCCAGCGCCATGTAACGCTGCAATAGCGTAGCCGCTTTATGCAATACGCCGTTCGAACGCCAACCGTAGGAGCCAGCGAAGATGGACGATGGCCCATAACTTTCGCGAATACGTTTGTGCTGAGCGTGGATCAGATCCAGCGCGTCATCCCAACTTACGCGAACAAACTCATCCTGCCCGCGTATGCCTTGCGGCTTATCGGGAGAAGCCAGGAACCCTTTACGCACCATCGGGAAGCGAACCCGCGTTTTACTGTGCACCTGGTCATGCACAACGGTTTGCAGGGAATTTTGGTGTGCCGTCGGGAGTTCGCCATACGAGGCAAAAATGCGTTCTCCGTCGGTTTCAACGCGGACTGGCCCCCAGTGTGCGGCGGTCAATACCGAATGACGCGATGGTGCGTGGGTCAAGGTTCGCTCCTGAATTATTGGGATTATTTATTTTGCCGATCAATGTTACTTACAAATTTCAGAGTTTTCCCTGGAATTTTCTTCATGTGCAGACGTCATAATCAACCGCCACGGTCGCTGTGGTAAAAATAAAAAAGTGATAAGGATTTAAGATGAAAAAACGTGTATTTGTGATTGCTGCCATCGTGAGCGGCGCCCTGGCAGTATCTGGCTGCACAACAAACCCTTACACCGGCGAACGCGAAGCAGGTAAATCCGGCATTGGCGCGGGTATTGGATCGCTGGTCGGCGCAGGCATCGGCGCACTCTCCTCCTCCAAAAAAGATCGCGGTAAAGGCGCGCTGATTGGCGCGGCGGCTGGCGCGGCGCTGGGCGGCGGCGTGGGTTACTACATGGACGTACAGGAAGCGAAACTGCGTGACAAAATGCGGGGCACAGGCGTTAGCGTGACGCGAAGCGGCGATAATATCATTCTGAATATGCCGAATAATGTCACCTTCGACAGCAGCAGCGCGACGCTGAAACCGGCAGGCGCTAACACGCTGACCGGCGTGGCGATGGTGCTGAAAGAGTATCCCAAGACCGCCGTCAATGTGGTGGGCTACACCGACAGTACCGGTAGCCACGATCTGAATATGCGTCTGTCGCAGCAGCGTGCTGACTCCGTCGCCAGCTCGCTGATCACCCAGGGCGTCGACGCCAGCCGTATCCGTACCAGCGGAATGGGGCCGGCGAACCCGATCGCCAGCAACAGTACGGCAGAAGGTAAGGCGCAAAACCGCCGCGTCGAAATTACCTTGAGTCCATTGCAGTAAACTATCGTACCGGGTAAGGCGGCATGCTTTACCCGGCCTGCATTATTCCCTCGCCAGACCGGTTACATCGCACATCATTCGGTATTCATTCATCATTTACCACGACACGGCTGCCGACAGCGGGGAAATTGGCTGGTCGATGATGGCTAAACGGGTTAATAATAAGCCTGTTCCGGTTGGCGCATGCCGCGCTTACCTTTTGATTTACGGAGAGTCGCATGAAGCCGTCCATCATTCTCTACAAAACCCTGCCTGATGATTTGCTGCATCGCCTGGAGGCGCATTTTACCGTCACCCAGGTACCGAACCTGCATCCGGAAACGGTCGCGCGACACGCGCAGGCATTTGCCAGCGCGCAAGGCCTTCTGGGCGCCAGCGAAACCGTTAACCGCGCGCTGCTGGAAAAAATGCCGGCGCTACGCGCGGCGTCGACCATCTCGGTGGGATACGATAATGTCGAAGTGGACGCCCTTACTGCCCGCAAAATAGTCCTGATGCACACGCCTGCCGTTTTGACGGAAACCGTTGCCGATACAGTGATGGCGTTGATGCTGACCACTGCCCGCCGCGTGGTAGACGTCGCAGAACGGGTTAAAGCGGGTGAATGGACGGAAAGCATTGGCCCGGCGTGGTTTGGCATCGATGTGCATCACAAAACACTCGGTATCGTTGGGATGGGGCGTATCGGGATGGCGCTGGCGCAGCGAGCGCACTTTGGGTTTACCATGCCGGTTCTCTATCACGCTCGTCGGCGGCATCAGGAGGCGGAAGACCGGTTTAACGCCCGCTACTGCGATCTGGATACGCTGTTGCAGGAGGCTGATTTTGTCTGCGTGATCCTGCCGCTAACGGCAGAAACGCGACATCTGTTTGGCGCAACACAGTTTGCCAGAATGAAATCGTCCGCCATTTTTATTAATGCCGGACGCGGTCCGGTGGTCGATGAAAACGCGCTGATTGCCGCGCTGCAAAACGGTGAAATATATGCGGCAGGTCTGGATGTCTTTGAACATGAACCGCTATCCGTGGATTCGCCCCTGCTGAACATGTCTAATGTCGTCGCGGTGCCGCATATTGGCTCGGCAACGCATGAGACGCGCTACAACATGATGGCCTGTGCGGTGGATAATTTGATTGATGCGCTGCAGGGAAAAATAGAGAAGAACTGCGTCAACCCGCAGGCGGCGGGATAGCGCTACAGGCCCGATAAGCGCTGGCTTGCGCTTATCGGGCAGACTGTCATTACTGGGTTGCGTTTACCGCCGCCGTCCAGGCCTGATTAAACGCCTGATGCTGCGAGGCCAACGGCCCAATCAGCGCATTATATTGGCTGGCCTGCTGTGAGGTCGGGAACTGAATGCCGTTCGCGACGAAGCTCACCTGCTCGCCCTGTTGCGCAATATAATCGCCCACTTGTACCAACTGCTGCGTAAAGATCTGCGCCGCCGGGATCAGCGGCTGCAAAGCATCTGCCGGCACGGTGACTACTTTTTTGTAGACCTGATCAAACACAGGTTTCAGGTCATCGGCCTGCTTTAACGCGCCATGCGCGGCATCAGCCTGCAGTTTTGCATTCTGCAACTGTTGCGCCAGCACGCCTAACGAACCATTTGCCTGCCGCAGCGGCTCGCGTTGCGTCATATAATCCTGCGGAACGCGGATGGCGTTAACGCTATCGACCACCGGGCGCAGACCGGAATCCATCGCCTGGTTTACCTGCTGCGAGTAGCCATACAGTATCGCGTAATCAGACACGAACGGACCAAACTGTTTTTTCTGATCGGCCGTCAGCGTTGGTAAACGCTCTCCGCTACGCATTGCTGTATTCTGCAGGAAATCGACAAACGCTTTGCGCTGATCGCCTTCTTTATCAAAACACCCGCTCAGGCTAAACACCATTAATAACGCCACAACAGGCGCAAACCAGCGAGAGCAGGACTTACCTGTCGCCATTGTTAATACTCCTTTCACCCAAAAATGCGCACAACGACACCTGCGTGCCTGACGGCTTACAAGGATAGTCCAGGTCAGGCTTGCAGGATACCCTTTCCACGCGATCTTGTAGCGGAAAATTATGTTTATCTGCATCAATGCTTAATTTGTTATTTTATTGTTAATTTTTGGCCTGACACTGCGATAAAAAACGCGGCAAGAAAGCTTTCCAGCGGGGGATGTAATATTTTTTTAATCTTTACAATTATTTTCTGAAAGACGGATATACCTTCCTGGATCAAATTGTTAGCGTCCTAAAAGTCGCGTAGCGTAAGGCATCGAAACGAATCGATAGCGCTTCCTGGCGGCGCGTCGCCCCCCACCCGCAAGTTTCCCGACTATTCTTAAGAGGCTTCGATGCACTTCACGATCCCGCTGTGTGATTTACAGGAGTTCTCAATGGAATATAAAGATCCGATGTTTGAGCTGCTGAGCAGCCTGGAACAAATTGTTTTTAAAGATGAAACGCGAAAGATCACCCTGACGCAAAAACCCAATCCTTTTACCGAATTTGAACAGTTACGGAGAGGGACGGGACTAAAAACAGATGAATTCGCCAGAGCGCTGGGCGTAACGGTTGCCATGGTTCAGGAATGGGAATCGAAACGCGAAAAACCCACGCCAGCAGAGCTCAAATTGATGCGCCTGATACAGGCGAACCCACGCTTAAGTAAGCAATTGATGGAGTAATTTTTACCCCTTTCTGTTTTAACGGTCCTGCGTAAGGACCGTTTTCCCCGCCCGATTCCTGGCCTGGAGAAATAAAGTAAAATAAAAGTTGCATCGCCCGGCATTACATGAGTTAATGTGCTCAACGGTTTGACGTACAGACCATTAAAGCAGTTTAGTAAGGCAAGTCCCTTCAAGAGTTATCCATTAGATACCCCTCGTAGTGCGCATTTCCTTAACGCTTAAAAAATCTGTAAAGCACGCCATAACGCCGAAAGGCACACTTATTTTTTAAAAGGTAATACACTATGTCCGGTAAAATGACTGGTATCGTAAAATGGTTCAACGCTGATAAAGGCTTCGGCTTTATTACTCCTGATGACGGTTCTAAAGACGTGTTCGTACACTTCTCCGCTATTCAGAACGATGGTTACAAATCTCTGGACGAAGGTCAGAAAGTTTCCTTCACCATCGAAAGCGGCGCTAAAGGCCCGGCAGCTGGCAACGTAACCAGCCTGTAAGCTTAAAAAGCTCAGAATTTTGAATCCCTGCCTGATGGCGGGGATTTTTTTTATTCCAATTCCCCCCTCTCCCCCAGCATAACTTTGCATTACTTTACCCTGCGTCCCTTTGACCTTTCCCTTAGGGGAACCCCTATAGTAGGCAAGGAGATTGTTCACAAGGAATTGAAGTTATGTCGAAATCATCATGGTTATTACTTTTGGGTTTATGCGCCAGCGGCTCCGCGCTTGCGGCATCCGCAGAATCCGCTTTTCTGGCGCAACATGGGCTGGCGGGAAAAACGGTTGAGCAGATCGTGGATACGATTGATCAGACGCCGCAGAGCCGTCCTTTGCCTTACTCCGCGTCGATTACCAGTACCGAGCTCAAATTATCTGACGGAGAGCAGATTTATACGCTGCCGTTAGGCGACAAATTCTATCTCTCTTTTGCGCCCTATGAATGGCGGACACACCCCTGTTTTAACCACAGCCTTTCCGGCTGTCAGGGAGAAATGCCGAATAAACCGTTCACTGTAAAAGTGACAGACAGTAAAGGCGCTGTCATTGTACAAAAAGAGATGCAAAGCTATCGAAACGGATTTATCGGTGTTTGGCTACCGCGCAATATGGAAGGGACGCTCGAAGTAAGCTACAACGGTAAAACGGCGTCACATGCCATTGCCACCAAAGATGACAGCCAGACCTGTCTGACGGAATTACCATTACGTTAAAAAAATGCCCGATAACATAATGGGTTATCGGGCCTACAAAGCGCCAACAAGATAAAATTAACAGAGTGCCTTGAGAATGCATAACGCCACAAGAATGGCAGAGGTGGGCTCACTTTGTACTGACCCCAAAACCTGGACAGATTAACCGAGGCATCAGCGAAAGAGTCCATTTAATACATGGGCTCTTTTTTGTTTCTGGCTATAACTAAATAACATTGTCCGCAATCGGATTATCCATTCCGTTGCTTTCTTGCATCACGCGGATTCCTGTCTCATCAATATTTTGTTCGTCGTATTCTTCCTGAATTTAACCTTAGAAGTTCTATCAAATTATCGCTTATAGCGATTTGAACATAACAGTCTTTGCATTCTATTGAGGGAGCCTAAGGAACAATGTTCGCTGCTGAGTTTGTGATGATTTGAAACCATGGTGAATGTAGAAATTTTTGGCTTCTTCGGTAAGTGCATGAACCATGATTGCACGTACACCAATATTCTCGGCAACCCGATAGCAACGAAGCACTGCATCATGAAGTAAATCAGCACCAAGCCCTTTTCCATGGAATGAGAGATCGACAGCAAGACGGGCAAGTATAATGACAGGGATGGGATCTGGCATGTTACGCCGAAGGTTGCCTGTCGCTTCTGTATGATTGACGCTACCGGTGGCCAGAGAGTAAAAACCGGCTACTTGCTTCGTGTCTTTCTTGCACACCACAAATGTTCTGGCCGCTCCGAGAGCCTGGTTTTTGAGGCCCTTTTGCTTCAACCAGTCATCGAGCACAGCTTCACCGCTGACGAACTCAGCTACCTGATGAAAAGCGGACAAAGGTTCTGGTGCTGTTACACGTCCCACTGAGGTTTCCTTGCCAGCAGTTTTTCGATAACGGGATCATCTGCGACCGGTGCATCAAGCAGATTGATGAACTCCTCATATTGCTCATCGTTAAAGTTAAATACACGGCGGTCAAGGATCACTTTCTCGGCAGCCTGGCAGGCCGTTTCCAGAATGAAATCTGTACGTGACTTGTGAAGGATTTCCGCAGCTGCATCAATGAGCGCCCGCTGCGATTCCTTAGCTCTAAGGTTAAGTTGAACATCTGATTTCATGAGACATCCCTTGTATAGCATTTGCTTTACAATGATAGCACAACCACCATGTATAGCAAACGATATACATCAAGTCGTCGTTTTTCATTTTTTGAATACTGATGTCCGCTTTGCGCCAGCAGCGGACATAGCGAACACTACGGCACTTTAGCTCCGATTTCTAAAAGCATATTTCCTTTTGAATGAGATATTTACAATGTGCTCAGGCTACCAACGTCGAGTGCTCCAATATAAAAGAGAGCGTTTCTATCTACAGAGGAATAATATATTATTCTTATGGAAGTGCGTTTAATTAAAATCAAATGCACTTTTAAATTCTTATTTTTGCTTTATATCACCAGGAATAATATAACTAACATGACGAATTGTACTTTTCACCATTGATGAGTATTCTTGGTCTGCTGATGTTTCATTTTTAATCATATCGTTATATATTGCTTGCCTTGCTGCTTGGGGTAGTGCCTCTGAGCATATTTGATTGAAAATCAAAAGTATTTTCTCTAACTTTTCTTGTCTTTTTTCTATCAATTGCTTCCTATTAAGATCTAATATTGCAAGCGTTGATAACCCTTTAATTCCAGAACCAAGAACCAATGAGCCACAGAAAATAATTACACTCTCAGGATTTCCTGAATAAGGATCTTGAATATTATTTAAATTTGGGTCAAGATTTGTTTTATTCTGATTGCAGATCTCACAAGATAACGTAAGGTTTATCCATAAGAATCTTTTTGATTCATCCAATGACTTTGGATATATATGCTCAACATCACCATGATGTATATGCAATAATTTGCTTTCACAATATGCACATTTCCCGTTAGTTTCTTTTATTAGTTGCTCTTTTATATCTTCATGTGAGTACCTGGTTTTTAAATAATCACTTGAATTTATGCCTGACCCTATATTTGATAAATGTTTATCTGTCCATTTTTTAAAATTCTTAGCCAATATATCTGGCTCTGTTAATTTTATTAGTTTAATCATTTTTTACCACCAACTATGTGGTAAAGGGCCTCCGGGTAAAACTCACCCAACCCTGCTTGATCTAAAGAAGTTCTAAGTTCATTTAGATTATTTTCAGTTATGTTTTCTGCAGTTAACATCGAACATATTTTATCTAATTCATCTTCCGCCCACTGAGGTATAGTTATTGAAACTCCAAGAACATCTCTTAATATTTTATTTGCAGTTGATGCTTTTTCTTCTAAATCCAATTTATGAGAATTAACTTTATTGGAGTCATCATGCTTTAATGCATAAACATTTGAGTCTTTCACTGAAGAAATAATGAAT
The DNA here is from genome assembly GCF_046569445.1 of Salmonella sp. 741265050_HSA. NCBI lineage: Bacteria > Pseudomonadati > Pseudomonadota > Gammaproteobacteria > Enterobacterales > Enterobacteriaceae > Salmonella > Salmonella sp. 741265050_HSA. Next base: position 39,354 of record NZ_JBKFSV010000019.1, on the reverse strand, counting down.
GGGCTATGGGTGACAATAACAAACTGAACGTTTGGGAACGCTTTTATCAGATCATTTATCAATGACCGTTGCATTGTTGGATGAAGGTGATTTTCCGGTTCATCAATTAATGCTGTAAAGTGCTCCGCATCTTGCGAATAAAGTAATATTTGCCACGATATATCTATTATAGACATAATCCCACCAGACGCGGAATCTAATACAAAGTCGCCTGAATCTGTTTCAAAAATAACATCAGGAACTTCAAACCTTATATTTTTGAATCCAATGTTTTTAGGTAGAGTTATCTTTAATATTTCTATGAATGAAGTAAATGTTTTTTCTGATTTTTTATTTTTCTTTATGTAGCTATTCCCAACTCCCAAGGCAGCCATGGATAACAGTGATTGCTTCATTTCTACCGTTGGGTTGCCATTAAATGAACTATTTTCTAAGTGTTTCTTATATGCTTGTAAATGGTTTTTATAGGAGTCTTCCGCATTTATTACACCCGTTGGTATATTGGATGTTATTTCATAGTTATTTGATGCTCTATGCGAATGTATAAACAGCCCTTTAATGCTGCGGTCAATATTTTCAATAGCTATATCATAGTTTATAGTCCTGGGATGTTCTTCTATATATATAGAGGATATAATTTCATTTGAATACTCTATTTCCCCTATTTTATGGTTGGCATTAGAATATGAATTGCTTTGACGTTTATTAGTGAAAATATTAATCCCTTTATCTTCATCGTAAAACGGCATTGCCAAAAAATCACAATTCCAAGAGAAATGCTTAGCTAATATTCTTAATACTGTTGACTTTCCTGCTCCATTAGACCCAGTAATCACTGTTACTTTGTTATGGAAGTCTATGCTTACCTCATTAAATTGGCGCCAATCAGATATTTTTAACCTTTTAAATTTCATGTCAACTCCTGTTTTTAGGTGAATAATTTACCATAACATCCCCTTTACTACTCCTTCGGTACGCCACTAACAACGTAAGCCCGTCGGGATGATCAAAAATGCGGATTTCCTGCCCCATAAACAGGGTCTAAACACTAGTAAATAGTTCATAGAGTTTAAATTCTGATATGACAGAAAATCCACTTCTTTCTCTAGAATAATATCTATTGCAATTTATTTTAAACTGAAAATTATCTATCAGGGGAATTGTATGCATTTCAAACACCTCCATGTATAATAATTATAAAGATGAACGCTGGAATATTATTTATCACACCCTGCACGATAACTCAACATTAAATTTAAGCCAGCAATAGGAATCTCTAAAAAATAAATATTTTCTTAGTTTATGCTATGACAATTTTCATACCGTCATGATGGGGTATATTTAAGGTTCAAGATGCACATATTGTCTATCTTCCTTTACCGATTGATTTAATGAGATGGCCGCAATATTGATTGTGGATTAACGACAATACTAACGTCCGCTCTTCGCTCATAGCAGACATTTGCGTGAGCGTATCCACCGACGTTCAGGTTCCCTGATAGCATCCCTGTACAGAACTTGTTAATTTCTGCCTGGATAGCTCGTTAGGCGGTATTCAACCGGGATGAGTCCGTTAATTCGTCGGGTATTGTAGTATCGTATGTAATCCTCAATAGCTATCTTAAGTTCATCAATATCCTTAAATTTACTGGTGTAAAAACTTTCTGATTTTAAAGTCCCGAAAAAACATTCTGCACAGGCATTATCAAGGCAGTTGCCTTTGCGGGACATACTTTGGATGATGCCAAACTCTCGTAACTGATACTGGACCATCAATGACGGTATTGCCAGCCCTGATCTGAATGAAGAACCGGATTGGTACCCGCATCAAGTCTGGCAAATGCCTTCATGAGTATGTCATCGATCATCGGCATGGTTGGACATTCTGAAATACTGCAGGAGATCGCTTCGTTATTGAAGAGATCAATAATGGGCGCAGTGCACTTTTGATTTATAGTCAGGTGGGGCTTTTCTCTGTCTGCCTTTTGGTGAATACCTGAGACAAACAGTCTCAAGCACCCGTAGCTATTCTAACGCTAATATCCGTACCGCCAGCGTTAATGTATTCCTGAAATATTTTTTGCCAATCAATAGAAATAACCGCGTCTATGAGTTACAGAATTATTAGCGAATCGACTGATACTATTTATATTATAAAAAAACCTGCCCGAAAGCAGGTTTTTGTTTAATTAACTGAACGCTTATTGCAGTAACGAAATATCCGCAACCTGCAGGAACAGTTCGCGTAGTTTCGACAACAGCGTCAGGCGGTTGATACGGATATCTTTCTCTTCCGCGTTAACCATGACATTTTCGAAGAATTCATCCACCGGCGCGCGCAGAGCAGCCAGCTCAATCAACGCTTCCTGATAACGACCATCGGCAAAGTACGGCTGAAGCTTATCACGCAGCACAACCAGATGTCTGGCCAACTCAATTTCCGCCGCTTCTTTCAGTACGGAGGCGTGGACGATATCGTTCAGCGGCTCAGTGGCTTTCGCCAGGATGTTGGAGACGCGCTTGTTCGCCGCCGCCAGCGCAGAGGCTTCTTCCAGGGTACGGAAGTGCGACACCGCTTTCATACGAGCATCGAAATCTGCCGGACGGGTCGGACGACGCGCCAGTACCGCCTGGATAGTGTCGACGGTGTAACCTTCATCCTGATACCAGGCGCGGAAGCGACCCAGCATAAAATCGATCACATCATCGACTACGTTGGCATTGGTCAGCTTGTCGCCATACAGACGCGCCGCTTCCTCGGTCAGCGTTTGCAGATCAAGGTTGAGGTTCTTCTCAACGATGATGCGCAGCACGCCCAGCGCGGCACGACGCAGCGCAAACGGGTCTTTGTCACCTTTCGGATGCTGGCCGATACCGAAGATACCCGCTAGAGTGTCCATCTTATCGGCGATCGCCAACGCGCAGGCCACCGGGTTAGACGGCAGGTCATCACCGGCAAAGCGCGGCTGATACTGTTCGTTCAGCGCCACCGCGACATCTTCCGCTTCACCATCGTGACGCGCGTAGTGCATCCCCATCACGCCCTGGGTGTCGGTGAACTCGAAGACCATGTTGGTCATCAGGTCGCACTTGGAGAGCAGGCCTGCACGAGTGGCGTGGTTGACGTCAGCGCCAATCTGACCGGCAATCCAGCCCGCCAGCGCCTGAATACGGTCGGTCTTGTCGCGCAGCGTGCCCAGCTGTTGCTGGAACAGCACGGTTTGCAGACGCGGCAGATGGTCTTCCAGACGTTTTTTACGGTCGGTATTGAAGAAGAATTCAGCATCTGCCAGACGCGGACGCACCACTTTCTCGTTACCGGAGATAATCTGGGTCGGATCTTTCGACTCGATGTTGGCGACGAAGATAAAGTTCGGCAGCAGCTTGCCCGCGTTGTCATAAACCGGGAAATACTTCTGGTCGCCCTTCATGGTGTACACCAGCGCTTCGGCAGGCACGGCGAGGAATTTCTCTTCAAACTTCGCCGTCAATACCACCGGCCATTCCACCAGCGAGGCCACTTCTTCCAGCAGGCTTTCGCTCAGGTCGGCATTACCGCCAATCTTGCGTGCTGCTTCTTCGGCGTCCGCTTTGATTTTGGCTTTACGCGCTTCGTAGTCCGCAATGACTTTACCGCGCTCCAGCAGAATTTGCGGGTACTGGTCAGCATTGTCGATAGTGAACTCAGGCTGACCCATAAAGCGATGGCCGCGAATGACGCGGTCAGACTGAATACCCAGAATAGTCGCCGGAATCACTTTATCGCCCAGCAGCAGAGTCACAGTGTGTACCGGACGCACGAAGTGGACGTCAGACGCGCCCCAGCGCATCAGTTTCGGGATCGGTAGTTTCGCCAGCGAGGTGGCTACCATGTTCGGCACCAGCGCTTCGGTACTTTCGCCCTTCACGTGGGCGCGATACAGCAGCCATTCGCCTTTGTCGGTCTTCAGACGCTCGGCCTGATCAACGGTGATCCCGCAGCCGCGCGCCCAGCCTTCTGCCGCTTTGCTCGGTTTGCCTTCGGCGTCGAACGCCTGGGCAATCGCCGGACCACGTTTTTCGACTTCGCGATCGGGCTGAGATTCAGCAAGGTTCGCCACTTTCAGCGCCAGACGGCGCGGGGCGGCAAACCATTCAACGTTACCGTGCGCGAGGCCGGCGTTATCCAGCTCCGCAGTGAAGTTCGCAGCAAAGGACTCAGCCAAACTGCGCAGGGCTTTTGGTGGCAGCTCTTCAGTGCCGATTTCCACCAGAAAAGTTTTCTCAGACATGGCCGCCTCTTACTTGTCTTTGTTGCACATCGGGAAGCCGAGGGCTTCACGGGAAGCATAATAAGCCTCTGCCACTGCTTTGGTCAGGGTGCGAATACGCAAAATGTAGCGCTGACGTTCGGTGACGGAGATAGCTTTACGCGCATCCAGCAGGTTGAAGCTATGGGCGGCTTTCAGAATACGCTCGTAGGCCGGCAGCGGCAGCGGGTTTTCCAGCGCCAGCAGCTGCTGGGCTTCTTTTTCATACTGCTCGAAGCAGGTGAATAAGAAATCCACATCGGCGTATTCAAAGTTATAGGTGGACTGCTCCACTTCGTTTTGATGGAACACGTCACCGTAGGTGGTTTTACCCAGCGGGCCATCGCTCCAGACCAGGTCGTAAACGCTGTCCACGCCCTGGATATACATCGCCAGACGTTCCAGACCGTAGGTGATTTCACCGGTCACCGGCTTGCACTCCAGGCCGCCGACCTGCTGGAAGTAGGTGAACTGCGTCACTTCCATGCCATTCAGCCACACTTCCCAGCCGAGTCCCCAGGCGCCCAGCGTCGGGTTCTCCCAGTTATCTTCCACGAAACGGATGTCGTGAATGGTCGGGTCCATACCCAGCTCTTTCAGAGAACCGAGGTACAGCTCCTGAATATTCTCCGGAGACGGCTTAATCACCACCTGGAACTGATAGTAGTGCTGTAAGCGGTTCGGGTTTTCGCCGTAGCGGCCATCGGTCGGACGACGAGAAGGCTGCACATAGGCAGTCGCCATCGGCTCTGGCCCCAGCGCGCGCAGGCAGGTCATTGGATGAGAAGTTCCCGCGCCGACTTCCATGTCCAATGGTTGAACAATGGTGCAGCCCTGGCGAGCCCAGTAATCCTGTAAGGTCAGGATCAAGCCCTGGAAGGTCCTGGTATCAAACTTTTGCATATTATTTCGTGCTGGATACGTGTGGATTTAAAGGAAGGAGCCAGTATACCCGCTGGATGCGAGATATACAGTATGAAACCGGTTTGTTTAGCGAAAATTGCCGGATTTCGCGGCATCACACCTCACCAGGCGCGGCTTTTACCGCATAGAAAGATGTAAAAACTGCCCATCTGCATCAAAAGAGCAGACAAAACTCTCTTTACGGAAGGTATTACCACGCATCTCATAGCTCCCCTGAAACTGCTCGAAGCCGGTAACAGCAATTTTCTGTGCGCCAGTGTTGTAACGCTGCGCCGCCTGGGCTTTACACAATGCTTCCATATCCAGCGTGCGTGTTGGGCTCACTTTACTCTGCTGGGCTTTTTGCGTCGGTGGCGGTGTCGCTGTGCATCCCACCAGAGCGATGGCTATCATCACAGTACAGAAATACTTCATTATCATTTTTATTACCGTCTGGTTTGCTGGTCAGTCTTATTATTAAGGTTTGTGGGTAGCAGACACATTGTGCGAATCTCCTTACGCCATCACAAGATGTAGCGTAGAAAGTCAGATTTTTCCAGTGAGCCACCGCGCTGGAACTCTATTCAAACGGAAGCTGAGGAACTGATGCAGCCTAAAATTAACTGGATTGATAACCTGCGAGGGATCGCCTGTTTAATGGTAGTGATGATCCATACTACAACGTGGTACATCACCAACGCCCACAGCGTCAGCCCGCTAAACTGGGATATTGCGAATGTCCTGAATTCGGCTTCGCGCGTTAGCGTTCCCCTGTTTTTTATGATTTCAGGCTATCTTTTTTTTGGCGAGCGCTGCGCGCAACCGCGGCATTTTTTACGTATCGCCCTGTGCCTTATCTTTTACAGCGTTGTCGCCCTGGCTTACATTTCACTTTTTACTTCGATCAACGTCGAGCTTTCGCTAAAAAATGCGCTGCAAAAACCCGTGTTTTACCACCTGTGGTTTTTCTTTGCGATTGCGGTGATCTACCTGGTATCGCCATTAATCCAGGTAAAAAACGTGAGCGGCAAAATGCTCCTGATGCTGATGGTGATCATTGGTATTATTGCTAACCCAAATACTGTGCCGCAAAAAATCGGCGGCGTTGAATGGTTGCCCATCAATCTGTATATCAGCGGCGACACGTTCTACTACATTCTCTACGGTATCCTGGGCCGCGCCATTGGCATGATGGAGACGCAAAAGCCATCGCTGACGCTTATCTGCACTGCCCTGTTCATCATCGCGGTATTTGTTATTTCTCGCGGCACATTGCATGAATTACGCTGGCGCGGAAATTTTGCCGATACCTGGTATCTGTATTGCGGTCCCATGGTGTTTATTTGCGCCGTCTCACTGTTCACGGTAGTTAAAAATAAGCTGAATGCGCGGACGTTACCTGGACTGGGGCTTATCTCCCGCCACTCGCTGGGTATTTATGGTTTCCACGCGCTGATTATCCATGCGCTACGTACTAATGGTCTGGAGTTAAAACGTTGGCCGCCGTTAGACATCGTGTGGGTTTTTGCCGCGACGGTGACAGGAAGCCTGCTACTTTCCATGCTGTTACAGCGTATTGATAAACGGAAATGGGTTAGCTAAACGATAATGATGGCTCCGGCCATCATTCATCATCACTGTAGGAAGCGTAAAGATCGGTTCCATATATACTGACCCCCAGCGCCACCAGACACAGTATTTTCAGCGCGCCCGCCAGCGCCAGGTTAAATACGCCGACCGCGACCATGCCGATGCCAAGCAACAGCAAAGATTTGCAACGAGAAAGCAAGCGGTCATTCCCCGTGTGTTCCTGGCGAATTAAGACTGGAAAACCGCACATGACGATTGCCGCAAAAAAATATCCCTTTTCGCTTAATGTATGACAGCCTGGCCACAGTCCCACCAGGTATACCACTGCACCGACAACTAACATTCCCAGGCCGAACATCCGTTTCCTGCGTGCAACGTGATCGTCCATCTCACTCTCCTTGTGGTTGTGTGAGACACATTAAGCGAAGAAATAGCGATGAAAAAGGCGCCTGCTCAGCAATAATATAAAAATCAGAAAACACACATACTTATTTCGATATAATTCAATAGAATTAATATTTACGGGAAATGCCTTTCAGCCAAAACCGAAAGGCATTCTGACTTAGGACATCAACGGCAACAGCTGCTGATAGAGTCGACGGAAGGTTTCACGACGTTGTTGATAAACCGCATGACGCTGCGCATCAGGATAATGCGCCTGCTCCAGCGGCAACTGCGGCAATACATCGGCGAGCGGAGTCTGTTTATTCACCGCAATTTGCGCCAGACGCGCCGCGCCCAGCGCTGGCCCCACATCGCCGCCAGTACGATAATCAAGCTGTAGCCCGCTAATATCAGATAGCATCTGACGCCAGTATTCGCTGCGCGCCCCGCCGCCGATAAGCGTCACGCTGGCGGGTTTGACGCCGCAGGCGTGAACCACATCCATGCCATCCGCCAGAGCATATCCCACGCCTTCCAGTACCGCCCGCGCCAGTTCCGCCGGGCCATGCTGATGGGTTAAACCAAAGAAAACGCCTTTTGCCTGCGGATTATTGTGCGGCGTGCGCTCGCCGGACAGGTACGGCAAAAACCAGATCGGATCGGTATGCTCATCCGCCAGCTGCGCGGCGGCAATCAGCGTCGGGACATTCTTCTGCCCGGTGAGTTTAGCCGCCCAGTCCAGACAAGAGGCGGCGCTCAACATTACAGACATTAAATGCCAGCGTTCCGGCAGCGCATGGCAAAAACTGTGTACTGCGCTCTCCGGTTTACTCAGAAAGCCGTCGCTGACGGCAAAATAGACGCCCGATGTTCCAAGTGAGAGCATCGCCTGTCCGGCATCGATCATTCCTACGCCGACCGCGCCAGCCGCATTGTCGCCGCCGCCCGCCACCACAGGTACTGATGGCATTCCCCATGCGCTGGCTACCTCTGGCAGCAACGTTCCGGTAATGTCACTACCTTCAAATAACGCTGGCATCTGCTGTCGGGTTAAATGACAGGCGTTGAGCATAACGTCGCTCCAGTCGCGCTTTTTCACGTCCAGCCACATCGTTCCCGCCGCATCCGACATATCGCTGGCAAAGACGCCCGTCATTCGCAGCCGCAGAAAATCTTTCGGCAGCAGAACTTTGTCTATCTGGCGGAAAATATCCGGTTCGTGGCGCTGCACCCAGACTAATTTGGGCGCGGTAAAACCGGGCATCATCAGATTACCGGTTATCGCACGCGACTGCGGCACCTGTTTTTCCAGCCAGGCGCACTCTTCGCTACAGCGTCCGTCATTCCATAAAATCGCTGGTCGCAGAACCTGCTGACGGCTATCAAGCAATGTCGCGCCATGCATTTGTCCAGCGATGCCCAACGCCCGGACGCCACTTAACGACTGTTGCCGACCTAAACCTTTAACCGCACGATCCGTCGCCTGCCACCACTGCTCTGGTTCCTGCTCCGACCATAAGGGATGCGGACGCAATACGGTCAGTTTTTCAGTATGCGTAGCCAGCACATCGCCCTGCTCATTCAACAGGATAGCTTTTACACCCGATGTACCAAGATCGATCCCGATATACATAGTGTGGGTTCCTTTACTGAAAGCGCCCGGCAGCGCTACGCTTACCGGGCTAATCACGACTACAGGCCGGGCTAACGCGGAGTCGCCCGGTAGATAGGGTTATTTATCAAACAGATAACGGTTAACCAGATTTTCTAACAGCTCCTGATGACCGCTTTGATGTACTGGCGCCAGATTATGCTGCTCCGCATACTGCGCCAGTTCGCCTAAGGAGAGTTGTCCTTTCAGAATCTGCTGACCCAGCTCGCCATTCCAGCCGGCATAGCGCTTCGCCACGCGTTTATCCAGCTCGCCGTCTTCAACCATACGCGCGGCGATTTTCAGCGACAACGCCATCGTATCCATCGCGCCGATATGACCGTAGAACAGATCGTATTTATCGGTGCTCTGGCGACGAACTTTGGCGTCGAAGTTGAGACCGCCCGTTGTGAATCCGCCCGCTTTCAGGATTTCGTACATCACCAGCGCGTTCTCTTCAACGCTAATCGGGAACTGATCGGTATCCCAGCCCAGTTGCGCATCGCCGCGGTTGGCGTCAACGGAGCCAAAAATACCCAGCGCGATAGCGGTCGCGATTTCATGGTGGAACGAATGGCCCGCCAGCGTCGCGTGGTTCGCCTCAATGTTCACTTTGATCTCTTTTTCCAGGCCGAACTGTTTGAGGAAGCCATAGACCGTTGCAACGTCATAATCATACTGATGTTTTGTCGGTTCCTGCGGTTTCGGTTCAATCAGCAGCGTGCCCTGGAAACCCATTTTATGTTTGTGCTCGACCACCATTTGCATAAAGCGGCCAATCTGTTCGCGTTCCTGGCGCAGATCGGTATTCAGCAACGTTTCATAACCTTCGCGCCCGCCCCACAGGACGTAATTTTCGCCGCCCAGTTTATGCGTGGCGTTCATTGCCGTAACCACTTGCGTCGCTGCCCAGCTAAAGACTTCCGGATCCGGGTTAGTGGCGGCGCCTGCGCCATAGCGCGGGTTGGTAAAGCAGTTCGCCGTTCCCCACAGCAGTTTTACGCCGCTCTGCTCCTGTTTCGCCGCCAGCACATCCACCATCTGCGCGAAGTTGTTTTTATATTCTTTCAGCGACGCGCCTTCCGGCGACACATCCACGTCATGGAAGCAATAAAAAGGCACATTCAGTTTGTGGAAAAATTCAAACGCCACGTCCGCTTTGCGTTTCGCCAGCTCCAGCGCTTCGCCCGGTTGCTGCCACGGACGATTAAACGCGCCTACACCAAACATATCCGCGCCGTTCCAGCAGAAGGTATGCCAGTAACAGGCCGCGAAACGCAGGTGATCTTCCATACGTTTACCTAAAACCAGCTCGTCGGGATTGTAATGACGAAATGCCAGCGGGTTAGTCGATTGAGGGCCTTCATAGCGAACACGATCGAGTTGGTCAAAATAAGCCTGCATAGTGAGCTCCATAATCAGATAAGACGGCAAGTAAACGACATAACGTCATACTGGAATTTCCTGATTTATTGCTCAATTACGTTATTTCACACCGCTATTAAGAGAATCCCCAAATGTGCGCTGGCTCTCAAAAAAACGCTGAAAACCACAGAAGAAAAAAGCGATCGCGATCGAATCCTGGCAAATAAACAAAAAACCGTAATATATAGATAAGAAATGACAATTGTCATCCGCCGTTTGCTGTGATGAATTTCGCATAACGTTTCAGGCGCAAAATAATTTGTCATCATTCGCCAGACCGTTATGTCAGCCGTTTTGATAGTATCCATGAGTCCAGGTTCACTTTTGCAGGATATATCCTCATGTTTGATAAACGTCACCGCATCACTCTGTTATTTAACGCGAATAAAGCCTATGACCGTCAGGTAGTGGAGGGGGTGGGTGAATATTTACAAGCCTCGCAATCCGAATGGGATATATTTATTGAGGAAGATTTCCGTGCCCGTATCGATAACATTAAAGAGTGGTTAGGCGACGGCGTTATTGCCGATTACGATGATGACGATATCGCGCAATTATTAGCCGATGTCGACGTACCCATTGTCGGGGTCGGCGGTTCTTACCATCTTGCTGAAAATTATCCCGCCGTTCATTACATCGCCACCGATAATCATGCGCTCGTTGAAAGCGCTTTCCTGCATTTAAAAGAAAAAGGCGTTAACCGCTTCGCGTTTTACGGTTTGCCCGACTCCAGCCGCAAACATTGGGCGGCGGAACGGGAATACGCCTTTCGCCAGCTGGTCGCCGAGGAAAAATACCGCGGCGTAGTCTATCAGGGACTGGAAACCGCGCCGGAAAACTGGCAGCACGCGCAAAATCGCCTCGCCGACTGGCTTCAGACGCTGCCGCCGCAAACCGGCATCATTGCCGTAACGGATGCCCGCGCCCGTCACGTATTGCAGGCCTGTGAACACCTGCATATTCCGGTGCCGGAAAAACTTTGCGTTATCGGTATTGATAACGAAGAGTTAACCCGTTACCTGTCGCGCGTCGCGCTTTCCTCCGTCGCGCAGGGGGCGCGGCAAATGGGCTATCAGGCGGCGAAACTGCTGCACCGTTTGCTGGCGCGCGAAGAGATGCCGTTACAGCGCATTCTGGTGCCGCCGGTGCGCGTCATTGCGCGCCGCTCGACAGACTATCGCTCCCTGACCGATCCGGCGGTTATCCAGGCGATGCACTTTATTCGTAACCATGCCTGTAAGGGCATTAAAGTCGAGCAGGTGCTGGACGCGGTTGGGATTTCACGTTCAAACCTGGAAAAACGTTTTAAGGAAGAAGTTGGCGAGACGATACATGCGCTGATCCACGCCGAAAAGCTGGAAAAAGCGCGTAGTTTGTTGATTTCCACCACGTTGGCGATAAACGAAATTTCGCAAATGTGCGGCTACCCGTCACTGCAATATTTCTATTCGGTGTTTAAAAAGGAATACGTCACTACGCCTAAGGAGTATCGCGACCAGCATAGTGAAGCGTTGTTGTAGTTTATCCAGCCTACAGACGCCTTGTAAGCCGGATAGCGTAGCGCCATCCGGCACACAGAATTACATATGCGCGGCGATCAGACGCTGGTTGTCCTGGTACATCGCGAACAAGTAGTTGTTATAGCGCGACCCCTGGGTAGAGTAACCCTTCAGCTTATGAATCATCGCCGTGGCGGTGACTTCCTGATCCGCCTTACGCAGTTGGGCGCGCGACTTGCGGAAAGAAGAATAAGCCGGATGCGTGTTCAGGTTGGCGACATACGCGCTCACCGACTCCTCAACCGACGCGAATTGCGAGTAACCTTTCACCTTACCCGGCGTATTGGTACAACGCCCTTTCGTACACTTCATGCCGAACAGGTTGTTGTTGCTACGCGCCAGTTTAGAGGTTCCCCAGCCGCTTTCCGCCGCCGCCATCGTCGCCACCATGCTGGTTGGGATAATGTCGACGCGCTCCAGCAACGTATTCCACGGAATACGACGCGTGTTGCCGGACCAGCTCACTTTATAGCGCTTCGCGATATCTTTCATACGCGCGCGCTCAGACGGCGACCAGCGGTTCTGGTACTGTTTTGAGATCAGCCAATTACGGTCCGCGGTAATCGCGGCATTTTGGCTGGTGATGTAAGGCATAACGGTCCGGAGAAACGCTTTTTTTCTGGGGGTTCCGGAAGGGTATTTTCGCAAATCAGGAAGTGAACTGCTCTTTGCACTATTGCGAGAATACTCTTGTTTACTGCTAACCTGTTTATAACTTGTCTCAGTTATGTGGGACTTTTGACTCGTTTGTGTTGCGTGCGTCTTTGCCAGCACCTCACCCGAAAATGCGATGGTGAGTAACATAAGAATCATTGCCCCATATCGTCGCATGGGAGTCAATATCATTAGGTCTCCTGGTCGGATTGATACATTCCAACACCTTTTATTTTTCACGAAGTTAAGGTTTGAACCCCAAATTCTAGCAAAAATAGGCTTAAAAAGCACCTCAGGGAATAGTCTTAATCCGAAACTATGTCAACTATTAACGATAACAGGCAGCAATAATGCCAATAAAATGTGGTGCTTATCGCAAATAGAGGCGTTTTTTTGCGCCTCGTCGCTCACCCTCGCGCCTCCTCCTGCGCGACTCTCTGCTGGGGAGGAGTTCATTCGCCTAAAAACCAGGCAAGCTGATGAATATTGCCCACAAAGGATAGCGTGATGAAACTTGCCGCCTTCGCTCTGACGCTGATACCCGGTATCGCGATCGCCTCATCATGGACCTCACCCGGTTTTCCGACGTTCTCGACGCAGGAAACCGGACGCTTTACCAGCCATGCTGCATTAACAAAAGGTACACGCGCGTTAACGCTCCATATTGACCAGCAGTGCTGGCAGCCCTCCGGCGCCATAAAACTCAACCAAATGTTGTCGTTAAAACCCTGCGAAGGCGCGCCACCGCAATGGCGTTTGTTTAAAGATGGCGACTATACGATAACGGTAGATACCCGCTCCGGTACGCCGACCCTGTTGTTATCGATAAAAACTGAACCTGAACGCACCGCGCAGCTCGCCTACCAGTGTCCCGTCTGGGATGGTTCGCCGCTCACGCTGGATGTTCGCCAGACCTTTCCGGAAGGGACGGTAGTGCGCGATTATTACAGTGGTCAAACCGATACCGTCCAAAACGGGCAAATCACGCTGCAACCTGCCGACAGCCACGGGCTTTTATTGCTGGAACGCGCGGAAACCCATGCATCAGCGCCTTTTAACTGGCGCAACGCCACCGTTTATTTTGTGCTTACGGATCGCTTTCGCAATGGCGATGCAACCAACGACCACAGCTATGGTCGCCATAAGGATGGTATGCAAGAGATTGGCACTTTCCACGGCGGCGATTTGCGCGGGTTGACGAGTCAACTGGACTATCTACAGCAATTAGGCGTGAACGCCTTGTGGATAAGCTCGCCGTTTGAACAGATCCACGGCTGGGTCGGCGGCGGAGCAAAAGGCGATTTTCCTCATTACGCCTATCACGGCTATTACACTCAGGACTGGACGACGCTGGATGCCAATATGGGCAACGAAGCCGATCTCCGCGCGCTGGTCGACGGCGCGCACCAGCGCGGCATCCGTATTTTATTTGACGTAGTAATGAATCATGCCGGTTACGCTACGCTGGAGGATATGCAGGAGTATCAGTTTGGCGCGCTCTATTTATCCGGCGCGGAACGGCAAAAAATTCTCGGCGATCGCTGGACAAACTGGCGACCCGCCGCCGGACAAAGCTGGCACAGCTTTAACGACTACATCAACTTCAGCGACAGCGCCGCCTGGGAAAAATGGTGGGGGAAAAAGTGGATTCGTACCGATATTGGCGACTACGACAGTCCGGGATTTGACGATTTAACCCTGTCGCTGGCCTTCCTGCCGGATATAAAAACGGAATCTGCCACGCCTTCCGGCCTACCCGCGTTCTATGCCAACAAACCCGATACTAAAGCAAAGTTCATTGAGGGCTATACGCCACGGGATTATCTGACTCACTGGTTAAGCCAGTGGGTGCATGATTACGGCATTGACGGGTTCCGGGTCGATACTGCCAAAAACGTTGAGCTTCCTGCCTGGCAACAGCTAAAAACCCAGGCCAGCGCGGCGTTACGTGAATGGAAGCAGGCCAATCCGGACAAAGCGCTGGATGATAGCCCGTTCTGGATGACTGGCGAAGCGTGGGGCCACGGCGTCATGAAAAGTGATTATTATCGCTATGGTTTCGACGCGATGATCAATTTTGATTATCAGGAGCAGGCGGCGAAAGCGGTCGATTGCCTGGCGGAAATGGGGCCAGTCTGGCAGCAGATGGCGGATAAAATGCAGGATTTCAACGTATTAAGTTACCTCTCCTCGCATGATACGCGCCTTTTCCGTGAGGGCGGTGATAAGGCGGCGGAACTGCTGCTGCTTTCGCCGGGCGCGGTGCAGATCTTTTACGGCGATGAATCCTCTCGTCCCTTCGGCCCCACCGGCTCCGACCCGCTGCAAGGCACCCGTTCAGATATGAACTGGCAGGACGTGAGCGGAAAGTCAGCCGCAGCCGTCGCGCACTGGCAGCGTATTAGCCAGTTCCGCGCCAGACATCCCGCCATCGGCGCAGGCCAACAAACCACGCTGACGCTAAAACACGGGTACGGTTTTGTACGCCAGTACGGCGACGATACGGTGATGGTCGTCTGGGCGGGCCGCCGCTAATCGTGGCGCTACCGGTCCCCCTCGCGTACCGGTAGCCCCTTCAAAATAAAAAACTAACCTGATAAAAATTTGTAGCATAAAACATCAATACTACCGCCTGACCCTCATTTGCGCCCCGCCATTTGTAGCGTTATGGTTATCCACTTTGACAGACAGTTCGATAGATCACCCGTTATGACATTTTCACTTTTCGGCGATAAATTTACCCGCCATTCAGGCATTACCCGCCTGATGGAGGATCTCAACGACGGCTTACGCACGCCAGGCGCCATCATGCTTGGCGGCGGTAACCCGGCACATATCCCTGCAATGCAGGATTATTTCCAGACGCTACTGACAGATATGGTAGAAAGCGGCAAAGCCGCTGATGCGCTTTGTAATTATGACGGTCCCCAGGGAAAAACGGCGCTACTGAATGCACTGGCCGTACTGCTACGTGAAACGCTGGGATGGGATATCGAACCACAGAATATTGCGCTGACAAATGGCAGTCAGAGCGCGTTTTTCTACTTATTTAATCTCTTCGCCGGACGTCGCGCCGACGGCAGTACGAAAAAGGTACTATTCCCGCTTGCGCCGGAATACATCGGCTATGCGGATTCCGGTCTGGAAGACGACCTCTTCGTTTCGGCGCGCCCGAATATTGAGCTGCTGCCGGAAGGCCAGTTTAAGTATCACGTCGATTTTGAGCATCTGCACATCGGCGAAGAAACGGGGATGATTTGCGTCTCGCGCCCGACCAACCCAACCGGTAACGTTATCACCGACGAAGAGCTGATGAAGCTGGACAGACTGGCGAATCAGCACAACATCCCACTGGTGATTGATAACGCTTATGGCGTACCGTTTCCGGGCATTATCTTTAGCGAGGCGCGCCCGCTGTGGAATCCCAATATTATCCTATGCATGAGCCTCTCGAAGCTGGGGCTGCCCGGTTCCCGCTGCGGGATTATCATCGCCAATGATAAGACGATTTCCGCCATTGCCAACATGAACGGCATTATCAGCCTTGCGCCCGGCGGCATGGGTCCGGCGATGATGTGCGAAATGATTAAGCGTAACGATCTGCTGCGGCTGTCGGAAACGGTTATCAAACCTTTCTACTATCAGCGCGTTCAACAGACTATCGCGATCATTCGTCGCTATTTATCCGAAGAACGCTGCCTGATTCATAAACCGGAAGGCGCAATATTTTTGTGGCTGTGGTTTAAAGATCTGCCGATTACCACCGAGCTACTCTATCAACGCTTGAAAGCGCGCGGCGTGCTGATGGTGCCGGGCCACTATTTCTTTCCCGGGCTGGATAAACCCTGGCCGCACACACACCAGTGTATGCGGATGAACTACGTGCCTGAACCGGACAAAATCGAGGCGGGCGTAAAAATTCTGGCAGAAGAGATTGAACGCGCCTGGCGTGAAGGCTGACGGTTATTCCGGCCATCATGCAGGCCGGAACGACGTTCAGAAAGGTTGAGAATAGAGGCGCTGGCGCTGCACGTGTGCTGCGTCAACGCACTGTAACGCACTGGTCGGGCAGGCTTCCACGCACGCCGGCCCCGCTTCACGATGCCAGCAAAGATCGCATTTAATCGCCTGCGCGCCTGACGCGGACGCCACCACGGTCATCGCGCCAAATGGGCAAGCCAGCATACAGCTTTTACAACCAATGCAGCGCGATGGCGTCACGAAGATATGCCCCCGATCACGGCGAATCGCCTGTACCGGGCAGACATTCGCGCACGGCGCGTCCTCACACTGATGGCAGACCGTGGCCGTGGTGAAGCTATCCTCTTTTATCACCCGGATACGCGGCACAAAGTCCGCCGTCGTCACCGCCGCGCTATTCTGCTGTTCCTGGTGCGACACCACGCAGGCGACCTCGCAGGTACGACACCCGATACACGCCGACGCATCCGCCATAATAAACCGGTTCATTGTTCTCCCCCTGCGTTAAAACGCCAGAATGCCAGAGAGCCATTCCCCGCCGCTTTGATCCCACTACGCAAACGGACAAATTTTGTCAGATGCCTGATAAAACCTGGCGAGCTGTCTTATTCGCGAACGGTAAATCCCAGCTCATTAGAGATAGCCTGTGCGGTTTCACGCAACGGTTTGAGCAGATTTTTCTCGCCGATCTGTTTTAGCCGTGACGTCGACAGTGAAATAGAAATGGCGTAAGGCACCCGATGGTGAATATCAAACACAGGCACAGCAATACAGGAGACGCCCAGTTCATTTTCTTCGCGGTCCATCGCCATGCTGGTTTCACGAATTTGCGCCAGCTCATCGTACATTGCTGGTAAATCGGTAATGGTGTTGCGAGTCAGCGGCTGGATCTGATCTTTATGGCTTTCCCAGTAAGACGCCACATAATCCGGCTGACCAAACGCCATATAAATTTTCCCCATCGCCGAGCAGTACAGCGGCATATGCTGGCCAATGTAGGCACGCGTGCGCAGCATACCGGTGGTCGGTTCCAGCTTATAAATCAGGATAGCGTGATCATCTTCACGGCTGGAAAAATTCACCGTCTCGCCGGTGGCCAGGTTGAGCGCCTCAAGGTGCGGTGCCGCAACGTGGATGATATTCAGCGATGACAGGGCTTTTTGGCCGACGGCAATAAACTTTGTCGTCAGACGGTAGCTTCCGGCCGCCGGCGCTGGCGTCACGTATCCGCAGGATTGAAGCCCCTGCAACAAACGATGGACGGTACTCTTGTTCAACCCCGCCAGCTCCGACAGGTGCGCCAGTGGGCAACCGTTCGGGTAGTTACTCAAAATTTCTATCAACATCAGGCCACGAAACAGGCTCTGACTCCCCGCAGGCTTCTCTTTATCGTTGTTCTGGCTCATCAGAAAACTCTCTCCTTTCTTGGGCGATCAGATGGTAGCTCAAAGTGTGTTGCAGTTCACGATATCAGCATAAAAAACATAACCCGATGATTTTAATCGTTTTTAAAAACCTTCTCTGGCGTTGCCATGTCAATTTTTGATCTATATATTTGGAACTACATTTCGTATTATGAAATTTATCGACAAAAAAACATACTAAAATTTCTAACAATCGACCAGGAGAACAGGGATGAAAGTAACTTTCGAAGAGTTAAAAGGGGCCTTCTACCGCGTCTTGCGGTCGCGGAATATTGCGGAAGATACCGCCGACGCCTGCGCGGAAATGTTCGCTCGCACCACCGAGTCCGGTGTCTATTCCCACGGCGTGAACCGCTTTCCCCGCTTCATCCAGCAACTGGATAACGGCGACATTATTCCTGATGCTAAACCGCAGCGGGTTACCAGCCTCGGCGCCATCGAACAGTGGGATGCTCAGCGCGCCATCGGCAACCTGACGGCGAAAAAGATGATGGACCGGGCCATCGAGCTGGCTTCCGATCATGGTATTGGCCTGGTGGCGTTACGTAATGCTAACCACTGGATGCGCGGCGGCAGCTACGGCTGGCAGGCGGCGGAAAAAGGCTATATCGGCATTTGCTGGACCAACTCCATCGCCGTCATGCCGCCGTGGGGCGCGAAAGAGTGCCGTATCGGTACCAATCCGCTGATCGTCGCCATCCCGTCTACGCCGATCACGATGGTAGATATGTCGATGTCGATGTTCTCCTACGGGATGTTAGAAGTTAACCGTCTGGCGGGCCGCGAACTGCCGGTGGACGGCGGTTTCGACGATAACGGTCAGTTGACCAAAGAACCGGGCGTTATCGAGAAAAATCGCCGCATTTTACCAATGGGTTACTGGAAAGGATCTGGTCTGTCGATTGTGCTGGACATGATTGCCACCCTGCTTTCCAACGGCTCTTCCGTTGCCGAAGTGACCCAGGAAAACAGCGATGAATATGGCGTTTCGCAGATTTTCATCGCCATAGAAGTGGATAAGCTGATCGATGGCGCAACCCGCGATGCCAAACTGCAGCGGATTATGGATTTCATCACCACTGCTGAACGCGCCGACGACAACGTCGCGATTCGGCTGCCCGGCCACGAATTTACCAAATTGCTGGATGACAACCGCCGTCACGGTATCACCATTGACGACAGCGTCTGGGCCAAAATTCAGGCGCTGTAAGGAGCCACATCATGATTTTTGGACATATCGCGCAGCCTAATCCGTGCCGACTACCGTCGGCCATAGAGCAGGCGCTCGATTTCCTGCGCAATACCGACTTTCGCACGCTGGAACCCGGCGTAGTGGAAATCGACGGCAAAAATATCTTCGCGCAGATTATCGATATGACCACCCGCGATGCTGCTGAAAATCGTCCGGAAGTCCATCGCCGCTATCTGGATATTCAGTTTCTGGCATGGGGTGAAGAGAAAATTGGGGTTGCCATTGATACCGGTAATAATCAAATCAGCGAGTCATTATTAGAACAGCGCGATATTATTTTTTATCACGACAGTGAACATGAATCATTCATTGAAATGATACCGGGAAGTTATGCCCTGTTTTTCCCGCAGGATGTTCATCGTCCAGGTTGTAATAAAAGCATTGCTACGCCGATACGGAAAATAGTCGTAAAAGTCGCCATAGACGTTTTATAAAATAGAGTTTACTGGAGCACAAAATGAAAAATAATACCGGTTATATTATCGGTGCGTACCCTTGTGCACCCTCATTTCACCAGAAGAGTGAAGAGGAAGAGACGGAATTCTGGCGGCAACTCTCTGATACTCCGGATATCCGGGGGCTGGAGCAGCCTTGTCTTGAACATCTTCACCCGCTCGGCGACGAGTGGTTATTGCGTCATACACCAGGGAACTGGCAAATCGTGGTCACCGCGATAATGGAAACCATGCGCCGCCGTAGCGAAAACGGCGGTTTTGGATTAGCGTCCAGTGACGAGGAACAGCGTAAAGCCTGCGTGGAGTACTATCGTCATCTGCATCAGAAGATCAATAAAATCAATGGGAACAATACCGGCAAAGTCATAGCCCTTGAGCTTCACGCCGCCCCGCTGGCGGGCAATCCGAACGTAGCGCAGGCAACCGACGCCTTTGCGCGCTCATTAAAAGAGATTGCCAACTGGGACTGGTCCTGCGACCTGGTGCTTGAACACTGCGACGCGATGACCGGCCCCGCACCGCGCAAAGGATTCTTACCGTTGGTAAACGTACTGGAAACTATTGCCGACTATGACATAAGCGTCTGTATTAACTGGGCGCGCTCCGCTATTGAAGGGCGGGATACCTCTCTACCGCTGATCCACACGCAGCAGGCCAAACAGGCTGGAAAACTCGGGGCGCTGATGTTCTCCGGTACAACGCTGGATGGAGAATACGGCGAATGGCAGGACCTCCATGCTCCGTTTGCACCTTTCTGTCCACAAAGCCTGATGACGGAGAAACATGTTCAAGAACTGATTACCGCCGCAGCTCCCGAACTGTTGCAGTTTACCGGTATTAAATTGTTGGAAATCAATGCCAGCGCCGATATTAATCACCGCATCAATATATTACGCGATGGTATTAACATGATGAAAAAGGCCACACGCCGCTAACCTGAATTAAACATCATCACCTTAATCCTCGGCCTGCAACTCAACGTTGCGCCGACCTAATATAAACCAAACATAAGAAATTAAGTTCCACTATTCAGCATCGAAAGAGATAAGTTTCTATAACCTGATGGAGTCGTTATGAAGCGGGTACTTGAGGGCATACTTGCGGTATTAATTGCCGTACTTTCCTGCATTGTATTTATTAACGTTATTTTACGTTACGGTTTTGAGAGCAGTATTTTGTCGGTAGATGAACTATCACGTTATCTATTTGTATGGCTGACGTTTATTGGCGCCATCGTTGCATTTATGGATAACGCTCACGTTCAGGTCACTTTTGTGGTGGAAAAACTTTCGCCAGCGAATCAGCGTCGTCTCTCGCTGCTGACGCATTCACTGATTTTATTGTTATGCCTCGCATTAGGCTGGGGCAGCCTACAAAAAGCACTGCAGGACTGGAGCGATCACTCGCCAATCCTCGGTTTACCGATCGGCCTGATGTATATCGCCTGTCTGCCCACAAGCGTTGCCATCGCGTTAATCGAGCTGCGTCGGCTTTATCACTTAATAACGCATAACGATTCCTTTCAACAACCACAGCAAGGAGCCTAATCATGGCCGTGGTGATATTTCTCTGCTGCCTGCTCGGCGGGATCGCGATAGGTTTACCCATCGCCTGGTCGCTGCTGCTTTGCGGCGCTGCTCTGATGGCATACCTGGATATGTTTGACGTGCAGATTATGGCGCAAACCCTGGTTAACGGCGCGGACAGTTTCTCCCTACTGGCCATTCCCTTTTTTGTTTTGGCCGGTGAAATCATGAACGCGGGCGGCCTGTCAAAGCGAATTGTCGACCTGCCGATGAAGCTGGTCGGCCATAAGCCCGGCGGCCTGGGCTACGTGGGCGTTATTGCGGCAATGATTATGGCCAGCCTTTCCGGCTCTGCGGTAGCAGATACCGCTGCGGTCGCCGCGCTGCTGGTGCCGATGATGCGCTCCGCAAACTACCCGATCAACCGCTCCGTTGGGTTAATCGCTTCCGGCGGGATCATTGCGCCAATTATTCCCCCCTCGATTCCTTTTATTATCTTCGGCGTTTCCAGCGGCTTGTCGATCAGCAAGCTGTTTATGGCCGGGATCGCACCGGGCATCATGATGGGCGCGGCGCTTATGCTCACCTGGTGGTGGCAGGCCGGGCGATTAAATCTCCCTTCTCAGCCCAAAGCAACACCGCGTGAAATCTGGCAATCATTGGTTTCAGGTATCTGGGCGCTGTTTCTACCGGTGATTATTATCGGCGGCTTCCGTTCCGGACTTTTCACGCCAACGGAGGCAGGGGCGGTCGCCGCGTTTTACGCCCTGTTTGTCGCCGTGGTTATCTATCGGGAATTAACGTTTTCCAGTCTCTACCACGTGCTGGTCAATGCCGCCAAAACGACGTCAGTCGTCATGTTTCTGGTGGCCGCAGCCCAGGTATCCGCCTGGCTGATTACGATCGCGGAATTACCCATGATGGTGTCAGATTTGCTGCAGCCGCTGGTCGACTCTCCGCGACTCTTATTTATCGTCATTATGATCTCAATTATGGTCGTCGGTATGGTGATGGATTTGACGCCAACGGTGTTAATTCTTACCCCTGTATTATTGCCATTAGTTAAAGAAGCCAATATTGACCCGATTTATTTCGGCGTCATGTTCATTATTAACTGCTCTATTGGATTAATCACACCGCCCGTTGGCAACGTCCTCAACGTTATTTCCGGGGTAGCAAAATTGAAATTTGATGACGCGGTAAGAGGCGTATTCCCTTACGTTGTCGTCCTGATGTCGCTGCTGGTTTTATTTATTTTTATTCCCGAGCTAATTATCACACCGCTTAAATGGATTAATTAAAGGATAATATTATGAAATTACACGTTATTGCTCGTTCATTATTGATAGCTGGTCTGACGGTTTTCAGCGTGTCGTCTCTGGCGGCGCAATCTTTACGTTTTGGTTATGAAACACCGCAAACTGACTCCCAACATATTGCCGCGAAAAAATTTAACGAACTATTAAAAGAAAAAACTAACGGCGAATTAACGCTAAAACTCTTTCCTGACAGCACATTAGGTAACGCCCAGGCAATGATCAGCGGGGTGCGCGGCGGAACCATTGATATGGAAATGTCCGGTTCGAACAATTTCACCGGTCTGGCCCCTGTATTCAACTTACTTGATGTCCCCTTCCTGTTTCGCGATACCGCGCATGCGCATAAAACGCTCGACGGCAAAGTCGGCGATGAACTGAAAAAATCACTCGATTCAAAAGGGTTAAAAGTCCTCGCCTACTGGGAAAACGGTTGGCGCGACGTCACCAACTCCCGCGCGCCGGTAAAAACGCCGGGCGATTTGAAAGGCTTAAAAATCCGCACTAACAACAGCCCAATGAATATCGCGGCCTTTAAAATCTTCGGCGCGAACCCTATTCCGATGCCATTCTCCGAAGTCTATACCGGCCTCGAAACCCGTACGATTGATGCCCAGGAACACCCTATCAACGTCGTGTGGTCAGCGAAATTCTATGAGGTACAGAAATACCTCTCCCTCACTCATCACGCCTATTCGCCTCTGCTGCTGGTGATCAATAAAGCTAAATTCGACGCTTTAAGCCCGCAGCTCCAGGAGGCACTGCTGAGTTCCGCTAAAGAAGCGGGTGACTACCAGCGCAAACTGGTCGCCGAAGATCAGCAAAAAATTATCGATGGCATGAAAGCAGCCGGAGTTGAAGTCCTGACCGATATCGACCGTAAAGCCTTCAGCGATGCGCTGGGCAGCCAGGTGCGCGATATGTTCCTGAAAGACAACCCGCAGGGCGCTGACCTCCTGAAAGCCGTGGACGAGGTGCAATAAGTCATGAGCAATTACTGGCTGGGGTTAGATTGTGGTGGGAGTTGGCTAAAAGCCGGGTTGTACGATGGCGCAGGCCGGGAAGTAGCGGTACAACGCCTGCCGCTGCACGCTTTAAGCCCGCAGCCAGGCTGGGTTGAACGCGATATGACCGAACTGTGGCAACAGTGCGGCTCGGTCATCAGCAAACTGCTGGCGCACACGGGGGTGAGCGGCTCACAAATCCGCGGTCTGGGTATTTCCGCTCAGGGTAAGGGCCTGTTCCTGTTAGATAAAAGCGATCGGCCATTAGGTAAAGCGATACTCTCTTCCGACCGTCGCGCCATGGAAATTGTCCAGCGCTGGCAAAAAGAAGCGGTTCCGCAAAAACTCTACCCGCTGACCCGACAAACTCTATGGACCGGGCATCCGGTCTCCCTTTTACGCTGGGTAAAAGAGAATGAGCCGCAGCGCTACGCGCAGATAGGCTGCGTCATGATGACGCATGACTATCTGCGCTGGTGCTTAACCGGCGTGAAAGGCTGTGAGGAGAGCAACATCTCCGAGTCCAACCTCTACAACATGGCGACGGGCCAGTACGACCCGCGTCTGACCGAGTGGCTGGGCATCAGTGAAATCGATAGCGCGCTGCCCCCCGTGGTGGGTTCAGCCGAAATATGCGGGGAGATCACCGCTCAGGCAGCCGCCATCACCGGTCTGGCGGCGGGTACCCCCGTCGTCGGCGGCCTGTTTGACGTGGTTTCCACCGCCCTTTGCGCCGGTATTGAGGATGAATCGACCCTCAATGCGGTGATGGGTACCTGGGCCGTCACCAGCGGCATCGCTCACGGCCTGCGCGACCATGAGGCCCACCCTTACGTCTATGGCCGCTACGTCAATGACGGGCAGTATATCGTTCACGAAGCCAGCCCGACCTCTTCCGGCAACCTTGAATGGTTCACCGCCCAGTGGGGCGACCTCTCTTTTGATGAGATCAACCAGGCGGTTGCCAGCCTGCCGAAAGCCGGTAGCGACCTCTTTTTTCTGCCGTTTCTCTACGGCAGCAATGCCGGGCTGGAGATGACCTGCGGCTTTTACGGCATGCAGGCGCTGCACACCCGCGCCCATCTGCTGCAGGCGATTTATGAAGGCGTGGTCTTCAGCCATATGACCCACCTCAACCGCATGCGTGAACGCTTTACCGACGTTTGCGCCCTGCGCGTTACCGGCGGACCGGCCCACTCCGACGTCTGGATGCAGATGCTGGCGGACGTCAGCGGCCTGCGCATTGAGCTGCCGCAGGTGGAGGAGACCGGCTGCTTCGGCGCGGCGCTGGCTGCCCGCGTCGGCACCGGCGTATATCGCAATTTCCGCGAGGCCCAACGCGACCTCCGGCACCCGGTGCGCACGCTGCTGCCGGACATGACCGCACACGCCCTCTACCAGCGCAAATACCGCCAATACCAGGATTTGATTGAAGCACTACAGGGCTATCACGCCCGTATTAAGGAGCACGCATTATGAGCCGACCATTACTGCAACTGGCGCTCGACCACACCAGTCTGGAAGCAGCCCAGCGCGATGTCGCCCTGCTACAGGATCATGTCGATATCGTTGAGGCTGGCACCATCCTCTGTTTAACCGAAGGCCTTAGCGCGGTGAAAGCCCTGCGAGCGCAGTGCCCGGAAAAAATCATCGTCGCCGACTGGAAAGTGGCCGATGCCGGTGAAACCCTGGCGCAGCAGGCTTTTAGCGCTGGCTCTAACTGGATGACTATCATCTGCGCTGCGCCGCTCGCAACCGTCGAGAAAGGCCATGCCGTCGCGCAATCCTGCGGCGGTGAAATCCAAATGGAACTGTTCGGCAACTGGACGCTGGACGACGCCCGAGACTGGTATCGCGTCGGGGTTCGCCAGGCGATTTACCACCGCGGACGCGATGCGCAGGCCAGCGGGCAGCAGTGGGGCGAAGCGGATCTGATGCGCATGAAAGCGTTGTCCGACATCGGCCTTGAACTATCGATTACCGGCGGCATTACCCCAGTGGATCTGCCGCTGTTCCGCGACATTAACGTTAAGGCATTTATCGCCGGACGTGCGCTGGCGGGTGCCGCCCATCCGGCGCAGGTCGCAGCCGAATTCCACGCCCAAATTGACGCCATTTGGGGAGAAAAGCATGCGTAATCATCCATTAGGTATTTACGAGAAAGCGCTGGCGAAAGACCTCAGTTGGCCGGAGCGGCTGGTGCTGGCAAAAAGCTGCGGTTTTGATTTTGTTGAGATGTCGGTGGATGAAACCGACGAACGTCTCTCACGCCTGGAGTGGACCTCGGCCCAACGCGCTTCGCTGGTGAACGCGATGCTGGAAAGCGGCGTCGCCATCCCGTCGATGTGTCTCTCCGCCCATCGCCGTTTCCCTTTTGGCAGCCGCGACGAAGCGGTACGCCAGCGGGCGCGTGAAATCATGACCAAAGCCATCCGTCTGGCGCGCGACCTGGGGATCCGCACCATCCAGCTGGCGGGTTACGACGTCTATTACGAAGAACACGACGAAGGCACCCAGCAACGTTTCGCCGAAGGGCTGGCGTGGGCGGTGGAACAGGCCGCAGCGGCGCAGGTGATGCTGGCGGTGGAAATCATGGATACCGCGTTTATGAACTCCATCAGCAAGTGGAAAAAGTGGGACGAGATGCTTTCGTCACCGTGGTTCACCGTTTATCCAGACGTCGGCAACCTCAGCGCCTGGGGGAACGACGTGACCGCCGAGCTGAAGCTGGGTATCGACCGTATCGCCGCTATCCACCTGAAAGACACGCTGCCAGTGACCGGTGACAGCCCCGGCCAGTTCCGCGACGTGCCGTTTGGCGAAGGATGCGTTGATTTTGTCGGCATCTTCAAAACGCTGCATGAGCTGAACTATCGCGGTTCATTTCTGATTGAGATGTGGACAGAGAAAGCCAGCGAGCCGGTGCTGGAAATTATCCAGGCCCGCCGCTGGATTGAATCACGGATGCAGGAAGGAGGTTTCACATGTTAGAGCAACTGAAAGCCGAGGTGCTGGCGGCCAACCTGGCCCTCCCGGCGCACGGGCTGGTCACCTTTACCTGGGGCAACGTCAGCGCGGTCGATGAGACGCGCAAGCTGATGGTCATTAAGCCTTCCGGCGTCGAATATGAGGTGATGACCGCCGACGATATGGTGGTGGTAGAGATCGCCAGCGGTAAGGTCGTTGAAGGCAACAAAAAACCGTCGTCAGATACCGCGACCCATCTGGCGCTCTATCGCCGCTATCCGCAAATCGGTGGGATCGTGCATACCCATTCCCGCCATGCGACGATCTGGTCGCAGGCCGGGCTCGATCTGCCCGCCTGGGGCACCACCCACGCCGACTATTTCTATGGCGCGATCCCCTGTACCCGACTGATGACCGTTGAGGAAATTAACGGCGAGTACGAGTATCAGACCGGCGAGGTGATTATTAAAACCTTTGAAGAGCGCGGTCTGGATCCGGCGCAAATCCCGGCGGTATTGGTTCATTCGCACGGCCCGTTTGCCTGGGGTAAAAATGCCGCCGATGCCGTCCACAACGCCGTGGTGCTTGAGGAGTGTGCCTATATGGGGCTGTTCTCGCGCCAGCTGGCCCCGCAGCTACCGGATATGCAGCCGGAATTGCTCGATAAACATTATCTGCGTAAACACGGCGCGAATGCCTATTACGGGCAGTAATGCCGGCAGCCACAGCCTGTGTCAGATGGCGGCTGCGCCTTATCCGACCTACAAGATTTGCAATATCAATACGTTGTGATGAACTCTTGTAGGCCCGATAAGCAAAGCGCCATCGGGCATTCAGTTTGCAACCGCGTTGTCAGAGGGCCAAAGATTATACTCAAGAATTAACGTGTTCCTTACTGTAGCGCCGCTTCCAGGCGGTAGGCGTCAGGCCGGTGTGCTTGCGGAAGATCTGGCGAAAGTAACCAACGTCATTAAAACCGCACCGCTCCGCCACCTCTTTTAACGAACGCGCGTCGCTAATCAGCAACTTTTCCGCCTCGCGCACCCGCTGGCGGTGGATGGCTTCCGTTAGCGTAAGGTGAAATACCCGCCGATAAACGCGTCCCAGATAATCCACATTGCAATGCAGTTCTTTCGCCAGAACCGAGCTGGAAAGCGGCAGGTGATAGTGCGTTCGAATCAGCTGCTGCACTTTCCAGGCCAGCGACACGCCAGCGGCCTCGGCGTTTTCATTCTGCCGGGCGTCAACAGTGAGCTGCTGCAAAATCAGCAGCACGATGAACTCCAGCGCCGGGCTGCGCTGGTGCTTTTCCTGCTCGTTCATAAACTGGCGAAAAAGCGCAATCAGCGCCTGCGGATCGGCAACCTGGGTATGCTGCGGCACGGAAAGATGCGTCAGCCAGCGCGGGTCGCTGTCCGGCGCTTTGACCTCAAAATGGAGCCAGTAAAATTTAAGATCGGCGGGAAACTCCTCAACGCCAATATGGCGGCGATGCGGCCAAAGCAACAGGCTTTCCCCGGCGTCGACACAGAAAACACATTCTTCTTCCTGAATTTTCAGGCAGCCTTTTTCCACAAATATAATTTCCCACGATTGTAGACGCCTGGCAGGATGACGCCCAATGCCGCGAGAAATAAATAATCCGCCGTTTTGGACTTTAATCGGTAATGTTATGGATAATTCGAGCATTAATATGTCATTTCCCGCTCATTCAGCACCGTATTTCATATTACCTTTTGATTATTAACTAAAAATAGTCATTTCACTCGATCCATCTCACATTTTTAAATACGGGTCGGAATCGTCATCTTTTTTTACTCTTTTATCGCCTTGTCGCTCACCGCTATCCGGGCAAAATGAATCAGGTCATAACGCGAAAATAAAAATTACTGCCATAAAATACCCCGTCAGCGAGGAATATCTATGACCTCTACAGCCTTAAGGAGCACGAAATGAACGTACTGGAAGTCGATCTGCATAAACTGACGGTCAGCGATCCGTTCCTCGGACAGTATCAACAACTGGTTCGCGATGTGGTTATTCCTTACCAGTGGGATGCGTTAAACGATCGTATTCCAGAGGCTGAACCCAGCCATGCCATTGAAAATTTCCGCATTGCCGCAGGCCAGCAGACGGGCGACTTTTACGGCATGGTCTTTCAGGACAGCGACGTGGCGAAATGGCTGGAAGCGGTTGCCTGGTCACTGTGCCAGAAGCCCGATCCCGCGCTTGAGAAAACCGCCGATGAGGTGATTGAACTGGTGGCCGCCGCGCAGTGTGACGATGGCTATCTCAATACGTACTTTACGGCAAAAGCCCCGCAAGAACGCTGGAGCAACCTGGCGGAGTGCCATGAGCTTTATTGCGCCGGGCATCTGATTGAAGCGGGCGTCGCCTTCTTTCAGGCCACCGGCAAGCGTCGGCTGCTAGACGTCGTTTGTCGCCTGGCCGATCATATCGACAGCACTTTCGGCCCTGGCGAAAATCAGCTGCACGGCTATCCGGGCCACCCGGAAATTGAGCTGGCGCTGATGCGTCTGTATGAGGTAACAGAGCAGCCGCGCTATATGATGCTGGCAAGCTACTTTATCGGGCAGCGCGGCACCCAACCGCACTTCTACGACGAAGAGTACGAAAAACGCGGCCAAACCTCTTACTGGCATACCTACGGCCCGGCGTGGATGGTCAAAGACAAAGCCTACAGCCAGGCGCATCTGCCAATTTCGCAGCAGCAGACGGCCATTGGCCACGCGGTACGTTTTGTCTATCTGATGACTGGCGTGGCGCATCTCGCTCGCCTGAGCAACGATGAAGGCAAACGCCAGGACTGCCTGCGCCTGTGGAAAAATATGGCGCAGCGTCAGCTGTATATCACCGGAGGCATCGGTTCACAGAGCAGCGGCGAAGCCTTTAGCAGCGATTACGATTTACCGAATGATTCGGTCTATGCGGAAAGCTGCGCTTCAATCGGCCTGATGATGTTCGCCCGCCGGATGCTGGAAATGGAAGCCGATAGCCAGTACGCCGACGTGATGGAGCGCGCGCTGTACAACACCGTCCTCGGTGGTATGGCGCTGGATGGCAAGCATTTCTTCTACGTCAACCCGCTGGAAGTGCATCCAAAATCGTTAAAATTCAACCATATTTACGATCACGTTAAGCCCATCCGCCAGCGCTGGTTTGGCTGCGCCTGCTGCCCGCCGAACATCGCCCGCGTGCTCACCTCCCTTGGTCACTACATCTACACGCCGCGTGCGGATGCGCTGTACATCAATATGTACGTGGGTAACAGCATGGAAATACCCGTTGAAAATGGCGCGCTCAAACTGCGAATCAGCGGGAACTACCCGTGGCATGAGCAGGTGAAGATCGCCATCGACTCTGTGCAGCCGGTACGTCACACGCTGGCGCTACGTCTGCCGGACTGGTGCCCTGAGGCAAAAGTGACGCTCAACGGGCTGGAAGTGGAGCAGGATATTCGCAAAGGTTATCTGCATATCCGTCGGACCTGGCAGGAGGGCGATACGATAACCCTGACGCTGCCGATGCCGGTTCGCCGCGTGTATGGCAATCCGCTGGCGCGTCACGTCGCCGGTAAGGTCGCCATTCAGCGCGGGCCACTGGTCTATTGCCTTGAGCAGGCCGATAACGGCGAAGAACTGCATAATCTGTGGTTACCGAAAGAGAGTGAATTCCGGGTCTTTGAGGGCAAAGGGCTTTTTGCGCATAAGATGCTGATTCAGGCTGAAGGCGAGAAGCAAAGCGCCCCAGATGCGCAGCATCAGGCGTTGTGGCACTACGATAACGCGCCGTCATCGCGCCAGCCGCAGACGCTAACGTTCATTCCGTGGTTTAGCTGGGCCAACCGTGGCGAGGGCGAAATGCGGATTTGGGTTAACGAGCGGTAATACTGTGCCGGATGGCGGCTGCGCCTTATCCGGCCTACAAGATTTGCAATATCAGTAAATTGCGATGAATTTTTGTAGGCCTGATAAGCGAAGCGCCATCAGACATTACCACCAGGCTAATATCAACGCGGTAGGCCCGATAAGCGAAGTGCCATCGGGCATTACCTCTTGCGTCAGAACAGCCCCAGCGGCTTATCGGAATAGCTCACCAGCAGGCACTTGGTTTGCTGGTAGTGTTCCAGCATCATCTTATGCGTTTCGCGCCCGATGCCCGACTGCTTATAGCCGCCGAACGCAGCATGTGCCGGATAGGCGTGATAGCAGTTGGTCCATACGCGCCCGGCCTGAATGCCGCGCCCCATCTTATAGGCCAGATTGCCGTTGCGGCTCCAGACGCCGGCGCCGAGGCCGTATTGGGTATCGTTAGCGATTTCCAGCGCCTCCTCCATGGTTTTAAAGGTGGTTACCGCCAGCACCGGGCCAAAGATCTCCTCCTGAAAGACGCGCATATTGTTCTTACCAAACAGAATGGTAGGCTCAAGGTAATAGCCCTCTTTAAGTTCGCCATCCAGCTCCTTGCGTCGCCCACCGGTCAGAATATCGGCCCCCTCTTTTTTACCGATATCGATATAATTGAGGATAGTCTCAAGCTGGCCGTGAGAGACCTGCGCCCCCATCTGTGTACCGCTATCTAGCGGGTTCCCGCTGCGAATGCTCTCCACCCGGCGAATAGCGCGTTCCATAAAGCGCTCATAGATGGACTCCTGGACCAGCGCACGGCTTGGACAGGTACACACCTCGCCCTGGTTAAAGGCAAACAGGGCAAATCCCTCCAGCGCTTTATCAAAGAACGCATCTTCCTCATCCATCACGTCAGCAAAGAAGATATTTGGCGATTTGCCGCCTAACTCCAGCGTCACCGGAATAATATTCTGCGTGGCGTACTGCATGATCTGTTGACCCACTTCCGTCGAACCGGTAAACGCCACCTTCGCGATACGTTTCGAGGTCGCCAGATATTCGCCGATCTCGCCGCCCGCGCCGTTCACGACGTTGACGACGCCCGGTGGTAACAGATCGCCAATGACTTCCATTAACAGCAGAACGGAAAGCGGCGTCAGGCGTGCCGGTTTAAGCACCACGCAGTTACCCGCCGCCAGCGCTGGCGCCATTTTCCAGCTTGCCATCAACAACGGAAAGTTCCACGGGATTATCTGCCCCACGACGCCAAGCGGTTCGTGAAAATGGTAGGCCACGGTTTCGCTATCAACTTCGCTGATCCCGCCCTCCTGCGCACGTATACAGGAGGCGAAATAGCGGAAATGATCGATCGCCAGCGGTACGTCGGCGGCGCTGGTTTCACGAATCGGTTTACCGTTATCCCAGGTTTCCGCTGTCGCCAACAGTTCGAGGTTTTGTTCCATCCGATCGGCGATCTTAAACAAGATAGCGGCACGGTCTTGTACTGACGTATGCGCCCACTTATCTTTCGCCTTATGCGCGGCGTCGAGCGCTAAATCGATATCTTTTTTACCGGAGGAAGCGACTTCACATAGCGGCTGGCCGGTCACTGGCGTCAGGTTTTGATAATATTCGCCGTCGGCGGGCGCAACCCAGTCACCGCCAATAAAATTGTCATAGCGGGCTTTTAACTTCAGTGGGTACCCGTATTCACCTGGCTGAATACGTGTTGAAGGGGGATTGTTCGTCATGACCAACTCCTTATTGTAAAGGTACTCCACAAGGGTAGACGGTACTGGTGAATTTTTCGCCAATGGTTTCCCGCTTTACGACAGCAATCACGAATTACTTTCCTTTACGTTTCTCCGTCTGGTTTTAGCCATACTAAACAGGTGCCTGTTTAACGTACGGAGAACACTATGCAGCAATATATCGGCATTGATGTGGGAGGAACTCACGTCAAATATGGCGTGATTAACAGTGACGGCGAAGAATTAACCCATCATCAATTCGATACGCCAGAGGACGCCTCCACGTTTACCCGCAAATGGCAGGATGTGGTGGCGCGTTGCCAACAGGACTATGACATTGCGGCAATCGGGGTCAGTTTCCCCGGCCATATTAATCCCCATAACGGTCATGCGGCAAAAGCGGGCGCGCTGGCTTACCTGGATGACGTCAACCTGATGGAGTTGTTCAGCGGGCTAACCGATCTGCCGCTGGTCGTGGAGAACGACGCGAACTGCGCGGCGCTGGGCGAAATGTGGCGAGGCGCCGGGCAGCATTATGAAAACATGGTCTGTATCACCATTGGAACCGGCATTGGCGGTGGTATTATCGTCGGACGAGAACTGTATCGCGGCGCACATTTCCACGCCGGTGAATTCGGCGTCATGCCGGTCGGGAATAATGGCGAAAGTATGCATAAAATCGCGTCAACCAGCGGATTAATGGCGTCGTGCCGCCAGGCGCTGGCGCTGCCTGCCGAAGAGATGCCGCCTGCGGATGTGATCTTCGAACGAATGGCGACCGATGTTCATCTGCGTGAGGCGGTCAATGACTGGGCGCGTTATCTATCACGCGGCGTTTACAGCGTGATCTCTATGTTTGATCCGGGCGTGGTGCTGATCGGCGGAGGAATAAGCGAACAGGAAAAGCTCTACCCGCTCCTGACGCGGCATCTTGAAACGTTTGAAATGTGGGAGGCGCTCCAGGTGCCGATTCAGCCCTGCCAACTGGGAAATCAGGCGGGCAGGCTGGGCGCCGTCTGGCTGGCGCAGCAAAAGCTCGCCCGAAGCTAACGAGTTACGCCTTATCCGGCCTGCATCGTCTACGCAGGCCCGGTAAGCGTCCGCGCCACCGGGCAAAAGCGTTACATCGCCGCGCGATAAATTTCCACAATCTCGTCGTGAGTCGCCTGAATCGGGTTCGTCAGACCACAGGCATCTTTAAGAGCATTAGTCGCCAGAACCGGGATATCTTCTTCCTTCACGTTTAGCTCGCGCAGTCCCGCCGGAATGTTGACTTTCTGCGACAGTTGGCGAATGGCCGCCACACACGCCTGCGCGCCTTCCGCCTCGCTCATACCTGATACATCGACGCCCATCGCCGCAGCGCAATCACGCAGGCGAGCCGCCGCTACCTGGCTGTTGAATACCTGCACATGCGGCAGCAGAACCGCGTTACATACGCCGTGCGGTAGGTTGTAGAAACCGCCAAGTTGATGCGCCATAGCATGAACGTAGCCCAGCGACGCATTGTTAAACGCCATTCCCGCCAGGAACTGAGCATAAGCCATCGCTTCACGCGCCTGGACATTGCTCCCCTCTTCAACCGCAACAACCAGATTTTCCGCAATCATCGTTACCGCTTTCAGCGCGCAGGCATCGGTAATAGGCGTTGCCGCAACGGAAACATAAGCTTCAATCGCGTGGGTTAACGCATCCATACCAGTTGCCGCCGTCAGGGATTTCGGCATACCAACCATTAAAGAGGAGTCGTTGACAGAGAGCAGCGGCGTAACGTGTTTATCGACGATAGCCATTTTAATATGACGTTCTTCGTCGGTGATGATACAAAAACGGGTCATTTCAGACGCGGTGCCGGCGGTCGTATTAATCGCAATCATCGGCAACTGCGGTTTCGCGGAGCGGTCAACGCCTTCATAGTCACGAATATCGCCGCCATTCGCCGCCACCAGAGCGATACCTTTCGCACAGTCGTGCGGGGAACCGCCGCCCAGCGAGATAACGCTGTCGCAGCCATTTTCTTTCAGAAGCTTCAACCCAGCTGCCACATTGCTGGTGGTAGGGTTAGGCTGCGTACCATCATAAATCACGCTAAAAATATCACGTTCCTGTAGCGCTTTTTGAATATCACCCGCCATCCCTAATTTTGTCAGCATAGCATCCGTAACAATTAATGTACGGCGAAAACCATATTCCGCCATCGTATTCATTGCGTTCTTTAATGAATCGGCACCAATTACATTCACGGAAGGAATAAAAAACGTTGAAGCTGCCATTATACTGTCCTTAATTACCAGAATAAGGTGCGAAGAATACGGGTGAAATTATCCTAATAATATGATCACGATGACTATTTTAAGAAGTCAGAAAAATAAAAAGCACATTAGGTTAATTTCCTGATGTGCTTTTATAAATCAACTCAATAATTGTATTGATTCATTTCTGATTTAATTTAACCATTTCATTCTTTTTGCGGAAATAATAACGCATCACGTAATAAATGATCATTCCCACGACGTCGTGTAAATCCAATCCGGTCAAAATATTCAAGGATCTGAATGGCCAGTTTCCGCCCTACATTCAGCCTGTCGCGAAAATCCGCCGCACACGTTGATCCTCTCTCTTGATCCAGCTCGCGGATCATATTGGCGAAAGCGACAATCCGATCGTTACGATAGTACCGATCTTTTACGATCGCGGTAATGATGCCTTGCTGTGCCGCCTGCCGCAGCACCAGCCGCATCAATTGTTCCTCCGTTCCGGTCTCTTTCGCCAGATCGCGTACCCACCAGGGCTCATCGCCAAATAGCGGTTCAACTTTTTGCCAGACGGCCTGCTGCTCATCGCTAAATCCCGCTTTATGATCCGGCAGATGCAACCAACCGTGATGGCTATGAATCAGGCCGTCATCGCGCATCCGCTCGATCAGCATCAGGACCAGCGCTTCATCTTCCATTGGCAGGGCCATGCGGCGTAAACGCTCGCGTCCCGGCCCCGGTTCATCGCGGTGCTGTTCGTGGTAGGTCGCCAGCGTATCAAGAATCTTACGCTGCCAGCGGGCGGCGACGGGCGCACTTAACAGATTGTCTCCGGCCTGGATAAAACCATGTTGCTCAATAAGCTGACGCATACCGAGAGGATTAAGCTGACGCGCCCAACCGAAATCCGGCAGGTTGACGGCGCCGCGTTCCAGATGAATGGCCAACGCCGCGCTATCGTCCTGCGCGTCGGCAAGCGTTGAAAGCCAGTGCAAATAATCTGGTTTACGTTTACCGCGACGCGGCGCCTTAAGCGTCACCACGCGTGCGCCGGCAAGGGTGGCACGTGCGGAAATATCACGCAGCACCAGTCTGTCATTATCGGCCAGCCACAACGGCGTATCGAAGATCAGCTCTGCCAGCCCGCCTTCCAGCAAAGAGACGCGACCGGTCACATGGCTGGCGGCATGGTGAATATGTAGCGGCTGCCATTGGGAAAGCGGCGCATGAAGCGCCAGAGAAACGATCACCCGGGAAAAAGCTTCCCCCACCGGCGCATCGGAAAGCAGCCAGTCGCCGCGGTTAAGCTGTTCCTTCTCCGCATCGCCCGCAATATTGAGCGCAATACGTTGCCCGGCGTGCGCATGGTCGGTAGGCTGATTTTGTGCGTGCAGGCTACGCACCCGCATCGGTTTATTTACTCCGGTTAACCACAGCGTATCACCTACCTTCACCTCTCCGCTCAGCGCCGTTCCGGTCACCACCAGTCCCGCCCCTTTCACCGTAAACGCACGGTCGATAGCCAGACGGAAGCGATGCTGCGCGGCGTGCAAACGTGCAGGAAGCTGCTGTAAATGAGCGCGAAGTTCTGCAATACCGCGTCCTTCATTGGCGGCGGTGACAAATAAAACGGTATCGGCGAAGCCATAGTTGCCGAGCGCCGCCAGTACCTCTTCACGTACTTCACCGATACGCGCCTCATCCACGCGATCGGCTTTGGTCAGCGCGACGGTGAGCTGGAGATTGCCCGTCAGTTGCAGGATCTGTAAATGCTCGCGCGTTTGCGCCATGACGCCGTCATCACAGGCGACCACCAGCAAAGCGTGATCGATACCGCCTACGCCCGCCAGCATGTTAGAGAGGAATTTTTCATGCCCAGGCACATCGATAAAGCCCAGCACACGACCATCCGGCTGCGGCCAATAGGCGTAACCCAGATCGATAGTCATCCCGCGTTTTTTCTCTTCCGGCAGGCGATCGGCATTGACTCCGGTAATCGCCTGGAGCAACGTCGTTTTACCGTGGTCTACGTGTCCGGCAGTTGCAATAATCATTTCAGCATCATCTCCATAAACCGGCTTTCGTCTTCAAGACAGCGCATATCCAGCCATAAACGGCCATCATAAATTCGGCCAATGACCGGTACAGGCAGCGTGCGCCAGCGGGCCGCCAGCGCCTCCAGCCGACTACCGCGCCCGTCGTGCGGGGTAAAGGTCATGGCGGCGCTGGGAAGGCGGTCTACTGGTAATGAACCGCTGCCGATTTGCGACAGGCAGGGTTTAACCTCCAGCGCAAATTCATCGCCGTAACGTGCCGCCAGCCGCGCCTGTAACCGCTGCGCTTGTTCGCGAATCGACGCTTCACTGCGAGTTAACAGACGCAGGGTGGGTAATTTCTCCGCCAACGCTTCCGGGTGCAGATACAGACGTAACGTTGCCTCCAGCGCCGCCAGCGTCATTTTATCCGCGCGCAGAGCGCGTTTCAGCGGATGGCTTTGCAGTTGGGCAATCATCGCTTTTTTGCCGACGATGATCCCGGCCTGCGGCCCGCCCAGCAACTTATCGCCGGAGAAGCTTACCAGGCTGACGCCTGCGGCAATGAGCTGCTGCGGCATCGGCTCTTTGGGTAAGCCATATTGACTTAAATCCACCAGCGAACCGCTGCCCAGATCCGCCACCACCGGAATATCCAGCTCTCGCCCGATTTCCGCCAGTTCCGCTTCCTCTACCGTTTTGGTAAAGCCCTCAATGCTGTAATTACTGGTATGCACCTTCATCAACAGCCCGGTATTTTCATTTACCGCCTGACGGTAATCTTTCGCGTGCGTCCGGTTGGTGGTGCCCACTTCATGCAGCGTACAGCCCGCCTGGCGCATAACATCCGGAATACGAAACGCGCCGCCGATTTCGACCAGCTCGCCACGCGAAACCACCACCTCTTTGCCGCTGGCTGTCGCCGCCAGCATCAGCAATACCGCCGCCGCATTGTTATTGACGATACAGGCGTCCTCCGCCCCGGTGATTCGGCATAACAGCGTCGCCAGCGCCCGGTCGCGATGCCCCCGCCCGGCGCCATCTAAATCGTATTCCAGCGTCACCGGCGCGCGCATCGCCTGCGTTACCGCCTCAATCGCTTCTTGCGCCTGCAATGCGCGGCCAAGATTGGTGTGCAGCACCGTCCCCGTCAGGTTAATCACCGGGCGCAGCGCGCTTTGCGCCGCATTTTCCAGCCGGAGTTTCGCCTCTTGCGCCCAGTCTGCGTACCAGTCGGGAAGCGTTTGCGTATTCCGGATGACGTCGCGCGCGTCGTCAAGCATCCGCCTAAGCAGATCAACCACCTGGGTATGGCCATACCGATCGCGCAGAGAAAGAAAAGCGCTATCGTGCAATAAGCGATCGATAGCAGGAAGCTGGCTGTAGAGTGTACGCGTTTCGCTTGTCATGAAAATGCCTGGCTGTTGGTGGCCCTCTCCTGGCGGGAGAGGGATATCGACATAAGGGGGATTGTAACGTGAGTTTGCTCAGGCGGACATAATGCGCGTCAAGCCTTTGGCGCTTCGGTGCGGGCAAAGCTTTCGCGTTGAAAAAGCGTTTCGACCAGTTTGACCAGGTGGGGGCGGCTAACACACCAGCCAGGCGCGACCCGGCGGAAGTTGAGATAGCCTACCGCACAGGCAATCGCGATAGTCGCCAGATTGACCGTATCCGTTTTTAGCGTCCCGTCGCTCAGATAACTTTCGAGCATATCCAGGCTGCGGTTGATTTTTTCCCGCTGGCGCAGCAGTTCCGTTTCCGATTGTTGCGCCGCCGGGCGCGCCTGTTCGCGTACAGAAACCAACGCTGCATCCATAATGCCGTCAGCCAACGCTTCAAGCTGGCGAACTTTAAGCGCTGCCATCGGGTCACGCGGGAGCATCGCTGGCGCGATATCCAGTAGCTCAATATATTCCGCGATGATCGGCGAATCGAACCAATACTCGCCCGCATCGGTGACCAACGCGGGTACTTTACCTAACGGGTTATAGCGCGCCACCCCGCTATCCGCGTTGTAGGGAAGTTCATTCACAAATTCGAAGGTGATGCCCTTTTCCAGTAACAGAATCGAAATTTTACGCACAAAAGGGCTGGTATAGCTGCCAATGAGTTTCATGCCGGGTCCTTTTTGCCAACAAAAAAGCGGTGCCCAATGATAGTGGGGCACCGCTTAGTATGGCTCAGGTCACTGAAAATGGCAGGTGATGACGGTCTCAATGATCCAAATAAAGGTAATGCATCCAACTGGTCATGCGCAGCAGTACTTTACGCATTACCGACACGTGGGCGAAATGGTCGGAATAGACTGCGACCTGGGCATAGATACCGTCCGGCAGCGCATCCACATCGGCATTCGGATCCAGCTCAATCGTGGCCAGCACGCCATCGGTACCCGGCACCACCGTTAAGGACTGTAATGCGCCCTGCGCCTGATAAGAACCACCCGGAACGACAGGAAGAATACTGGTCAGCTTGCCGGTGAAAATCTGACCAGGCAGCGCGTTAAACACCACTTCCGCTTCATCGCCTGGTTTAAGGCGCAGCAGCGAGTTCTGGCGGAATTGCGCCACGATTTGCCGTTTTTGTTCAGGAATAAACACCATTACCGGACGCAAAGGTAATGCTGCTGCGTAAGTCCCCGGACGAATTAAAATCTGCGTGGCATAACCGCTGCTGGGGGCACGAACTACCGTCTGTTCAAGATTGTATTTAGCCTCGGCAAGCTGGGCACGTAGGGACGCAACCTGAGATTGCTCACCGTTGACCATACTGTCTAATTGGCTCTGAATCTGCGTCTGTTCTGCAACCGAGCCTTTGACCAGCGCATCCTGTGCCAGATAGTTTTGCCGAGCGTTATCGATATCGCTTTCAGAGAACGGGTTAACCTTCGCCTGACTGCCTTTCAAATAGCGTTGATAATCTTTATACAGACGGTCACGTTCAGCAGATACACGGGTGGTATTGGCGACCGCTTCCGACAACTGTGCTTTCAGGTTGTCGATGTTGTGCGTAGCGGTAACCAGATCAGCCTGCAGCCTGTCGACACGCGCCTGATACCGTACCGGA
>NZ_JBKFSV010000018.1:0-75323 GCF_046569445.1 Salmonella sp. 741265050_HSA | reverse complement strand
GCTGGTAAGAGAGCCTTACAGGCGCATCTGAAAAACCTCCGGCTATGCCGGAGGATATTTATTGTATCCGCGTAAGGAGCAGCAGATGCATTATCCGGTTGACGTGTTTATTGGCAAAATTCGTGACTATGACGGCAGCCGCCCGAGCGCTATCGCCAAAGTGCAGGCCGATGGCGAACTTATGCTGACCGAGCTGGGTCTGGCAGGCGATGAGCAGGCCGAAAAGAAAATCCACGGCGGCCCCGACCGCGCGCTATGCCATTACCCCCGCGAACACTATGCTGATTGGATTCGCCAGTTCCCCGAGCAGGCGACGCTGTTTTGCGCCCCGGCGTTTGGCGAGAATCTGTCGACGGACGGAATGACCGAACACAACGTGTTTATTGGCGACATCTACCGCTGGGGCGAGGCGTTGATCCAGGTCACTCAGCCGCGCTCTCCATGCTTTAAACTTAATTTCCACTTTGCCATCAGCGACATGGCCCTCCTTATGCAGAACAGCGGAAAAACCGGCTGGCTGTATCGGGTCATTGCGCCAGGTAAGGTCTCCAGCGATGCGCCGCTGGAACTGGCGTCGCGTCTGAGCGATGTCTCGGTTCATGAAGCGGGTGTTATCGCCTGGTCTATGCCGTTTGATGACGAACAATATCATCGGCTGTTGAGCGCCGCCGGGCTGTCGGCGAGCTGGAGCCGCACCATGCAGAAGCGTCGTTTGAGCGGCAAAATTGAAGATAGCGCCAGACGACTGTGGGGGGATAAAACTCCGCCAAAATGAAAGGAAGGATTATGACTGAAGCTGAAAATGCGGTGGCGATCGTAAAAGAATTTTTGGTGGCCTCGATGATTCCCGATGCTGAACGTGCCGCAACGTATATGC
This sequence comes from Salmonella sp. 741265050_HSA, assembly GCF_046569445.1. Taxonomy (NCBI): domain Bacteria; kingdom Pseudomonadati; phylum Pseudomonadota; class Gammaproteobacteria; order Enterobacterales; family Enterobacteriaceae; genus Salmonella; species Salmonella sp. 741265050_HSA. Next base: position 74,446 of record NZ_JBKFSV010000018.1, on the reverse strand, counting down.
ACCCGGAGGTGAAAATTACCTTCACCGGAGGCCGGGCAATGGCTGGCGCGGCAGATATCGCGCAGTTTAACGGCGCTCGCTACAAGTGGGTGAAGAAGGCGCTGGGCGAGTTTGATGCGGTGCAGCATGATGATTACGTTGTGATTTATTCCAACGGTACGTTGTATGGCGAATGGCCCGACGGTCGCCCGTTTGCCGATAACCGCTTTATCGACCGCTTCGAAGTGCGCGATGGCAAAATTACCCGGATGGACGTGTGGAATGACAGCGCCGAGTGGATTCTGGCGCCAGACATTTCCCGGTAAATCTCGACGGCGAGATAAAAAATCGGCCTGCATTCGCAGGCCGATGGTTTTTAGGTTCGCTTGTACAGCGGTAGCCACAGCGTGAGCCGCAACCCACCCAGCGGGCTATCGTCAGCCTTCACCCAGCCGCGGTGCTGCTGCATGGCGCTTTCAACAATCGCCAGCCCCAGCCCGGTGCCGCCAGACTCGCGGTCGCGCGCCTCATCAGTGCGATAGAACGGACGGAAGATCTGCTCACGGTCTTCAGGGCTGACGCCCGGCCCGTCGTCATCGACCGTGATCGTAATACCGTCTTTATCCACCGAGAAGCCGACTTCAATCTTCGTATGTGAATAGCGCAGCGCATTACGAACAATATTTTCCAGCGCGCTTTCCAGCGCGTTTGGGTTGCCATAGAGCGGCCACGGCCCCGGCGGATAATTTACCGTTAACGACTTGCCCATCTGTTCGGCTTCAAAGGCGGCGTTATCCAGCACTTCGCCCCATAGCTGATTGGCTTTCATCGTTTCGCTGACCAGCGCGTTTTTCTGTTGGTTACGCGACATCACCAGCAGGTCATTGATCATGCTGTCCAGACGCTGCGCTTCGGTTTCAATACGCTCCAGCTCTTTGCTTTCGCCGCCACGACGACGCAGCAGCGCGGTACCCAGTTGCAGGCGCGTAAGGGGCGTTCGCAGCTCATGGGAGATGTCTGACAGCAAACGCTGCTGCGAGGTCATCATCCGTTCCAGCGCCGTCACCATCTGGTTAAAACTGGCGCCAGCGGCGAGGAACTCCTGCGGACCCGCCTCCAGCTCCGGATGCTGACGCAGGTTGCCTTGCGCCACTTCATCAGCCGCGTTTTTCAACTTACGCGCCGGTTTCGCCAGACTCCATGCCAGCCATAGCAAGAGCGGCGAACTGACCAGCATCGTGACAATGAGCAACAGAAGCGGGCGGTCAAACAGCAGATTAATAAAATCGGATTGCGAACTGCTGGCCGGTCGAATCAGGTAAAGCTGGTAATTATCCTCTCCGTCGCGAACGGAGAACGGCCCCACCATCTCTACGCGGCCATATTTTTTCTTCTGCGGATGATCGGCGTTATCCGCCTGACCAATGAAGTTACGAATGATCTGCATTTCGCTGCGTTCAGCGCCGATCACGCGTCCTTCAGAGGTCACCAGTAATAACCGCTGTCCAGGCGGCGCCCACTTATCGATCGCGCGGAACAGGCGACGCCACCACATCAGGTCGTTGGGCGGATCGTTCGCAAGTTCAGCTTCTACATGTTGCTCTATCATCAATCCCTGGCGCTGCTCGCTGTCCAGCAGCTCGGTCATCTGGCGTGAATCGAGCTTGGGCAACATCAGTACCAGCATTAGCACCAGCGCCAGCGTCAACCAGAAGATGGCGAAGATGCGCGCGGTTAAACTTCCTATCATGAAGCGGAAACCATCAGATAGCCGCGACCACGCAATGTTTTAAACCACGGGTGACCGTCTTTGCGTTCCGGCAGTTTGCGGCGCAGGTTAGAAATATGCATATCAATAGCGCGATCGAACGGCGTCAGGCGCTTACCCAGCACTTCCTGACTTAAATGTTCACGGGAAACCACCTGGCCGAGGTGTTGCGCCAGCAAATAGAGCAGGGTGAATTCCGTACCGGTCAGCTCCAGCGTTTGGCCATCGAAACTGGCTTCCTGGCGGCCCGGATTAAGGCTTAGCGCATCGACTTCCAGCGTCGGCGAGCCGTTGTCGCTGCTCTGCTGCTGTTCGCTCCAGTGGGAACGGCGCAAAATAGCCCTGATGCGCGCTACCAGCTCGCGGTCGTTAAACGGTTTGGGCAAATAGTCGTCCGCGCCCAGCTCAAGGCCGAGAACGCGATCCAGCTCGCTGCCGCGCGCGGTCAGCATAATGACAGGCGTCTGGTGTGTCTGGCGAAGCGCTTTCAACGTATCGATACCGTTTTTCTTCGGCATCATGACGTCAAGCAAAAGTAAATCGATACTGTCATCCAAAAGCTCAAGCGCCTGCTCGCCGTCGTGGGCCACCAGGACATTAAAACCTTCCATTTCGAGGAGCTCTTTTAACAGGGAAGTCAGCTCTCGGTCATCATCAACTAACAGGATTTTATTCATTGTTTACGTACCTCCGAGGCAGAAATTACGTCATCAGGCGTCGCTAATCCATGACTTTACGTTGTTTTACACCCCCTGACGCATGTTTGCAGCCCGAATCGTAAACTGTCTCTCGTTGAATCGCGACAGAAAAGATTTTGGGAGCAAGCGATGCGCAAAGTTACCGCTGCTGTTATGGCCTCAACGCTGGCATTCAGTTTTTTAAGCCACGCAGCTGAAGTTGTTACAAGCGATAACTGGCACCCCGGTGACGGGGCCACGCAGCGTAGCGCGCAAAATCATATGTTTGACGGCATAAGTTTAACCGAACATCAGCGTCAGCAGATGCGAGATCTTATGCAACAGGCAAGGCACGAACAGCCTCCTGTTAATGTTAGCGAAATGGAGACAATGCATCGGCTTGTCACCGCAGAAAAATTTGATGAAAGCGCTGTGCGCGCTCAGGCAGAAAAAATGGCGCAAGAGCAGGTTGCCCGCCAGGTCGAAATGGCCCGCGTGCGTAACCAGATGTATCGCCTGTTAACGCCGGAGCAGCAAGCGGTTTTGAATGAAAAGCATCAGCAACGAATGGAGCAACTGCGCGACGTGGCGCAATGGCAAAAAAGTTCATCGTTGAAATTATTGAGTAGTAGCAACTCACGTTCCCAGTAACAACCCTGTTTTCCTTGCCATAGACACCATCCCTGTCTTCCCCCACATGATGTGGGGGTTTTTTTTATCTCCAGTTTGTCATTCTGTTATTAGCTTACTGTTTTAAACCATCCGTTATACTACCGGCAGAAGATAGCGGGAGTATTTATGAATCAAACCTATGGACGGCTGGTTAGCCGGGCGGCTATCGCGGCAACAGCGATGGCATCAGCGTTACTTTTGATCAAAATTTTTGCGTGGTGGTATACGGGATCGGTGAGTATTCTGGCGGCGTTGGTGGACTCGCTGGTGGATATTGCCGCGTCATTGACGAATTTGTTGGTCGTGCGTTATTCGCTGCAACCCGCAGATGATGAACACACGTTTGGGCACGGTAAAGCGGAGTCGCTGGCGGCGCTGGCGCAAAGTATGTTTATTTCCGGTTCGGCGTTGTTTCTGTTTTTGACCAGTATCCAGAATCTGATTAAGCCGACGCCAATGAACGACCCTGGCGTGGGGATTGGCGTTACCGTCATCGCTCTGATATGCACTATTATACTGGTCACGTTTCAGCGCTGGGTGGTACGCAAGACCCAAAGTCAGGCGGTACGGGCGGATATGCTTCATTATCAGTCTGATGTTATGATGAACGGAGCGATTCTTATCGCGCTGGGGTTATCCTGGTACGGTTGGCATCGTGCGGATGCCCTGTTTGCGTTAGGTATCGGCATCTATATTTTGTATAGCGCGTTACGTATGGGGTATGAGGCGGTGCAGTCATTATTGGATCGCGCGCTGCCCGATGCGGAACGACAGGAAATTATTGATATCGTGACGTCATGGCCGGGAGTCAGCGGCGCGCACGATCTCCGCACGCGGCAGTCAGGGCCGACTCGCTTTATTCAGATTCATTTGGAAATGGAAGATAATCTGCCGCTCGTTCAGGCGCATTTTGTGGCTGACCAGGTAGAGCAGGCGATTTTGCGGCGTTTTCCGGGTTCAGATGTCATTATTCATCAGGATCCCTGTTCAGTCGTCCCCAGGGAAGGCAGGAAGTTCGAGCTTGTATAATTGATTGTTAAAAAGTGAGCCAGGCCAGCATTTTGTGTATAAATTACCGCCATTTGGCCTGACCTGAATCAATTCAGCAGGAAGGGATTGTTATACTATCTGTATATTCGTTGGATCGTTTCGAAGTGCGAAATCGGCTTCCGGCAATAGATTTCATTTTGCATTCCAAAGTTCAGAGGTAGTCATGATTAAGAAAATCGGTGTGTTGACAAGCGGCGGTGATGCGCCGGGCATGAACGCGGCAATCCGCGGTGTTGTGCGCGCAGCGTTGACGGAAGGGCTGGAAGTCATGGGCATTTATGACGGCTATCTGGGCCTGTATGAAGATCGTATGGTTCAGCTTGACCGTTACAGCGTATCTGACATGATCAACCGTGGCGGTACTTTCCTCGGTTCCGCCCGTTTCCCGGAATTCCGTGACGAAAATATTCGCGCTGTCGCGATCGAAAACCTGAAAAAACGCGGTATCGATGCGCTGGTAGTTATTGGCGGCGACGGTTCTTATATGGGTGCAAAACGTCTGACTGAAATGGGCTTCCCGTGCATCGGTCTGCCAGGCACTATCGATAACGACATCAAAGGCACCGACTACACTATCGGCTACTTCACTGCTCTCGGCACTGTAGTGGAAGCGATTGACCGTCTGCGTGACACCTCCTCTTCTCACCAGCGTATCTCTATCGTTGAGGTGATGGGCCGTTATTGCGGCGACCTGACGTTGGCGGCGGCTATTGCTGGTGGCTGTGAGTTTATCGTGGTGCCGGAAGTTGAATTTAATCGCGAAGATCTGGTGGCGGAAATCAAAGCCGGGATCGCGAAAGGGAAAAAACACGCTATCGTCGCTATCACCGAACATATGTGCGATGTTGACGAACTGGCGCACTTTATTGAAAAAGAAACGGGCCGTGAAACGCGTGCGACGGTGCTCGGCCACATTCAGCGCGGTGGTTCCCCGGTACCTTACGATCGCATTCTGGCTTCCCGTATGGGCGCGTATGCTATTGACCTGCTGCTGGAAGGCCATGGCGGTCGTTGTGTCGGTATCCAGAACGAGCAGCTTGTTCATCATGACATCATTGATGCGATTGAAAACATGAAGCGTCCGTTCAAAAGCGACTGGATGGAGTGCGCGAAAAAACTGTACTGATTGTTTTTGCGCGCCTGATGGCGCTACGCTTATCAGGCCTACAGGTTGCAGAAACGTGTAGGCCGGATTAGGCGCTAGCCGCCATCCGGCAATCCCTCAGATTTATTCCTCGAAGTTATAGCCAATCTTTTTTTATTCTTTAATGTTTGGATCTCTTTCTGGCACGCTTTGCTCATCACAACACAACATAAGCGAGTCGGACGATGAAAAAGTGGGGCGTGGGGTTCACATTATTGCTGGCGTCAACCAGCATTCTGGCAAAGGATATTCAGTTACTTAACGTATCGTATGATCCAACGCGTGAGCTGTACGAGCAGTACAACAAAGCGTTTAGCGCGCACTGGAAGCAGGAAACCGGCGACAACGTCGTGATCCGTCAATCGCACGGCGGTTCGGGTAAACAGGCGACTTCCGTTATTAACGGCATTGAAGCCGATGTCGTGACGCTGGCGCTGGCTTACGATGTGGACGCTATTGCGGAACGTGGTCGTATCGATAAAAACTGGATCAAGCGTCTGCCGGATAACTCAGCACCTTACACCTCCACCATCGTTTTCCTGGTCCGCAAAGGCAATCCAAAACAAATTCATGACTGGAACGATCTGATTAAACCCGGTGTGTCGGTGATTACGCCAAACCCGAAAAGCTCTGGCGGCGCACGCTGGAACTATCTGGCGGCATGGGGCTACGCCCTGCACCACAACAATAACGATCAGACCAAAGCTCAGGACTTTGTCAAAGCCCTGTTTAAAAACGTTGAAGTGCTGGACTCCGGTGCGCGTGGCTCAACCAATACTTTCGTTGAACGCGGTATCGGTGATGTGCTGATCGCCTGGGAAAATGAAGCGCTGCTGGCGACGAACGAACTGGGTAAAGATAAATTCGAGATAGTGACCCCGAGTGAATCTATTCTCGCAGAGCCGACCGTTTCCGTAGTCGACAAAGTGGTGGAAAAGAAAGACACCAAAGCGGTAGCGGAAGCCTATCTCAAGTATCTCTACTCGCCGGAAGGGCAGGAGATAGCAGCGAAAAACTTCTACCGTCCGCGCGATGCTGACGTGGCGAAAAAATACGACGATGCGTTTCCGAAGCTGAAGCTGTTCACCATTGACGAGGTGTTTGGCGGCTGGGCGAAGGCGCAAAAAGATCACTTCGCTAATGGCGGTACGTTCGACCAAATCAGCAAACGCTAAACCGTTTATAAACCCGGTAACGTATTATGTTACCGGGTTTTTTCTTTGCCACCATTTTGCGTTACTCTTCCCCGTCTATGGGTCACAGGGAACGCATAACATGAAAAAAACAGGCTACTTTTTACTGGCGGTGATAGTGATTGTCGCCGCGGCGGGCGTCGGTTACTGGAAATTTTCCGGCAATCCTGATGCGTTACGGGAAATCGTGCTTGAACAATGCCTGCCCGATCAGTTACAGCATCAAAACCCAGCGCCTTGCGCGGAAGTCAAACCTCGCGCCGGCTATGTCGTCTTTAAAGATCGTCACGGTCCGTTGCAATATTTATTGATGCCCACCTACCGTATCAACGGTACAGAAAGCCCACTATTGCTGGAACCCGCTACGCCCAACTTTTTCTGGCTGGCCTGGCAGGCTCGCGGCTATATGAGTAAAAAATACGGGCATGATATTCCGGATAGCGCAGTCTCGCTGGCGATTAATTCGCGGCTTGGTCGTTCACAGGACCATTTGCATATCCATATTTCTTGCATCCGTCCTGACGTTCGGGAACAACTGGATAACGATCTCACGCGTATCAGCACTCGCTGGCTTCCGCTGCCGGGCGGCCTGATGGGGCATGAATACCTGGTGCGCCGGGTAACCGAGAGCGAACTGGCGCAGCGTAGTCCGTTTATGATGCTGGCGGAAGAGGTGCCGGAAGCGCGCGATCATATGGGACGCTATGCGCTGGCGGTGGTACGCCAAAGCGATGGCTCTTTTGTCCTGCTGGCGACCGAGCGTAACCTGCTGACGCTTAATCGCGCATCGGCGGAAGAGATTCAGGACCATAGTTGCGCCATTTTGTCTTCCCGCTGATTTTCGTTACACCCCCTGCTCATTATCTTATTGATTCTTATCCCGGTTTAAAACCGGGGTAAGATCGTGTCTATAAAAATATGTGAAACCGATCAAAAGATATAAAGGTATACCTTTATATCTTTTTGGGGATGGTTACACTCTCTTCATAGCCTCCATTGCGTGTCGGACAGGCGGCTTATATATAAAAACGTTTTTATTTCATGTAGTGACATCATTAATTGTTCACCAGATTTGCGCTGTTAAGCGTAAAGGAATATCAACATGAAACTTTCTATCGTGGAAAAAATCGGCTTCGGCGCGGGAGATATGGCGATAAACGTTGTGATTATCGCCATGCAGCTGCTCCTCGCCTATTTCTATACCGATATCTACGGCCTGAGCGCCGCTGATGTTGGCGTACTGTTTGTGGTTGTGCGGATGATTGATGCCATTATCGATCCGGCCATGGGGGTTCTGACCGATAAACTGAATACGCGCTGGGGGCGTTACCGCCCGTGGCTGCTGTGGTTTGCCATTCCTTTTGGTTTCGCCGTGTATTTGATGTTTATTACGCCTGATATGGCTTATATGGCCAAGCTGGCGTGGGCCTATGGCACCTATATTCTTATGACCCTGGTCTATACCGCGATCACCATTCCCTATATTTCGATGATTGGCGTGATTACCAGCGATCCCGTCGAACGGTTAAGCGCCAACGGCTATCGCTTTGTGATGACCAAGATTGCCGCTTTCCTGGTGACTATCGTCGTACCGATGCTTGCCGTCTGGCTGGGGCAGGGTAATAAGGCTTTGGGCTATCAGTTTTCGATGGGGCTGATGGGGGCGATGGGTGCCTTGCTGTTTATCTTCTGTTTTCTTACCACGCGTGAACGCAGCGAGCCGGAAATTACGTCGTTATCGGTGGGGAAACAGTTTAAATACCTGTTACGTAACGATCAGTGGATTATTCTCGGCGTTGTTATTCTGCTGCTGATGTGCGGTTATGTTATTCGCGGTTCCGTTGCCGCTTATTACGCTAAGTATTATCTGAACGGCGGAGATAGCCTGATTTCACCCTTCCTGACTACCGGCGTCGTTGCCTCTATTTTAGCGATGATCGCCACCACCTGGATAACCAAGTTCTGGGACAAAATTAAGATGTTCCGCTACACCCAGATTATTACCTTTGTCCTGAGCGCGCTGATGTATTTCTCCGTCGGGCGTGAAAACCTTGTCCTGGCGTTTGCGTTCTATTTTCTTATTAATTTCTTCTGCGATATGCAAATGCCGGTGTTCTGGTCCTCTATCGCCGAAGCGGTGGATTACGGAGAAAAGAAAACCGGTCTGCGCGTTTCCGGGTTGGCGTTTGGCGGCATCCTCTTCTTCCAGAAGTTTGGGATGGGGATCGCGGGCGGGATACTCGGATTCCTGCTGAGCCACTTTGGCTATCAGGCCGATGTTGAACAGACCGCGCGTTCGCTCACCGGCATTGCGCTGATGATGACGCTCATTCCGGCTCTGTTTCACCTTGCGGTTGGGCTGCTTATGAAAAAGTATCTGATTAACAACGAATATTATCGTGATATTCAGCTCGCCCTGGCGCAGAAACAGGCATAAGGAGGCGCAAATGAAGGCCATGAATAAGGTTTGGGTTATCGGCGATGCCTCCGTTGACCTGGTACCGGAAAAGCAGAACAGCTATCTGAAATGTCCCGGCGGAGCGTCGGCGAACGTGGGGGTATGCGTTGCCAGGCTGGGCGGAGAGTGCGGTTTTATTGGCTGTCTTGGTGACGATGACGCCGGCCGCTTCCTGCGCCAGGTTTTTCAGGATAACGGCGTGGATGTCTCTTCGCTGCGGCTGGATGCGGACCTGACCAGCGCGGTGCTGATCGTCAACCTGGCGGCTGATGGGGAGCGCAGCTTTACCTATCTGGTGCATCCGGGGGCTGATACCTACGTTTCGCCGCAGGATTTGCCGCCGTTCAGGCAGTACGAATGGTTTTACTTCAGCTCAATTGGCCTCACCGACAGTCCCGCTCGCGAGGCGTGCCTTGAGGGAGCGAGAAGAATGCGTGAAGCGGGTGGTTACGTACTGTTTGACGTCAACTTACGCAGCAAAATGTGGCGCAATACCGATGAAATCCCTGAACTGATCGCCCGGTCCGCCGGGCTGGCTTCTATCTGCAAAGTCTCGGCAGATGAGCTGTGCCAGCTCAGCGGGGTCAGTCACTGGCAGGATGCGCGTTATTACCTGCGCGATCTAGGCTGCGACACCACCATCATTTCGCTGGGGGCCGATGGCGCGCTGTTGATTGCCGCCGAGGGGGAGTTCCATTTTCCCGCACCACGCGTCGATGTTGTTGATACCACGGGAGCCGGCGATGCTTTTGTCGGCGGCCTGCTGTTCACCCTTTCCCGCGCAAATTGCTGGGATCATGCCCTGCTGGCGGAAGCCATCAGCAATGCCAATGCCTGCGGCGCTATGGCGGTGACGGCAAAAGGCGCAATGACCGCTCTGCCGTTTCCCGACCAGCTAAACACTTTTCTGTCCAGCCATTCGCTGGCACAAGCCATGACCGTGAAATAAGGAGTCATCATGCACGTTGATCAAAACAAAATACTGGGATGCCTGGTGGGTGCCGCCGCCGCGGACGCGATGGGAGCCGCGACGGAAGTACGCACCCAGCAGCAAATAAAAGACTATTTTGGCGGCTGGGTGACGACCTTTCAAAAACCGCCTGCGGACACGTTTGGCCGCTGCAACGAAGCAGGGATGTGCACGGATGATTTTATTCAGGCGAAGTACATTATGGACGCGCTGCTGCGCCATCAACGCCAGGTCAGCGACGAGGCGATGCGCGAGGCTTTTCAGCAGTGGCTGGATTACCCGTACTACGCCAACTTTACCGGCCCGACGACGCGTGCGGCAATGAAGGCAATATTCAATGATAACCGTGCCTCTTTACAGGGTGAGCTGGAAGGCGAAAAACAGTCGGTACAGATTATTAATAAGGGTAACGCGGAGGCAACGAACGGCGCCGCCATGAAGATTTGGCCAGCGGCGGTGCTGCATCCGGGTGATATTGACGCGGCGATTGACTGCGCACTGCAGATTTGCCGTTTTACGCATAATAACGTGCTGGCGATGTCCGGCGCAGCGGCGATGGCGGCGGCAACCAGTGAGGCGTTAAGAGCGCAGACCAACGCAGACAGCATTATTGCCGCCGGTATTTACGGTGCGCAAAGGGGCTATCTGCTGGCGCAGGAGCAAGGGGCGATGATGGTCGCCGGGCCTTCCGTTGCCCGACGCATTGAACTGGCCGTGGATATCGGTAAACGTCATCGCCATTGGGAAACGGCGGTGGTGGAACTTGCTGATATTATTGGCTCCGGGCTGCACGTGAGTGAAGCGGTGCCGGCGGCCTTTGGCCTGTTCGCGTGTTGTCCGAATTCTGCCGTAGATGCTATTATCTCCGGCGTTAATATCGGCAATGATACTGATACTGTCGCCACCATGGTCGGGGCGATTTCCGGCGCATTCCATGGCGTGGAGGCTTTTCCCGCCGATTATTTAACGACTTTGGATCGTATGAATCATTTCGATTTGGCAGAACTGGCCAGGCAAATCGCAGGGTAGCGAATTCACCCTGCCGGGGACGGTAAAACGTCCCCTGCTGGCGAAGACGTGAGGTGCGCAGCTTGCAGGTTGATAAAACGAGCTTTACTCCGCTTTATAAGCAACTATTTTTTATCATCTGTCAGCAGATCCAGAACGGGTCTTTGCCTTTGGGTAGCCAACTACCGACGCAAAAAGAGATTGCCAGATCCTACAACGTCTCGCTGATTGTGGTTAAACAGGCCTGGAGCGAATTAATCAATGCGGGCATTATTTCGTCGCAGCGCGGGAGTGGTTCGGTGGTGTGCTCGGTACCGGAAGGCGTGAGCTACGGCCACACGTTTCGCGGTATTACCCGCGATCTCCAGGACGCCAGCGTGGCGATTGAGAACCGTATTCTGGAAATCGCGCCGCGCCGCGCGCGCGACGCTCAGGCAGACGGCTTGAGCCTGCCCGCACAGCATCACTATCTCTATATTTCGCGTATTCGTTGCCTGAATAACCGCCCATTTAACCATGAGAAAATATATCTCGATCTCAGCTTCTTTCCCGGCCTGGAACTGACGCCGCAGGCGCTGGAGCATACGTCGCTCTATTCGTTATTAAACGTCACAAGCGACTCGGCGATAGAAAAAGTTGAGGCGATTTTACCTTCCGCCGACCTGTGTGAAAAACTGCAAATTGCCGCCAATAAACCGCTGCTATCCGTTGCCAGACAGACGTTTCAGGCCGGACAAGACAACCCTTTTGAGTATTGTCGCTATTACGTGCTGTCTGAATACTTTGGTGAAATTCATTATCACTGATCTGTCCACTTAATCCTGCGATAACCCCACTATATCTGGCGTTTACCTGCCTGACTGTCCGTCGTATTCTTGCTGAAAAAATCGTCAGGAGACAGGTATGTCGCTCTGGTTGCCCCCATCCTCTGTTCCTTCCTTTCATCATGGTTGGCATTACTATCCTTCTGTGGGCGACTTCGCCACTGCTGGAGTTTATGATCGCACTGCTGTTTTTTGCTGCTGTGGTGGCGATGGGACCAGGGAAAGTTCCTGCGCGGGCGGGGATGCTGTGATGTATCGCGCTGGCGGTGATACGCCAAAGCGATGGCTCTTTTGTCCTGCTGGCGACCGAGCGTAATTTACTGACCTTCAATCGCGCTTCTGCCGAGGAAATTCAGGATCATCAGTGTGATATCTTGAACCAACAGGTCATCAAATGACAGCTTGATATTGCATTAACGAATACCGTTTGGAGGCCGGACAAGGCTCTCGTGGCGCTATCCGGCAAAATCTGGCGATGGCGCGGGCGTTACCAGGCCGGTGGATCTGCGGGGTGGCTGTCATTTTCCAGATGCGGCGATTTAATAAACACGCCTTTCCAGGGTTTATCGCCGTTATTAATGAGATAATGCGCCTCCCCAGGTTCGCACTGTAAAACATCTCCAGTTTGCAGGATATGAGGTGTTCCTTCCAGATACAGGCACACTTCACCGCTTAGGGTATAAAAAATCTCACAAGCGGTATTATGGCGATGGTTAGGGAATGACTGCCCTGGTTGTAGTATGACGACGCCCATATCGCAGCCCGGCCCACGGATTAAGTATTTAGGGCCATTATCGCCAAAGCGGTATTCATGATTCTTCTCATTCGTTTTTTGCATGCTTATTCTCCTGTTACAGGCCTGGCGCTTTCCAGAGGGATGTCGTTAAGCCACCATCGACCAGCGCGCGTTGATCCTGATAAACGGCCTGCCATTTTTCTCTGGCCTGCTGATAGACAGCGAAATTTTCAGGATTAGGTTTATGCTCCCGATCCCAGCGCACTAGCTTTTCTCCCGTTTCCGCCAGCGATGGCCAGATACCCACGCCAACGCCTGCGGCAATAGCGCACCCTAGCGCGGTAGCTTCTTTGACGACAGGTACGTGAACGGTGAGTCCCGTAACGTCGGCAAGGATTTGGCTCCATAATTTGCCTTTAGATCCTCCGCCGGCAAAAACCAGTGAGTCGGCCTGTACGCCGGAAAACGCGGCAATTTGCTGTAAATTGCAGGCGGAAACAATGGCGGCATTCTCTTCCAGCGCGCGAAATAGGGTCGCTTTATTACACTTTTCAGGATCGATAGACAGATTGATAAACGACGGCGCGGCATGGTACCAGCGTTTAAAACGCATAACGTCAGAGAAGATGGGCATCACACCGTGCGCGCCGGGAGGCACCCGGCTGGCCATATCTTCCAGCAGGGAATACGCATCAATACCTAACCTTTCAGCGATTAGTTTTTCCTCGGCGCAAAAGGCGTCGCGGAACCAACGCATCGTTAACCCAGTAAAAAAGCTAATAGACTCGGTTTGTACCATACCGGGGATCACATGAGGATTGATGCGAACGTTCATGTTTGGGTCGGTGACCGGCGCGGGAAGATTGACCACCTGTTGCCAGAAGGTTCCGCCCAGCACGGCCGTTTGCGCCGGGCGTACGACGCCCAGTCCCAGACAGCCTAACTGCACATCGCCGCCGCCAACGATGACCGGCGTACCCGCTTGCAGGTCGCACTGTTCAGCCGCTTTCTGTGAAATGTGACCGAGCAGCGTCCCGGTTTCTTTTACCGGCGAGAGAATGTCAGAACGCAGGCCCGCCATCTGTAACAGGCTACGTTTCCAGTTGCGGGTCACCAGATCCAATAACCCCGTCGTGCCTGCGTTGGAGGGATCGACCGCCAGTTCGCCGCTGAGCATAAAGGCCATCCAGTCGCTGATCATAGTGACGGTTGACGCGCGATGATAAATATCCGGACGATGGTGGGCAAGCCAGAGCAGGCGCGGAATAGCGCTGAGCGCCAGCGTTTGCCCGGAGCAACGATAAACTTCCTCCTCAAAGGTGTTATCGTGCAGCTCTTTTAATTCACTGACTTCGTGCGCCGCGCGGGCGTCAACATTAGCGCAGGCCCAAATGGGTTCGCCGTTACTGTCATAAATAACAATGCCTTCACGCATCGAGCAGGCCGATACGGCAGCGATAGCCGTTGCAGGGATGGCGGCTTTCTGTAGTGCCTGACGGATACACTGGCAAGCCAGTTGCCAGTTTTTGGCAAGATCAAACTCCATCGAACCAGGCACATCCGGCACGGCCAGATGCTGCCATTCCGCTTGACCGACAGCTATTTGCTTTCCTTGTAGATCAAAAATTACTGCTCTGACGCTACCGGTACCGGCGTCAAGAGCCATCAGGTAATGTCCTGATTCAGTATGGGTACAGAGTCGAGCCATTTTTTTATCCTCGGCTATTTTTACATCGTTACATAAAATCCTGTCAGTTATTGTTTATTGAATTGAGGTAAGTGTTATTTTATTTTTTATTTTTCAATAAATTGAATTATTTTTCCTGCGGTTTTCTGATCGGTAACCAGCGCATTGATATAGTTACCGCGCATAGCGGCAATAATAGCTTCTGCTTTTTGTTCGCCGCCGGCGACGCCAATCACGGTTGGGATCGTGGAAAGTGAATTTAACTTCAGGCCAATTAATTCGTTATGGATTTTGATGTCTGGAATAATTTCGCCATGAGCATCAAAAAAATAGCCCAGAATATCGCCTACTGCGCCTTTGCGGCCAATCATGAGTTGTTCACCCTGAGTGATATAACCGGATTTTAAGATACTGGCTTGATCTTTCTGGTTAATTGCCCCAATCCCCACGATGGCGGCATCGGCAGCTTGCGCTGTGAGCATCACATCCCGCACGCTATTTTCATTGCGCAGCGTGCAGGCAATTTCCTGCGATGATGCGCGCAGCGGCGCGGGCATAATACTTACGCTACAAGCGGCATCAAGCTGGCCTATTCCGGTCATATACGGCCCCACGCCGCCGGATAACGTGACCAGTCGGATTTGTTGCGCCGAGATAAATCCGCTGAGGCGTTTTAATGTGGTCATCGTGGCTTCGCCAAAGCCGACGGCCAGCAGTTGCTGTGGCCGCAGTGACTCCATCAACATATGGGCGGCGCCGATTCCTAAGCGCAGACCAATATCGGCATCGGGTAATGCCGGCAGCACGCGGATATTCTGCAATGCGAAGTGGTTGCGCAAGGCATTTTCATACTCAAGACACCCTTCGAAGCGGGAGTTGATTTGTACGCGAATAATACCGGACTGATGCCCTTTCTCCAGCAGACGAGAAACCTTCAGCCGGGTTAGCCCCAGACGCTCGCTGATTTCACTCTGCGTCAATCCATCGTGATAGTAGAACCAGGCAATACGCGCCACCTGCTCTTCTTCGCACATTCCATAATCAGATACCAACGTATTATCGCTCATTGTCATAACCTGGCTTTACTTTGAACATTTCTAAATCACTAACACAATTGTTCAGTTATCACTCCGAAATAACCGTGATTAACGCCACAAAAACGCGTCAAATCTGAACATTTATCATCTAAAAATTCATTTATTCAGAAAACGTGATCTGGATGAGAGTTTTTTGACCAAATAACTACTACCGTTTTGAACAATTTCTTTTTCAAAAAACATTTGTTCAGTCCCGTCAGTCAACATTGAGGGAGCGGAGGCAACATGCAAATCAGTCACAATACTGCATCCCCTCTGATTTGTGTGCAGAACATTTATAAAAGTTATTCCGGCGTCGAAGTACTAAAGGGAATTGACTTTACTCTGCATGCGGGAGAGGTGCACGCATTGCTTGGCGGCAATGGTGCGGGTAAATCAACATTAATGAAGATTATTGCCGGTATAGTCCCGCCAGATGGAGGGACTATCGATATTGCTGGTGTGCGTTGCAGTCATTTAACGCCTCTGAAGGCGCACCAGTATGGCATTTACCTGGTTCCCCAGGAGCCTCTGTTATTTCCGAGTTTATCTGTGCGGGAAAATATCTTGTTTGGCTTGCAGGGACGTCAGGCCTCCACGGAAAAAATGCAGCAGCTATTAAAGGCGATGGGATGCCAACTCGATCCGGCGAGCGCTGCGGGTACGCTTGATGTTGCAGACCGCCAGATCGTTGAAATTATGCGCGGCTTGATGCGCGACTCGCGAATCTTAATTCTTGATGAGCCCACGGCGTCGTTAACGCCAGCCGAAACTGACCGGTTATTTACGCGTCTGCAAGAGTTGCTGAAAAAGGGTGTCGGAATTGTATTTATTTCTCATAAGCTACCAGAAATTAGACAGTTAGCTCACTGCGTTAGCGTGATGCGTGACGGTAAAATCGCATTATTCGGAAAAACGCATGACCTTTCTACCGACGAGATTATTCAAGCTATCACCCCGGCAACGCAGGGCGTCAGTCTTTCCGCGAATCAAAAGTTGTGGCTGGAATTGCCTGGCAGCCGCCCGCAGAACGAACGCGGCGCGACGGTATTAGCGCTGGAGTCGCTGACGGGCGAAGGTTTTATGAATATCAACCTTGAGGTGCGGGCAGGCGAAATCCTTGGTCTGGCCGGGTTGGTCGGCGCGGGACGCACAGAACTGGCTGAAACGCTGTACGGTATTAGACCGGTCAATGCGGGGCGGATGCTGTTCAATGGTCAAGAAATTAACGCCCTGACAACCCAACAGCGGTTGCAGCTCGGCCTGGTCTATTTGCCGGAAGATCGGCAGTCATCCGGGCTGTATCTTGACGCTTCCCTGGCATGGAATGTCTGTTCGCTGACCCACAACCAAAAAGGATTTTGGATAAAGCCCCAGCGGGATAACGCCACCCTTGAACGTTACCACCGCGCGTTAAATATCAAACTCAATAATGCCGAACAGGCGGCGCGTACTTTATCCGGCGGTAACCAGCAAAAAGTATTGATTGCCAAATGCCTGGAAGCCTCTCCGCAATTACTGATTGTCGATGAACCGACACGCGGTGTCGATGTCTCCGCCCGCAGCGATATTTATCAGCTGTTGCGCAGTATCGCGCAACAAAATGTCGCAGTGCTGTTTATTTCCTCCGATCTGGAAGAGATAGAGCAGATGGCCGATCGCGTATATGTCATGCACCAGGGGGAACTGGGGGGGCCTGCGTTATGCGGCGAGGAAATTAACGTTGATACCATCATGCACGTTGCGTTTGGCGAACATGGTGCGTCGGAGGCAACATGTTGAAATTCATCCAAAATAATCGGGAAGCGACGGCACTGCTGGCAATAGTCTGTTTATTCGTGTTTCCTGGCGCGCTGGATAGCCAGTATTTGAGCGTGCAAACGCTGACAATGGTTTTCAGTAGCGCGCAAATTTTGATGCTGTTGGCGATTGGCGCGACGATGGTAATGCTCACCCGCAATATTGATGTATCGGTGGGCTCGACGACAGGCATGTGCGCGGTATTGCTGGGAGTGATGTTAAACGCCGGCTATAGCCTGCCGGTCGCCTGCCTGGCCACACTAATATTAGGAATTGTCGCCGGATTTTTTAATGGCGTACTGGTTGCCTGGTTGAAGATACCCGCCATTGTCGCCACGCTGGGAACGCTGGGCTTGTATCGTGGGATCATGCTGCTATGGACAGGGGGGAAATGGATTGAAGGATTACCCGCAGGCTTAAAGCAACTCTCTGCTCCGGTGTTTCTGGGAATTTCCGCAATCGGCTGGTTTACCCTGGTGTTAGCGCTGCTTATGGCCTGGCTCCTGGCGAAAACCGCCTTTGGCCGCAATTTTTACGCCACCGGCGATAACCTGCAGGGCGCCCGGCAATTGGGTGTCCGTACCGAGATGGTACGCATCATGGCATTTTCACTTAATGGCGGTATGGCGGCATTGGCTGGAATCGTGTTTGCCTCGCAGATTGGCTTCATTCCCAATCAAACCGGCACGGGGCTGGAAATGAAAGCCATCGCGGCCTGCGTATTGGGGGGAATTAGCCTGTTAGGCGGGTCAGGCACGGTCATCGGCGCTATTCTCGGCGCTTATTTTCTTACGCAAATCGATAGTGTGTTAGTGCTGCTGCGTATCCCTGCCTGGTGGAACGATTTTATTGCTGGCCTGGTATTGTTGGGCGTACTGGTATTCGATGGGCGGCTGCGTTGTGCATTACAACGCAATCTGCGCCGCCAGAAATATGCCCGTTTTATATCACCACCCACTCCACTACAGGCGGAAGCAAAAACGCACGCACAACAGAATAAAAACAAAGAGGTGGCATGATGAATCCATGGCGACGCTATAGCTGGGAAATTGCGCTGGCAGCCTTATTGATCTTTGAAATTCTGGCTTTCGGTCTGATTAATCCACGTTTATTAGATATTAATGTCTTACTTTTTAGCACTAGCGATTTTATTTGTATCGGTATTGTCGCTTTGCCGCTAACAATGGTTATTGTCAGCGGTGGCATGGATATTTCATTTGGTTCTACAATCGGGCTATGCGCGATTACCCTGGGTGTGCTGTTTCAGCTCGGTATGCCGCTACCTTTAGCGATTATTATTACCCTACTACTCGGCGCAATATGTGGGCTGATAAATGCCGGACTTATTATTTATACCGGCGTAAACCCGTTGGTGATTACCCTGGGAACCATGTATTTATTTGGTGGTAGCGCATTATTGTTATCTGGTATGGCTGGCGCCACGGGTTATGAAGGTATTGGTGGATTTCCCACAGCGTTCACTGACTTTGCCAATATTTCATTTCTTGGTATTCCCATGCCGCTTATTTTTTTTCTTGTGTGCTGTCTGTTTTTCTGGCTGCTCATGCATCGCACGCATATGGGACGCAACGTTTTCCTGATTGGCCAGAGCGCCCGTGTCGCGCAGTACAGCGCGATCCCGGTGAATCGCACGTTGTATACCGTGTATGCCATGACCGGATGCGCCTCCGCTATCGCCGCCGTATTACTGGTTTCTTACTTTGGCTCCGCACGTTCGGATCTGGGCGCCTCTTTCCTGATGCCGGCCATTACGGCGGTTGTGCTGGGAGGCGCCAATATTTATGGCGGCTCCGGGTCGATTATGGGGTCCGCGTTGGCGGCGCTGCTGGTGGGATTTTTACAGCAGGGGCTACAGATGGCCGGAGTGCCAAATCAAATTTCCAGCGCATTGTCCGGTGCGCTTCTCATTGTTGTTGTCGTTGGTCGTTCCGTCAGTTTGCATCGTCACCAAATCCTTGAATGGTACTCACGCCGTCGCAATGCGCATCAGGCATGATTTCCTTTTGAAATTTATGGAGAAAAAAATGGCAAGACACAGCATTAAAATGATCGCCTTACTCACTGCGTTTGGTCTGGCATCTGCGGCAATGACCGTGCAGGCGGCAGAGCGGATTGCTTTTATTCCCAAACTGGTTGGCGTGGGCTTTTTTACCAGCGGCGGCAATGGCGCGCAGGAAGCGGGAAAAGCGCTGGGCATTGACGTAACTTACGATGGCCCTACAGAGCCCAGCGTCTCAGGCCAGGTTCAACTGGTGAATAACTTTGTCAATCAGGGGTATGACGCCATTATCGTTTCTGCCGTTTCGCCTGATGGCCTGTGCCCGGCGTTGAAGCGGGCAATGCAAAGAGGCGTGAAAATATTAACCTGGGATTCCGATACCAAGCCGGAGTGCCGTTCTTACTATATCAATCAAGGGACGCCAAAACAGCTCGGCAGCATGCTGGTAGAGATGGCCGCTCATCAGGTGGACAAAGAGAAAGCGAAAGTCGCTTTCTTCTATTCCAGCCCAACGGTGACCGACCAGAACCAGTGGGTGAAAGAAGCTAAAGCCAAAATTAGCCAGGAACATCCGGGGTGGGAGATAGTCACTACCCAGTTTGGCTATAACGATGCCACGAAATCGCTCCAGACGGCGGAAGGTATCATCAAAGCGTATCCCGATCTGGATGCCATCATCGCGCCTGACGCTAACGCTTTACCTGCTGCGGCACAGGCGGCGGAGAACCTTAAACGCAATAATCTCGCGATTGTTGGTTTTAGTACGCCGAATGTAATGCGCCCTTATGTTCAGCGCGGCACTGTTAAAGAGTTTGGCCTGTGGGATGTCGTCCAACAGGGAAAAATTTCCGTATATGTCGCCAACGCGTTGCTGAAAAATATGCCAATGAATGTCGGTGATTCACTGGATATTCCCGGCATCGGCAAAGTCACCGTTTCACCTAATAGTGAGCAGGGATATCACTATGAGGCAAAAGGTAACGGCATTGTGTTATTGCCGGAGCGTGTCATTTTCAACAAAGACAATATCGACAAATATGATTTCTGATAACTGTTATGTATCGACGGAGTAAAGAATGGCTGATTTAGATGATATTAAAGATGGCAAAGATTTTCACACCGATAAACCACAAACTAACACTTTGTTCGCATTAAAAGGCTGTGGCGCGCTGGATTGGGGAATGCAGTCCAGACTGGCGAGGATTTTTAATCCCAAGACCAGAAAAACGGTCATGCTGGCCTTTGACCATGGATATTTCCAGGGGCCGACAACCGGACTTGAGCGTATTGATATCAATATTGCGCCGCTCTTTGAATATGCTGATGTCTTAATGTGTACTCGCGGCATATTACGCAGTGTGGTACCTCCGGCAATCAATAAACCAGTCGTTTTACGCGCGTCCGGGGCAAATTCTATTCTCACTGAATTAAGCAATGAGGCGGTTGCGGTGGCGATGGATGACGCTGTGCGGTTGAATAGCTGTGCTGCTGCCGCACAGGTTTATATTGGTAGTGAGCATGAACATCAGTCGATTAAAAATATTATTCAACTGATTGATGCCGGGTTACGCGTCGGGATGCCAATAATGGCAGTGACCGGGGTGGGTAAAGATATGGCTCGCGACCAGCGTTATTTTTCACTGGCAACGCGTATCGCTGCGGAAATGGGGGCGCAAATTATCAAAACGTATTATGTCGATAAAGGTTTTGAGCGTATTGCGGCAGGTTGTCCGGTGCCGATTGTCATCGCCGGCGGTAAAAAACTGCCTGAACGTGAAGCATTGGAAATGTGCTATCAGGCGATTGACCAGGGGGCTTCTGGCGTAGATATGGGGCGTAATATATTCCAGTCAGAAGATCCGGTAGCCATGATTAAAGCGGTACATGCTGTCGTTCATCATAACGAAACAGCAGAGCGTGCTTATGAGCTGTTTTTGAGTGAGAAAGGTTAAATGAGATCGCTTCCCCATCTTTTACCGATGCGAGGAGATGGGGATGACTGTTATTTTATTTGGAATAATCAGGGGGTTAATGATGCACGTTACGCTGGTTGAAATTAACGTTCATGATGACAAGGTTGAACAATTTATCGATGTTTTTCGGCAGAATCATCTGGGCTCAATTAAAGAGCCGGGTAACTTGCGTTTTGATGTTCTGCAGGATCCGCAGGTGCCTACGCGATTTTATATTTATGAAGCCTACGTTGATGAACAGGCCGTCGCTTTTCACAAGACAACGCCACACTACAAAACTTGCGTGGAGCAGCTTGAACCGTTGATGACCGGTCCGCGGACAAAAAAAGTTTTTATGGGTTTGATGCCTTAAGGAGCGCTCATGAACAGCCAGTTTGCCGGATTAACGCGCGAAGCATGTGTGGCATTGTTAGCGTCATATCCGCTTAGTGTGGGTATTCTGGCAGGGCAGTGGATTGCGTTGCATCGCTATCTGCAACAGTTGGAAGCGCTAAACCAGCCGCTGTTGCATTTGGATTTGATGGATGGTCAATTTTGCCCGCAGTTTACCGTTGGGCCATGGGCAGTTGGGCAACTGCCGCAAACCTTTATCAAAGATGTTCATTTGATGGTAGCGGATCAATGGACGGCGGCGCAAGCCTGCGTGAAGGCGGGCGCACACTGCATCACGCTTCAGGCTGAAGGCGATATTCATCTGCATCATACGCTAAGCTGGCTTGGTCAGCAGACCGTGCCCGTTATCGGCGGTGAAATGCCGGTGATCCGGGGGATTAGTTTATGCCCGGCAACGCCTCTGGATGTCATTATCCCCATTCTGAGCGACGTTGAGGTTATTCAACTACTGGCAGTGAACCCTGGATACGGCAGTAAAATGCGCTCCAGTGATTTGCACGAGCGCGTGGCGCAGCTTCTCTGTCTACTTGGTGATAAACGCGAAGGTAAAATTATCGTTATTGATGGGTCGTTAACGCAGGATCAGTTGCCTTCGTTGATTGCACAGGGCATCAATCGTGTTGTTTCTGGTAGTGCGTTATTTCGTGATGATCGGCTGGTTGAGAATACGCGGAGCTGGAGGGCGATGTTTAAGGTTGCCGGGGATACTACTTTCTTACCCTCCACAGCATAAATGCCGGATGGCGGCTTTACCTTATCAGGCCTACATAAGCACTCGGCTGGTAGGCCTGATAAGCGCAGCGCCATCAGACATTGATTGGCAATTAAGCCTGTTTAGCAGCTTCTGCTGCTTTCACGATCACGGCGAAGGCGTCAGCTTTCAGAGAAGCGCCGCCTACCAGTGCGCCGTCGATGTCCGGCTGCGCGAACAGTTCGGCTGCGTTGGAGGCATTAACAGAACCGCCGTACTGGATAATAACCTGTTCAGCGATTTTCGCGTCAGCTTTAGCAATGTGGTCACGGATGAATTTGTGCACTGCCTGAGCCTGCGCAGGCGTTGCAGATTTACCGGTACCGATCGCCCATACGGGTTCGTAAGCGATAACCGCGCCTTCAAAGGCTGCCGCGCCCTGCGTTTTCAGTACCGCGTCGATCTGGCGTGCGCATACTTCTTCTGTTTTGCCCGCTTCGTTTTCCGCTTCGGTTTCACCGATGCACAGTACCGGCGTCAGACCTTGTTCTTTCAGTACGGCGAATTTTTTGGCGATCAGCTCGTCAGATTCTTTGTGATAAGTACGACGCTCGGAGTGGCCGATAATAATGTACTGCGCGCCGATATCCTTCAGCATTTCAGCCGAAGTTTCACCGGTGAATGCGCCAGACAGATTCAGATCAACGTTCTGCGCGCCCAGCATAATGTGGCTACCGGCAGCAGCGCGTTTCGCCAGATCGATATACATTTCCGGCGGAGCGATTGCCACATCGCAGCCTGCTACGCCCGTCAGTTCTTTACGCAGGTTAGCCACCAGTTCGTTTACCATGTGGCGGCTGCCGTTCAGTTTCCAGTTACCCATCACTAAAGGATGTCGCATTTCATTTCTCCACGCTTAGTCAGCGAATTAAGGAAGATGGCCGCTCGTCAGAGCAGCATGGTCTGTGAAACAGTATAGAGATTCATCCCCGGAAAGGCTTTGCTTTTTGTCATCAATTCGCCCCTTCCAGATTTTCAGATAGCGCCAGCTTAATCGGTTCAACCGCGAAGGTCAGCCCCTTTTCGCCGTTATCTGCGACAACATAACGTACCGCGCCTTCGGTCTCGGCGTAATAGTGTTTACCTTTACCGGCGATAAGCATCTTTTGCAGTTTTTTCTGGCTTTGCTCTTTTGTCAGCAACGGGGCGACAGTGCGAATAATGGCGGCCATATATTCCAGCGCTTTCGCTTTCGCCGCTTTCTGTTCCGGCCCCTGAATGGGCAGCCAGGTAATCTGCATACTTTTCACTTTGAGCGTACCGCGCTCCAGCGCCGTGGAGGCATACAGATTTTCGTTAATCTTACTGGCGGCGCGGGTCAGATTCGCCTTATCGCGGCTATTCTCAATGGCGCGAAATTCATTGAGCGGCAGATCGGGATTCTGGCGGTTAAAGTTCTCACGAAACTGGCTAATAGAAAGATCAAAGGTTGGCGAGCCCGCCAGCAGATAGGGCGCTGTCGTGGTCGATGAAGAGAGCTGCGCGTGCGCCGTTATGCTGGCGGTGAGAGCAGAAAACAACAGTAAAAACAGAGTACATCCTGGCTTCATCAATCTTACCTTTCGTTAGGACTGCTCACGATTAAAACGATAACTGTCGGGCTTGTCAAAAGGGTAAACTGTAGCGGAAGGCAAAATATAAGGAACTTACATGACCATACAGCAATGGTTATTCTCATTTAAAGGGCGTATCGGACGCCGTGATTTCTGGATTTGGATCGGCCTCTGGTTTGCCGGGATGCTGGCGCTATTTTCGCTGGCGGGGAAAAATCTGCTTGATATCCAAACGGCGGCATTTTGCCTGGTGTGCCTGCTGTGGCCGACCGCCGCCGTCATGGTCAAACGTCTGCATGACCGGGGGCGCTCCGGCGCGTGGGCGTTGCTGATGATTCTGGCGTGGATGCTGCTGGCCGGAAACTGGGGGATGCTGCCGGGAATGTGGCAGTGGGTTGTCGGGCGATTTATTCCGACACTGATCCTGGTAATGATGCTTATCGATCTGGGCGCGTTTGTCGGTGTTCAGGGGGAAAATAAGTTTGGGAAAGCGACACAGGACGTGAAGTTTAAAGCAGAGCTGTAACGGGCGGTAAACCGTAATTTGCCCGGTGGCGCTGACGCTTACCGGGTCTACAGAGTGGTGATGATTTGCAGGCCGGATAAGCCCCAGCCGCCATTCGGTAAAACATCACCAGTAATGTTCAGCCGTCATATGCCCCGGTCGGCGGCGCAGATGTTTAGTCATCTGTCGGGTCTCTTTCAGCAGTTGCTGCGTATCGCGCACCATCTGCGGGTTCCCGCACAGCATGACGTGGCTGGTCTCTTTATCCATCGGCAATCCAACGGCTTTTTCCAGCTCGCCGTTTTCAATGAGCGCAGGCACGCGCCCGGTAAGCGAGCCTGGCACGCTCTCCCGGCTGACCACCGTTTGGATGCGCAGCTTGCCTTCATAACGCTGTTGTAGTTCCAGCATTAGCGGCAGATAGCTTAAATCGGCGGCGAAGCGTGCGGCGTGGACCAAGACCAGATTTTTAAAGCGCGCGACATCCTGCCCATATTGCAGAATAGACAAATACGGGCCAATAGCGGTTCCGGTTGCCAGCATCCATAGCGTCTCGCAGTCAGGCACTTCATCCAGTACAAAGAAACCCGACGCGTCGCTGACCACTTGCACCTCATCGCCAGGTTTTAGCGCCGCCAGCCGCGGGCTGAGCTTTCCTTGCGGCACCGTCACCAGATAAAACTCTAAATTCGGATTGTCAGGCGCATTCACATAGGAATACGCGCGCTGAACGCGCTCGCCATCGATCTCCAGTCCGAGTTTGGTAAATTGGCCTGCAGTAAAAGGATTAATGGGGGCGTGAACGGTCAGGCTGAACAGTGCGTCAGTCCAGTTTTGCACCTTAGTGACTTTACCTGTTACCCAATCGGCCATGGTTTTCTCCTGTTCTGAATCGCTAACCTTATCTTCGTTCGTCAGGAGAAAGATTTCCAGCCCCGCGAGGCTGGAAGGCTCTAACTAACAAATGCGCTAGAGGATATGCGCCTGCACATCCGGATCTTTACGATCAAGATAGTGGATCGACTGAATGCGGCGGATGGTGCGTGATTTGCCGCGGATCAGCAGCGTTTCCGTCGTGGCAATATGGCCTTTCCGGCTAATTCCTTCCAGCAGATCGCCTTTCGTGATGCCGGTCGCGGAGAAAATAACGTTATCGCTACGCGCCATATCGCCCAGGCATAACGCCTTGCCCGCTTCAATGCCCATTGCTTTGCAGCGCGCCAGTTCCTGTTCGCCAATGCGGCGGTTTTCTTCGCTGTCGCCTTTCACGTCATGGCGCGCCAGCAGACGCCCCTGCATATCGCCGTCCAGCGCGCGGATCACCGCTGCGGATACCACGCCTTCTGGTGCGCCGCCAATCCCGTACAGCACGTCGACTTCGCTATCCGGCATACAGGTCAGAATTGAGGCCGCGACGTCGCCGTCAGGAATGGCAAACACGCGTACGCCCAGTTTAGCCATCTCTTCGATAACCTCGTCATGACGCGGTTTTGCCAGAATGGTCACGGTCAGATCGCCAAGCGGTTTACCCAGCGCATCCGCGATGTTGCGCAGGTTATCCGCCAGCGGCAGATTGAGATCGATCGCCCCTTTGGCGCCCGGACCGACAATCAGTTTTTCCATATACATATCGGGCGCATTCAGGAAGCAGCCTTTATCGCCGACCGCCAGCACCGCCAGCGCGTTCGCCTGACCCATCGCCGTCATGCGCGTGCCCTCAATCGGATCGACGGCGATATCTACCGCATCGCCGTGGCCGGTACCGACTTTCTCGCCGATATAGAGCATCGGGGCCTCGTCGATTTCGCCTTCGCCAATCACGATGGTGCCGTCAATGTTGACCTGGTTGAGCATGATACGCATGGCGTTGACCGCCGCGCCGTCCGCGGTATTTTTATCGCCGCGTCCCAGCCATTTGTAGCCAGCCAGCGCCGCCGCTTCGGTCACACGGGAAAATTCGATGGCAAGTTCTCGTCTCATAACAAACTCGTAGCAAAAAGGAGTGGCGCGCAGTGTAGCACAGGGGAAGGAGGGAATAATTGATGTGTGTGCGGAGTTGCCCCCGCACAAAGATTTTGCCGGATGGCGACCTTACTTGTCGTGATCTTCCCACGCCATTGCGCGTTTAACCGCTTTCTTCCAGCCGCTATAACGGTAGTTACGCTCGGTGGTTTCAATGCCGGGGCGGAATTCTCGCTCGATGACGGCTTTTTCCTGCAGCTCGTCCAGGTTCTGCCAGTAACCGACGGCCAGACCAGCCAGATAGGCGGCGCCCAGCGCGGTCACTTCGCGCACTTCCGGGCGTTCCACCCGCGTGCCGAGAATATCTGACTGGAACTGCATCAGGAAGTTGTTGGCCACTGCGCCGCCGTCCACACGCAGAGCGTGCAGGCGGATGCCGGAGTCGGCCTGCATCGCTTCCAGTACGTCGCGGGTCTGGTAAGCGATGGATTCGAGCGTCGCGCGGATAATGTGATTAGAGTTCACGCCGCGAGTCAGGCCAAAAATGGCGCCGCGGGCATACGGGTCCCAGTACGGCGCGCCCAGACCGGTGAAGGCCGGAACCACGTAGACACCGTTGGTATCTTTCACTTTCGTGGCGAAATATTCGGAGTCGAACGCGTCGCTGATGAGCTTCATTTCATCACGCAGCCATTGAATGGACGCTCCCGCCATAAACACCGCACCTTCCAGCGCATAGTTGACTTCGCCGCTTGGGCCGCAGGCGATGGTGGTCAGCAGGCCGTTTTCCGATTTTACCGCTTTCTCGCCGGTGTTCATCAGCATAAAGCAGCCGGTGCCGTAGGTATTCTTTGCCATTCCTTCCTTTACGCACAGTTGACCGAATAGCGCGGCCTGCTGATCCCCGGCAATCCCGGCGATAGGAATACGTGTACCGCCTTTACCGCCAATATTGGTCTGGCCGTAGACTTCGGAGGACTTACGTACCTGGGGCAGCATCGCGCGTGGGATATCCAGCACGTCCAGCATCTTATCGTCCCAGTCCAAATCATGGATGTTGAATAGCATGGTTCGTGAGGCGTTGGTGTAATCCGTAACGTGGACGCGGCCCTGCGTCATCTTCCAGATAAGCCAGGTATCCACCGTACCGAACAGCAGCTCGCCACGCTTCGCGCGTTCGCGCGAACCTTCCACATGGTCAAGGATCCATTTCACTTTAGTGCCAGAGAAGTACGGGTCGACGACCAGACCGGTATTGTCGCGGATGTAATCTTCCAGGCCGTCGCGTTTAAGCTGTTCGCAAATATCGGCGGTACGACGGCACTGCCAGACAATAGCGTTGTATATCGGTTTGCCGGTTTCACGTTCCCAGACGATCGCGGTTTCACGTTGGTTGGTGATACCGATAGCGGCAATCTGATCGGAACTGATATCGGCCTTAGCCAGTACTTCTACCAGCGTTGAGCTTTGGGACGCCCAAATTTCCATCGGGTCGTGTTCTACCCAGCCTGGCTTAGGATAAATTTGCTCAAATTCACGCTGTGATACGCTGACGATATTCGCGTCATGATCCATAACGACCGCGCGGGAGCTGGTGGTACCCTGGTCGAGCGCAACGATATATTTTTTTTCAGTCATAATTTTGTCCCGTAATCAGATTACAGCGAAGCATTTTGTTGTGTGGTCGCGGTGGAGTCCTTCTCTTCCACGACGCAGGTATCGCACGGCAAATGACGGCCAATAAATTTGCGATAAGCAAACGCGCCCAGAATGGCGCCGACGATGGGGCCAAACAGCGGCACCAGGAAGTAAGGAATGTCTCTACCGCCGGTAAACGCAATTTCACCCCAGCCGGCAAGCCCGGCGAACATTTTGGGGCCAAAGTCACGCGCCGGATTCATCGCAAACCCGGTCAACGGCCCCATAGAGGCACCGATAACGGCGATCAGTAAACCAATGAGCAGTGGCGCAAGCGGACCGCGAGGTACGCCGTTACCGTCGTCGGTCAGCGCCAGAATCAGCCCCATCAGAATAGCGGTAATCACCATTTCAACCGCGAAGGCCTGCACAAAATTGATATGAGGATTCGGGTAAGTTGAGAAAATGCCTGCGAGATCGAGACTTTCAACGCTGCCACGGACGATATGGTGGGTTTGTTCGAAGTCCACAAAAAGATTGTAATAAAGCCCGTAAACTAACGCCGCTGCGCAAAAGGCGCCGGCAACTTGAGAAATAATAAAAGGAACAACTTTACGTTTGTCGAAACAGGCAAATAGCCAGAGTGCGATGGTCACTGCCGGGTTCAGGTGTGCGCCAGAAACACCTGCCGTCAGGTAGATAGCCATCGCTACTCCCAGACCCCAGATGACGCTGATTTCCCACTGTCCAAAAGTAGCTCCGGCAACTTTAAGCGCAGCGACACAACCCACACCGAAAAAAATCAACAACCCGGTACCGAGGAATTCAGCAATGCACTGGCCTTTTAAGGTTGATGTTTGACTCATAATCGGATCCTGAAGAGTATGTAATGATTATTGGTATGCGAGGAGGTCATGGACATCCACGATGCCCTGTAGGCACACTGTTAATTTATCGTTAACGAGCAAAAACGAGAAATATCGAAATCAAAATGTGTGTACTGCGTCAATAAAATGAGCGTTATCGCGCCATGAGGCGCATTTTGAGACAGCAGAAGAGAGTGAATTGAATCATTTCATTAACCAATATGTTAACACTTTTAAGTTATTGAATGAATGTTACCAGGAGATGGATGAAAATTGCTGCAAACCGCGATCTACGCGGTATGTCGCTGGACAGCGAGAGCGGGGCTTCATACAATCGACACTATATATTGTGCGCGTTTACGTGAAGCGTCGCCTTGCAATTCAGGAGAGGTAAGATCATGTCTTTAGAAGTGTTTGAGAAACTGGAAGCAAAAGTACAGCAGGCGATTGACACCATCACCCTGTTACAGATGGAAATTGAAGAGCTGAAAGAAAAGAACAACAGCCTGACGCAGGAAGTGCAGTCTGCACAGCATCAGCGTGAAGAACTCGAGCGTGAAAATAATTCTCTGAAGGAACAGCAGAGCGGCTGGCAGGAACGTTTGCAGGCGCTGCTTGGTCGTATGGAAGAAGTCTAATCCTCGTCATATTTCACGTTATGGCGGCGTTGGCTGCGTGCGTTCACCCCAGTCACATAGTGGCCTATGCTCCTGGGGATTCACTTACTTGCCGCCTTGCCCTGACGCGAAATCTATAGAGGATTTAGAATGCGGATACCGGTGGGCCGGATAAGGCGTAAGCCGACATCCGGCAATCAGCGACAACGCATAAAAAAGGCGCCTTACGGCGCCTTTTTTGATCACTCGATATCAAGCGGGTCTTCGGAAAGGATAATCCCGGTGTTGTCGGCATAGAGATGATCGCCGGAGAAGAACGTCACGCCGCCGAAATTGACGCGCACATCGCTTTCCCCAATGCCTTCACCTGCGGCGCCAACCGGAATGGCGGCGATCGCCTGAATGCCGATATCCAGCTCTTCCAGATCGTCCACCTGACGCACCGCGCCATAGATAACCAGCCCTTCCCATTCATTTTGCGTGGCCAGACGCGCCAGCTCCGCATCGACTAATGCACGGCGGACAGAACCGCCGCCATCGACCAGCAGAACCCGACCACGGCCATTTTGTTCGAGCAGATCGTACAGCAACCCGTTGTCCTCGAAACATTTTACCGTGATGATTTGTCCGCCAAACGACGACCGCCCTCCAAAATTAGAGAACAGCGGTTCCACGACGTTGACATCTTCCTGATAGATGTCACAAAGCTCGGAAGTATCGTATTTCATAGGCTTAACGTTCAGTTGCTGCGAGAATTTTTAGTATATCGCGCTAAGTATACTGTTGGCAAAATCATCAATTGTTAATTGATATTTGTCAGTTAAACGGCCCACTGACTTAAGAGTATCCCAATCACAAATAACAGGTTGGTTAACAACGCGCCTTTAACGGTACGTTCAAGCATCGGGCGCATTGCCGCAGGCTCCCTTTCGCGCATTACGTAGCGCGCTTGTTTAATGAGCAATGGCGCGGCCAGAATAAACAACCATCCCCACGGACTGTGTAGCGAGAGCAGATTAAACAGCGCCAGACAGAGCAGCGCGCCTAGCAACAGGCAGGCGTGATAACGACGCGCGTTGACATCGCCCAGTCGTACTACAAGGGTGTTTTTGCCGTTCTCTCTGTCGCTATTAATATCGCGCAGGTTATTAATATTCAGCACCGCCGTCGCCAGTAAACCGCAGGCGGTGGCCGGGAGAATCAGCGCCGGAATCAGCGTATGCGCCTGGAGATACCAGCTCCCCATGACACTTAGCCAGCCAAAGAATACCAGGACAGAGATATCACCCAGCCCGATATAACCGTAGGGCCGATTACCCACGGTGTAGGTGATGGCGGCGATAATCGACAGCCCGCCCAAAATCAGGAAGCCTACAAAATCGGTTAACGTATGGCACGCGACCGCCACCAGCGCCAGTCCGGAGATACAGATCAGCACGACGGTAATGATTAACGCCCGCTTCATCTCCTGCCGGGTGATGACGCCTTTTTGCATCCCCCGCAGCGGCCCGATGCGATCCGGTTTATCACTGCCTTTGACAGCGTCGCCGTAATCGTTGGCGAGGTTGGATAAAATTTGCAGCAGCCCGGCGGTGATAAGGGCCAGCAGCGCGACCAGAGGATCGAAATAGCCTTGCCACCATGCCAGGGCCGTACCGACGATAATCGCCGCGAAGGCGAGGGGTAAGGTTTTGGGTCGTAAGCTTTCCAGCCAGGCCTGGGTGCGGCTAATTTGTTGTTGTTCAGTCATATTTAGCGCCAATAAAAATGGGGCTTTTCAGCCCCATCAACAGTGATGAAAATGCATTGGACGCGATTATAAGATAAAACGGCTTAGATCTTCATCTGCGACCAGCGCATCCAGATGTTTGCTCACATATTCCGCATCAATTGTGATGTTTTGGCCGTGCAGATCGCTGGCGTTATAGGAAATTTCTTCCATCAGACGCTCCAGTACGGTATGCAGACGGCGCGCGCCGATGTTTTCGGTGGTTTCGTTAACCTGCCAGGCGGCTTCGGCAATACGTTTAATACCGGAATCGGTGAACTCGATATTGACGCCTTCAGTTGCCATCAGCGCTTTATACTGCACGGTGACGGAGGCGTTTGGCTCGGTCAAAATGCGTTCGAAATCGCTGGTGGTCAGCGCCTGAAGTTCAACGCGAATCGGCAGACGGCCCTGCAGTTCCGGGATCAGATCAGACGGCTTCGCCACCTGGAACGCGCCAGAGGCGATAAACAGAATATGATCCGTTTTGACCATCCCGTGTTTGGTCGAAACCGTGCAGCCTTCTACCAGCGGCAGTAAGTCGCGCTGTACGCCTTCGCGTGAAACATCCGGGCCGGAGGTTTCGCCACGCTTACAAATTTTGTCAATTTCATCGATAAACACGATGCCGTGCTGTTCAACCGCGTCGATAGCGTCCTGTTTCAGCTCTTCCGGGTTGACCAGCTTAGCAGCTTCTTCTTCAACCAACAGTTTCATCGCGTCTTTAATTTTCAGCTTACGCGGTTTCTGTTTCTGACCGCCCAGGTTCTGGAACATAGACTGCAACTGGCTGGTCATCTCTTCCATGCCCGGAGGCGCCATAATCTCTACGCCCATCGGCGCGGCGGCGAGGTTAATCTCGATCTCTTTATCGTCGAGCTGGCCTTCGCGCAGTTTTTTGCGGAACGTTTGACGGGCGGCAGAAGGCTCCTGCTGCTGTTCGGCCTGGCCCCAGTTATTTTTTGCGGGTGGGATCAGTACGTCGAGAATACGCTCTTCCGCCAACTCTTCCGCACGATAGCGGTTTTTCTCGATAGCCTGTACGCGAACCATTTTCACCGCGGCATCGGTCAGATCGCGGATGATAGAGTCCACTTCTTTCCCGACATAGCCCACTTCGGTGAATTTGGTGGCTTCGACTTTAATGAACGGCGCGTTGGCGAGTTTTGCCAGACGACGGGCGATTTCGGTTTTACCGACGCCGGTCGGGCCAATCATCAGAATATTTTTCGGCGTTACTTCGTGGCGCAGCTCTTCATCAAGCTGCATACGACGCCAGCGGTTACGCAATGCAATCGCCACGGAACGCTTTGCGTTATCCTGGCCGATAATGTGTTTGTTCAGTTCGCTGACAATTTCGCGTGGGGTCATTTCAGACATGAGAGGTCCTTACGCTTTGGCGGTCAATTCTTCAATGGTGTGGAAATGGTTGGTGTAAATGCAGATATCGCCTGCAATATCCAACGCCTTTTCAGCAATTTCGCGCGCGCCGAGCTCGGTATTTTCCAACAGAGCGCGAGCGGCAGCCTGGGCATAAGGACCGCCGGAGCCGATAGCAATTAAATCGTTTTCAGGTTGCACGACATCGCCGTTACCCGTGATGATGAGCGAGGCGGTTTCATCCGCGACGGCCAGCAACGCTTCCAGTTTGCGTAGCATACGGTCGGTACGCCAGTCTTTCGCCAGTTCAACGGCGGCTTTGACCAGGTGCCCCTGATGCATTTCCAGTTTACGTTCAAACAGCTCGAACAGCGTGAATGCATCCGCAGTACCGCCCGCAAAGCCCGCAATGACCTTGTCGTTGTAGAGGCGGCGGACTTTCTTCACGTTGCCTTTCATTACTGTGTTACCCAGTGTGGCCTGACCATCACCGGCGATTACCACGTGGCCGTTACGGCGTACGCTTACTATTGTTGTCACGAGCAGACCCCTTGGTTACTAATGCTGAATTGCGGCCCCGTACGGCGTACGGGGCATAATGCAAGTATAGATGGGGGAGATTTTGAGGGTTTCAACCCCCGGTGGCGAGTCGAATGCAGTTTGTATGGCCCGCCATCTTCAGACGGTTAATGGTGCTGTCGGCATTTTCTTTACCTTTCACCGGCCCGATAACCACGCGATTCCAGCCGTTATTGGTGGTAATTTTGGAGTCAAAGCCTTCAAACGCCAGCTGAGCGCGGACGCTTTCTGCCTGCTCGGCGCCTTTGAATGAACCACATTGCACCATCCAGCGACGTTCATCTTTTTTCTCTGCTGTCGCCTTCGGCGCTTCAGGCGCGCGCGTAATTGGCGCGGCTTTCGGCGCTGCCGCGCTGGTATGCGCCGGCGTTTGCAGCAAATCCTGATAAGGTTGCTGCGAGGCCGTCTGCTTCGGCGGCTGACTTTGGCGCGCGGGTTGCGCCGGGGCGGACTGTACCGTGCGTGTTTGCGGCTGCTCGTTTACCCGCGGCTGCGTACGTGGTTGCTGAACAGGCTGCGTTTGAGCCCACTGCTGCTGCTGCTGCGCCTGACGCTGGCGCTGTAGCGTTTGCTGGCGTTGTTCTGGCGTCTGCTCGTTCCACGGCACTTCGTTAAGTTGCGTTGGCTGCTGACGCATATCCGCCTGCATCTGCTCCAGGAGTTGACGCTGTTCGCTGGTGAGCTGATTCGGATTCATGACTTCGCCGCCGGCGGACGGTTCCGTTGGCGTACGCACGCCCGGCTGGCGACTTTCCAGCTCTTTGATGTAACGCCAGCGCTCTTCCGGTTTTGGCGGAAGCCCATTGCCGGTGACTTTCTGGTTTTGTAGCGTTTCGGACTCTTCTTTCTTATGGTGAGTAATGAAGTACAGACCGCCGATAAAGGTCACAAGGACGGCTGCCGCAATCGCGACCATTGCCGGCGAGACGGCAGGCATGTTGCTTTGCTTCTTCCGTGAGTTCCGTGAGGTGCTCTTTTTGCGCCGCGAAGGAGCCGGTTGGCCGCGACGTACATAATCTCGTTGTGCCACTATCGTTTCGCTGTATTTATTCGTTCGTCAGCCCGTCATGTTACTGAAGCGGCGGGCCTTTGACCAGACAGGTGAGTCTTAAAGCTATTTACTTTAGGGTAAAGCGCGCGTAGAACCGCGAATAATCAGCTCGCAATCCATTAAACGCGAGCCGCTGCTCACATTTTGCCCCTGCATCTGATCGAGCAACAGCAGCATCGCTTCGCGACCAATGTCAAAACGCGGCTGCGCCACGGTTGTCAACGGAGGGTCGCAAAACTCGGCCAGCGCGATATTGTCAAAGCCGATAATCGACAGATCGTCAGGCACTTTCAGACCCTGGCGCTTGGCCCAGGAGAGGGCGCCCAGCGCCATTACGTCGCTATGACAAAAGACGGCGGTAGGCGGCAACGGTTGCTCAAGCAACTGCTTTAATGCGTTTGCCCCGGCTTCAAAGGTAAAGTCGCCACGGGCGATGTAATGCGGATCGACCACAATGCCACTGCGCCTTAATGCCTGTACGTAACCTTGTAAGCGATAGTGACAGAGCGGCATATCTTCCGGCCCCGCAATACAACCAATCCGCTTGTGGCCCAAATCCAACAGGTAGTTCATGGCATTGAACGCGGCGGTCAGGTTATCAATATGTACCGTCGGCAGTTCAAGCTCCGGCGCAAACTCATTCGACATCACCATCGGGGGCAAATTGCGCTGCTCCTCAACGCTGGCGTCAAAGGGCAGTCGGGAACTGAGAAGTACCATGCCGTCGATCTGTTTGGTGATGATGAGATTAAGAAAGGTTTTTTCTTTCTGGTTTTGATGGGCGCAATCGCCAATCAGCACCAGATACCCCTGTTCTGCCGCGGTCACTTCGATACCGCGGATAATTTCACTGAAGAAGGGATCGCAAATATCCGGGACAATCACCAAAATCGTACGGGATTCATTGCGTTTTACATTTCGCCCCATCGACTGCGGGAAATAACCCACTTCAAGCGCGGCCTGTTCAACCCGGCTACGGGTCGACTGGGAGACTTTATCGGGGTTCATTAACGCGCGGGATACGGTTGCCGTAGAGACTTTCGCCTTCAACGCAACATCCTTCATCGTAGCGGCAGTAACCTGCTTGTTCGATTTCACTCTTTCTCCTCGCCTGGGAACTGCTGGCGCAGATCTATCCCTGGTAACACTCATCGAAAACATTTTTATCAGATAGTGCGTGGAAGCGGTTACAGAATTTTCATAAAAAGTGTGATGGATCTTTAATTTTACGATCCGCCTCGCATCGTGAGGACTATCCTTCAATCGGATCGACGTCCAGAACCCATTTAACTTTCCGCGCTTCCGGGAGCGTATTGATCAACGCCAGCGTGCC
This sequence comes from Salmonella sp. 741265050_HSA, assembly GCF_046569445.1. NCBI lineage: Bacteria > Pseudomonadati > Pseudomonadota > Gammaproteobacteria > Enterobacterales > Enterobacteriaceae > Salmonella > Salmonella sp. 741265050_HSA. The sequence goes on along the minus strand of NZ_JBKFSV010000018.1, from coordinate 39,015 downwards.
GCTGATGATGTGTTGCAGGCGAATCCGTGAAGGATGCTGAAGTAAAATTTGCCAGCGATAGCGGCCGCCGCGTTTTGGCGCGAGGGCCGGAACCGGACCTAAGATCCACAGCTTATCGTCTGATAGCGGGCTGGCCTGAATCAGATTACGCAATTGCTGGAGAAAGACGGGCGCCTGCTGATTGTTGTGATCCTCTGCGCGAATAATGACGTGGCTGGTCCACGGCGGAAGCTGGAGCGTTTGCCGTTCCGCCAGCGCCTGTTCCGCAAACGCATCATAGCCTTTATACAGTAACGTTTGCAGCAGGGGATGCTCAGGATGGTGCGTTTGGAGCACCACTTCGCCCTGTTTGCCCGCGCGCCCGGCGCGGCCGGAAACCTGAGTGTAGAGCTGGGCAAAGCGTTCCGCCGAACGAAAATCTGCGGAAAAAAGCGCGCCATCGACGTCCAGCAACGCCACCAACGTGACGTCCGGAAAGTGATGGCCTTTCGCCAGCATTTGTGTGCCTATCAGAATGCGCGCTCCGCCGCGGTGAACTTCCGCCAGATGCTGCTCCAGCGCGCCTTTACGACTGGTGGTATCACGGTCGATTCGTGAGATCGGCACGCCGGGGAAGAAGGGCGCCAGCACCTGCTCCAGCTGTTCCGTCCCTAACCCAACCGGTAGCATATGTGTGGAGCCGCAGGAGGGGCACTGACGCGGTACCGGACGCTGGCTGTCGCAGTGATGACAGCGTAAATGATGCTGCGCCTGGTGCAGCGTGTAGTAGTGATCGCAACGCGGGCACTCCGCAATCCAGCCGCAGTCGTGGCAAAGCAGCGCGGGCGCGAATCCCCGGCGGTTAAGAAATAAAATTACCTGATTGTCGGCCTGGAGATGTTGGCGCATACGGGCGATAAGGGCGGGCGCCAGTCCCGCCTGAAGACGCTGGCCTTTTAAATCCAGCACATGCTGCAGGGCTGGGCGGGCGTTGCCTGCGCGCCGCGTCAGACGCAGCATCCGGTATTTTTTCTGCCGCACGTTGCATAGCGTTTCCAGGGCTGGGGTGGCGGAGCCGAGAATAATCGGGATCTGCTCGCTATGGGCGCGATACACAGCCAAATCGCGGGCATGGTAGCGCCACCCTTCCTGCTGTTTATAAGAACTGTCGTGCTCTTCGTCGATGACAATCACGCCAAGATTTTTAAACGGCGTAAACAGCGAGGAACGCGTGCCGATGACAATCGCCGCTTCGCCGTTTTTCGCTTTCAGCCATGCCGAAAGACGCTCGCTGTCGTTTAGCCCGGAATGCAGCACTTCCACCGGCGCGTTAAAACGTTCGCGAAAACGGGCGATCGTTTGCGGCGTCAGGCCGATTTCCGGCACCATCACCAGCGCCTGTTTGCCCTGGGCGAGGACGTTTTCCAGCACGCTCAGATACACTTCGGTCTTGCCGGAACCTGTTACGCCTGCCAGCAACCAGGCGGAGAAACCGTCCGACGCGCTGTGAATCGCGCCGACTGCTGTCGCCTGTTCGGTATTCAGCCGCAGGCGCTCTCCTGCGACGGCATAATGCTCCCGCCAGTCGGTAAACGCGGGCGTTTCACTGGCAAGCTCACAAAGCCCCTTACGCCGCAGCGTTTGCAGCGTGGCGTCAGTAAAATCAAGCTCGGCTACCTGATAGCGCCAGATCTTTCCTTGCCGCAGCGCCGCCAACGCCTGTTGTTGTTTGGCGGAGCGTTTCAGGCTGTTGATGTCGACGGCTTGCCCCTCTTCGGTGGCGAACCAATACCATAGGGGCGCGTTGCTGGCTGGTTTTCCCTGACGCAATAAAACCGGCAGAGCGTGAAACAGAACGTCGCCGAGGGGATGGTGGTAGTAATCCGCCGCCCAGAGGAGTAAGCGCCAGATGGAGGGAGAAAAGATTGGCTCGTTATCCAGGATTTCAATGACCGATTTTAATTCATCGAGCGGCAATTCGCTGTGGTCGCTAACCGAGACGACAATGCCCACGCGCTCTTGCTGCTTGCCGAACGGCACGCGCACGCGGCACCCGGCTTTGGCGACCCCGCCTTCCGGCAGCAGGTAATCAAAGGTTCGGGGAAGCGGAACGGGCAAGGCAACGTGCGCGACGGACATAGCATCTTCCTGACTTGAAATTTCGTCGGGTAGTATACACATTACGATAAGGGAGCGCGGATCAGTTTGCATACGGTGGTCAAATTCTGTATGATTCGCCGCCTTTGGTGCGTGTTGTGAGCATCAAACCCTTTACTATTAACTTCGCGTGGTGTCTGGCGTTAGGGCTGGAAGAGCGACGCGGCCTTACACTGAGGTTCCCCATGAAAAAAGGTATTCACCCGAATTACGTAGAAATTACTGCAACCTGTTCTTGCGGTAATGTTATCAAAACCCACTCTACCGTGGGTCACGACCTGAACCTGGACGTGTGCGGCAAATGCCACCCGTTCTTCACTGGTAAGCAGCGTGTTGTTGATACCGGTGGTCGTGTTGAGCGCTTCAACAAGCGCTTCAGCATCCCTGGCAGCAAATAAGTTACCGCCAGAAAAAAAAGCGCCGCAGGCGCTTTTTTTGTTTTCTAGGGATAACAGTATTTGTTCAGACACATTCTGTGATCCGTAATCGCTTTCATTACGCTTCCTGCCGTGAGTTTTAACGAAGGATTTATAGTCAGTCCCGCGCTTTCCAGCCCCTTCGCTGTCCATTTATTGCAGGTATTGAGTATGCCGTAGCGGCCATTCGCGGCGTAAAACTGGCTATCGCCGTAAATTCCTTGTTTTAACGGAATCAGATTACCCTCTGCGTCACGCGCAAAGCTGCGGCCCAGATAACGCATCAGACTGTTACGCTGGTTTGTGTGCAGGAGCAGTGATTTTATCTCGCTACCGGCGAAATAGCGTTCTGGTTGACCGGAAAAGGCGACGATGTGCATAACCGCGCCGGATGACCAGAACATGGCCTGGAGCGTAAGCGCGGTGGTTATTTCTTGTGACTGATAAAAGCCCTTATCGCCCCAGCCGATTTCATACCACTGCGTCTCCTGAGCGAACCGTTTTTTAAGCTGTGGCAGAACGGTATTAACATCATGGGCTGGCGCAATAATTCCCGTGTGCCAGCCATGACTGACGATATAGATTTCCGTCGGGGAGGGCTGTCCGCCTGTCGTAGGTTTTACGGCTTGTGGAAAGGTTGTGCAGCCATATAGCAGTAAACTTAACCAGGCGATAAAGAGATTTTTCATGACATATCACCAGCAAAGGCGCGGTATGTTGTGGCGTTTGTCTAATGACGCTGCGTTTATCGGGTCGGTGCCGGATTGGTAATTCATTGATATTTTTGCATTCCTCTTCGAGGGTAATAAGGCGAATGTCATAACTACAATACGTTTTAACCATTCAGGCGGAAGTTAGCTTCCGCCTGTTTTACTTTTACTATCTCGCTTTATTTTTTAAACATCTGCTCTGGATCGATAATCAGCGCCCGATAACCCAGCATACCGGCACGGTTACTGTGTACTTTTAGCTCCAGCATCACATCCTGAGTACCGTCTTTGACTTCATCCAGAACGGAAACGATCGGTTTTGTACCGCTCATTCCCGCTGTAGCCGAGTACATAAACATCGTTTTGGTTTCCGGGCGATATTCCGTGACGGAAGTAATGGCGCTGTACCAGTCAAAACCGCGCTCTTTACCATATTCCCACATTTGGGAAACCGTCATATTTTTTTCGTCAATCTGATATTCCACGCCACGGGAATATTTCATTGACGGCATGGCCGGTTGTTCCATGCCGCGCGCATCGCCGTTATCAAAGGCGGTCACGACGGTTTTACCTCCGGTGCTTTTGGATGGCACTAACCAACCGGTATGTTGTGTCCATGTCCAGTCAAATCCACCGTCGCAGTGGTGCGCTTCGCAGGTTAGCGGTTTACCGTTGCTGTCTACGGGTTTCAGCACTTTTTTCGCCAGTTCGCCTTTCCAGCCGGATGGATCGGAAAGTATCCATTTCACTTTTTTATCGCGGCCAATTTTGATGATGGCAGACTGGTGGCGCGAGCTAATGATAATGCTGTCGTCGCGAGGATCGTAGCTGACGGAGTTAACATGCGCCCAGTTGCGGCCCGGGCCGGAACCCGCGATATCGCCGAAGGGTTGTTTTGCAAGCTGCTCTTTGGTCATGACCTGACCGGAATGTTCGGCATCGACGCTCAAACATACCGCTCCCTGATCCATCGCCAGAATAACGTCGTCACGATAGGGGTCGAGGATTTTTGGCAGATCCCAGTAATCGACGGTATCGCCGTTCTGGTCAACTTCAAGAATATGATCACGCACAGTATTGATGGTGTATTTACCATTTAATGGATAATTTTCTTTTGCGACACGCAGCAGGTAGGTGCCTTTCGGCGTTTCGGTAATGGCGTGCGAAAAATCAATAAATCCTTTTGGCAGCCGTTTATCGGAAATAACGCGGCCTAAGAAATCATATTTAAAGTAACGTTGACCCTGGCCAAAAATAAGATTGCCATCGTTAACCTGATGGAAGCTCATCATGGAACCAAAGCGCGTTATATCATCCTGGTTACGGAATTTATCAATATTCATATAGCCGCGAACATCGCCATTCGTATCGCTAATCCAGTTGATACCGGTATAATCCCAGTTCGCCGCGCCGCCTGCGACATGCATAATGTGGCCTGCTCTTGGCATCCCCGTTATATGGTTAAAAAGATATAAGCGTTTTTTAAGCGAGCTATCGACTTTAACCGGTTCTACTGTAGGAAGAACGGCGGTTTGCCCGGTAGTCGAGGGTAATGATACCGGTGCGGCGTAAATGGACCACGTATAAGTTTGTTTTTTACCTTCTTCAGTCCAGTCTACTTTAACTTTATTGACATAATCTGGATACAAGCCAAATACAGGTATGCCGTCATGGGTATTTATAGCCTGCGGGCCGACATCATAACTGATCGGTATACCTTTTTCCCCTTTCCCTAAAACGGTAACCTTCACGTTCTGCACATTATGATTGGCTTTATTAATGATTGCTGTTAATGGGAAAACGCCGCCGTAGGGTGCGACATCGACCATACCTAATGGCCCTTCATGGACTGGAATGACATCTGATGATGCGACCATTGGCCTGTTTGGGTCTAAAACGCCTGAGGCTAAAACGCTGCCGCTCAAACACAGGCAGCATAATACAGGTAAGACTTTCCTTGTAAATAACATATTTATTTCCCCATTCGATATTATCGATAAAATGAATGTATATTAACCTTCTTATTTATCGGAGATGAAAAAACATTTAAAAAAGTAAAACAATCCGCGGAGGGGAATAATGATGTTGGTCACAAATATGAGGTGTCTATGGTCTTTTTAACAATACTTATCGTTATACTATTTGTTCAGTAAATATATGGCGCTGTATTATTATTCATGTACGCTTTGCTACGTGAAACATTAAATAAATATTGGAAGTTTAAATATAATGAAATTATATCGGTTATGGCATGTCGGGAATTTTTTTCAGGAAAATAACGAAGAGAAACTTATCATGTCTGACAAATTTATCCACCGAGGGCTATTCGGGAAGATGAACGGTTAGAAAAATGTCGGAGATAGCCGTGTACAGGGGAATCGTTAAAAAAGCGCGGCCAGAGGCGTTCTGACCGCATGCTTTGCTATCAGTATTCCCACGTTTCCGGGTCAATCCCCATCTCACGCATGATCTCTTTTGCCGCTTCCGGGATTTCATCGCTGCGCTCTTTTCGCAGATCGGCATCATCCGGCAAGGGTTGCCCGGTAAAGGCGTGCAGAAATGCTTCACACAACAGCTCGCTGTTGGTGGCGTGGCGCAGGTTGTTCACCTGACGACGCGTACGTTCATCGGTGAGGATTTTTAACACCTTCAGAGGAATGGAAACCGTAATTTTTTTGACTTGCTCACTCTTCTTACCGTGCTCAGCGTATGGGCTGATATATTCGCCGCTCCATTCAGCCATGAGATACTTAATCCTCTTCGTCATTAATATTGAGGTCTGAACCTGAGCCCGGACCATAATCGCGCGTAGTTTACCGTAGTGGCGCGGCCCTGACACGAAGTTAGCGGTCGCAGATGTGCGCTAATGCATATAATTTTAACGGCTATTTGCGGTTTGCTCAATCTATACGCAAAGAAGTTTAGATGTCCAGATGTATTGACGTCTATTGTGGTAGTGGTTAATCTGTGGCCTGACTTTCACCGACTCAGCCAGGAATATCTTCATATGACGCGTAAACAGGCCACTATCGCAGTGCGTAGCGGATTAAACGACGACGAGCAATACGGCTGCGTTGTGCCGCCAATCCATCTCTCCAGTACCTATAACTTTACCGGTTTCAATGAGCCGCGCGCGCATGATTATTCCCGCCGCGGTAATCCCACGCGTGATGTGGTTCAGCGCGCATTAGCGGAACTGGAAGGCGGCGCGGGCGCGGTATTGACGAATACCGGCATGTCGGCGATTCATCTGGTCACCACCGTTTTCCTCAAGCCGGGCGATCTGCTGGTCGCGCCGCATGATTGCTATGGTGGCAGTTATCGTCTGTTTGACAGTCTGGCGACACGCGGCTGTTATCGTGTGCGGTTTGTCGATCAGGGCGATGAACGCGCCTTACAGGCGGCGCTGGAAGAAAAACCGAAGCTGGTACTGGTAGAAAGTCCAAGTAATCCATTGTTACGCGTGGTGGATATTGCGAAAATCTGTCGGCTGGCGCGCGAGGCGGGCGCAGTGAGCGTCGTTGATAACACGTTTTTAAGCCCGGCGCTGCAAAATCCGCTGGCGTTGGGTGCCGATCTGGTGTTGCATTCATGCACGAAATATCTCAACGGTCATTCGGATGTCGTGGCCGGCGTGGTGATTGCTAAAGATCCGGAAATGGTCACTGAATTGGCGTGGTGGGCGAATAATATTGGCGTCACTGGCGGGGCGTTTGATAGCTATCTGCTGCTGCGTGGCCTGCGTACGCTGTCGCCGCGTATGGAGGTGGCGCAGCGTAATGCGCAAGCGATTGTGGATTACCTGCAAACCCAGCCGCTGGTGAAAAAGCTGTATCATCCGTCGCTGCCGGATAATCAGGGACATGAGATTGCCGCGCGTCAGCAAAAAGGCTTTGGCGCAATGTTGAGTTTTGAACTGGATGGGGATGAGGAGACGCTGCGTCGTTTTCTGGGCGGGCTGTCGTTGTTTACGCTGGCGGAATCTTTAGGGGGAGTGGAAAGTTTGATCTCTCACGCCGCCACCATGACGCATGCCGGTATGTCGCCGCAGGCGCGTGCCGCCGCCGGGATCTCCGAAACGCTACTGCGTATCTCCACCGGTATTGAAGATGGCGAAGATTTAATTGCCGACCTGGAAAATGGCTTCCGGGCTGCAAACAAGGGGTAAACATGAGTGTGATTGCGCAGGCAGGGGCGAAAGGTCGTCAACTGCATAAATTTGGCGGCAGTAGTCTGGCGGATGTGAAGTGTTACCTGCGTGTCGCAGGCATTATGGCGGAGTATTCGCAGTCTGACGATATGATGGTAGTGTCCGCCGCAGGCAGTACCACCAACCAGTTGATTAGCTGGCTCAAGTTAAGCCAGACCGATCGCCTTTCTGCGCATCAGGTATTACAGACGTTACGCCGCTACCAGTGCGATCTGATTAGCGGGCTGCTTCCCGCCGACGCGGCAGATGATTTAACCAGCGCTTTTATCAGCGATCTGGAACGTCTTGCCGCCTTGCTCGACGGCGGCGTAACGGATGCCGTCTATGCTGAGATCGTCGGACACGGCGAAATTTGGTCGGCGAGATTGATGTCCGCCGTCCTGAATCAGCAGGGGCTGGATGCCGCCTGGCTGGACGCGCGCGCATTTTTACGCGCCGAACGCGCCGCACAGCCGCAGGTTGATGAAGGGTTATCTTATCCTTTATTGCAACAGCTACTGGCGCAGCATCCTGGCAAACGTCTGGTCGTGACCGGTTTTATCAGCCGCAATCATGACGGCGAAACGGTCCTGCTGGGCCGCAATGGTTCCGACTATTCCGCCACGCAAATCGGCGCGCTGGCGGGCGTTTCCCGCGTGACCATCTGGAGCGATGTCGCGGGCGTTTATAGCGCCGACCCGCGCAAAGTGAAAGATGCCTGCCTGCTGCCGTTGCTGCGTCTGGACGAAGCCAGCGAGCTGGCGCGTCTGGCGGCACCTGTTCTGCACGCCCGCACGCTACAGCCAGTGTCCGGCAGCGATATCGATTTGCAGTTGCGCTGTAGCTACACGCCGGATCAAGGGTCAACCCGAATTGAACGGGTGCTGGCTTCCGGGACGGGCGCGCGTATCGTGACCAGTCACGATGATATCTGTCTGATTGAGTTTCAGGTGCCCGCCAGCCAGGATTTCAGGCTGGCGCACAAAGAGCTCGACCACATTTTAAAACGGGCGCAGGCGCGTCCGCTGGCGGTGGGCGTGCATCGCGATCGCCAGCTATTACAGTTCTGCTATACCGCCGAGGTAGCGGATAGCGTACTGAAACTCCTCGACGATGTCGGGCTGCCGGGCGAATTGCGCCTGCGGCAGGGGCTGGCGTTGGTGGCGATGGTCGGTGCGGGCGTCACTCGCAATCCGCTACACTGCCATCGCTTCTGGCAGCAGCTTAAAGGTCAGCCAGTGGAGTTTACCTGGCAGTCGGAGGAGGGCATCAGTCTGGTGGCGGTGCTGCGTACCGGCCCGACTGAGAGCCTGATTCAGGGGCTGCATCAGTCGGTTTTCCGCGCCGAAAAACGCATTGGCCTGATGCTGTTCGGTAAGGGGAACATCGGTTCCCGTTGGCTGGAACTGTTTGCCCGTGAGCAAAGCACGCTTTCCGCGCGTACTGGTTTTGAGTTTGTGCTGGCGGGCGTGGTGGATAGCCGCCGTAGCCTGCTGAATTATGAAGGGCTGGATGCCAGCCGCGCGCTGGCATTCTTTGATGATGAAGCCGTTGAGCAGGATGAGGAGTCGCTGTTCCTGTGGATGCGCGCTCATCCGTATGATGATTTAGTGGTGCTGGATGTGACAGCAAGTGAGCAACTGGCCGATCAGTATCTGGATTTCGCCAGCCACGGTTTTCATGTGATTAGCGCTAATAAACTGGCGGGCGCAAGCGCCAGCGATAAGTATCGCCAGATTCATGACGCGTTTGAAAAAACCGGGCGTTACTGGCTGTATAACGCCACCGTGGGCGCGGGATTGCCGATCAACCACACGGTGCGGGATCTGATTGACAGCGGCGATACGATTCTCTCGATCAGCGGGATCTTCTCCGGGACGCTATCCTGGCTGTTCCTGCAATTTGACGGTACGGTGCCGTTTACTGATCTGGTGGATCAGGCCTGGCAGCAGGGGCTGACCGAACCCGATCCGCGCGTCGATCTTTCCGGAAAAGATGTCATGCGTAAGCTGGTGATTCTGGCGCGCGAGGCGGGATACGACATCGAGCCGGATCAGGTGCGTGTAGAATCGTTGGTGCCGGCGCATTGTGAAGAAGGGTCTATCGATCACTTTTTCGAAAACGGCGACGCGCTGAATGAACAGATGGTGCAGCGTCTGGAGGCAGCCCGCGAACTGGGGCTGGTGTTGCGTTACGTGGCGCGTTTCGACGCCAATGGCAAAGCGCGCGTCGGCGTTGAAGCGGTGCGTCCGGAACATCCGCTGGCGGCGTTGCTGCCGTGCGATAATGTCTTTGCTATTGAAAGCCGCTGGTATCGCGATAACCCGTTGGTGATCCGTGGGCCGGGCGCGGGTCGCGATGTGACCGCCGGGGCGATTCAGTCGGATATCAACCGCCTGGCGCAGTTGCTGTAATAAAGGCAAGTTCGTGAGCGAAGCGCCAGGTTGCGCTTCGCTCCCTCATCAATACGTTATGCAGTCATTCTGTAGATACTGATATACGAAGCGCTATCCGATTGCTGACGAAACATTATGGCGTGATGCTTTTTACATTCTCAACCCGGACATCCATCCGGGGGTAAGGAATATTGATGCCGTTTTCATCCATTGCTTCCTTGATATTTTCCAGAAGATCGTAGTAAGTACTCCAGTACTGAGCGTTGGGCACCCATACGCGAACATAGAAATTCAGGCTAGAGGGCGCAAGTTCGCCCAGGCGGACCGTAATATCGCGGGTTTTATCAATGCGATGATCTTGTTCAATAATACGATGTATCACGCTTTTTACGTCAGCAATACGGCTTTGGTAATCCACGCCAATAATCAGATCAATACGTCGATAGGGGTGTCGTGAATAGTTGATGATATTATCAGCAATAATTTTACCATTCGGGATGACAACTTCTTTGCTATCCGCAGTGAGCAGAGTGGTGGAGAAAATATGGACCTTTTCTACTGTGCCGATAACCAGGCCAATTTGTACAATTTCCCCGGCGCGGAAAGGGCGCAGGGAGACAAGCAGTACGCCTGCGGCAAAGTTGGAAAGTGACCCTTGCAACGCCAGGCCAATGGCTAAACCCGCCGCGCCGATAACGGCAATAATTGAGGAGGTTTCTATACCGACACGGCCAAGAGCGGCTACTGTCGTGAAAGCTATCGTGATGTAGCGAACCAGCGCGGAGAAAAAGTGGACAATAGTGGCATCCACTTGCCGCCTGAGAAGTAATTTTTCCAGCCCCCTCGATAGTAAGCGAGCTATTAACTTACCGATGAAAAGTAGAATGATGGCGGCAACAACATTCCAGCCAAAATGAATTACCGAGTCACTGTGCTCGGCCATCCATTTGATCGCGCCTTTAATTTTTGGAAATAACTCAAAACCTTCCATGTTTATCCTCTGTCAGCAGTATCCGCGGTATTAGCGGTAATAAAACGGTTCATTTTTGCCTGGATAATCGCCGCGCCGACGGGTGGCAGCAGTAACGCCCAGAATAGTGTCCAGCCGGTTCGTATTCCGCCATCTTCGTTTTTATTCGCCAGCAGAAGAGCGCGGATTTCATCGCTAAGCGTCAGACACAATATGGCTGTGCCAAACGGCATAATGGCTGACAGCCATCCCGCGCCACATGCGGTCATGAGTCGGGGCGAAGGCGCCACAAATTGCATTTCCCGGTGAATTCTGAAGAACCAATAAATAATATAAAATGGAATGAAAAAGGCCAATAATGCGACGACAACGGGTTCTGCGCACTCAGGTCGCTGGGTTGATGAGAACCTTTTGGGCGGTGCAATATAGAAAAGTTCTTTTTTGAGCGGTAATAGTAGCAAAAATGCGATAACCGCTAAAGTAATCGCGATTATTCCTATATAAGGAATTGAGTATATAAATATAGACAGACAGCTAGCGATGATAAATTTGAACAGTAAGCAGAGGCTAAATAAAATAACAAATGTCTGTGTACTGCCGATAGCGCTGAAAAGCAGCATGGGGACTAACAGCGTTATGATCCCCATACCCAGATTAATTAAAAACTGCGCTATGATAAGCCTGACTACGTCAGACGGGCCATTTATGCAGAAGGAACAGACCACGCCAATGATTAACAGAAGCGCAACAAAGTAGAAGGGGTAACAATTTTTTATACGGCAGACAAACCAGCTGGCAACCATACCCAGGAGGTATCCCAGTTGGCCGCAAACGAGAATAACACCAATACGATCGGCTGGAATGGACAGTGATTTACTCCAAAAATAAACACCATACGACGATCCCAGCGAACTGATAAAAGAGAGCACCAAAAAGAAAAAAGTGATCCCCCAGAATCGATAGCTACTCAGGAGATCGGCGCAGGTCCATTTTTTATCTGACATTGACGGTAAAGTAATTTCCATATTTATCCCTTGTTTTCCATAGAAAATAAGAATGTATAGAACTATTTAAATTGATAATAAATATTGATTATGTGAATAACGTTTATAGCCGATTTTAACTTAAAACGAAGGGCCATTTTATCAAATGGTTCTATTCTTTTTCAGCGTATAAAAGCAGGATGTGAGGTGATTAAATCTGTAGCGCCTTCTGAATGATAATCTGTGATTTTTTATGCGTGGCATTACATCATTGGGTTAAATGTGATTCCATTGTGAGTTATATTTTTCCGTCAGCAAATACAGAATTTGCGTGACGCGTTTGGCGGAATAGTGGGCGCTTTGCTGGAATTCAGGTTGTTGCCATAGCCAGGTAACAAAGCGGCGACTGGCCGCCAGATTAACGGCGACACCTTGTTCTAAGTGGGAACCAGTTAACGAACAGACCATTTTGCGGTTGTGACCTTGCCCCCAGAGTTGCCACTGATTTTGCCACCATCCCTGCCATGTTTTGCCTAACAGTTGCCACTCTGCGCGGCAATCGTCATCGTTTATCTCTTCCTCAACGAACCACAGCGAGGAGAGACGCTGGCGAAACCGCTCCGCCCATGCCGTAATGACCGCGCCGCGCAAAAAACACTCATGGGCAATGATGTGTGTCGTGACATCAGGAAAGCGGTTTTTCAGCACCCGAAAATGACCATGCGCCGTAATGACCGGGCGAAGTATTGTCCCTTGAGCGTTCCGTTTAAGCGCCGCCGAGCCATACTGAATCTCATCGAACTGGCTGCGCTGTAAAAATTGCCGTTCTTTAATGGCGATACGGTGAATAATATCGCCATCCTCACCCTCGGGCGGCGCAATTCCTTTCCAGTGGTAATGCAAACTCTTTCCGGCAGAAAGTAACGTGAAATTGCTGGAAAGGTGAAGAACATTGCCGCGAACAGCGTCAAAACTGAATAAAAAGTACAATTGTTGGAAGGCATTCGCTCCCTGAAACGGTACGAGCAGCGGAATACTGCAAATCTGTTCCGGCGTTTCGGCGACATTCAGCGCGTGCTTTTTTGGCGTCCAGACTTTCTTACAGTACTGGCACTGAAGTCGCTGCGTTCCGCCGGGATTACGTCCATAGCGAATCCATGTTTTTTGATAGCAGTCGGGACAAAAGTGACCATGCTCTTTGGCATATTGCGCGATATAAGCAGACGCCCAGCGGCGAAATTCCACCTCGTTGAAGAGCGGCGGATAACTGCCGCAGGCTCGACAATGCAATGCCGGATAACCCAGGCGATAGTCCGGCCACACATAATCCGGCGAGTCAGGCAGCCCAAGATTGCGACAACCAGCGCTTTTGCAGGCATTAATGGTGAACAGAGGCGGCATACATTTTACCAACGATTTTGGCAGGTCGTTGATTCTGCCTTCATAAAACGGTACGCGGGTGTGAGGACTCTCACATAAAAAAACCTTTCAGAACGTAACGTAGCGAATCTTTATATGACTGAAAGGGACTTATTTATGAAAGTAAAACTGCTTGCTGCCGGTATTTTGTTCACGCTGCCGTTCTGGGCCTGCGCCAAAGATGTCACCATTATTTACACCAACGATCTACACGCCCATGTGGAGCCTTATAAAGTGCCGTGGATTGCTGACGGTAAACGCGATATTGGCGGTTGGGCCAATATCACCACGCTGGTGAAGCAGGAAAAAGCCAAAAATAAGGCGACGTGGTTTTTTGATGCCGGAGATTACTTTACCGGACCGTATATCAGCAGCCTGACGAAGGGTAAAGCGATTATCGATATTTTGAATACCATGCAGTATGACGCTGCCACTATCGGTAATCATGAGTTCGATCATGGCTGGGACAATACATTGTTGCAACTGAGCCGGGCAAAATTCCCTATCGTGCAGGGCAATATTTTTTATGAGGACAGCAGTAAATCCTTCTGGGATAAGCCGTACACCATTGTTGAAAAAGATGGCGTCAAGATTGGCGTAATCGGCTTACACGGTGTCTTTGCTTTTAATGATACGGTTTCTGCCGCGACGCGCGTGGGCATTGAGGCACGCGATGAAATTAAGTGGCTGCAACGTTACATTGATGAACTTAAAGGTAAAGTCGATCTGACCGTCGCGCTGATCCACGAAGGCACCCCGGCCCGCCAGTCCAGCATGGGGAATACCGATGTGCGACGCGCGCTGGATAAAGATATTCAGACCGCAAGTCAGGTAAAAGGGCTGGATATTTTGATTACCGGCCACGCGCATGTCGGTACGCCAGAACCGATTAAAGTCGGTAATACGCTGATCCTCTCAACGGACAGCGGCGGCATTGATGTCGGTAAACTGGTGCTGGATTACAAAGAGAAACCACACCACTTTACGGTGAAGAACTTCGAGCTGAAGACCATTTTTGCTGATGAGTGGAAGCCCGATCCGCAAACGAAACAGGTGATCGACGGCTGGAATAAAAAGCTCGATAAAGTCGTGCAGCAGACGGTGGCGCAATCGCCGGTTGAGCTGACCCGCGCGTATGGCGAATCGTCGTCGCTGGGGAATCTGGCGGCGGATGCGCTGCTTTTTACGGCGGGGAAAGACACCCAGTTAGCGCTTACTAACTCTGGCGGTATCCGCAACGAAATCCCGGCTGGCGCGGTGACGATGGGGGCGGTAATCAGTACCTTCCCGTTCCCTAATGAACTGGTCACGATGGATTTAACCGGTAAACAATTGCGCAGCCTGATGGAGCATGGCGCTGGCTTAAGCAACGGCGTATTGCAGGTGTCTAAAGGGCTGGAGATGAAGTATGACAGCAGCAAACCTGTCGGCCAGCGGGTTACCGTGCTGACGCTCAATGGCAAGCCGATTGACGATGCTACGGTTTATCACATCGCTACCAACAGCTTCCTTGCCGACGGCGGCGATGGTTTTGCGGCATTCACGGAAGGCCAGGCGCGGAATACCTCCGGCGGCTACTATGTGTCGAATGCGATAGTCGATTACTTTAAGGCGGGCAACACCATCACGGATGAGCAGCTCAAAGGAATGCGCGTTGCGGATGTGAAGAAGTAATTTCCCCTGCCGCGGCGCGTTCAGTGCCGCGGCGTGACATGAAGAAAATTCATCTTTGCTGAATATTCCTCATTCTTTGGCGTAATTTTTCAGTTGACGTCCTTCTGCTTTTCCGTCATTTTTACATCTGGACGTCTAAACGGATAGATGTTTACAACACAACAAATAATAACATGCGATTGATGAGGTAAGGTATGAGCTTTTTTCACGCCAACCAGCGGGAAGCCCTGAATCAGAGCCTGGCGGAAGTACAGGGTCAGATTAACGTTTCGTTTGAATTTTTCCCGCCGCGCACCAGTGAAATGGAGCAAACCCTGTGGAACTCCATCGATCGCCTGAGCAGTCTGAAACCGAAGTTTGTTTCGGTAACGTATGGCGCCAACTCCGGGGAGCGCGACCGCACTCATAGCGTTATTAAAGGCATTAAAGAGCGTACTGGGCTTGAGGCCGCGCCGCACCTTACCTGTATTGACGCCACCCGCGATGAACTGCGCACCATCGCCCGCGACTACTGGAATAACGGTATCCGCCACATTGTCGCTTTGCGCGGTGATTTGCCGCCGGGCAGCGGTAAGCCGGAGATGTACGCCGCCGATCTGGTTGGTTTGCTCAAAGAGGTGGCCGATTTCGATATTTCAGTAGCGGCCTATCCGGAGGTACATCCGGAAGCGAAAAGCGCGCAGGCCGATCTGCTTAATCTGAAGCGTAAAGTGGATGCTGGCGCTAACCGCGCGATAACCCAATTTTTCTTCGATGTGGAAAGCTACCTGCGTTTTCGCGACCGCTGTGTTTCTGCCGGTATCGACGTAGAGATTATTCCCGGCATTTTACCGGTGTCTAACTTTAAACAGGCGAAAAAATTTGCCGATATGACCAATGTCCGCATTCCGTCCTGGATGTCACTGATGTTTGAGGGGCTGGATAATGACGCAGAAACCCGCAAGCTGGTGGGCGCTAACATTGCGATGGACATGGTGAAAATTTTAAGTCGCGAAGGAGTAAAGGATTTCCACTTCTACACGTTGAATCGTGCGGAAATGAGTTATGCCATTTGCCACACGCTGGGCGTAAGACCGGGTTTATAACCTCCAGCTCCCTGCCGGGAGCTTTATTACACCTCATATTGATCTACATCTCTGTAACTAAAAATATAAAAGGTATTAGCTATCGAATCTGTGGATTAATTCAACTATATCTATTTGCTCCTGGTGTATATCGTAACGGTAACACTTTAAAAGGGAGCTGAGATATGAGCACGACCGACGATACCCATAACACGTTATCCACTGGAAAATGTCCTTTCCATCAGGGGGGGCATGACCGAAGCGCAGGCGCAGGGACTGCCAGCCGCGACTGGTGGCCGAACCAGCTTCGCGTGGATCTTTTGAATCAACATTCCAACCGTTCTAACCCGCTGGGTGAAGACTTTGACTACCGCAAAGAGTTTAGCAAGTTAGACTACTCCGCCCTGAAAGGGGATCTCAAGGCGCTGCTGACCGATTCACAACCGTGGTGGCCCGCCGACTGGGGCAGCTATGTCGGTTTGTTTATTCGTATGGCCTGGCATGGCGCTGGCACCTACCGTTCTATTGATGGTCGTGGCGGCGCGGGTCGTGGTCAACAGCGTTTTGCGCCGCTTAACTCCTGGCCGGATAACGTCAGCCTGGATAAGGCGCGTCGTTTGTTGTGGCCGATTAAGCAGAAATATGGCCAGAAAATTTCCTGGGCTGACCTGTTTATTCTGGCGGGTAACGTGGCGCTGGAAAACTCCGGCTTCCGTACCTTCGGTTTTGGCGCCGGGCGTGAAGATGTCTGGGAACCGGATCTGGATGTGAACTGGGGCGATGAAAAAGCCTGGTTGACTCATCGACACCCTGAAGCGCTGGCAAAAGCGCCGCTGGGCGCGACCGAGATGGGCCTTATCTACGTTAACCCGGAAGGGCCGGATCACAGCGGCGAACCACTTTCTGCCGCCGCCGCTATTCGCGCTACCTTTGGCAATATGGGGATGAACGACGAAGAAACCGTGGCGTTGATCGCTGGCGGGCATACCCTTGGTAAAACCCACGGCGCGGCAGCGGCATCCCATGTAGGGGCCGATCCGGAAGCCGCGCCGATTGAAGCGCAGGGCTTAGGTTGGGCCAGCAGCTATGGTAGCGGCGTTGGCGCGGATGCTATCACCTCCGGGCTGGAAGTGGTCTGGACGCAGACGCCGACCCAGTGGAGCAACTATTTCTTCGAGAACCTGTTCAAATATGAGTGGGTACAAACCCGTAGTCCGGCTGGCGCTATCCAGTTTGAAGCGGTAGACGCGCCGGACATCATCCCGGACCCGTTCGATCCGTCGAAAAAACGTAAGCCAACCATGCTGGTCACCGACCTGACGCTGCGTTTTGATCCGGAGTTCGAGAAGATTTCCCGTCGTTTCCTTAACGATCCGCAGGCCTTTAATGAAGCCTTTGCTCGTGCCTGGTTCAAACTGACGCACAGAGATATGGGACCAAAAGCGCGTTACATCGGACCGGAAGTGCCGAAAGAAGATCTGATCTGGCAGGACCCGTTGCCGCAACCGCTCTACCAGCCAACGCAGGAAGACATTATCAACCTGAAAGCGGCGATCGCTGCATCCGGGCTTTCTATTAGCGAGATGGTTTCGGTTGCCTGGGCATCCGCGTCTACTTTCCGCGGCGGCGATAAGCGTGGCGGCGCTAACGGCGCACGTCTGGCATTAGCGCCTCAGCGCGACTGGGATGTCAACGCCGTTGCGGCTCGCGTTCTGCCGGTATTAGAAGAGATCCAGAAAACGACGAATAAAGCCTCGCTGGCCGATATTATTGTGCTGGCGGGCGTGGTCGGTAT
Organism: Salmonella sp. 741265050_HSA; assembly: GCF_046569445.1. Taxonomy (NCBI): domain Bacteria; kingdom Pseudomonadati; phylum Pseudomonadota; class Gammaproteobacteria; order Enterobacterales; family Enterobacteriaceae; genus Salmonella; species Salmonella sp. 741265050_HSA. The sequence continues at coordinate 21,263 of NZ_JBKFSV010000018.1, read as the reverse complement.
CGAGCAGGCGGCCGCTGCTGCGGGTGTCAGCATCAGCGTACCTTTTGCGCCGGGCCGGGTGGATGCGCGTCAGGATCAGACCGACATCGAGATGTTCTCGCTGCTTGAACCGATTGCCGATGGATTCCGTAACTATCGTGCGCGTCTGGATGTGTCGACGACCGAATCGCTGTTGATTGATAAAGCGCAGCAGTTAACGTTGACCGCGCCGGAAATGACGGTACTGGTTGGCGGGATGCGTGTGCTGGGAACCAACTTTGACGGCAGCCAGAACGGTGTCTTTACCGACAGACCGGGCGTGCTCAGCACAGACTTCTTCGCTAATCTGCTGGATATGCGTTACGAGTGGAAGCCCACCGACGACGCTAATGAGCTGTTCGAAGGCCGGGATCGTCTGACTGGCGAGGTAAAATACACGGCAACCCGCGCCGATCTGGTGTTTGGTTCCAACTCCGTACTGCGCGCGCTGGCGGAAGTTTACGCGTGTAGCGATGCGCACGAGAAGTTTGTGAAGGACTTCGTCGCGGCATGGGTGAAAGTGATGAACCTGGACCGTTTCGATCTGTTGTAAATCTTATGCCGGATGACGCTAACGCTTATCCGGCCTACCGTCTCATATGCCCACCGGGCAAAAAAATCCCCGCGCAATTGCGGGGATTTTTCATTGCAAGCAGACCTTATTCCCATTCCTGCAAGAAGCGTTGACCGTACTGGTCGGCGACCAGCAGCGCGGCGTACACTTCATCCGGCGTTGCGCCGCCAGGCATGTTATGAATAGTTTCACCTTCTGCGCAGGAGGCTTCCGCGACGGTGCGCATTTTTGCCGGAATATCCTGTTTAATATCCAGTTGCGCCAGCGTAATCGGCAGGCCAACGGAATGGCACAGCGCCGCAACGGTTTCGATTTCTTCGACCGGCGCGTTTTCCAGCACCAGTTGCGTCAGCGTACCGAAAGCGACCTTCTCACCGTGATAATAGTGGTGCGCATCCGGAATCGCCGTTAAACCGTTATGAATCGCGTGCGCTGCGGCCAGACCGCCGCTTTCAAAACCGACCCCGCTCAGGTAGGTGTTGGCTTCGATGACGCGTTCCAGCGCTGGCGTGACGACGTGCTGTTCGGCGGCCAACATGGCTTTTTCGCCTTCTTCGATCAGCGTGTTATAGCATAGCTCCGCCAGCGCCAGCGCGGCCTGTGTACACTTACCGCCCGCCATTGTGGTGGCGCCGCTGCGTGAGCAGGCGCGCGCTTCAAACCAGGTCGCCAGCGCATCGCCGATACCGGCTGCCAGCAGACGCGCCGGCGCGCCCGCCACTATCTGCGTATCGACAATGACCATATTCGGGTTATGCGGCAGCAACAGATAACGGTCAAACTCACCGGCATCGGTATAAATAACCGAGAGCGCGCTGCACGGTGCGTCGGTAGAGGCGATGGTCGGCGCGATAGCGACCGGGACGTTCATAAAATGCGCCAGCGCTTTGGCGGTATCCAGCGTTTTACCGCCGCCGATACCCAGTACGGCGCCACACTGACTTTTCTCGGCGACGGCGCGCAGCCTGTCGATCTCATTTTGCGAACATTCGCCGCCAAACGGGGCGATTTCTACTGACAAACCGGCACCCGTCAGGCTTTTGCGCAGCGTCTCTTCGGCAAATCCCAGCACGAATTTATCGCCCACAACCAGCCAGTTGTTCGCCATTGGTTTTAAATAATCGCCAAGACGCGCGATGACGTTTGCACCCTGAATATACTTACCTGGTGACTGAATAATGCGATCCATACATTTCTCTCCTACAGGTTCAGATTACCAAAAGCGTTTTTCCAGTCTTGCTCAAACTTCTCTATTGCTGACTCTACCGCAGGCGTATTGAGCATTTGTTGCGCTACATCTAAAGGAAGGGTAATCGCCTGGCAACCTGCCAGTAAGCAATCCAGCGCCTGCCGCGGTGTTTTAAAGCTGGCCGCCAGCACCATGCTGTCGGGCGCGTGATGTTCCAGTAGCGTTTGCAGCTCCTGAACCATACGAATGCCATCGCCGCCCTGCGCATCAACGCGGTTGACGTAGGGAGCGACATATTTTGCGCCCGCCAGCGCCGCCAGCAGGCCCTGCGACGCGCTGTAGACGGCGGTGCCCAGCGTCACGATGCCTTCTTTTTTCAGCAATTTAATCGCTGCAAGACCTTCGGCGGTCACCGGAATTTTCACCACAATGCCGGGGATGGCGTTATTCAGTCGTTTGGCTTCTTCCACCATCCCTTTCGCGTCGCGGCTCATGGTCTGCGCAAATAAAGTGCCTTCTTCGCCGATGGCGTTTTGCAGCCTGGGCAGCACATCCCAGATAGATTCTTTGCTGGCTGCCACAATGCTTGGATTGGTGGTGACGCCGGCAATCGGGAAAATGCGCGCCAGACGTTCAACTTCCGCCACGTTAGCGGTATCCAGATAGAGTTCCATAGTCTTTCTCTTCGTGAGTTTTCGTTATGGACAGGATAAAGGAGCGTGCCCCGGATGCGCTATGTGACAAATCTGCCAAAAACTGGACAAATGTGATGCTCTTGGTAAAGTGTGATTTACTTCACAAGTTGGTGATGGTTAACGTATAACGTGCTGTTGTATGCCATGTGGGGGAGTGAGGTTTTTGCATTGATATTACAATAATCCAGTAAATGCGCGTTTTATCTACTGTATTCTCTTTACTGGCGTGTGGATTATTTTTCCGTTAGCTGGCTGTGATACTGGCGGCGATACTCCGACGGCGAGCGTTCCGTATTTTTGCGAAACAGGCGGCAGAAATAGTTACTGTCGACAAAGCCGCAGCGGTGCGCCACCTCTTTCACTTTCAGGTCATAACCCTTCAGCAACGTTTTGGCGTGTTCCAGCCGCGTATGGTTCAGGTATTCGTTAAAGCCGATGGCCCCCGTTTTCTGGAACAGGTGCGAGAGGTAATTTGGCGAGATATAGAACGCCTGTGCTACCGATTCGCGCGTCAACGGCGCGGCGTAGCGTTCATCAATATACTCCCGAATGGCTTCAAAAAGCGCGCGGCTGCGGGAGGCGGTCTGGATTTGGCTGCCGAGCAGATCGCGGCAATGGCTTAGTAGGCTGGCGACAATCAATCTGGCCGTTTGCTGCTCTTGCGGCTGCATCTGCATCTCATTAAGCGTTTGTAACAGGAAAGAGCCGATACGCGGGCCGCGGCGCGCAACGTGCTGTTTCGTGAGGTTTTGATGCTGCTGACCGTCCCAGTGGACCACGCTGAAACCTAACTGCTGTTTGCCAAACAGAATGCTCAGGGTGGTGACGGGCGTTTGCCACTGCGGGATGTTCCAGCCGCCAGCCGGAACGTAGAGAACATCGCAAGGAATGAGCGGGGCGGTAATGCTCATATCAGTAAGCTCGCCCTCCAGCACAATCTCCAGCCGCGGAAAATCCACCTGGTACGCCAGTTCCGGCGCTGGGCCGCTGGCGCTGGCAAAATAAATCTGGCGCAGCGGCAGCGGGCCGTTGATGAGACGGGAGAGAAGGTGGCTGACGTCGTGATACATGATAATCCCCTGCCGATCGCAAACAGAGGAAACAGTAACGTCGAAAACCGATGTCCTCAAGCGATTATTGCCGGATGGCGGCGCTTTGCGCCTTATCCGGACTACGGGAGAGAAGAACGCCAGGCCCGATAAGCGTTAGCGTTATCGGGCAACATACAGGCTATTGATTACCGACCTGATCGCCATACGGCAACGTATCATAATCAATCAGCGCGTTTTTCTTATACGGGTTGCCAATCCAGCGCGTGGTCTCTTTGAACTGCGGGTTGGTGATGGAACGCGTCGGGTCGTAACCATCATAGGTCAGGCCCGCTAAGTCCGACCAGGTATGGATAAGCTCGGAACTGCTGTACTTACGATCGACATCCTGTGAGAAGTCGCGCGGATGCGCCGCCTGCCATTTCTCTGAGGTCCACAGCAGGAACGGCACCGTATACATATGACGGGTTGGCGAATCTTCGTTTCGTCCCTGCGTCTTATGCGGCGGCGTGTCATACACTTCTTCACCGTGATCGGAGAAGTAGAGCAGGAAACCGTTCGGATCGGTCGCTTTATAGTCCTTAATCAGGCTGGCGACAACATAGTCGTTATACAGGTTCGCGTTGTCGTAATCATTATACGATTCCAGCTCGTCACTGCTTAATCCCGGCGGAACATGGTCAGTTTTACCATCAAACTTGCCCTGGTTTTCTGGATAGCGGAACTTGTATTTAATGTGCGTTCCCAGCAGATGCACAATAATGAGTTTTTTCGGCGCCGGGTCGGCTAACACCGCTTTAAACGGCGCCAGCACGTTGCTGTCATATTCGCGTGCGCTTTGAGTGCGCTGCTGGTTCATATAGAACTGCTTATCAGTCTGCTTAGAGAACACGGTCAGCATGGTATTACGCGCCGTCATCGTCTGCTGGTTAGTGATCCAGAAGGTTTTATACCCGGCCTGTTTCATCATATTCATCAGCGATGGCTTCGTCAGATACCAGTCCGGGTTCTTTTCGTCCGCGAACGTTAGCGCCTGTTGCAGAATCTCAATGGTGTACGGTCGCGAAGTTACCACGTTATTAAACACGGTCAGCCCGGGGTCGGTTTTATGCAGCGCGTCCAGTTCCGGCGTGGTTTCGCGCGGATAACCGTACAGGCTCATACGGCCACGCTGGGTCGATTCGCCAATCACCAGTACCAGCGTGCGCGGCGCATCGCCGGAGTGGTCTTTGAAGTTAGCCAGCGGCGGCAGGGCATCGTTTTCATTCAGCAGTTTATTCAGCGAGGCGAGCTGTAAACGGTACTGATAGTAGCCAGTAATAAATTGCCACGGCGCGGCGGGCTCCATTCGTGATGCCAGGCTATCCAGCGTTTTCTCCATCGACTTATGCTTGATAAAGGTATTCATCGCGATGGGATGGAGGATCAGCCCGTACAGCAGGGCAAACGACACCAGATAGCGCCAGGGGGATGGAATATAAACAGGGCGCAGACGTGTCCACAGCAGAATCGCCGCTACCGTATAAGCCAGCGCGACAAGAACAATTTTCAGACTGAAATATTGGCTTAAATATTCGCTGGCTTCATTGGCGTTGGTTTCAAACATCACAAACAGCACGCTTTGCGAGAACTCCTGCCCGTAGATTACGTAATAGCTCAGTGCCGCCAGCGAGGCGGCCCAAAGTACGACGCCAATAACGGCAGCAATAACCCGGATGCGGCCTGGAAACAGAAAGACCGGGATCAGCCACAGTGAGCTGTACAGTAGCGAATCCCGCAGACCGTTTGTCCCACTGTATCCGGTGAGATAAATAATGGCCTGCAGGAGGGTGGAAAAGAACCAAAAGTAGAGCAGTGCCCAGCCCAGGGCTTTCCAGCTAAACGCGGGTTTAGTCTGGAGTAATGTGGATTGCATAATGAGAGCCTGTCTTTAATCGTAGCGCCAAACGTAACGCCTGAACCTTAAAAGAATCTGAAGCAAACCTGCTTTATGCCGCACGTTTTGCTAAGAAAGATTTACAAATGCATAAAATGCAGACAGGAATATATTGAAAAAATGACGAGGATGACAGCAGTATTTCATGCCGCCCCCACATAACTGCGTGAGGGCGGCTTTCTTTTGGCGTTAGCCGGTGTTGCGCATACCGGCGGCGACGCCCGCAATCGTGACCATCAACGCCTGTTCGACGCGAGGATCGGGCGATTTGCCCTGCTCTTCAGTCAGACGGGAACGATACAGCAACTCGGCCTGCAACACGTTTAATGGATCGGTATAAACGTTTCTTAACTGAATGGACTCCGCAATCCACGGTAAGTCGGCCATCAGGTGCGAATCGTTGGCAATCGCCAGCACCACTTTAATGTCTTCTTCCAGCAGGTCTCGTAGCTCTTTGCCCAGCGGCCATAGCGTTTTCGCCACCAGACGCTGATCGTAATAGTCGGCCAGCCACAGGTCGGCTTTCGAGAATACCATTTCCAGCATCCCAAGACGCGTGGAGAAGAACGGCCAGTCGCGGCACATGGCTTCCAGTTCGCTTTGTTTACCGTCTTCCACCACTTTTTGCAGCGCAGTACCCGCGCCCAGCCAGGCTGGCAGCATCAGGCGGTTTTGCGTCCAGGCGAAGATCCACGGAATCGCGCGCAGCGATTCGACGCCGCCAGTTGGACGACGTTTCGCCGGACGTGAGCCGAGCGGCAATTTGCCCAGCTCTTGTTCCGGCGTCGCGGAGCGGAAGTACGGTACAAAGTCTTTATTTTCGCGCACGTAGCCGCGGTAGGTTTCACAGGAGATGACGGAAAGCTCATCCATAATATGACGCCAGCTGTCTTTCGGTTCCGGCGGCGGCAGCAGGTTTGCTTCCAGAATTGCGCTGGTGTAAAGCGAGAGGCTGCTGACGGTGACTTCCGGCAGGCCGTATTTGAAGCGGATCATCTCGCCCTGCTCGGTCACGCGCAGACCGCCTTTCAGACTGCCTGGCGGTTGCGAAAGCAGCGCCGCGTGGGCTGGCGCGCCGCCACGGCCAATAGAGCCGCCGCGGCCGTGGAAGAGGGTGAGCTCGATGCCGGCTTTTTCACAAGTTTTGATCAGGGCGTCCTGCGCCTGATACTGCGCCCATGACGCGGCCATAACGCCGGCGTCTTTCGCCGAGTCGGAGTAGCCGATCATGACCATCTGCTTACCCTGAATCAGCCCGCGATACCAGTCGATATTCAACAACTGGGTCATCACGTCGTCGGCATTGTTCAGGTCGTCGAGGGTTTCGAACAGCGGCGCGACCGGCATGGCAAAGCCGATACCTGCCTCTTTCAGCAGCAGATGCACAGCCAGCACATCAGACGGCGTTTTCGCCATTGAAATTACGTAGGCGGCGATCGACCCTTTTGGCGCTTCGGCAATAACCTTGCAGGTTTCAAGCACTTCGCGGGTATCGTTGCTCGGCTCCCAGTTACGCGGCAGCAGCGGACGTTTGGAGTTCAGCTCGCGGATCAGGAAGGCCTGCTTGTCGGCTTCCGACCAGCTTTCGTAGTCGCCAATACCAAGGTAGCGGGTAATTTCGCCCAGCGCTTCGGTATGGCGGGTGCTCTCCTGACGGATATCAATACGCACCAGCGGTACGCCGAAACACTTCACGCGGCGGAGCGTGTCGAGTAACTCGCCGTTGGCGATAATGCCCATGCCGCAGGCCTGTAACGACTGGTAGCAGGCGTACAGAGGTTCCCAGAGCTGCTCGTTTTGCGTCAGCAGGCCATCCGGTTTGGGCAGTTTCTCGCCTTTCAGACGCGCTTCCAGCCAGGACTGGGTCGCCATCAGACGGGCGCGCAATTTTTTCATCAGGTAGCGATACGGTTCAGACGCGCCTTCTTCGCCCACTAACGCCAGCAGCTCCGGCGTGGCGTCGACCATCGACAGTTCTGATACCAGAACATGAATGTCTTTCAGGAACAGATCGGTGGCTTTCCAGCGGCTTAACAAGAGTACGTGGCGGGTGATATCCGCCGTCACGTTCGGGTTGCCGTCACGGTCGCCGCCCATCCAGGAGGTAAAACGTACCGGCACAAAATCCACCGGCAATTTGTAGCCGAGATTTTCTTCCAGCTGTTCGTTCAGTTCACGCAGATAGTTAGGTACGCCCTGCCACAGGCTGTTCTCAACCACGGCGAAGCCCCATTTGGCTTCATCCACCGGGCTTGGGCGCTGCTTGCGGATCTCATCCGTATGCCAGGATTGGGCAATCAACTGGCGCAGGCGACGCATCACCTGGTGGCGTTCGTAGTCGGCGATATCGGTATTATCAAGCTGTTTCAGACAGTTATTGATTTCACCCATCTTGTGAATAAGCGTACGGCGGGTAATTTCTGTCGGGTGGGCGGTTAGCACCAACTCCAAAGACAGCGACTCTACCGCTTTTTTGATGGTTGCGTCGTTGAGGTCCGGTTGGTTTTTCAGTTTGCGCAGAGTGCGGGCAATCACTTCCGGGTTGCTGGCGGCTTCGCCTTTTGGCGAAATGCTGTGGTATTGCTCGGCTGTATTGGCCAGGTTCAGGAACTGACTAAACGCGCGCGCAACTGGCAGCAGCTCGTCATTAGACAAATTTTGTAGCGTGGTGAGCAGCTCCTGGCGATTAGCTTCATTGCCGGCGCGTGAAGATTTGGATAGCTTACGGATTGTTTCTACGCGATCAAGAATGTGTTCTCCCAGCGCATCCTTGATGGTTTCTCCCAGCACCTTGCCGAGCATACTGACATTACTACGCAACGCGGAATATTGTTCGTTCATATGATCCCAGACACCCCATCTCTGTTGTAATTGTCCTGCATCTTTCACGCTGCGGCGGCGTTGGCTGCGCTCTCCCACCCAGGTCACTTACTTATGTAAGCTCCCTGGGATGTGCTCGTTTGCCGTCTTGCCGCAACGCGAAATCTTTCGGACCAAGCTTTTTCACATCACTTCTCATCTTTATAAAGCCACGTAAAACCCGTGGCGTCAATTACTGCGAAATCGGTTCAGCAAACGAAAAAATGGCGGTAATTTATTAAAGTTAATTCGCATCGTGCCAAATAAGAAATGCTTATGAACATGTGGCGTAGAGATGCCGGATGGCGCTGCGCTTATCCGGCCTACAAGACGGGGTAGGCCCGGTAAACATCGCGTCACCGGGCAATATGCATTAATGCCAGCAAAAATGGTGTACTACCTGGGTAATCAATTCCCGGGTTGGCTTAATAAAACGCGTTTCGAGATATTCATCCGGCTGATGCGCCTGATTGATTGAGCCCGGACCAAGCACCAGCGTTGGACATAATGTCTGCATAAACGGCGCTTCAGTACAGTAGTTCACCACGTCGGTTTTCGTACCCAACAGTTTTTCTACTACTTCAACCAGTTGGTGGTCCGGTGGGCACTCGTAACCTGGAATCGGCGGATGTAATTCCGCCACCGTCAGGCGGCCCGGCCAGCGTTCGCTTACCGGGGCCAGCGCGTCGTTAAGCAGTCCATTAAGGTCGTTTAACGTCATGCCCGGCAGTGGACGAATATCCATATGCAATTCGCAGCAGGCGCAGATACGGTTTGAGGCATCGCCGCCGTGAATATGGCCCAGATTCAGCGTTGGATACGGAACGGTAAACGCCTCGTAGTGATACCGCGCTTTCAGCGAGTCACGCAGTTGCATGATATGGCCAATCGCATCGTGCATCAGTTCAATGGCGTTAACCCCACGCGCCGGGTCGCTGGAATGACCGGACTGCCCCAGGACGCGAACGACATTAGAGATATGCCCTTTGTGCGCGCGTATCGGTTGCAACGACGTCGGTTCGCCAATGATCGCGCAGTCCGGACGTAATGCCGTGGTTTCGGAAAAATAACGCGCCCCCGCCATGCTGGTCTCTTCATCGGCGGTCGCCAGAATGTAGAGCGGCTTTTTCAACTTTGTGACGTCAACGTCACGTAGCGCGTCCAGAATAAAAGCGAAGAAGCCTTTCATATCCGCAGTGCCCAGACCATAGAGCTTATTGTCGTGCTCGGTCAGCGTGAACGGGTCGCGCGTCCAGCGTCCGTCATCAAAGGGAACCGTGTCGGTATGGCCGGTCAGCAGCAAACCGCCCGCGCCATGTCCGGTGCTGGCGAGCATATTAAATTTGTTTCGCGTTCCTGGAACCGGTTGAACCTCTACGTTGAAACCAAGCTCGCTGAACCAGCCTGCAAGCAAAGTGATTAAAGACGCATTACTTTGATCCAGGGATTCTTCGGTTGCGCTTATCGACGGTGTGGCAATCAGAGCGCGGTAAATCTCGATAAATGGCGGTAAAACGTTTTTCATTGTTGACACACCTCAGGTCATGATAGTATCAATATTCATGCATTAATTATGAATAAAAATACATTAACGTTGAGCATAAAGGAACCCGATGTTGAATACGCTGATTGTAGGCGCTAGCGGTTATGCGGGCGCAGAGCTTGTAAGCTACGTAAATCGCCACCCACATATGACCATAACCGCTTTGACCGTCTCAGCGCAAAGCAATGATGCAGGAAAGTTAATTTCTGATTTACATCCGCAGTTAAAAGGGATTGTCGACCTGCCATTGCAACCGATGTCGGATGTACGTGACTTTAGCGCAGATGTTGATGTGGTGTTCCTGGCGACAGCGCATGAAGTGAGCCACGATCTGGCACCGCAATTTTTACAGGCCGGATGCGTCGTATTCGATCTTTCCGGCGCGTTTCGGGTAAACGATCGCGCCTTCTATGAAAAGTACTACGGATTTACTCATCAGTATCCTGAGCTGCTGGAGCAGGCGGTGTACGGTCTGGCGGAGTGGAATGCCGATAAACTGAACACGGCGAATCTGATTGCGGTTCCTGGTTGCTATCCAACCGCAGCGCAGTTGTCGCTAAAACCGCTGATTGACGGCGGGCTTCTGGATCTGACGCAGTGGCCGGTAATTAATGCCACCAGCGGGGTGAGCGGCGCGGGGCGCAAGGCAGCAATTTCGAACAGTTTCTGTGAAGTGAGTCTGCAACCGTATGGCGTGTTTACGCATCGTCATCAGCCGGAAATCGCCGTCCATCTGGGCGCGGAGGTCATCTTCACCCCGCATCTGGGGAATTTTCCGCGCGGGATTCTGGAAACCATTACCTGCCGCCTGAAAGCGGGAGTAACCCATGCGCAGGTCGCCGACGTGTTGCAAAAAGCCTATGGCGACAAACCGCTGGTGCGCCTGTATGACAAAGGCGTTCCGGCGTTAAAGAACGTCGTCGGGCTGCCGTTCTGCGATATTGGTTTTGCCGTCCAGGGCGAACATCTGATTGTGGTGGCAACCGAAGACAACTTGTTGAAAGGCGCAGCGGCGCAGGCGGTGCAGTGCGCTAATATTCGTTTTGGCTTCGCTGAAACGCAGTCTCTTATTTAGGGGTGAAATGATGAATCCATTAATTATCAAGCTGGGTGGCGTATTACTGGATAGCGAAGAGGCTCTGGAACGTCTTTTTACCGCGCTGGTCAACTATCGTGAGTCCCATCAGCGTCCGCTGGTGATTGTTCACGGCGGCGGTTGCGTGGTGGATGAGCTGATGAAAGGGCTGAATTTGCCAGTGAAAAAGAAAGACGGCCTGCGCGTGACGCCTGCCGATCAGATTGGCATCATTACCGGCGCGCTGGCGGGAACCGCTAACAAGACTCTGCTGGCCTGGGCGAAGAAACACCATATCGCCTCTGTTGGTCTGTTTCTGGGTGATGGCGACAGCGTAAAAGTGACCCAACTCGATGAAGCGTTAGGCCACGTCGGGCTGGCGCAGCCGGGGTCGCCGAAGCTGATTAACATGCTGCTGGAAAACGGCTTTCTGCCGGTGGTCAGCTCCATTGGCGTAACAGACGACGGCCAACTGATGAACGTCAACGCCGATCAGGCGGCAACCGCGCTGGCGGCGACGCTGGGGGCCGATCTGATCCTGCTTTCTGACGTGAGCGGTATTCTGGACGGCAAAGGCCAGCGTATCGCCGAAATGACGGCGTCCAAAGCCGAGCAGCTTATCGACCAGGGCATTATTACCGACGGGATGATTGTGAAAGTGAATGCGGCTCTCGATGCTGCGCGGGCGCTGGGTCGCCCAGTGGATATTGCTTCCTGGCGTCATGCGGAACAATTGCCTGCACTGTTTAACGGCACGCCGATTGGCACGCGTATTCTGGCTTAACTATTTGTTCGCCCGATGGCGGCTGCGCCTTATCGGGCCTACGTGAACAGAAATTGTAAGCCGGATAAGCGTAGCGCTATCCGGCAGTGAAATTCGAAGAATTTAAGGAAGTCTATTATGGCACTTTGGGGTGGGCGTTTTACACAGGCGGCAGACCAGCGGTTTAAACAATTCAATGATTCGTTGCGCTTCGATTACCGTCTGGCGGAGCAGGATATTGTCGGTTCTGTGGCCTGGTCCAAAGCATTGGTCACGGTAGGCGTACTGACTGCCGATGAGCAACGACAGTTGGAAGAAGCGCTGAACGTGCTGCTGGAAGAGGTTCGCGCGAATCCGCAGCAAATCCTGCAAAGCGATGCGGAAGATATCCATAGCTGGGTGGAAGGTAAGCTCATCGACAAAGTGGGTCAGTTGGGTAAAAAGCTGCACACCGGGCGCAGCCGTAACGATCAGGTGGCGACGGACCTGAAACTGTGGTGCAAAGAGACGGTGAGGGAACTGCTTACCGCTAACCGCCAGCTACAGAGCGCGCTGGTGGAAAACGCGCAGGCGAACCAGGACGCGGTAATGCCGGGATATACCCATCTGCAACGCGCGCAGCCAGTGACTTTCGCCCACTGGTGTCTCGCGTATGTCGAAATGCTGGCGCGCGATGAAAGCCGCCTGCAGGACACGCTTAAACGTCTGGACGTGAGTCCGCTAGGTTGCGGCGCGTTGGCGGGAACGGCCTATGAAATTGACCGTGAACAATTGGCAGGCTGGCTGGGCTTTGCGTCTGCGACCCGCAACAGCCTGGACAGCGTGTCCGATCGTGACCACGTACTGGAACTGCTTTCTGATGCGGCTATCGGCATGGTGCATCTGTCACGCTTCGCGGAAGATCTGATTTTCTTTAATTCTGGTGAAGCGGGTTTTGTAGAGCTTTCTGACCGCGTGACTTCCGGTTCATCGTTAATGCCGCAGAAGAAAAACCCGGACGCGCTGGAGCTGATTCGCGGTAAGTGCGGTCGCGTACAAGGGGCGCTAACCGGCATGATGATGACCTTAAAAGGTCTGCCGCTGGCGTATAACAAAGATATGCAGGAAGACAAAGAAGGGCTGTTCGATGCGCTCGATACCTGGCTTGACTGCCTGCATATGGCGGCGTTAGTGCTGGACGGTATTCAGGTGAAACGCCCACGTTGTCAGGACGCGGCGCAACAGGGGTATGCCAACGCCACGGAGCTGGCGGATTACCTGGTCGCGAAAGGCGTGCCGTTCCGTGAAGCGCACCATATTGTCGGCGAAGCGGTGGTAGAAGCTATTCTCCAGGGTAAGCCGCTGGAAGCGTTGCCGCTGGCCGATTTACAGAAATTCAGCCGCGTGATTGGCGACGATGTGTATCCGATATTGTCTTTGCAGTCGTGTCTGGATAAACGGGCGGCAAAAGGCGGCGTTTCTCCGCAGCAGGTGGCGCAGGCCATCGACGATGCGAAGGCGCGCCTCGCGTTGTAGGCCTTATAAGCGTCGCGCTATCAGGTAATACTGCCCGGCCGAGCATCAGCGACGCCGGGCTTTTTTACGCAAAAAAAAGCGGACCAGAGGTCCGCAAAAGTTCACGTTGGCTTTAGTTATTTCGGGTTCGAGAGATACCCTCTGAACGGGCGGTGTCTTCAAGGGTTAAACGAGAAACCGCTCCGTTCTGTGATGTATTATTAATCAGAAAGGTTGATAGGGATAATCGTTCATTGCTATGCTACCTATCGCCATGAACTATCGTGGCGACGGAGGATGAATAATGAATATTCGTGATCTTGAATATCTGGTGGCGTTAGCCGAACATCGCCATTTCCGGCGAGCGGCGGACTCCTGTCACGTCAGCCAGCCAACCCTTAGTGGGCAAATACGTAAGCTGGAAGATGAGCTGGGCGTTATGCTGCTGGAGCGTACGAGCCGTAAGGTGCTGTTTACCCAGGCGGGCTTACTGCTGGTGGATCAGGCGCGTACCGTACTGCGTGAGGTCAAGGTGCTCAAGGAGATGGCAAGCCAACAAGGCGAGACGATGTCCGGCCCGCTGCATATTGGTTTAATCCCAACAATTGGTCCCTATTTGCTGCCGCTTATCATTCCAATGTTGCACCAGACTTTCCCGAAGCTGGAAATGTATCTGCATGAGGCGCAAACGCATCAGTTGTTAGCGCAACTCGATAGCGGCAAGCTTGACTGCGCTATTCTGGCGCTGGTGAAAGAGAGCGAGGCGTTTATCGAAGTGCCGCTGTTTGATGAGCCCATGATGCTGGCTATTTATGAGGATCATCCGTGGGCGAATCGCGATCGCGTGCCGATGTCCGACCTGGCGGGCGAGAAATTGCTGATGCTGGAAGATGGCCACTGTCTGCGCGATCAGGCGATGGGGTTCTGTTTTGAAGCGGGAGCGGATGAAGATACCCATTTCCGGGCGACCAGTCTGGAAACGCTGCGCAACATGGTGGCGGCGGGCAGTGGTATTACACTACTCCCCGCGCTGGCCGTACCGCAGGAGCGTAAGCGCGACGGCGTGGTTTATCTGCCATGCATTAAGCCGGAGCCGCGTCGTACCGTGGGGCTGGTTTATCGCCCGGGATCGCCGCTGCGTAGCCGTTATGAGCAACTGGCAGAGGCCATCCGTGGCGCAATGGATGGCCATTTCGACAAGGCGTTAAAACAGGCGGTTTAAGCCGTTCAACGCCGCAACCCGATAAGCTTCCGCCATGGTTGGGTAGTTAAAGGTGGTGTTAACGAAGTATTCGATGGTGTTACCGCCACCTTTCTGCTCCATGATCGCCTGGCCGATATGAATAATTTCGGCGGCGCGTTCGCCAAAGCAGTGAATCCCCAGAATTTCTTTGGTTTCGCGGTGGAAGAGAATTTTTAGCGTGCCGACGTTCATGCCGACGATTTGCGCTCGCGCCAGATGCTTAAATTGCGCGCGGCCCACTTCGTAAGGCACTTTCATTGCCGTTAACTGTTGCTCGGTTTTGCCGACAGAACTGATTTCCGGAATGGTATAAATCCCGGTGGGGATATCTTCGATAAGATGTGCGGTCGCTTCGCCTTTCACCAGCGCCTGCGCTGCAATACGCCCCTGATCGTAGGCGGCGGAGGCCAGACTGGGATAGCCAATCACGTCGCCCACCGCATAGACGTGCGGCAGGGCGGTCTGGTACATACTGTTGACTTTGAGCTGTCCACGGCTATCTGTTTCCAGACCAATATTCTCCAGCGCCAGCGAATCGGTGTTACCGGTACGGCCATTAGCATAGAGCAGGCAGTCAGCCTTCAGTTTTTTGCCGGATTTCAGGTGCATGATGACGCCATCATCGCAGCCTTCGATTTTCTCATACTCTTCATTGTGGCGAATCACCACGCCGCTATTCCAGAAATGGTAAGAGAGAGAGTCGGACATCTCCTGATCGAGAAAGGCCAGCAGGCGATCGCGGGTGTTGATCAGATCCACTTTCACATCCATACCGCGGAAGATGGACGCATATTCGCAGCCGATAACGCCAGCGCCGTAAATAATAACGTGGCGCGGTTCATGGTGGAGACTCAGGATTGAGTCGCTGTCATAAATGCGCGGATGCGAGAAATCCACATCATTGGGATGGTAAGGACGCGAACCACAGGCAATAACAAATTTTTCTGCCGTCAGGGTTTCAACCGTGCCGTCATGGCATTCCAGCGCCAGGGTATGTTCGTCAATAAAATGGGCGTTGCCCTGCAAGATTTCACAGTGGTTACGCTCATAAAACCCCTGACGCATACGCGTTTGTTGATTAATCACGTTATCGGCATGATTAAGGATATCGGCGAATGAAGAACGAAGAAGACGGGAGTGGTCGCTATAGAGCGGGTTTTGATTAAATTCAATAATGCGGCTGACGGCGTGGCGAAGGGCTTTGGATGGAATGGTGCCCCAGTGGGTACATCCGCCGCCAACGTTATGATAACGCTCAATCACCGCGACGCGTGCTCCTTGCTTAACCAGACCCATTGCAGCGCCTTCACCGCCGGGGCCTGACCCTATGACGACTGCATCATAATCCCAGGAATGTGGCATGGTATTACTCACCTGTTTTTATACATAAAATAAACACGATGATAACATTTGCCCAGCTTTAACCCAATTATCGTTGTGCTTTTTTGCGAAGCCGGAGCACAAACTGTCTGTAAACAATCATTCACAATCCAGTGTGAACCCGTTACTTTTATTCTCTGGTATAGTGCCGAATAAGGCATATGGAAGGATTCAGACATTGTGATGGGTGTTAGAGCGCAACAAAAAGAAAAAACCCGGCGTTCGCTGGTGGAAGCCGCATTCAGCCAACTGAGCGCTGAGCGGAGTTTTGCCAGCCTGAGTTTGCGTGAGGTGGCGCGTGAAGCGGGCATTGCGCCAACGTCGTTTTACCGTCATTTTCGCGATGTCGATGAACTCGGTCTGACGATGGTGGATGAAAGCGGTCTGATGCTGCGTCAGTTGATGCGTCAGGCGCGGCAGCGCATCGCGAAAGGCGGCAGCGTCATTCGCACGTCGGTCTCCACATTTATGGAGTTTATCGGCAACAATCCCAACGCCTTCCGTCTGTTGTTGCGCGAACGTTCCGGCACTTCAGCGGCGTTTCGTGCCGCCGTCGCGCGGGAGATTCAGCATTTTATTGCGGAACTTGCCGACTATCTGGAACTCGAAAACCATATGCCGCGCGCGTTTACTGAAGCCCAGGCCGAAGCGATGGTGACTATTGTCTTTAGCGCGGGCGCAGAGGCGTTGGACATCGGCGCTGAACAGCGTCGGCAATTAGAAGAGCGGCTGGTATTGCAACTGCGCATGATTGCGAAAGGGGCGTATTACTGGTATCGCCGTGAGCAAGAGAAAATAGCACATCATTCCGAATAACGTGAAGGACGAGTAATGAAACAGTCAGGTCAAGATAAAGGTACGCTGTTGCTGGCGCTCATCGCTGGCTTATCGATTAACGGCACATTCGCGGCGCTGTTTAGCGCTATTGTGCCGTTCTCCGTATTCCCGGTTATCTCGCTGGTGCTGACGGTATATTGCCTGCATCAGCGCTACCAAAATCGTACTATGCCGGTAGGTTTGCCGGGGTTGGCCGCCGCTTGTTTCATTCTTGGCGTTTTACTGTATAGCACCGTCGTGCGTGCAGAATATCCGGATATTGGCTCTAATTTCTTCCCGGCGGTGCTGTCGGTGATTCTGGTATTCTGGATTGGCTTTAAACTGCGTAACCGCAAGCAGGACACCGCGGAATAGTGTGCGAATGCCGGATGGCGGTATAACCGGCCATCCGACGTACATTTTACCTTGCGGTGAGTAATACCCCGCATTCCATATGATGCGTATACGGGAACTGATCGAATAGCGCCAGGCGAGACACCGTGTGCGTCTGGCTGAACGTTTCCAGGTTTTTGCACAACGTTTCCGGATTGCAGGAAATGTACAGAATACGTGGATAAGCCTGCACCATTTTTTCCGTTTCGCTGTCCAGACCGCTGCGCGGCGGATCGACAAAAATGGTTTCGCACTGATAGCGCTTCAGGTCGATCCCCTGCAGGCGGTTAAACTCACGAACGCCGTTCATCGCCTGGGTAAACTCTTCCGCCGCCATGCGAATAATTTGCACATTATCAATATGATTAGCGGCAATATTGTACTGTGCGGCAGCGACGGACGGTTTGGCGATTTCGGTTGCCAGCACGCGGTTAAAATTGCGCGCCAGCGCTAAAGAAAAATTGCCGTTGCCGCAATACAACTCAAGCAGATCGCCTTTTGAGTCTTTCGTCACCTCCAGCGCCCACTCTAACATCTGAATATTCATGGCGGCGTTTGGCTGCGTAAAGCTGTTTTCGACCTGGCGGTAGATCATCTCTTTACCTGCCACAGGCAGACGCTCATCAATATAATCCTGATCCAATTCGATCTTGGTTTTAGTAGCCCGGCCAATCAGGTGTACGTTCAGACCTTGCGCGCGTAAAGCATCGCGTAACGCAGTGGCGGCTTCACGCCACTCTTCGTCCAGCTTCTTATGGTACAGCAACGACACTACCGCCTGGTTGCTCAAGGTCGTGAGATAATCGATCTGGAACAGCTTATGCCGCAGTGCATGATTATCGCGCACGCCGGCAATCATCGCCTTCATTAAGGTATTAATCAGTTGGCTGGCCGCCGGGAAGGTGTCAACGCGAATCCGGCTTTTGGTCTGCTGATCAAACATAATGTGGTACAGATCATCGCCGTCATGCCACAGGCGAAATTCCGCACGCATACGATAGTGACTGACCGGCGAGCGAAATACTTCCGGAACCAGGCCAGAAAACGGCGCCATCATACTCTGCAAGCGTGCCACTTTTTCGGCCAGCTGCGCCTCATACTGTTCTGTCGGAAGATGTTCGGGGGTCATATCGCATCCTGAATAATAAAAGTACGCGGGGATTGTAGGGATTGCTCAGTGGATGTCCAGCTATTGATGATTTCTGATTTGTGATGCGCAGTCTGGACAGGGTGTTGTGACAGACGGTAGCATCCGTGGGCCGGTCCTGTGAGTTAATAGGGAATCCAGTGAAAATCTGGAGCTGACGCGCAGCGGTAAGGAAAGGTGAGATGAGAGCGTAAGCAGACACTGCCTCCGGCGGGAAGTCATCATTTCTGCTATCCAGCCAACGGATAACCCTCCAAGCCCGAAGACCTGCCGGCTAACGTCGCATCTGGTTTTTCATCATCGCGTACTATCGATGAAGCCTGCGGCATCCTTCTTATATTGTGGATGCTTTACAATGATTAAAAAAGCTACGCTGCTGACGGCGTTCTCCGTCACGGCCTTTTCCGCTTGGGCGCAGGACACTAGCCCGGATACCCTGGTTGTCACCGCCAACCGTTTTCAGCAGCCGCGCAGCGCGGTTCTGGCGCCCGTTACCATCGTGACGCGTCAGGATATTGAACGCTGGCAATCAACCTCCGTAAATGATGTTCTGCGCCGTTTGCCTGGCGTCGATATTGCGCAGAGCGGCGGCGCCGGACAAAACTCCTCCATTTTCATTCGCGGCACCAACTCCAGCCATGTACTGGTATTGATTGACGGCGTGCGTCTGAATTTAGCAGGCGTGAGCGGGTCCGCCGATCTCAGCCAATTCCCGGTGTCGCTGGTACAGCGCATTGAATATATTCGTGGTCCGCGTTCCGCTATTTATGGTTCCGATGCTATCGGCGGTGTAGTGAATATCATTACGACGCGCGATAACCCAGGCACAGAATTAACCGCTGGATGGGGAAGCAATAGCTACCAGAATTACGACCTCTCGACGCAACAGCAACTTGGCGAAAACACGCGGGCGACGTTGATCGGCGATTACGAATACACCAAAGGGTTTGACGTGGTAGCGAAAGGCGGTACCGGGATGCAGGCGCAGCCTGACCGGGACGGCTTTTTGAGTAAAACGCTTTATGGCGCGTTAGAGCATACCTTTTCTGATCGCTGGAGCGGATTCGTGCGTGGTTATGGCTACGATAACCGTACCGATTACGACGCCTATTACTCGCCGGGCTCGCCGCTGATTGATACACGCAAACTTTATAGCCAAAGCTGGGATGCCGGGCTGCGCTTTAATGGCGAACGTATTCAGTCTCAGCTGGTTTCAAGCTATAGCCACAGTAAAGATTACAACTATGATCCGCACTATGGCCGGTATGATACCTCCGCCACGCTGGATGAGATGAAACAGTACAATGTTCAATGGACCAACAGTGTGGTCGTGGGGCACGGTAATGTTGGGGCGGGCGTAGACTGGCAGAAACAGACTACCACGCCAGGTACCGGCTATGTGCCCGAGGGATATGACCAGCGTAATACCGGGGTTTACCTGACAGGATTACAACAATTGGGTGACTTCACTCTGGAAGCGGCGGCGCGCAGTGATGACAACTCCCAGTTTGGTCGTCACGGTACATGGCAAACCAGTGCGGGATGGGAGTTTATAGAAGGTTATCGCTTTATTGCTTCCTACGGAACCTCCTACAAAGCGCCTAATTTAGGCCAACTGTATGGTTATTACGGTAATCCGAACCTGAATCCTGAAAAGAGTAAACAGTGGGAAGGCGCATTTGAAGGGCTAACCGCTGGCGTCAGCTGGCGTATTTCAGGTTATCGTAACGATATTAATGACATGATCGATTATGACGATCATCTGCAAAAATATTACAACGAAGGTAAGGCGCGCATTAAAGGTATTGAGGCGACGGCGAATTTCGATACCGGACCGTTAACGCATACGGTCAGTTACGATTACGTTGATGCGCGTAATGCGATTACCGATACGCCATTACCCCGGCGTTCCAAACAGATGGCAAAATATCAACTTGACTGGGACGTTTACGATTTTGACTGGGGGGTGACATATCAATACCTTGGTTCCCGCTATGATTCGGATTACTCCGCTTACCCATACCGGACGGTAAAAATGGGCGGCGTCAGTTTATGGGATCTTACGGTTGCATATCCGGTCACCTCACATCTGACAGTTCGTGGTAAAATAGCCAACCTGTTCGACAAAGATTACGAGACAGTTTATGGCTACCAAACTGCAGGACGAGAATACACCTTGTCTGGCAGCTACACCTTCTGAACCACGTCCCACCGTGCTGGTATTTGATTCCGGCGTCGGTGGATTGTCGGTCTATGATGAGATTCGGCGGCTCCTGCCGGATCTCCACTATATATATGCTTTTGATAACGTGGCTTTCCCCTACGGGGAAAAGAGTGAAACGTTTATCGTCGAGCGCGTTGTCGAGATTGTGACTGCGGTACAGCAGCGCTATCCCCTTTCACTGGCGGTGATTGCCTGCAATACCGCCAGTACGGTCTCACTTCCCGCATTACGTGAAAAGTTTGCCTTCCCGGTAGTGGGCGTTGTGCCTGCGATTAAACCAGCGGCGCGGCTGACCGCCAATGGCGTCGTCGGGCTACTGGCGACGAGAGCCACGGTCAAACGTCCTTATACTCACGAGCTGATTGCGCGCTTCGCTAATGAATGTCAGATAGCGATGTTGGGGTCGGCAGAACTGGTGGAACTGGCGGAAGCTAAACTACATGGCGACTCGGTATCGCTGGAAGAGCTGCGCCGCATATTACGCCCATGGCTACGAATGCCGGAGCCGCCTGATACGGTCGTTCTGGGGTGTACGCATTTCCCTCTATTACGGGACGAGCTTTTGCAAGTCCTGCCCGAAGGGACGCGGTTAGTGGATTCCGGCGCGGCGATAGCGCGTCGTACAGCCTGGCTGTTGGAACATGAAGCGCCGGATGCGAAATCAACCGATGCCAATATTGCTTATTGCATGGCAATGACGCCAGGAGCTGAACAATTATTACCCGTTTTACAGCGTTATGGCTTTGAAACGCTCGAAAAACTGGCGGTTTAATGGCGTTTTGGGTAAATACCAGGCACTTGAAAAATTATTTTAAATTTCCTCTTGTCAGGCAGAAATAACTCCCTATAATGCGCCACCACTGAC
>NZ_JBKFSV010000017.1:0-75600 GCF_046569445.1 Salmonella sp. 741265050_HSA | reverse complement strand
CACTCCCCGGCGTCCACGGTGAACGACAGCCCGCGAAACAGCGTCCTCTCGTCCCGCTCGCAGCACAGATCTCTGGCTTCAAGCATCATTGTCATTGCGCATATTCAGGTTGATATGGCGTATAAACACCGGTCAGGCTTTCCAGGAAGGCGACGATATCGTCAATATCGTTTTGCGGCAGATCGGTGCCAACCTGGTAACGCAGCATCAGTTTTACCGCGCCATCCAGCGTCGGTACGTCGCCCCGATGGAAATAAGGCGCCGTTAACGCGACGTTGCGTAAGCCCGGGACTTTTTGCCGTAATTTATCGCGAACCTCTTTGGTGACGTTCATACGACCAATATCCGCTGCGGTAATTTCGCCAAAATTAAAGTCTCGCTTTAATCCCAATGGTTCAAAAGAGCGCCCGCCTAAAATGATACCGCCGTGACAGGTTGCACATTTATTTTCTTTAAATAATTGATAACCGTGTTTCTGTTGCGCGGTCAGCGCATTTTCATCTCCACGTAGCCATTTATCAAAGGCGGAATCCGGCGTTATCAACGTTTTTTCAAATTCGGCGATCGCATCAGTAATATTTCCCCCGGTAAATCCTTGCGGATAAACCGCCTGGAAATCTTTTTTCAGGACAGGATCTTTATCAAGCTTGCTAATAATTTCATCCCAGGATTTAGAGGCCATTTCAATAGGATTTAACGGCGGTCCGCCTGCTTGCTCCTGCAGGGTTGCAGCACGACCATCCCAAAATTGTTCGATATTAAATACGGAGTTGAATACCGTCGGCGCATTTATTGGTCCTACCGCACCGCCAACGCCAATTGAGGTTTTTCTGCCATCGACACCGCCCGCATTTAACGCGTGACAATGCGCACAGGATATTGTGCTGTCGCCGGATAAACGTTCATCATGATAAAGCCGGAAACCTAAGTCGACTTTTTTCGCATCGACGGGAATATTGCGCGGAATAGGCTGAACGGGTTCATTCCGGTGCGCGGCGTCGGTATCGGCGCTGGCATAGTTGCGCTCACGCTGATCGGCTATCCAGTTCAGGATGTCAGTACGCTCTTTATCGCTGACGCCTCCCGCCCAGTGCAGCGCGACATAGCGGGTTGGCGGCATAGTCTGATGTTGCATAACCCATTCAATTTTATTCAGTTCGCTTTGCGGCACCGGCGTATCCGCAATCAGGGCGGCCCGTACCGCCTCCAGGCTAAACGATTTGTAGCCGAGCTGGATATCGTAATCCATTAGCTGCTTTGCCACCGGAAAAGAGGAATAAAAAGGTAATTCAGCGGAAGGCGTATGACAATAATCACATCCTTTCTCCCTGAAATAACCCAGTATTTTATTATTTTCACCCACAACCGAGGCCTGCACATCGCTTTTTTTACTGCGCTGTTTGTCGTAATACCATACATACCCGGACAAACCTAAATAACATAACAGCCCAACGGTGATAACCGTTGTCGCATAGAGGGTAATTTTTTTCATATCACTATCCTTATGGGGTATTGCGGCATGATTAATTAAATTTTATTTTTTTACTCATGAGGCCCGTCAATACTAAATACAAACCCATCATGGATATTGATTGGTATCAATAATTACAATTGGCTAAACCTATAGATATGATAACCCCCGACTATCGTAAGATTTATTTTGCGATGCCCGTCACAGGGTTTATTCAGCCGCAACAATGGATAAATCCTCTTTTCCGTCATCAAAACGAACGATAGCCAACAATAATTGACTTAACGCAGCATAAAAACCATAGGGATCATGCTTAAGGCAATTATTTGTAAATTCCGGAAGCCATTCCAGTAATGACGACAATGTTTTCTGGCGTAATTTATTCATTCTCCGTTGTTGGAACGATTCACCCAATGAAAAATGTAAATGGCTGAGTAATTCCAGATAAATCGCCAGGTGGTCGGCCGGCTCTTTAAAATCGTCGTTGACTTCCATCCCGGCTTCAAGCAATAAATGTTTAATCATGCCGGGTTCCTGCTGCGGGTATTGCGAGGCGTAGGGCAACGCCGATTTTTTATCCGTCATCAGGAACAATCCGCAAAAATCTGCGGCCAGCTCCAACTGCGCATCCTGGCGCAGGCTAAGCGCGGCAATTTTTTGTTCGAGTAACGCCACCGACGCCGCCAGCGCAGGCTGACGCTTTAACAGCGCCAGCCAGTCCGCGATTTCCGCGGACTGTAATTGTATTAACCCTTCATCATCCACTTCCCGGAAAAAGAGTAACGCCAGCCATGCATATACGCAGGCGTACTGTTCCTGAGCAAGCGCTGGCTGCTTAATCATGCGGATTCCCCTGCGATGCGGGTACATATTCACACTGCGCGACCATCTCGACCGGACCGTTAAACGCCGTGACGTTATCAATAGGGCCGGTATATTTTTCAATTTCCACCAGCGTCGTATGCGCGCTGGTCGCCTGCGCGAGCTGTGATGTACCGATATCCAGCGTTAATACGTTAGGGTTGCCGTACTTACACAACGCATTGATGTCGCCGCCTTTATCAGGATCGTACCAGGCGCCTTCATGAATTCGCGCCACGCCCGGCGCATAGCGATCGGAAACCACCGCCCCCGCCAGTACCTGCCCGCGTGCATTGAATACCCGCACGATGTCACCGTTGCGGATCCCGCGCGCGCTGGCATCCTGTGGGTTAATAAAGACCGGCTCCTTGCCGCCAACGGCATATTGCTGACGCAGCGTTTCCGACTCGCACAGTTGGGAATGCAAACGGAAATCAGGGTGGACGGATTGTAAGTGCAACGGCCAGCGCTGCGATCCCGGCCCGCCATGCGAGCGTTCGATTTTTTCGAACCACATGGGATGGCCCTGACAATCGTCGTATTGCATGTCGGCGATCGTTTTGGAGTAAATCTCGATCAAACCGCTTGGCGTGCCCAACGGCTCCAGGTCCGGATCTTCACGGAAAGCCTGATGGCGCACAAACATCTGCGGATGATCAAACTCGATGTACTCCTGTTGATTCCAGAACACCTCGAAAGTCGGTAAGTGGATACCGCGACCTTTTCCCTGCTGGCTCCCTTCCTGCCAGATGCGTTTCAGCCAGCCCATTTCATCAAGACCTTCCGTGAATGCCGCTTCACGGTTAAAGCGTCGGCAGAGATCGCGGAAAATATCAAAGTCGTTACGCGCTTCAAACTGCGGCGACACCACCTGTTTCATGGCGATAATCCCGCGGTTAGAGTGATTGCCGAACTGATCGAGGTCGTTACGCTCAAATTGGGTGGTAGCCGGCAAAACGATATCCGCAAAGCGGCAGGTCGACGTCCACTGGTTATCAATAGCGATGACCGTTTCCAGCTTGCGCCAGCCTTCAATTATGCGGTTAATTTGTTGGTGTCGGTGGAACGGGTTGGTCCCGGCGAACACGCACATCTTCAGCGGCGGTAATTTAACCGATTTGCCGTTCCAGTTAATGACCTTGCCCGGTTCAAGAATGGCATCCATAAAACGCGCAATAGGAATGGTGCTGCTGTAGCCTTTGTAATCCGTGCTGTCGTGTACTGGCGGAACGGTCGTCGAACCGGAAAAGCCGCTTAAAATGATCCCTTTACGACCAGGCGTCCCGGCGCCGTTGTAGTGCCAGCCAAAACCAAAGCCGCCGCCCGGTAAACCAATCTGTCCCAGCATTGCCGCCAGCACGACGACCATCCATGACCACTGTTCGCCATGCTGCATACGTTGCACGCACCAGCCAGCGATGATTTGCGTTCTGTCGCCCGCCATCTGCCGCGCCAACGCGCGGATGGTGTCGGCATCAATACCGCACAGTTTTTCCGCCCAGGCGGCATCTTTGGGCTGTCCATCTTTCTCGCCCAGCAAATAGGGGAGGAACTGGTCAAAACCGACGCAATAGTTATCGAGGAAATTTTTATCGTACAGTTTCTCGCTGTACAGGGTATGCGCCAGCGCCAGTTGTAACGGGACATCCGTCTGCGGGTTAATAGCGATATGTTTGACCTTATCGCGCCCCAGATAATCGTGCGTGGAGGTGACGACCGGGTCGATGCTGATGACCGAGATAGCGCCGCTGGCAACTTTCTCTTTTAATTGTTCATAGTACTGATAGACATCGTGATCCGGGCACCACCAGTTTGCCTGCTGGTTTTTCACCATATCAGAACCCCATAGCACAATCGTTTTACTGTTCTGTAAAACCAGAGGCCATGACGTTTGCTGCTCGTACACTTCCATTGAACCCACCACACGCGGCAGAATCACCTGCGCCGCGCCGGTCGAATAGTCCCCTCCCGTGCTGACGCTATTGCCATGTAGCGCAATCGCGCGCGCCAGCATCCCGGAGGCGTTATGGAACATGCCGGTAGATTGCCAGCCGCTCGCCGTCAGTAACGCGCTCGGCCCGTAGGTTTTTTGCACCCGCTCCAGTTCCTGATAGAACAGATCCAGCGCTTCATCCCAGGAGACGCGCACAAAACGATTATCGCCGCGCTGCGAGGTGTCGCTTTGATGACCTTTGCGCATCCAGTCGACGCGCACCATCGGATAGCGAATACGCGCCGCGTTGTGGACGTGATCGGGCAGACCAGCGATCATTTTGGACGGGTATTTATCCTGTTCAAACGGTTTTGCCGCCACAAATCGACCGTCAACCACCGTGGCGCGAATCGCCCCCCAGTGAGAACCGGTAAGGATACCCTCTTTCGTCGCGGCGCCTGGCGCAACGGCATCCGCTGCGCTGGCGCTACGGGGCGTCAGCAGTGACGGCCCCAGCATTCCTGCCACCGTCAAACCGCCAAGCTGCGCCAGAAAACGTCGACGAGAGACGTGTAACGAGTCCTTATTTTTCATTGTGTTCTCCCTTATCGCTGTGCGGCGTGTTGGTGGTATCAGACGCATTCATCTGGAGATATTTCAACAAGGTACGTTCTTCACGCTTATCCAGACTGGTGAAACCGATCATGCCGTTGAGCGTGCCGATCCAGCCGTTAGCGTCAAAGTGCGCTTTGTCCGGCGCGCCGTGACACTGATTACAGGTGCCGTTATAGAGGGAGTCGGCATAGGCCCAAATCGGTTTAATGTCATTTACCATGTCGCCTTTTTGCATCCACGCGGTTGCCTGTAATTTGCTCCACTGAGTATTGGTCGCCGCGACGGTGGTCTCTTCCAGCGTTTTCACATGCTGTTGCACATCGCCGCGAATCGAGGCGACAAAAATACGTTTACCGGGCAACTGCGTCAGCACGCGCTGGCGACCGTCCGTCTCCGTCCAGCCTTCGATTTGCACTTGCAGCCAGTCACCGTCCCGTTTAAGGACTTTCACTTCAGAAGCAGGTAACAGCGAACCTGCCGGTTCTTTATCGCCTTTAGCGGCGTAAATCGGCTTGATATCCAGCGAATAGAGCGTATCGCCGTCATTATGCGTACTGGCGCTGGCGCGCAGTTCATCAAACTGTTTGCGGAAACCGCTGCTCATATCCGGTAGCTGGTGGGCAATCCCTTTATGGCAGTCGATGCAGGACTGATTTTCTTTCGCGGCGATTTTCATTTGCCGCGCCGCTTCCGGGTTCTGTTTCGCGTGATCCATCGCATCGTAGTTATGGCAGGAACGACAGGTCGCGGAGTTATTCTCTTTCATGCGCGCCCATTCACGCTCGGCAAGCTCGGCGCGTTTGGCTTCAAATTTTTCCGGGGTATCAATCGAGTGGGCGATAAATGTCTGGTAAAGATCGTTGCTGGCTTCCAGCTTACGTTTCACCATGCCTGGAATATCAGGGGGGATATGGCAATCGTGACATTCCGCGCGTACGCCGGAAGCGTTCTGGAAATGTACGGACTGTTTATATTCCTGATACACCGGCTGCATACTATGGCAGCTGACGCAAAACTCTGTCGTACTGGTCAGTTTGATACCGACGTGAGGTAACACGATCAGCGCAACGCCGATCACAATCCCGACAATGACCAGCGCCAGTATCGACCAACGGGCGCTTGGCCTGAGTAGCGCTCTCCAGAGTTTTCGCATAATAGCCCCTGTAATTATATGGTTTAATGCGCAGATCTTATTCCGCAAATATGAACAGCGTCACTGGTCAGGATGAACGGGATACGGCAATATATGAACAGATATGAACAGAAAGAGACCGCGCGCAGGATGTCACATCACATTGTTATTGTTGAGGATGAACCTGTTACTCAGGCCAGATTACAGGCCTATTTTGAGCAGGAGGGGTATCGCGTTTCGGTGACCGACAGCGGCGCGGGCCTGCGTGACATCATGGAGCATGAGCACGTTTCGCTGATCCTGCTGGATATCAACCTCCCCGATGAAAACGGGTTGATGCTGACCAGGGCGCTACGAGAACGCTCCACGGTGGGCATTATTCTGGTGACGGGGCGTTGCGACCAAATCGACCGCATCGTCGGACTGGAGATGGGCGCGGACGACTACGTCACCAAGCCGCTGGAACTGCGCGAGCTGGTAGTACGGGTGAAAAATCTTTTGTGGCGCATCGATCTGGCCCGCCCCACGCCGCAAAATGCCAGTGAAAACTGCTATATGTTTTCCGGTTACTGCCTGAACGTGATGAATCACACGCTGGAGCACAATGGTGAAGCCATTAAGCTTACGCGCGCGGAGTACGAGCTACTGCTGGCCTTTGTGACCAACCCAGGCAAAGTGCTGCATCGCGAACGCCTGCTGCGAATGCTTTCCGCCCGCCGCGTAGAGACCCCGGATCTCCGCACGATTGATGTCCTGGTTCGCCGCTTACGTCATAAAATTACACCGGAACTGCTGGTCACACAGCATGGCGAAGGCTACTTTTTAGCCTCGGAGGTGTATTGATACAGATAGACGGGCCGAAATCCCGGAGGCGATAGCGAACGGCGAACGCGCGCGCTGTCGGCGTTGTTATGCGTCAAAATAAGCACCGGCGGGCTGATATTTTCAGGCACCGGTTGCCCCTGTAAGACCTTAATCGACTGCGTTATCGCTAATTCTCCCTGCCAGGCCATCTGATCGCTGAGCGCCATCAGGATATGGCCGCGTTTTAAACCGCGATAAACCTGATGCGTCAGATAAAATGAGACGATCGTGAGCGGAGTCGTCAAATTTCGCCCTTCGCCCATCGCCGCCTCCGCCGCTATCGCCGACCCGGCGACCACATTGGCGTCCGGATGGCGCTCCAGCATTTCCTGGAGTAAGTTTCGTTGCACTTCAATGTCGTTATCGCCCCAGGCGATATCCACAATGTTGATGGCGCTGCCTTTAATTGCCTGACGAAAACCCGCCACCATCTCCTGACTGCCGCCGGCTTCTTCCGGCCCCGGGAAGAGTAAAACGTTAAGGGCTTTTCCTTTGCTCCACTGCACCAGGAAACGTCCCGGCAGATACCCCATCTGAAACCACGGCAGACCAACGCGGGTTGCGACGCTGGCATCGTGAATCATGTTCACCAGTTCAATAACCGGCACATTACCGGCATACCGTTCCAGTTCCGGGAAACGATCGGTACTGCTGCCAAGCAGAATAGCGTCGGCGCCCCACTCCCGGCATTGCATCATTTGCTGTTGTTGCGTCGCCAGTTGCCGATAGCCATTCGCTTCCAGCACTTTTAAATCAACGCCATACAATTTGGCCGCTTTTTGCATCCCGTAGTTGACGGACAACCAGTAAGAATCTTTCAGGCTGGGGTATAATGCGCACAGTTTCCAGGGTTTACTCGCATTGACTGACGTTTGCCGCCAGGGAATCGCCCGATCGGCGCGCGTCCAGTGTAGCAGTCCGGTTTCGGCTGACGCCGTTTCTACATTCGAGACGATGATTATCAAAAAAAAGAACGAAATAAGCGCGCGCATGATAGCCCCACCAGCAACAAGGTTTTATCCTAATGGTTTTTCCGGCGGCAACTCAACCCATTTCACCCGCGGCGCATAAATGTCAACGCCTTCACTGACCCGCAGATTATGGCTGGCCTTCGCCCTGATGGCGGCACTCACCCTGCTCAGCACCGTGATCGGCTGGATAAGCCTGCGCGTCATTAGTCAGGTGGAACAAACCAATACGCAAGCGCTGCTCCCGACGATGAATATGGCCAGGCAGTTAAGCGAAGCCAGCGCTTACGAGCTCTTCTCCGCGCAAAATCTGACCAATGCCGACAGTGAGGGCGTTTGGCTGGCGCAGGGGAAGATGCTGAAAGCGCAAAGCCTTAAAATTAACCATCTTTTGCAGGCATTAAGCGAGCAGGGATTTAATACCTCGGCCATCGCCCGGCAAGAAAAAGAGATTGCGCAAACGCTTGGGCAACAGGGAACGCTGGTCGGTGAAATTCTCACGCTGCGCGCACAGCAACAGCAGTTAAGCCGCCAGATTGCGGAGGCGGCGGAAAGCATTGCCGCCCAGGCTCACGGCCAGGCCAATAATGCCGCGACATCTGCGGGCGCCACCCAGGCCGGTATTTACGATCTTATCGAAAGCGGTAAAGGGGATCAGGCTGAACGCGCGCTTGACCGGCTGATTGATATCGACCTTGAGTATGTGAATCAGATGAATGAGTTGCGGGTCAATGCCCTGCGGTTTAAGCAGCTCATTGTGACCTTAAAAGACGCGCAAGGGCTGAGCGATGCCGAGGACACCGATGAAAAACTTAATCAGTTGGTTAAAATTTTATCCCGCCGCCAGCAGCGTATAGAAGATCCTACCGTTCGCGCCCAAATCGCCGACGCGCTGGAGAAAATAAATCAGTACACCACACTGGTTACCCTGTTTCGTAAGGAAAACGCCATCCGCGACCAGCTTCAAACGCTTATGGCCAATAACCTCTTTCAGTTTACCCGCTTCAGTACGGAAGTGTCACAGTTGGTGAACGCCATCGAAAAACGAAACGAGGCTGGGTTAGCGCGTCTTACACACGCCAGTCAGCGTGGGCAAATAGGGTTAGTGATCTTAGGCATCCTGGCGCTGTGCTCATTAAGTTTTATTCTTTGGCGAGTGGTTTACCGTTCCGTATCCCGCCCGCTGGCGCAACAAACGCAGGCCTTACAGCGGCTACTGGAGGGCGATATTGATTCGCCGTTTCCGGAGGCGGCTGGCGTCAGCGAACTGGATACCATCAGCCGTCTGATGGAAGCGTTTCGCGCCAACGTGCGCAAATTAAACCGCCATCGTGAGGATTTGGCGGAACAGGTGCGATCGCAAACGGCGGAGCTTCATGCGCTGGTGCTGGAACACCGGCAGGCGCGCGCCGAAGCGGAAAAGGCCAACGAGGCGAAATCGACGTTCCTTGCCGCCATGAGCCATGAAATTCGCACGCCGCTTTACGGCATTCTCGGTACGGTACAATTGCTGGCCGATAAACCGCTCATGGCAAACTACCGCGACGACTTACAGGCCATTAATGATTCAGGCGAATCGCTACTGGCGATTCTTAACGATATTCTTGATTACTCGGCGATTGAAGTAGGCGGCACCAACGTTTCTATTAGCGAGGAGCCGTTTGAACCGCGACAATTGTTGAATAGCGCGCTGCATTTAATGCACAGCCGCGTGCAGGTGGCGCTCATCGCCGACTTTAGCGAGCAACTCCCCTCCACGCTACAAGGCGATCCGCGCCGGATACGTCAAATTGTGATTAATCTTTTAAGTAATGCGGCGAAATTTACCGATCGCGGCAGCATAGTGCTGCGCACGTTTTGCGACGATCAGAGCTGGTTTATTGAGGTTGAAGATACCGGATGCGGTATCCCTGAAGCAAAGCTGACGGCTATTTTCAAACCGTTTGTGCAGGCGACAGGACGCCGGGGCGGGACGGGCCTGGGGCTGGCTATCAGCGCCAGCCTGGCAGAGGCAATGGGCGGGACGCTAACCGTCACCAGTACGCTTCATGTTGGCAGTTGTTTTCGTTTACAACTACCGGTTCGCCACCCCAAACCCGCAAGCAAAAGTGCGTTCAGGGAACCGATAAATCTTAACGGGCTACGTCTGTTGCTGATTGAAGATAATATGCTGACGCAGCGTATTACCGCTGAAATGCTCACGGGTAAAGGGGTGAAGGTCTCAGTAGCTGAAAGCGCGAATGACGCGCTACGCTGTTTAGCCGAAGGCGAGCCCTTTGATGTGGCGCTGGTGGATTTTGATTTACCGGATTATGACGGCTTAACCCTGGCGCAGCAGTTGATGAGTCAGTATCCCGCCATGAAACGCATTGGTTTTAGCGCGCATGTGATAGACGATAATCTTCGTCAGCGTACCGCCGGTCTTTTTTGCGGGATTATTCAAAAGCCCGTTCCCCGCGAGGAGCTTTACCGCATGATAGCGCACTATTTACAGGGCAAATCTCACAACGCGCGGGCGATGCTGAATGAACATCAGCTTGCCGGCGATATGGCGTCTGTCGGCCCGGAAAAACTCCGGCAATGGGTCGCGTTATTCAAAGACAGCGCGCTGCCTTTAGTCGAGGAGATCGAGGCGGCGCGCGCCATGAATGACGACGTTAACATTAAGCGGCTGGCGCATAAATTAAAAAGCGGCTGCGCCAGCCTGGGGATGACGCAGGCAACCGAAGCCTGTCGGGAGCTGGAATTGCAACCGCT
The DNA here is from genome assembly GCF_046569445.1 of Salmonella sp. 741265050_HSA. Classification (NCBI taxonomy): domain Bacteria; kingdom Pseudomonadati; phylum Pseudomonadota; class Gammaproteobacteria; order Enterobacterales; family Enterobacteriaceae; genus Salmonella; species Salmonella sp. 741265050_HSA. The sequence goes on along the minus strand of NZ_JBKFSV010000017.1, from coordinate 64,999 downwards.
TAGCGATATAGATATTAAAACTATCGTGACGCAGGGAGTGACGGCGCTCGACGCATGGATAGCCGGTCATCCTTCGCCATAATAGCTTCCGGCTCGCCAAACGACGCATTTCACATCACCAGTTATCAGAACATAAAACAGTACGCCGAGGGTATAAGAGGGAAATAGCCTACGGCTACTGCCTGTTTAATGATTCTGTGTTTTTTCGTCCTGTAGCCGTGCCTGCTCCGCCAGGGCGGCAAAATCTTTTTCGCTGTAATAGTGCGCGGGAGGCGGTAGCTGCGCCATATCCTCGCTGGGCCACAATTGTAGTTGCGCCAGCGTGCTAAGCTGGATACCGCGCCAGCGATGGGGCAAGCTCAGCGGCAATAGCGGCATTATCTCGCCAGGAATGGCGGTCGGCAGGCGGTCATCGCCCATCTGATAATTACGATGCAGCACCAGATATTTTTCCGGTACCCGCCGCTGGCTGTTCCACCAACGGCCATCAAGCATATCAAACTGAAAACGGGTGATCTGCGCCGGCTGCGCTGCCAGCTGCGTCAGCGCTTGCCGCAGCGCAGTTTCCATCGCCGTGTTGTACATCTCTTGCGTTTTCGTCTGGCCGCCGACAATTAAAGACGCCGCCAGACGGGCACCCGCGAGGTTAGAATAGAGATCTTCCGGCGAAAAGGCCGATACTCCCTCAGAAAATCCGCGAACAGACTCGAAACCGTACCATTGGGCGATTTCGTGCCACTCCGCCACCTGGAACGCCAGATGCGCCGACAGCCAGGCGGCCAGCGTGTAACGCTCGCGTGCATCGACCGGAGGGGTAAAAGCAGTAAAAACCAGACGCCGTTCGGCCAGCTCCTCGCCCAGATTCAGCGTAAAAGCCTGCCCCAGCTTTGGTAGTAGTTGGCTGAAGATATACACTGTCATATCAGCGGTATCCCGCACATGTGCGGTGTCGATGAATCCGCCACGCAAGGTATACACAATACCGTTATTCTCACCGCTAAGGCCAATCAGGTTTGCCACGCCCGAGTACAGATGGTCGTTGTACTGATGATGCCCCAGCAAGTCCACCGTCACGACGTTATTTAACTGATAGAACGGAACCGGCAGTCCCAGCAGCTCGGCATGCAGGTCGTAACCAAAAGCGCAACACGGACGCAACCCCTTTGGCAGCGGCTGCGGCGGCATCGTCGGCCAGGCTTCACTGGCAGCTGGCATTGGGAGAGAGGACAGATAGAGCGTCAGTGGTAAGGCGGCGCGAGCGCTCCCCGTCAGAAACAGCAGCGCCAGAAAGATAACCCGAACGACGGACCTCAAAATGCTTCTCCTACCTGAAAATAAAAACCGCTGCTAGCTTTGCCCACGCCGTAATCCAGCCGCACGTTGACGCGCGGCTTGAACTCAAAGCGATAGCCCACGCCCGCAGAAGGCAGCCATCGTCCGTCATCCAGATGGTGCAAAGACGATCCCATGGTGCCCGCGCCCACCCAACCGACAACGCCATGCCGCCAGCTCAGCTTATGGCGATATTCCAGCTGACCACTGATAGCATTTTTATCGCGATAGCGCCCTTCATAATAGCCGCGCATACGATGGTTACTGCCCAGCAGCGGCAGCATATTCCACGGCACATCACCCTGAGTAAAAGCGCCGTCCGTTTCCCAGGCCAGCACATCTTTATCATTGACGGCATGGTAACGACTATAGTGCAGTTGGTATTCATCAAACCGCGTATCGCTACCGACGTCCGGTGCGAAGTGGGTATAGCGAAGGGTGGCATACTGCCCTTTGCGTGGGTTAGGTATAAAATCACGATCATCCCAGCTAATCTCAACGCTACCGCCGTTACTCAGTGAAGAACAGCCCTGCGCTGTACTTTGAATTTTGGGCGGATCGGTCTCATCAATTTGCGCGGCGTGCTGTATATCCAGCGTCCAGCCAACGCCAAGATAGATATTGTTAACAAGCCGACGATACAGCATGGGTTGCAGATCCAGCACCTGCGCAGTATAGGCCTGCTTATGGCTGTCTTTATCACCGGCGGCAAAACCCTGTCCCCAATAGTAAGTGGGCGTGTCGCTCAATGCGCCAGTGAGGAAGAAACGCCAGCGATCTTGCGCGAAAAAAGCGTAATTTTGCAGGCTTACGCCAAAAGCGCCTGTGGAGCTGAAATAGCCGCTCAGCGACAGCGTGGATACCTGGCTAACCTTATCGGCAGGATCGGGGCGATACATACCGACGATAGCGGTGCCGATGCCCAGCCCCAGTTCAGGGGTATAAAATGGCCCGGGCATTACTCCCCAGTTGACGCCTTTGGCGGCATCGTAAGTATCGCTATCCCCCATTTGTTGTAGCCAGCCGTCCACCTGACTGCGGCTGGGCAGCGCCGCCTGCGCCACGCCGGACAGCACACCGGCGACGCAAAGCAACAGTCGGCAATGGCAGCGGTTCAAAAGCGGTACTCACCGGCCACAAAGAAGCTATTGCGCTCGGCAAAGCCAAACTCGGTGGTAACGTTGAAATGGCGGGTTATTTCATACTGAGCGCCCAGCAGCATGTTCCACGGTGATTGTAGATGCTGTTTGACGTCAAAGCGGCCGTTATTGTTATAGTTAGCCATACTCACCAGCCTTTGTAGCGTCGCTGACGGCATGGTCAGGTCGTCGAGGCTGCCTTTAAACTCCTGCTGCACATCCTGATACATGCTGCCGACCCAGACGTTTAGCTTGCCCGACGGCAGATGCATCTTATCTATACCCGGGGTGGTAAAACGGTAACCAACGCGAGGTGAGACGGTAAAGGCGTCGATGCTGCCATCAAGAATATCGAACTGTGTCTGGGTGTAGTTAGCATCAACAGCGGTAAACCAGTTACCTACGCCGCCGACCAGTGTGGTGCCGATGCCATAGGTAGTGCCTTTAAAGTCGAGTTTAAACTTGAGGTTTTGCAGATCAGCGGGATGAAAAACGTGGCCATTTTTCGTCATCAACCCAACACCAATTTGCGAAATGGAATGACCATCGGTATAGCCCACCAGGCCGTACACATTCATAAATGGCAGCAGCCAGGCATCCAGCTTGACCGTTTCGGTCTTGCTCTTTTCACGGGTATGACCGACGTTAATTTTAAATGCGTTATCTAATGGAATTCCCCCGTTGGGACCTAAAGCCAGGCCATTAAAGTTGATACTATCAACGTTAATATTCTGCCCAATATTCATGTAGTTAATATTGAGGCCAAATGGCTCGGGAAGCTCATAGCCACGCTTTCGGGCTTCATCCCCCAGAAAAGGCAACACTGATGTACTGGCAGGCTTTGCCACCGGCGTTATCGCGACTGGCGGTGTGGCAGCAGATGGGACGTCATCCTGATAGCTATAAACAGGCGACAGGTTCGCCGGGGAGCTGGTAGCCGCCCAGGTAGAAAAAGCCATAGCGGGCAGCGCCAACAGCAAAAGGGAGCGTTTTTTCATAATGATGAAGCGTTTATTCTGGCGAGAAGCGCCGCCGGATCGAAAGGAGGAGGGAGAATATAGTAATCGTCGCCTGATGAGCGGGATTTCTGTGCGAATTAATCTTTTGAAATAAAAAACTATTTTCTACAACGTCTTTGTTGCAACACATTAGCTTCATGGGTGGAACTATCGGCCCGACGGCGATCGGGCCGGAGTGAATCAGGACAGAACATGTTGTTCAATCGCCCAGGCAACACCATCTTCAAGGTTCGATTTAGTCACAAAGTTAGCCACCTCTTTGACCGACGGAATGGCGTTGTCCATTGCCACGCCCATACCGGCGTATTCGATCATCGCAATGTCGTTTTCCTGATCGCCAATCGCCATCACCTCCTCTGGCTTAATACCCAGCGCCTCGGCCAGTGATTTTACGCCAGTGCCTTTATTAACCCGTTTATCGAGGATTTCAAGGAAATACGGCGCACTTTTCAGCACGGTGTACTTTTCCTTCACCTCTGCCGGTATACGCGCAATCGCCCGGTCGAGAACGGCAGGCTCATCGATCATCATAACTTTCAGGAACTGGGTGTTCGGGTCCATCTTCTCCGCTTCACAAAATACCAGCGGAATGGTCGCCACATACGATTCATGCACCGTGTAGTAGCTGATATCGCGGTTAGCGGTATAAAGCGTATTTCGGTCTAATGCGTGGAAGTGAGAACCCACCTCACGGGACAGTTTTTCCAGGTAACGGTAGTCATCATAGCTGAGCGCCGTTTGCGCAACCGTACTGCCGTCCCCTGCTTTCTGCACCAGCGCCCCGTTATAGGTGATGCAATAATCACCGGGCTGTTCCATGTGAAGTTCTTTCAGGTAACTGTGCACACCCGCATACGGACGGCCTGTGGTCAGCACCACGTTTACCCCTTTTTCACGCGCAGCGGCAATCGCGTTTTTAACCGCCGGAGAAATGGTGTGATCGGGCAGCAGAAGGGTGCCATCCATGTCGATAGCAATGAGTTTAATAGCCATGAAATCCCCGCATTAAATGAGTCCTGACTCATGCTAACGCGATTCCGCTCAAAAAACAGTAAAGAATCCGAGAGAAAGGGGATAAGATTCACAAACGGGATTCCCCTTTTCAGGCCGTATTCTCCCCTCCTGATGTATTAGATAACCTCATTAATCAAACAGAAAATACCGTTTTTCTAAAAGAATGTGTATTGCTACTTTGGACATCATCACTTAGAGCCTAATGGGATTGGTTCTTAATCAGTAAAAATCAACAAAAACTTATATTTTAAAATAACCTTATCCGATGAGAAGGAGATCGCTAATGTCGATGGCCCTTACCGCCCCCCCAACCAGGAAAAGATTTTTAATCGTTGCCTGTCTGTTTATTGGAATATTTATTGCTTATCTCGATCGCGTTAATGTTTCGGTATTAGCCGCGAATGAACCCTTCTTAGCCTATATGGGTATTGAAGGTATGCCCTTGCAAATCGGCATGATGATGACCGTCTTTCTGGCCGCTTATGGTATCGCTAACGTTGTATTATCACCGCTTGGCGATTATCTCGGCCCCAGAAAAGCAATGATACTTTGTATTCTGATCTGGACTATCGCTTTAATGGTTGGCGGCGTAGCAACATCATTCGCTCTAATTATTATTTGCCGTATATTACTGGGCATCGGAGAGGGATTTTATTATCCACTGCAAAGCGTATTTATTAAAAACTGGTTCCCGAAGCAGGAGCGCGGCAGAGCAAACGCGGCGTGGATCGTCGGCCAGTCGGTGGCACCCGCCATTGCGATGCCTTTTTTCACCTGGTGGATAGGCACCCACGGCTGGCGTTCCAACTTTTTCTTATGCGCCGCTCTCGGGTTAATCCCTCTTTGGCTACTTTGGCGATATGTTGCTGATAAACCAGAACAACATAAAAGTATCAGCGAACAAGAACTGGCTTATATCAAAGCTGGACAGGAAACGGAAAGCGCAGGCAACAGCGAAAGTTTTATGTTGCGGGTAAAACCGGTGATTACCAACTACAGCTATTGGCTGCTGGTACTGTGGTATCTGTGTCTGCAATGTTTATATTGGGGAATGATTACCTGGCTACCAACCTATCTAAAATCAGCCAGAGGGTTCAGTTGGGCGGAAATGGGTTGGCTGGCGTCGCTTCCCTTTGTCCTGTCGATATTTGCCAAAGCGGCCGCAGGCGTCTTCGTCGATAAAATAGGACGCAGCGCTCCCATATTAATGGTGTTAATGTTTTTCGCTGGCGTCAGTATCTATTTCGGTACCATAACCGAACATAAATATATGTCAGCAGTACTCCTCTCCTTTGCTGTGGCTTTCTGTACGATGGGCACCCCCGTTGCCTGGACGTTATTACAGGGAATGATACCAGGAAAATCCATATCCGCCGCCAGCGGCGTAATGAACGGCGTCGCCAATGGACTCTCTTCATTATCTCCCGTATTTATCGGCTTATTTATTTCTATCACTGGAACTTATACCGGCGGCTTACTATGCCTGGTTTTTATCAGCGCTATCGCCGTGGTATCGGCATTAATCTTAACGATTAAAAAATATTAATTACGAGGAGTAAATGATGAAAATTACCAGCGTTGATATTATTGATGTGGCGAACGATTTTGCGTCCGCCACCAGCAAATGGCGTCCGGTGGTGGTAAAAATTAATACCGATGAGGGCATTTCCGGTTTTGGCGAAGTCGGGCTGGCTTACGGCGTCGGTGCCTCTGCGGGCATCGGCATGGCAAAAGATTTAGCCTCCATTATCATCGGCATGGACCCGATGAATAACGAAGCTATCTGGGAAAAGATGCTCAAAAAAACCTTCTGGGGGCAGGGCGGCGGCGGCATTTTTTCCGCGGCGATGAGCGGCATCGATATCGCGCTGTGGGATATCAAAGGCAAAGCGTGGGGCGTACCGCTGTATAAAATGCTTGGCGGCAAAAGCCGCGAGAAAATCAGAACCTACGCCAGTCAGCTACAGTTTGGCTGGGGGGACGGCAGCGATAAAGATATGCTGACCGAGCCGGAGCAGTATGCACAGGCGGCGCTGACCGCCGTCAGCGAAGGCTATGACGCAATAAAAGTGGATACCGTCGCAATGGATCGCCACGGCAACTGGAACCAGCAAAACCTCAACGGGCCTCTCACCGATAAAATCCTGCGCCTGGGCTATGACCGTATGGCCGCCATACGTGATGCAGTCGGCCCGGACGTGGATATCATCGCCGAAATGCACGCTTTTACGGATACCACCTCGGCGATTCAGTTTGGCCGCATGATCGAAGAACTGGGCATCTTCTACTACGAGGAACCGGTTATGCCGCTGAACCCAGGGCAGATGAAGCAGGTTGCCGATAAGGTCAATATTCCGCTGGCGGCTGGGGAACGCATATACTGGCGCTGGGGATACCGTCCTTTCCTGGAAAACGGCAGCCTGAGCGTTATTCAGCCCGATATCTGCACCTGCGGCGGCATCACCGAAGTGAAGAAAATCTGCGATATGGCGCACGTTTACGACAAAACGGTGCAAATCCATGTTTGCGGCGGGCCGATTTCCACAGCGGTGGCGCTGCATATGGAAACCGCGATCCCTAACTTCGTCATCCACGAACTGCACCGGTATGCGCTGCTGGAACCGAATACACAGACCTGTAAATACAACTATCTACCCAAGAACGGCATGTACGACGTTCCGGAGCTTCCCGGCATCGGCCAGGAGCTGACCGAAGAAACCATGAAAAAGTCGCCGACCATTACCGTAAAATAAGCCAACAGTCTGCCTGCACCGCAGGCAGACACCCTGTATTTGCGAGTCGTATCAACGCGACCTTATCCAGCCTGAGATAAAATCCTCTCAGTAAAGGGGTAACACAGGTGGCAAATGAATTTAACTATCCGGCAATTTCGCGCGTTTCTGGCCGTCGCGGATTTGCGTAGTTTTACCGCCGCCAGCAAATATCTGTGCATCACGCAGGGAGCTGTTAGCGGTTTAATCAACGAAATGGAAAGCCAGATGGAGGTTTCCCTTTTCGACCGCACTTCGCGCGTGGTGAAGCTATCGCCCGACGGCGAAAAGTTTTTACCCGCCGCCATGCGGGTTGTTGAAGAGTTTCAACGGGCCGAAAATTATGCCCGCGACCTGAAAGAGATCAAAAAATCCCTGGTGCGGGTTGTTGGCGCGCCGCTGATCGCCTGTGCTTTTCTGCCGCAAATCATCCATGCCTTTAAGCGGCAGCATCCGCATACCCACGTACAGCTTATTGATAAGCCCATGTCGCAATTACAAAAAAGCATTATGTTGGGAGAAGCCGATTTTGGTATCGGCCCGGAGCGGCCGCTGGAGCCGGAAATCGACAAACAAACGCTGTTCACAACGGAAATCGCCCTGTACTGCCATCCGGACTATCGGCTGCATAAAAAAACGGTTCGCTGGGAAGAGATTCAAAGCGAAGAGCTGATCGCCGTTGGCAACGAATCCATTCCGATGATCTCCGCAACCGCTGGCGTGCGCATTAAGCCCAAAATGACGGTGGAACATATGGCGACCGCCATGTCGCTGGCGGCGCAGTGTGAAGGCGTGGTGATCGCCGGAACCTTTTCCCGCCATTACGCCAAAAGCTACCAATTAGCGACCTGTTCGCTCACGCCTCCGCTGCGGCGCAATATGAACCTTTATTTCCATGCGTGGCGCGCACAAACGCCCGCCACTCAGCGCTTTAGAGATTTTTTATTCAGCTATGTCGATGAACATCATGATGCCCCGGCCAACCAGCGGTAGGCCGGGGATTAAGGCAGGTTAAATATCGATATTCGCCGCTTTCAGGGCGTTCTCTTCAATAAAGGCACGACGCGGCTCAACGGCATCACCCATCAGCGTGGTGAACAGCTGGTCGGCAGCAATCGCATCTTTAACGGTCACACGCAGCATACGGCGGCTTTCCGGGTCCATGGTGGTTTCCCACAGCTGATCCGGGTTCATTTCACCCAGACCTTTATAACGCTGGATAGCCAGACCGCGACGTGATTCTTTCACCAGCCACTCCAGCGCCTGCTCGAAGCTGGTTACCGGCTGGCGACGCTCGCCGCGTTCGATAAACGCGTCCTCTTCAATCAGACCGCGCAGCTTCTCGCCCAGCGTGCAGATACGACGATATTCCGCGCCGGTCACAAACTCGTGATCCAACGGATAATCGGTATCCACACCATGCGTACGCACGCGAACGATCGGCTCGAACAGATTCTGTTCCGTATTAGTATGAACATCGAACTTCCACTGACTGCCGTGCTGCTCTTTCTCGTTCAGCTCGGTAATCAGCGCATTCACCCAGCGCGTTACAGTCTGCTCATCAGAAAGATCGGCTTCGGTCAGAGTTGGCTGATACACCAGCTCTTTGAGCAGCGCTTTCGGGAAGCGACGCTCCATACGACCAATCATTTTCTGCGTGGCGTTATATTCAGAGACCAGTTTTTCTAACGCTTCGCCGGATAGCGCCGGCGCATGGGCGTTCGCGTGCAGAGTCGCACCGTCAAGCGCGATGGAGATCTGGTACTGATCCATCGCTTCGTCGTCTTTAATGTACTGTTCCTGCTTGCCTTTCTTCACTTTGTACAGCGGCGGCTGGGCAATGTAGACGTGGCCGCGCTCGACGATTTCCGGCATCTGACGATAGAAGAAGGTCAACAGCAGCGTACGGATGTGCGAGCCGTCGACGTCCGCATCGGTCATGATGATGATGCTGTGATAGCGCAGCTTGTCCGGGTTGTACTCGTCGCGACCAATACCGCAGCCCAGCGCGGTAATCAGCGTCGCCACTTCCTGAGAGGAGAGCATCTTGTCGAAGCGCGCTTTCTCGACGTTGAGGATTTTACCTTTCAGCGGCAGAATCGCCTGGTTTTTACGGTTACGCCCCTGCTTCGCAGAGCCGCCCGCGGAGTCCCCTTCCACCAGGTACAGTTCGGACAGCGCCGGGTCGCGTTCCTGACAGTCCGCCAGTTTGCCCGGCAGACCGGCTAAATCGAGCGCGCCTTTACGACGGGTCATTTCACGGGCGCGACGCGCCGCTTCACGCGCACGCGCGGCGTCGATAATTTTGCCGACGACGATTTTCGCGTCAGATGGGTTTTCCAGCAGGTATTCGCTCAGCAGTTCGTTCATCTGCTGTTCTACCGCCGATTTCACCTCGGAAGAGACCAGCTTATCTTTGGTCTGTGAGGAGAATTTCGGGTCCGGTACTTTTACGGAAACCACCGCAATCAGACCTTCACGGGCATCATCGCCGGTGGCGCTGACTTTGGCTTTTTTGCTGTAGCCTTCTTTGTCCATGTAGGCGTTCAGCGTACGGGTCATCGCCGCACGGAAGCCTGCCAGGTGAGTACCGCCGTCGCGCTGCGGAATGTTGTTGGTAAAGCAGTAGATATTTTCCTGGAAACCATCGTTCCACTGCAACGCTACTTCGACGCCGATACCGTCTTTTTCGGTGGAGAAGTAGAAGATATTCGGGTGGATCGGCGTTTTATTCTTGTTCAGATATTCAACAAACGCCTTGATGCCGCCTTCGTAGTGGAAATGATCTTCTTTGCCATCGCGCTTGTCGCGCAGGCGGATGGAGACGCCTGAGTTCAGGAATGACAGTTCACGCAGGCGTTTCGCCAGGATCTCATATTCAAATTCAGTGACGTTGGTGAAGGTTTCGTGGCTCGGCCAGAAACGTACCATCGTGCCGGTTTTATCGGTATCGCCAGTGACGGCCAGGGGTGCCTGCGGCACGCCGTGCTCGTAGATCTGACGGTGAATTTTGCCATCTCGCTGGATAACCAGCTCCAGTTTTTGCGACAGAGCGTTAACTACCGAGACGCCCACGCCGTGCAGACCGCCGGAGACTTTATAGGAGTTATCGTCAAATTTACCGCCCGCGTGCAGAACGGTCATGATCACTTCCGCCGCCGAGACGCCTTCTTCCGGGTGAATACCGGTCGGAATGCCACGGCCATCATCCGTTACGGACACGGAGTTATCGGCGTGAATAGTCACGACGATATCTTTACAGTGACCCGCGAGCGCTTCGTCGATAGCGTTATCTACCACCTCGAATACCATGTGGTGCAGACCGGTGCCGTCATCCGTGTCGCCGATATACATACCCGGGCGCTTACGCACCGCATCCAGCCCTTTCAGGACTTTGATACTGGAGGAGTCATAAGAATTCGACATCAACGTTTCTCGCTCATTTAATCTTGGGTTAATCCGTTATTTTACCCTTTTCCACGGTAAACATCTTCGAATTTTCATCCGACATGTCTATAACGTGTTCAGCGCTAATTGCGCTGACAAAGACCTGCGATTGCGTGGCTTTTAAGCGGCTGGCCAGCAGTCCGCGACGCGCATCGTCAAGTTCAGAGGCAAAATCATCTATCAGGTACAGGCAGCGCCGCCCGCTTTCGCGGGTGAGGAACTCGCCCTGCGCCAGACGTAAGGCGCACATCAATAACTTTAGCTGCCCGCGCGACAGGGTATCTTCCACCGGCGCGCCGTCGGCGCGAATGCGAAAGTCCGCTTTATGCGGCCCGTGCGCGGTGTAGGTCAACATACGGTCACGCTCAAAGCTTCGCTCCAGCACGTCCGCATAGTCTGTCTCTTTCTCCCAGCCGCGCTGGAAAGAGAACGTCAGGGAAAATTCAGGTAAAAACTGCTGACAGGTATCCGCCATGTCCTGTGCGATAGCGCTACTGTACTCCGCCCGCCAGGTACTAATTTGTTCCGCCAGCGGAATCAGCTCTTTATCCCACGGGCGCAATTGCTCATAACGACTCACCTGGCGCAGCGCGGCATTACGCTGTTTCAGCAATCGTTTCAGGTTGCTCCAGGCGGTGAAGAATCCGGCTTCGTTGTGAAAGCATCCCCAGTCAAGGAACGCTCTTCTGTATTTGGGGCCGCCGTTGAGTAAAGTAAACCCTTCCGGCGTAATCAACTGCATCGGCATTAAATGCGCCAGCTCCGCGATCTTGTGACCGTCGGTACCATCGATACGGACTTTGCTGTCGCCCTGCTTATCTTTGGTTAAGCCAATCGACGTCTCACGCTCTTCGCCCTGTAATCGCCCGTGAAGAACAAACGCTTCCTGCTCATGACGAATCACGCGGCCAGGCTGCAAACTGCGAAACGCCCGACCATGGCCAAGCGTATAGATAGCTTCCAGCACGCTGGTTTTGCCGCTGCCGTTGGCGCCAACCAGGAAGTTAAAGCCGGGGGATAAAGCGAGATCCGCATTTTCTATGTTGCGGAAGTCTTTGATTAGCAGTCTGGATAGCGACATATCAACTCATAACCAGGGCGTTATCGGCGCAATTAGTCTGGTTACGGCCAGCGCACAGCAACCGGAGCGTACTGGAGTACGTGAGGATTGCTCGCTGCGCTCGCCCTTCGGGCCGTCCATAAGACGTCCAAAATACTTCGTATTTTGTGCGAGCACTGCCCGAAGCCAGAATAACAAGTAAGATAGCCCGATATTCTTTACAAGCGCATTGGCATAACAACATAGGCAGCCGACTGTGACGCCGCATCCTCAATCTGTACGCTGGATACGGAATCCGTCAGCATAATACGCACGGTTTCGCACTTCAGCGCATTGAGCACGTCCAGCACGTAACTGACGTTAAAGCCGATTTCCATCTCCGTCCCGCCGTAGCTCACGTCCAGAATCTCTTCCGCTTCTTCCTGCTCCGGGTTATTGGCGGTGATTTTGAGCTGATTCTCACTGACGTACAGACGAACGCCGCGGAATTTCTCATTCGAGAGGATTGCCGCGCGGGCAAACGCCTGCTTGAGGATATCGCAGCCCGCTTCCAGATGTTTATCCGGATTCTTCGGCAGAACGCGACGGTAATCCGGGAAGCGACCATCCACCAGCTTCGAGGTAAAGATAAAGTCGCCGACGTGCGCGCGGATATTATTACTGCCGATCTGCACGCGCAGCGGGTTTTCGCCGCCGTCGAGCATACGCATCAGTTCAATCACGCCTTTACGCGGCACAATCACCGAGTGGCTGGGTAAAGACGCTTCCAGCGGCATTGAGCACACCGCCAGGCGGTGGCCGTCGGTCGCGACAGTTCGCAGTTCGCTACCTTCCGTTTCAAACAGCATACCGTTTAAGTAGTAGCGCACATCCTGATGGGCCATCGAAAACTGGGTCGCTTCAATCAGGCGCTTCATCGTGGCCTGCGGCAGCGTAAATTCAACTTCGCTTTGCCAGTCGTCAAGATTCGGGAAATCGGCGGCAGGCAGTGTAGACAGCGAGAAGCGGCTACGGCCAGAACGCACCAGCATCCGATCGCCTTCCAACTGAACGGCAATCTCCGCGCCCTCCGGCAGGCCGCGGCAGATATCAAAGAATTTCCGCGCCGGCACGGTAGTGGCGCCTGGCTCATGCGGCTGAGAAAGCGTAACGCGCGCGACCATCTCCATTTCAAGATCGGTGCCGGTCAGAGAAAGCGTACCGTCCGCTACCTGGAGGAGCAGGTTACCGAGAATCGGCAGCGTAGGACGACCGCCCAGCGGGCCGCTGACCTGCTGAAGCGGTTTTAATAAATGTTCACGTTCAACGGTAAATTTCATAGGATCACGACGACAATGTTCTGATTAAATTCGAAAAATCTTCTTTGATATCGTGGCTTTCTTCACGCAGTTGCTCAATTTTACGACAGGCATGAAGTACGGTAGTGTGGTCGCGCCCGCCAAACGCATCGCCGATTTCCGGCAGACTGTGGTTGGTGAGCTCTTTTGCCAGCGCCATAGCCATCTGGCGCGGACGTGCTACCGAGCGAGATCGACGCTTAGAAAGCAGATCCGCAATTTTGATTTTGTAATACTCGGCCACCGTCTTCTGAATATTGTCGATGGTGACCAGTTTTTCCTGCAACGCCAGTAAATCGCGCAGCGCTTCGCGCACAAAGTCGATAGTAATCGCCCGGCCGGTAAAGTTGGCATTGGCGATCACCCGGTTCAGCGCGCCTTCCAGTTCACGTACGTTAGAGCGTAGACGCTTGGCGATAAAGAACGCGACCTCGCCTGGCAGACGAATATCATTTTCGTCCGCTTTTTTCATCAGGATCGCCACGCGGGTTTCCAGTTCTGGCGGTTCGATCGCCACTGTTAGCCCCCAACCAAAGCGGGACTTGAGACGATCCTCAACGCCGTTGATCTCTTTCGGATAGCGATCCGACGTCAAAATGATCTGCTGATTGCCTTCCAGCAGAGCGTTAAAGGTATGGAAAAACTCTTCCTGGGATCGTTCTTTATTGGCGAAGAATTGAATATCGTCGATCAGCAATGCGTCAACGGAGCGGTAGTAGCGTTTAAACTCTTCGATGGCGTTATTTTGCAGGGCTTTTACCATGTCCTGCACAAAGCGCTCGGAGTGCATATACACGACTTTCGCGTTGGGTTTACGCGCCATAATGCCGTTACCCACCGCGTGCAGCAGGTGAGTTTTACCCAGACCGGTGCCGCCATAGAGGAATAACGGGTTATAAGCGCCGCCAGGATTATCCGCCACCTGACGTGCCGCCGCGCGCGCCAGTTGGTTGGATTTACCTTCGACGAAGTTATCAAATGTATGCTTAACATTGACGTTGGAGCGGTAGGTCGGCTCCGCCGGCGCTGGTACGTTATCCCAGCCCGAACGGGCCGCAGGCGCTACGCGCTGCGGCTGCGCCGTTGTTGTCTGCGCAGGCGCGACAACGTTATGCACAGGCGTTTTTAGCGTTTGCGTAACGGGCTTTGTTCCCACTTCAAAACGCAGTTGTGGGGCATCCGCGCCGCAGAATGTGTTGAGTAATCCATTGATATTGTTGAGGTACTTATCTCTTACCCAATCGAGCACAAAACGGTTTGGCGCATACAAAGCCAGCGTGTTATCGCTCAGTTCCGCCTGCAACGGGCGTATCCACATACTGAATTCTGTGGCTGGTAACTCATCCTGCAATCGGGCAAGACACTGCTGCCAAAGCGAAAGTGACACGGCGGACTCCACTCGAACAAAAGTCGATAAATGACAAAGGCTGATACATTAATGATTGTTGGCGCACGTCGATAAGACCCTGCATGAAGGGTGACGCACGAACCGCTGTCTGCGGTTTTCACGGATCTTTCAAACGATCGCGACTTCACGCAGTCTGAAAGATTTCGTGTTCATGCCTGACCAGGATCGTTTGAAACGATCAGGACCGCGGATCATAGCCTAAACTGAGCAAGAGATCTTCTGTTTCTCACAGATTCTTCCCGATTTATCCACAGGACTTTCCAGGAAAGGATAAGTGTAATCGATCCTGGGGAACTCCTGTACGCTTTCGCGCGCATATTGAAAAAATTAATAGGTAAAGGTGAGCAGACGCCTAAAAGATCGCATAAAGATCCAGGGCGATCCTTGCGCTTTACCTGGCAGTCCGTATAATTCTCCACCCGTCGCGCAATGCCCGTCATATGGCGTCAACGCTGCTTATTTTCCGCACAAAAAGGCGTGGAAAATCGCGGGAAAATAAGGAAAGAGAATTGACTCCGGAGTGTACAATTATTACAATCCGGCCTCTTTAATCACCCACACTGTGGCGTAAGTCGTTCAAAGTTTGTTCGGGTATACGCAAAAGTCAGTGAATTTATTCAAGTTTAGGTAGAAATCGCCATGAAACGCACTTTTCAACCGTCTGTACTGAAGCGCAACCGTTCTCACGGCTTCCGTGCTCGTATGGCTACTAAAAATGGTCGTCAGGTTCTGGCACGTCGTCGTGCTAAAGGCCGCGCTCGTCTGACCGTTTCCAAGTAATAAAGCTAACCCCTGAGTGGTTAAGCTCGCATTTCCCAGGGAGTTACGTTTGTTAACTCCCGCTCATTTCACATTCGTCTTCCAGCAACCTCAACGGGCTGGCACGCCGCAAATCACCATCCTCGGCCGCCTGAATTCGCTGGGGCATCCCCGTATCGGTCTTACCGTCGCCAAGAAAAATGTTCGACGTGCGCATGAACGCAACCGGATTAAACGTCTGACGCGTGAAAGCTTCCGTCTGCGCCAGCATGAACTTCCTGCAATGGATTTCGTGGTGGTGGCGAAAAAAGGGGTTGCCGACCTCGATAACCGTGCTCTCTCGGAAGCGTTGGAAAAATTATGGCGCCGCCACTGTCGCCTGGCTCGCGGGTCCTGATAGCCCTTATTCGGGTCTATCAACGCCTGATCAGTCCGCTGCTTGGGCCGCATTGTCGTTTCACGCCAACGTGCTCAAGCTACGGAATTGAGGCATTGCGCAGGTTTGGAGTGATAAAAGGCAGTTGGTTGACGGTGAAACGCGTATTAAAATGCCACCCTTTACACCCTGGTGGTGACGATCCCGTCCCGCCCGGACCATTTGATACCAGAGAACACTAACGATGGATTCGCAACGCAATCTTTTAGTCATCGCTTTGCTGTTCGTGTCTTTCATGATCTGGCAAGCCTGGGAGCAGGATAAAAATCCGCAACCTCAGACTCAACAGACCACGCAGACAACGACCACCGCAGCGGGTAGCGCCGCCGACCAGGGCGTACCAGCCAGTGGCCAGGGGAAAATGATTACGGTGAAAACCGATGTGCTTGATTTGACTATCAACACCCGTGGTGGTGATGTCGAGCAGGCCTTGCTCCCGGCTTACCCGAAAGAACTGGGTTCCAACGAACCGTTCCAGCTGCTGGAAACCACCCCGCAGTTTATCTATCAGGCGCAAAGCGGCCTGACAGGCCGCGACGGCCCGGATAACCCGGCGAACGGCCCGCGTCCGCTGTACAACGTCGAGAAAGATGCGTTTGTACTGGCCGACGGTCAGAACGAACTGCAGGTTCCGATGACTTATACTGACGCCGCAGGCAACACGTTTACCAAAACGTTTGTCTTTAAGCGTGGCGATTATGCGGTTAACGTGAACTATAGCGTGCAGAACACCGGCGAAAAACCGCTGGAAGTCTCCACCTTTGGTCAGTTAAAACAATCCGTCAACCTGCCTCCTCATCGCGACACCGGCAGCAGCAACTTTGCGTTGCATACGTTCCGCGGCGCAGCGTACTCCACGCCGGATGAGAAGTATGAGAAATACAAATTCGACACCATTGCCGATAACGAAAACCTCAACGTCAGCTCCAAAGGCGGTTGGGTGGCAATGTTGCAGCAGTATTTCGCTACCGCATGGATTCCGCGTAACGACGGCACCAACAATTTCTACACCGCTAATCTGGGTAACGGCATTGTCGCTATCGGCTATAAAGCGCAGCCGGTACTGGTACAGCCAGGCCAGACTGGCGCGATGACCAGCACCCTGTGGGTCGGCCCGGAAATTCAGGATAAAATGGCGGCTGTTGCACCGCACCTGGATTTGACCGTGGACTACGGTTGGTTGTGGTTCATCTCTCAGCCGCTGTTCAAGTTGCTGAAGTGGATCCACAGCTTTGTGGGCAACTGGGGCTTCTCCATTATCATCATTACCTTTATCGTTCGCGGTATCATGTACCCGCTGACCAAAGCGCAGTACACGTCAATGGCGAAGATGCGTATGCTGCAGCCGAAAATTCAGGCGATGCGCGAACGTCTTGGCGATGATAAACAGCGCCAAAGCCAGGAGATGATGGCCCTGTACAAAGCGGAGAAGGTTAACCCACTGGGCGGCTGCTTCCCGCTGATCATCCAGATGCCTATCTTCCTGGCGTTGTACTACATGCTGATGGGTTCCATTGAACTGCGTCATGCGCCGTTCGCGCTGTGGATTCATGACCTGTCCGCACAGGACCCGTACTACATTCTGCCGATCCTGATGGGCGTAACGATGTTCTTCATTCAGAAGATGTCGCCGACCACCGTGACCGACCCGATGCAGCAGAAGATCATGACCTTTATGCCGGTCATCTTTACGGTGTTCTTCCTGTGGTTCCCGTCAGGTCTGGTGCTGTACTATATCGTCAGCAACCTGGTCACCATCATTCAGCAGCAGCTGATTTACCGTGGTCTGGAGAAGCGTGGCCTGCATAGCCGCGAGAAGAAAAAATCCTGATTCGGTGTAGGCCGGATAAGGCGAAGCCGCCATCCGGCAAGGCGCGCCGGTCAGCCTGATGGCGCTAACGCTTATCAGGCCTACAATCAAAAGGCGGTCATATGACCGCCTTTTTTATTGCAACAAAGTTGAGACTAACCATGAGCCATAACGACACTATCGTCGCCCAGGCAACCCCACCGGGACGCGGTGGCGTGGGTATCCTGCGTATCTCTGGTCTGAAAGCGCGTGACGTTGCGCAAGAGGTGCTGGGCAAGCTGCCGAAGCCGCGCTATGCCGACTACCTGCCGTTTAAAGACGTTGACGGCAGCGCGCTGGATCAGGGTATTGCGCTGTGGTTCCCCGGCCCGAACTCCTTCACCGGTGAAGATGTGCTGGAGCTACAAGGGCACGGCGGTCCGGTGATCCTGGACCTGCTGTTAAAACGTATCCTGACGCTTCCAGGCGTGCGCATTGCCCGACCGGGCGAGTTCTCCGAGCGAGCGTTCCTCAACGATAAGCTCGATTTAGCCCAGGCGGAAGCCATTGCCGACCTGATCGATGCCAGTTCCGAACAGGCGGCGCGTTCAGCGCTAAACTCGTTACAGGGGGCATTTTCCGCCCGCGTTAACCACCTTGTGGAAGCACTTACTCACCTGCGAATCTACGTCGAAGCGGCTATCGATTTTCCGGATGAGGAGATCGACTTTCTCTCTGACGGCAAAATTGAAGCACAGCTCAATGGCGTCATCGCCGATCTTGACGCCGTGCGCACCGAAGCGCGCCAGGGCAGCCTGCTGCGCGAAGGGATGAAGGTAGTGATTGCCGGACGCCCGAATGCCGGGAAATCCAGCCTGCTGAATGCGCTGGCAGGCCGTGAAGCGGCCATTGTTACCGATATCGCCGGTACCACGCGCGACGTGTTGCGCGAGCATATTCACATCGACGGGATGCCGCTGCATATCATCGATACCGCCGGACTGCGCGACGCCAACGACGAAGTTGAGCGTATCGGCATTGAACGCGCCTGGCAGGAGATTGAACAGGCCGATCGCGTGCTGTTTATGGTGGATGGCACCACGACGGACGCCGTTGACCCTGCCGACATCTGGCCGGACTTTATCGCCCGTCTGCCAAAAAATCTACCGATTACCGTGGTACGTAACAAGGCGGATATCACCGGCGAAACGCTGGGTATTAGTGAAGTAAACGGTCACTCACTGGTTCGCCTCTCGGCGCGTACCGGCGAAGGCGTCGACGTGTTGCGTAACCACCTCAAGCAGAGCATGGGGTTTGATACCAATATGGAAGGCGGCTTCCTGGCCCGCCGCCGTCACCTACAGGCGCTGGCGGAAGCCGCTGAACATCTTGAGCAGGGCAAAGCGCAGCTATTAGGCGCATGGGCGGGGGAACTGCTGGCGGAAGAGTTGCGCCTGGCGCAGCAAAGCTTAAGCGAGATTACTGGCGAGTTTACCTCCGACGACCTGCTGGGACGGATTTTCTCCAGCTTCTGTATCGGTAAATAACGTTGTGTTGCCCGGTGGCGCAATGCTTACCGGGCCTACAGAACCCGTAGGCCGGATAAGGCGTTTACGCCGCCATCCGGCAGCAATGATTTCCCATGAGGAAATCACTGTTGTCCAAATGGCAACTCGTCTCGCGCAACGTCGCCCCGTATTCTTAGCGCCACACTTTTCGTGAGGCCGCTATGAAACGTTTTCTACTGTGTAGTTTTGTCCTGGTTTTACTCTATCCTGCCGGTATTGATATGTATCTGGTCGGTTTACCGCGTATAGCCGCCGATCTAAACGCCAGCGAGGCGCAGTTGCATATCGCCTTCTCCGTTTACCTGGCCGGAATGGCGACGGCCATGCTGTTTGCCGGGAAGATAGCCGACCAGTCAGGCCGCAAGCCGGTCGCGATCGTCGGCGCGCTCGTCTTTATGACGGCCTCACTGCTTTGTTCACGGGCGTCGGAAGGCTCGCTATTTCTGAGTGGACGTTTTCTTCAGGGAGTAGGCGCAGGCGGCTGCTATGTGGTGGCGTTCGCCATTCTGCGCGACACGCTCGACGAGCATCGCCGGGCGAAAGTGCTGTCATTATTGAATGGGATTACCTGTATTGTGCCGGTACTCGCCCCGGTGGTGGGGCATTTGATTATGCTTCGTTTCCCCTGGCAAAGTCTGTTCTATACGATGTCCGCGATGGGCATTATTGTGGGCCTGTTATCACTGTTTATCCTGCGCGAGACGCGCCCGGCAAGGCTGGCTCCACGCGATTTATCACGATCGTCGCCCGCCGCCGAGTCGCTGGTTAACCGTTTTTTCGTCAGTCGACTGGCGATCACCACCCTTAGCGTGTCGGTGATCCTGACCTTCGTCAATGCCTCTCCAGTGCTGCTGATGGAGGTGATGGGATTTAGTCGTGGCGACTATGCCATTACCATGGCGCTCACCGCAGGCGTCAGTATGGTCGTCTCTTTTTCTACCCCTTTTGCGCTTGGGTTATTTAAGCCGCGAACTTTAATGCTCGTCTCACAGGGGCTGTTTTTGACGGCTGGCGTGACGTTAAGCCTTGCTCATACCAATACCGTCACGCTCTTTGGCCTGACGCTTATCTGCGCCGGATTCTCGGTTGGTTTTGGCGTCGCGATGAGCCAGGCGCTGGGGCCGTTTTCGCTGCGCGCCGGAGTGGCCAGTTCCACGCTGGGTATCGCGCAGGTTTGCGGTTCATCACTGTGGATTTGGCTGGCGGCAATACTCGGTATCAGCGCGATGAATATGCTGATCGGGATTCTGATTGGTTGTAGCATAGTGAGTATTCTGCTGATCTTCTCCGTCGCGCCCAACAGGTCCGTAGCCGAGCATGAAGAAATCCCTTACCAATCTCGACCTTAATTTGCTGTTATGCCTACAGTTACTCATGCAGGAACGCAGCGTTACCAAAACCGCCAAACGGATGAACGTCACGCCGTCGGCGGTGAGTAAGTCGCTGTCGAAACTGCGGACCTGGTTTGACGACCCGTTGTTTGTAAACACCCCGCTGGGACTTACGCCGACGCCGTTAATGGTCAGTATGGAGCAGAATCTGGCAGAGTGGATGCAGATGAGCAATCAATTGCTGGATAAGCCGCACCATGAGGCTCCGCGTGGGTTGAAGTTTGATCTGGTGGCTGAAACACCGCTGGTCATGATCATGTTTAACGCCCTCTCCCGGCAGATCTATCAGCGTTATCCTCAGGCGACGATCAAAATACGCAACTGGGACTATGATTCGCTGGATGCGATTATTCGCGGCGAGGTGGATATCGGCTTCACCGGACGCGAAAGCCATCCCCGCTCGCGAGAACTGCTGAGCCTACTGCCGTTGTCGATCGACCATGAAGTGTTATTTTCCGATCTCCCTTGCGTCTGGCTACGTGAAGATCATCCGGCATTGCAGGAAGAGTGGAGTCTGGACACTTTTCTGCGCTACCCGCATATCAGTATTTGCTGGGAGCAAAGCGATACCTGGGCGCTGGATGATGTCCTGCAAGAAATGGGGCGCAAGCGCCATATCGCGTTGAGCCTGCCGGGGTTCGAGCAGTCGCTCTTTATGGCCGCCCAGCCGGATCACACCCTGATAGCAACCGCGCCGCGCTATTGCCAGCACTACAATCAGCTCCACCAGCTACCGTTAGTGGCGCGCCCCCTGCCTTTTGATGCGCAACAGCGGGAAAAGCTGATGGTGCCGTTTACCCTATTATGGCACAAACGTAATAGTCATAATCCCAAGATTGTGTGGCTACGACAGGCTATCAACACGCTCTGCCGTCGCCTTATCTGACCACCTGCGTTGATAAATTAACCTTCCTCTTACCAGAAATGTCACCGTCTGATTAAAGAACCTTCTGAAATTGAATTTTTAGCGCGTAAAACCTGTCCATAATTTACGTTAATGTTACTCTCGTCATTATCACGGCCCATTAATCACGGAGCGAAAAATGGCGACTCACTTTGCCAGAGGGATACTTACGGAGGGACAGTTGGTTTCAATTCGTCTCTCTTCGTCTTGCCATATTGAAGCCAGAAACCTGCCTGCTCACCGACGAACGCGTTTTCTCGCCTCCAGAGGCCTTCTTGCCGAACTGATGTTTATGCTGTACGGAATTAGCGAGCTGCCGGAAATCATTATTCAGGCGAAAGGTAAACCCGCGTTTCGTGACAAAAATCTGCCAGGCTTTTCTATCTCCTATGCCGGAAATATGGTTGGCGTGGCGTTGACCACCGAAGGAGAGTGCGGGCTGGATATGGAATTACAGCGCACCTCCCGCGGCTTTCACCATTCACATTCGCTCGAACGCCAGCCTTTCTCCCGTAATGAAAACTTATGGGTAGCCAATCAAAACGATCCCAACGAAGCGCGAGCGCAACTCATTACATTGCGCCAGAGCGTGTTAAAACTCACCGGCGATGTCATGAATGACGATCCGCGGGAGCTGCAACTTTTACCCGTTGCCGGACGCCTGAAGTGCGCGCATGTCACGCAGCTTGAAGCCGTGTGCGATGCGGAAGATGTGCTGGTATGGTCCGTAACCGTTACGCCAGCGATAGAAAAATTAAAAGTGTGGGAGTTCGATGGCAAATTGGGCTGGAAAAGCCTGCCCGATATCCAGACGCGCGCCAATGAGCCAACCGGTCGTCTGATGCGATTCGCCCAACTCCCCGCCGCCAAATCGTATACGCTTAATCGTTCATAATGAAAAAAGGGGCACGTATGTCTGAAACGCTGAATGTGGTTACATTGCTGGGAAGTTTACGCAAAGGTTCCTTTAACGGGATGGTGGCGCGTACGCTGCCTAAAGTCGCGCCGGCAGGAATGACGGTATCGCCGCTGCCTTCGATCGGGGATATTCCGCTGTATGACGCCGATATCCAGCAGGAAGAGGGATTTCCAGCCAGCGTAGAGGCGCTGGCGGAGCAGATTCGCAACGCCGACGGCGTCGTCATTGTGACGCCGGAATATAACTATTCCGTTCCCGGCGGCCTGAAGAATGCCATCGACTGGCTATCCCGTCTGCCTGAGCAGCCGCTGGCGGGTAAGCCCGTTCTTATCCAGACCAGTTCAATGGGGGCGATTGGCGGCGCGCGCTGCCAGTATCATCTGCGCCAGATTCTGGTGTTCCTTGATGCGATGGTGATGAATAAACCGGAGTTTATGGGCGGCGTGATTCAGAATAAAGTCGACCCGCAGACTGGAGAAGTGGTGGATCAGGGAACGTTAGATCATTTGACCGGTCAGCTGACCGCATTTGGTGAGTTTATTCAGCGCGTTAAAGCGTAAGCTCGTTAAAAACCCTCACCCCGATGGGGCGAGGGTTCATTTCATCAGTGTGCGTCAATAAACACAATCTTCAGCACGAATAACAGCGCGACAATCACTACGCACGGGCTAAGGTCGCGCAGGCGACCGGTACCGATTTTCATCACGCAGTAAGAGATAAAGCCCAGCGCGATACCTTCGGTGATCGAGAAGCTAAACGGCATCATTACCGCCGTAATAAACGCCGGGACCGATTCGGTTAAATCCTGCCAGTTTACCCGCGCCAGGCTGGAGGTCATCAGCACGCCGACGTAAATCAGCGCGCCCGCCGCCGCGTAAGGCGGCACCATGCCCGCCAGCGGCGACAGGAAGATAACCAGCAGGAACAAAATACCGACCACCACCGCCGTCAAACCGGTGCGACCGCCCACCGAAACGCCGGAAGAGGATTCAATATAAGCAGTCACAGAAGACGTTCCGACAAATGCGCCAGTGACGGAAGAGATACTATCAACAAACAGCGCCTGCTTCATGCGCGGGAATTTGCCTTTCGCATCCGCCAGGCCGGCTTTATCGGTCACGCCAATCAGCGTACCGGAGGAGTCAAACAAGTTTACCAACATGAAGGAGAAAATAACCCCCGCCAGGCCAAGATTGAACGAGCCTGCCAAATCGACATGCCCTACCACGCTGGTGACGCTTGGCGGCGCGGAGACAATGCCGTTGTAGTGCACATCGCCCATCATCCAGCCAAGCAGCGTCGTGACGATGATGGACACCAGCACCGCCGCATGAATGTTGCGCGAAGCGAGAATCGCAATAATAAAGAATCCGAGAACCCCCAGCAGCACGCTGTGCGAGGTCAGGTTGCCGATGCTGACCAGCGTTTCCGGGTTAGCGACGATCACGCCGGCGTTTTTCAGCCCCATCATGCCGATAAACAGGCCGATGCCGCTGGTGATGCCCACGCGCAGGCTGACCGGAATGTTGGCGATCATCCAGTAACGCACGCGGAAGATAGTCAGCAATAAAAGACCAACAGCGCCCCAGAAAATGGCGCCCATGCCTACCTGCCACGGCAGTCCCATTGCCTGCACAACCACGAAGGCAAAGAACGCATTCAGCCCCATCGCTGGCGCCAGCGCCACCGGCAGGTTAGCGAACAGGCCCATCAGAATACTGCCAAAGGCCGCAATCAGACAGGTGGTCACAAAGACGGCGCTGGTGTCCATGCCAGCTACGCCCAGAATTTGCGGGTTAACAAAAACGATATAAACCATCGTCAGGAAAGTGGTAAAACCGGCGATCACTTCGGTTCGTGCCGTCGTGCCATGTTCGCGCAGTTTAAACACGCGTTCCAGCATACCCTGACCAGAAGCCTGGGTGGTGTGTTGTTGACTCATTATCAATTTCCGGAGAAAGGAGGGAAAATTCGCCGTTATCCTATACCAAAATGCGACACCTGGCGCAGTTGTGTGGTAATTTTTTTCACTCAATTTGTTAGTACGGCAACGATTGCGTCCCCTCATTCAGCATTACGTAAACGTTAAACTTGTTAAAATGGAAATGACATGTCCCAAATCGAAGCGGTGTTTTTTGACTGTGACGGCACGCTGGTCGACAGTGAAGTAATTTGCTCGCGCGCCTATGTCACTATGTTCCGGCAGTTCGGCATTACGCTTGAGCTCACGGAAGTATTCAGACGCTTTAAAGGCGTAAAGCTCTACGAAATTATCGATACCATCAGTAAAGAGCATGGCGTTGCGCTGGCAAAAGCGGAGCTGGAGCCGGTGTACCGCGCCGAGGTTGCACGTCTGTTCGATACCGAACTGGAAGCGATCGCGGGCGCAAATACCCTGCTGGAGAGCATTAAGACGCCTATGTGCGTGGTATCCAACGGACCGGTCAGTAAGATGCAGCATTCGCTGGGTAAACTGGGCATGTTGCATTATTTTCCCGATTTGCTGTTTAGCGGTTACGATATTCAACGCTGGAAGCCCGATCCGGCGCTGATGCTCCATGCGGCGAACGCCATGAAGGTCAATGTTGAGAGGTGTATTCTGGTGGATGATTCCAGCGCAGGCGCGCAGTCAGGAATTGCGGCGGGAATGGAAGTGTTTTATTTCTGCGCCGATCCGCATAACAAGCCGATCGATCACCCTAACGTGACGACGTTTACCGATTTGGCGCAGTTGCCGGGATTGTGGAAAGCGCGCGGGTGGGAGATTACGCGTTAACTGAAATGCCGGATGGCGCTAACGCTTATCCGGCCTACAGCATCTGTACCTGTAGGCCCGGTAAGCGCAGCGCCACCGGGCAAAAGGATGAGATTTACTCTTTCGGATCTTTCCCCGCCAGCAGCTTATCCAGCTCATCGCCGCCGACGTGACGGAAATCCTGCCCCTTCACAAAGTAGAAGATGTATTCGCAGATATTCTGGCAACGGTCACCGATACGCTCGATAGAGCGCGCGCAGAACAGCGCGGTCAGCACGCTGGGAATCGTGCGCGAGTCTTCCATCATGTAGGTCATCAGCTGACGCACGATACCTTCGTACTCCTGGTCAACTTTCTTGTCTTCACGGTAGATACGCACCGCTTCGTCGAGATCCATGCGCGCGAACGCATCCAGCACGTCGTGCAGCATCTGCACGGTGTGGCGACCCAGTGACTCCAGACTGACCAGCAGCGGCTGGTGCTGCTGGGAGAATTTCTCCAGCGCGGTACGGCAGATTTTATCCGCCACGTCGCCAATGCGCTCCAGTTCGGCGATGGTTTTGATAATCGCCATTACCAGACGCAGATCGCTCGCCGTCGGCTGGCGCTTGGCGATAATACGCACACAGGCTTCATCGATGGCGACTTCCATCATATTAACCTGATGATCGCCTTCTACCACGCGCTTCGCCAGCTCGCTGTCCTGGTTGTGCATGGCGGTGATAGCGTCAGAAAGCTGCTGCTCCACCATGCCGCCCATGGTCATTACCTGAGTGCGGATGCTTTCCAGTTCGGCGTTGAACTGGCCGGAAATATGTTTATTAAGGTTCAGACTGTCCATTACGCACTCCTGAATTAACCGTAACGACCGGTGATATAGTCTTCTGTTTGTTTCTTCGCGGGCTTGGTGAACAGATCGTCCGTGTTGCTGAACTCAATCAACTCGCCCAGGTACATAAACGCCGTATGATCGGAGCAACGTGCCGCCTGCTGCATGTTGTGGGTCACGATCACCACGGTGTAATCCTGTTTCAGCTCGGTGATCAGCTCTTCAATACGCCCGGTAGAGATCGGGTCCAGAGCTGAACATGGCTCATCCAGCAGCAACACTTCCGGGCGAATGGCGATACCGCGCGCAATGCACAGACGCTGCTGCTGACCACCGGAGAGAGAGTACCCGCTCTGGTGCAATTTATCTTTGGTTTCGTTCCATAATGCGGCTTTGGTCAACGCCCACTGCACGCGCTCGTCCATATCAGCGCGAGACAGCTTCTCAAACAGACGCACGCCAAAGGCGATATTGTCATAGATGGACATCGGGAACGGCGTCGGCTTCTGGAATACCATCCCCACTTTTGCGCGCAGCAGCGCGATATCCTGGGTGTTGGTGAGAATATTGTCGCCATCCAGCAGAATTTCACCTTCCGCGCGCTGCTCCGGATAAAGCGAATACATTTTATTGAAGGTACGCAGTAGCGTTGATTTACCGCAGCCGGATGGCCCGATAAATGCCGTTACCTGATTCTTCGCGATATCCAGATTAATGTTCTTCAGGGCATGGAATTTGCCGTAGTAGAAGTTCAAATCACGAACCTGAATCTTACTCGGGGCAGTTTCAACCATACTCATTTCACTCTTTTCCTCATCCAGCGCCGCATCCGCCACGCCGTAAAATAATGCCTGATGGCGCTACGCTTATCAGGCCTACAATGTCTTTAACCGTGTTTTTTCTTCGCGAAAACAACACGCGCCAGAATATTCAGCAGCAGTACGCACAGGGTAATAATCAGCACGCCCGCCCAGGCTAATTGTTGCCATTCGGCAAATGGGCTCATCGCGAATTTAAAGATGGTCACCGGCAGGTTGGCGATCGGCTGCATCATGTCGGTGCTCCAGAACTGGTTCGAGAGCGCGGTAAACAACAATGGCGCCGTTTCGCCGGCGATACGCGCAATAGCCAGCAGGATACCGGTCATAATCCCGGAGATAGAGGCTTTCAGCGTAATCGCGGAGATCATCTTCCACTTCGGCGTACCCAGCGCATAGGCGGCTTCACGCAGGCTATCCGGCACCAGCTTGAGCATGTTTTCAGTGGTACGGATAACGATCGGTACCTGCAACAGCGCCAGCGCAATCACCCCTGCCCAACCGGAGAAGTGCTGCATCTGCGCCACCACGATGGTGTAAACAAACAGCCCCACAACAATTGACGGCGCGGAAAGCAGAATGTCGTTAATAAAGCGAATGATTTCCGCCAGCCAGGATTTACGGCCATATTCCGCCAGATAGATCCCGGCCATAATCCCCAGCGGCGTACCCAATACGGTAGCCCAGAGAATCAATAATCCACTCCCCGCCAGGGCGTTCGCCAGCCCGCCGCCCGCCGTGTTCGGCGGCGGCGTCATTTCGGTAAACAGCGCCAGCGACATCCCGTCGATACCACGGGTGATAGTGGACATCAAAATCCAGATCAGCCAGAACAGGCCAAATGCCATCGTCGCCATTGATAGCGTTAGTGCGATACGGTTCTTCATGCGGCGACGCGCCTGCATCTTGCGACGGGATTCCGCGAGCTGCGCGGTGTTCTGCATATCAAGCGTAGCCATTAACGTGCTCCCTCGTTCTTCGCCAGACGCATAATCATGAACTTAGACGCTGCCAGGACGATAAAGGTGATCACAAACAGGATCAGTCCCAGTTCCATCAACGCTGCCACGTGCAGACCCGATTCCGCCTCAGCGAATTCGTTCGCCAGCGCGGAAGTGATGCTGTTGCCCGGCATATACAGCGACGCGCTGTCGAGCTGGTAGGTATTGCCGATGATAAAAGTGACCGCCATCGTTTCACCCAGAGCACGGCCCAGCCCCAGCATAATGCCGCCGATCACGCCATTTTTGGTGAACGGTAGCACGATGCGCCAGATAACTTCCCAGGTAGTACAGCCGATACCGTAAGCGGACTCTTTCATCATTACCGGCGTTTGCTCGAAGACGTCGCGCATAACCGCCGCAATGTAGGGGATGATCATGATGGCGAGGATGACGCCCGCCGCCAGAATGCCGATACCAAATGCCGGGCCGGAGAACAGCGCGCCGACAAACGGAATGTTGGAAAGAATATTGCCTACCGGCTCCTGGAAGTACGTCGCAAACAGCGGCGCGAAGATAAACAGCCCCCACATGCCGTACACGATACTGGGGATCGCCGCCAGCAGCTCAATGGCGATGCCGAGCGGACGCTTTAGCCAGCCTGGCGCCAGCTCGGTTAAAAACAGGGCAATGCCGAAACTGACCGGAACGGCGATCAGCAGTGCGATAAAGGAGGTCACCAGCGTGCCGTAAATGGGCACCAGCGCGCCGTAGATATCGTTTGGCGCGTCCCATTCCTTAGTCCAAAGAAATGAGAAACCAAATTTCTGAATACTTGGCCAGGAGGAGATGATCAATGAGACGATAATACCGCCCAACATCAATAGCACAATCAGCGCAGCCAGTTTTACCAGCGCGCTGAAAATCATGTCGCCTTTTTTACCCGGCGGGTTAAAAGCAGGCTTGGTTGCAGCCATAAATTACTCTTTCCATTAAACGCGTTTTACGACGTTGCCCCTGCCGGATGGCGCTACGCTTATCCGGCCTACAACGTGGGCCTGAGGTCGAAACCGTAGGGCGGATAAGCGTAGCGCCATCCGCCAATTCGTTAATTAATACAGCGCCTTACCGTTGCTGTCTTTTATGCTGGTCTTCCAGGCGGTACGAACCTGCTCAACAACGTTATCCGGCAGGCTGGCGTAGTCCAGATCATTCGCCTGCTTAGCGCCATTTTTGTAGGCCCAGTCGAAGAACTTCAGCACTTCAGCACCCTGCTCAGGTTTCTTCTGCGCTTTGTGGACCAGGATAAAGGTGGTGGAGGTGATTGGCCACACATCGTCACCTTTCTGGTTGGTCAGATCCTGCGCGAAGGTTTTGCTCCAGTCAGCGCCTTTCGCCGCATTAGAGAAGCTCTCTTCCGTCGGGCTTACCGGTTTGCCGTCGGCAGAAACCAGTTTGGTGTAGGCCAGGTTGTTCTGCTTGGCATACGCATACTCAACGTAGCCAATAGCGCCTGGCAGACGCTGTACAAATGCCGCGATGCCGTCGTTACCTTTACCGCCCAGGCCGGTTGGCCAGTTCACGGTAGAACCCGCGCCCACTTTCGATTTCCACTCGTCGTTGACTTTCGCCAGGTAACTGGTGAACACGAAGGAAGTACCGGAACCGTCAGCGCGACGCACCACAGCGATGTTCTGAGAAGGCAGCTTCACGCCTGGGTTCAGTTTGGTGATGGCTTCATCATCCCACTTTTTGATTTTACCGAGGTAGATGTCACCCAGTGTTTTACCATCCAGCACCAGTTCGCCGGATTTGAGGCCTGGAATATTCACCGCCAGCACCACGCCGCCGATCACCGTCGGGAACTGGAACAGGCCTTCCTGATTCAGTTTTTCGTCAGACAGCGGCGCATCGGAAGCGCCAAAATCAACGGTATTCGCGGTGATTTGTTTCACGCCGCCGGAAGAGCCTATCCCCTGGTAATTGACTTTGTTACCGGTTTCTTTCTGGTAGGTATCCGCCCATTTGGCATACACCGGCGCAGGAAACGTTGCACCGGCACCTGTCAGGCTTGCTGCTGCAAAGGCAGAGAACGCGCTCATCGATAAGGTCGCGGCGACAACAGTTGCGACAGTGGTACGCATAACTTTCATAATGTCTCCTGCACGGTTTCGGTAAATCGTTGTTTGAGTTGCTACGATGAGCAAAATAGGACAAATTGATGACAGTTATATGTCTTGATTATGACGGTTTGATGACAATGGAAATAAAAAAAGCTGGCCCGGGGAGACACCAGACCAGCCTGCAGGAGGAGATGAATTAGACTGTTTGCGCAACCGCAGACGGTTTCAACAGCGCGTACATCAGGCCGCAGACAATCGTGCCCAGGGCAATCGAGAGCAGATATTGCATCACATGTTCTACCGCATGTGGGATCGCCAGGACAAAGAGGCCGCCGTGTGGCGCCATCAGTGTACAACCGAAATACATGGATAGTCCCCCGGCGATTGCGCCACCGACCATCGTGGAAGGGATGACGCGCATCGGGTCACGCGCGGCGAAGGGAATCGCCCCTTCAGAGATAAAGCACAGCCCCAGGATAAAAGATGCATTACCCGCTTCATGCTCAGCGGCATTGAATTTCGCTCTGGCCGCCCAGGTTGCGACGCCCATTCCTAATGCCGGTACCATCCCTGCCGCCATAATGGCCGCCATTGGCATATAAGAATGAGAAGCCAGTAAACCGACGCCGAAGGTATACGCAGCTTTATTCACCGGCCCACCAAGGTCAAAACCTTGCATTGCGCCCAGCAACATTCCCAGCAAAATAGCATTCGTAGAGGTCATATTCCCCAGGAACGTCGTCAGCCCTTCCATCACCGCAGAAACGGGGCCACCCACCACGTAAATCATGATTAGGCCGGTAATCAGCGTAGACAGTAGCGGCAGAACCAGTACCGGCTTAAGCGCTTCCATTGACGCTGGCAGCTTAATATTTTGCGCCAGAAACCGTACGCTGTAACCGGCCAGAAAACCGGCCACAATCCCTCCCAGGAAACCAGCGCCGCACAGGCTGGCCAACATCCCGCCGATAAGCCCCGGGGCCAGGCCCGGACGATCGGCAATTGAGAAGGCAATAAACCCAGCCAGTACCGGCACCATCAGCGCAAAGGCCGCCTTACCACCAATTTGAAATAGCGCAGCCGCCAGCGTGCCCGGCTCGTTGAAGGCCTGGATACCGAAGACAAAAGAGAGCGCGATACATAACCCTCCCGCCACCACCAAAGGAAGCATATGGGATACGCCGGTCATTAAATGCTTATAAACGCCGGGTAGCTCTGTTTTACCAGCTGAAGAAGAGCGCCCGGCACTCCCCTGATAGACCTCGGCGCTATTGAAAGCATTATCCATTTCCTGCGCACTTTTTTTTAGCGCCGCGCCGGTACTGGTGCGATAGAGTCTTTTGCCAACAAAGCCTGACAGATCCAGCTCAATATCCGCCGCGATAATCACCACATCCGCCTGCGCTATCTCTTCCGCGGTCAGCGTGTTCTTCGCCCCGACGGAACCGCGGGTTTCAACCTTGATCCAGTCACCACGCTTGCGGGCTTCAATTTCCAGCGCTTCGGCAGCCATAAAGGTATGGGCGACGCCCGTCGGACAGGCCGTCACAGCAACAATTTTTTTAGTCATAGTAGGGTACCCTGTTCTTTTAATTTAAAGAAAAAGCGGGAAAAAATGTTACAGACGTGACCAGGCCGCGGCTTTCTGGAACAGCGCGTCATCCGGGCGAATCCCGGTATAAAGGACAAATTGCTCCACGGCCTGAATAGCAAACACTTCGGAACCGGTAATCACGGTTTTACCGCGTTCACGGGCGTAGCGGATCAGCGGTGTGACGGGCGGTAGCGCCACCACATCAAAGATAACGCTCGCCTTATCCACTTCCTGTTCGGAATAAGAGAGTTTGTCGGCATCATTACCGCCAGCCATTCCGATAGGCGTGGCGTTAATTAACAAATCGGCTTCAATACCGTCGGTATCCGGGCGCCATTCATAGCCATAGAGTTCGGCCAGTTGTTTACCTGACGCTTCATCAATCGCGACAATATAACCACGGGTAAACCCCGCATCCTTCAGCGCGCAGGCCACCGCCTTTGCCATACCACCGCTGCCACGCAAAGCAAACACCAGGTCGGGAGAGACCTTGTAATTCGCCAGCAAGCGAGCTATTGCAATGTAATCAGTGTTGTACGCCTTCAGATGGCCATTGGTATTCACAATGGTATTAACTGAGTGAATGGCCTGAGCGGAAGCATCCAGTTCATCCACCAGCGGAATGCAGGCTTCCTTAAATGGCATAGAGATCGCGCACCCACGTATCCCCAGCCCGCGCACGCCGCTAATGGCCTGCGTAAGATCGGTCGGCGAAAAAGCTTTGTAGAGATAATTGAGATCCAGCGCTTCGTACAGATAGTTGTGAAAGCGTGTACCGAAGTTACTCGGGCGTGCCGCCAGGGACATGCAGACCTGAGTGTCTTTATTAATGCGCTTTGTCATGATGAATCCTCATAGAAGTTGCGATAGAGAAAATCATCGGCTAAAAAGGGGATATTAAAAATTGCTCATTCCCGTTCGGGAAATTTCACCTTTTATGACAACCCGGCACACTGAACAAAAATACTTAAAGCTACTCCAGCACTATGGCGACAAGCCTGTTAGCGTGACGCTACAGGAGCTGGCGGATGTGTTGTTCTGCACCCGGCGGCATATGCGTAATCTGTTGCTTCAGATGCAGGAGGCAAAGTGGCTCATCTGGCAATCACAGGCCGGACGTGGGCATCGCGCCCGGCTTCACCTGCGCTATAAACCAGAACAGCTGTTAAGCGAAAAGGCGGAGCAGTTACTGGAGTCTGGTCATGTTGATCAGGCCATTCAACTGCTGGGTAAAAATAAGCACCAGGTGGCGCAACTGCTGCGCTCAAAACTGGGCTATAGCGTGCGGGCAGACTATCAGCGGCTGTGCATCCCCTATTACCGGACAATGCCGTCGCTGTGCCCCGGCATACCGTTGCGTCGCTCTGAGCAGCATCTGGTTAGGCAGATTTTTAGCGGCCTGACGCGCATAAATGAGGAAAAAGGTGAAGTCGAAGCCGATCTTGCCCACCACTGGCGGCAGATTGATCCACTGCGCTGGCGTTTTTATCTGCGCCCCGCCGTCCTCTGGCATGATGGTCAGGAGCTGACGATCGACGCGGTTATCGCTTCACTGAACCGCAGCGCTAAGCTGCCGTTGTTCTCGCACTTGCAGACTATTCAGGCCACCGGGCCACTGAGTCTTGAAATTACGCTGGCGCACCCGGATAACCGACTGCCGCTGCTGCTCAGCCATATTGATGCCATGATCCTACCGCCTGACCATACACAACGCGCTGATTTCCCGGCACATCCTGTAGGGACTGGCCCTTATGAGGTGGTGGAAAACAATGGCTTTCATCTGCAAATGAAGGCCTTTGACCACTATTTCGGTCTGCGCGGGCTGCTGGATGAAGTGGAGGTCTTTATCTGGCCGAATTTAACGGAGACAGACAACCTGGCGGAATCGCTGTCGGATAACGACACGGCAGCCTGGCTCAGTTCCAGCCTGAGCGATGAGGATTACGTTTCCGGACGGCTTAGCCAGGTATCAGGCAAACCTTCTGACAACCTGCGCGAGATGTTTCTTGAGCGTGGAGGATATTTTTTATTATGCGACAGCCGCTCCCCGCACTGGCATACCGCCGAACATCGCCGCTGGCTGCGGGAAACACTCAGCCCTTACGCCATACTCCAGCATCTGAGTGAGGCAATTCGCCCCTTCTGGGTACCGGGCGGCAGCCTGCTGTCCTCCTGGTTTCATACTATTGAGGCGGGCCCGGCCTGTTCACCTTTTATCTCGTCGTCGCCCTACGCGAAACTGCGTCTGGCCTATCACGATCAGCACCCTGAATTTCCAATGCTCCTGGATATTATGCAAGAGATCATGCGCCAGCAGGGCATTTTACTTGAGGGTGTTGCACTGAATTATGATGACTGGGCGAATGGCAAAGCCAATGTGGATCTCTGGCTGGGGACAGTCAATTTCCCCATTCCCGAAGAGTGGAACGTCGGTACATGGCTACTGGGCTCCCCTTTACTGCGCCACGCCATCAGTGGTGGGGATGATGCGCTGCTGGCCCAATGGGAAACCCAGTGGCATGCCGAAACCATCAGCGCGGAACAACTGGTCAGGGAAACCACCCGTTCAGGCTGGCTACAACCGCTTTTTCACCACTGGATGCGACTCAAAAGCCCCGACCGGGCCAGGGGGATCCACCTGAATAACCTGGGGTGGTTTGATTTCCGATCCACCTGGATTGAGCCAGGGCCTTAAAGAAGAGAATGTGACCGGGTGCCCGTAGCGCAGGCAGGCGTAGCACCTCTTAGTCGCTCTTCAGCCACCATAGAGAAAGAACAGCGCCTGTCACAGCGCACAAAAAAAGGCCGTCTGTCGACGGCCTTCTGCCTGGTACTACATTTGACTTACTCTACCGTCACCGATTTCGCCAGGTTACGCGGCTGGTCAACGTCGGTGCCTTTAATCAGCGCCACGTGATACGCCAGCAGTTGCAGCGGAACGGTGTAGAAGATAGGCGCGATCACTTCTTCCACATGCGGCATCTCAATGATGTGCATGTTGTCGCTGCTCACAAAACCCGCATCCTGATCGGCGAAGACGTACAACTGACCGCCACGCGCGCGAACTTCTTCGATGTTGGATTTCAGTTTCTCCAGCAGTTCGTTGTTCGGCGCCACCACAATCACCGGCATATCGGCGTCAATCAGCGCCAACGGCCCGTGTTTCAGCTCGCCTGCAGCATAGGCTTCCGCGTGAATGTAAGAGATCTCTTTCAGCTTCAGCGCGCCTTCGAGCGCAATCGGATATTGATCGCCACGCCCCAGGAACAGCGCATGGTGTTTGTCAGAGAAATCTTCCGCCAGGGCTTCGATACGTTTGTCCTGCGACAGCATCTGCTCAATACGGCTCGGCAGCGCCTGTAGGCCATGCACGATATCATGCTCAATGGACGCATCCAGACCTTTCAGACGCGCCAGTTTCGCCACCAGCATCAACAGCACGGTTAACTGGGTGGTAAAGGCTTTGGTAGATGCTACGCCAATTTCCGTACCCGCGTTGGTCATCAGCGCCAGATCGGATTCACGCACCAGCGAAGATCCCGGCACGTTACAAATTGCCAGAGAGCCCAAATATCCCAGCTCTTTCGACAGACGCAGGCCAGCCAGGGTATCTGCGGTTTCGCCAGACTGTGACAGGGTGATCATCAAGCTGTTACGGCGCACGGCAGATTTGCGATAGCGGAATTCAGAGGCGATTTCAACGTCGCACGGAATACCTGCCAGCGATTCAAACCAGTAACGGGAAACCATACCGGAGTTGTAAGACGTACCGCAGGCGAGGATCTGAATATGCTCAACCTTCGACAGCAGTTCATCGGCGTTCGGTCCCAGCTCGCTTAAATCCACCTGACCGTGGCTGATGCGCCCGGTAAGGGTGTTTTTAATCGCGTTCGGCTGTTCGTAGATCTCTTTCTGCATGTAGTGGCGGTAAATACCTTTATCGCCCGCGTCATATTGCAGATTGGATTCGATATCCTGACGTTTTACTTCCGCGCCGGTGTTATCGAAGATATTTACCGAACGGCGAGTGATTTCAGCGATATCGCCCTCTTCAAGGAAGATAAAGCGACGAGTCACTGGCAACAGCGCCAGCTGGTCAGAAGCGATAAAGTTTTCGCCCATACCCAAGCCAATCACCAGCGGGCTACCAGAACGTGCAGCCAGTAGGGTATCCGGGTGACGGGTATCCATGATTACCGTACCATATGCGCCACGCAGTTGCGGGATAGCACGCAGAACAGCCTCACGCAGAGTACCGCCCTGTTTCAGTTCCCAGTTTACCAGGTGTGCAATCACTTCGGTGTCGGTTTCAGAAACGAAGGTATAGCCACGCGCTTTTAACGCTTCACGCAGCGATTCATGGTTTTCGATGATGCCGTTATGCACCACCACAATGTGTTCAGAAACATGCGGATGCGCGTTAGCTTCTGAAGGTTCACCGTGCGTCGCCCAGCGAGTGTGAGCAATACCGGTGCCGCCATGCAGAGGATGTTCTTCCGCTGCCTGAGCCAGCATCTGGACTTTACCGAGGCGACGCAGGCGGGTCATATGACCTTCTGCATCAACCACGGCCAGACCGGCAGAGTCATATCCGCGGTATTCCAGACGACGTAAACCTTCGAGAAGGATTTCAGCTACATCACGCTGCGCG
The DNA here is from genome assembly GCF_046569445.1 of Salmonella sp. 741265050_HSA. Taxonomy (NCBI): domain Bacteria; kingdom Pseudomonadati; phylum Pseudomonadota; class Gammaproteobacteria; order Enterobacterales; family Enterobacteriaceae; genus Salmonella; species Salmonella sp. 741265050_HSA. The sequence goes on along the minus strand of NZ_JBKFSV010000017.1, from coordinate 28,995 downwards.
ATAGCGCCAACAATTCCACACATAGTTTTATTTCCTGATTATGGCATTACGCCATGCGTTGTCGCTGACCTGTATGCCCGTCGTTGCGGGCGCCCCGAGCCTTGTAGAGAGTGGGGTTATTTTTATAAGTACTGCTCATGGAGCGGAGGATTATTTTATCCTCTCATCTCCGGTCTGCCGGATGGCGCTGACGCTTATCCGGCCTACAAAATCACTTTTTCTTCACCGGACGCTGCCAGCCTTGCTTATGCACCTGCGGCACGCGGCTTAATACCAGCTCATTGTCGGCTACATTACGGGTGACGGTAGTCCCTGCGGCGATGGTAGCCCCTTTACCAACAGTAACCGGCGCCACCAGTTGGGTATCGGAGCCGACAAACACATCGTCGCCAATAACCGTTTTGAATTTGTTCGCGCCATCATAGTTACAGGTGATGGTCCCCGCGCCGATATTCACGTTGTCGCCAATTTCCGCATCGCCCAGATAGGTCAGATGACCGGCTTTAGAACCTTTACCCAGACGCACTTTTTTCATCTCAACAAAATTGCCGACGTGAGCGCCCGCTAACAGCTCCGCGCCTGGACGCAGGCGAGCAAACGGACCGATGGTGCAGGCCGCTTCCAGATGCGCATCTTCCACCACGCTGTATGGGCTAATTTCGCAGTCATCGCCAATAACGCTGTTTTTAATAATGCAGCCCGCGCCGATCTTCACGCGGTGACCGAGCGTCACGTTACCTTCGATGATAACGTTAGCGTCAATTTCAACATCCATTCCACAATGAAGGGTGCCGCGGAGATCAAAACGTGCCGGATCGCGCAACATAACGCCGGATAACAGCAGTTTCTCCGCCTGTTCGGCCTGGTAAATACGCTCCAGACGAGAAAGCTGTAGACGGTTATTCACGCCGTCCGTTTCGCTGATGCGAGCCGGATGCACCGCGGCGATTTCCCGTCCTTCCTGATAAGCCAGCGCAATGATATCAGTGATGTAATATTCACCCTGCGCATTATTGTTAGTCAGCTTAGACAACCAGCGTTTCAGGTCCGCGCCGTTGGCGATCAGAATACCGGTGTTAATTTCCTGGATCTGACGCTGTTCATCAGTGGCGTCTTTATGTTCAACGATGCCGGTCACTTTACCGTTTTCACGCGTAATACGGCCATAGCCGCTCGGATCGTCCAGCTTCACGGTTAATAACCCAATACCACCCTGCGGTTTGGCATCGCGCAGGCGCTGTAAGGTTTCAACCGAAATCAGCGGCACGTCGCCGTAAAGCATTAAAATATCTTCATCGTCGCTAAAGAAGGGCGCGGCCTGCTGCATTGCGTGACCTGTTCCCAACTGTTCCGCCTGAAGCACCCAGTTCAGCTTGTCATCTTTCAGGGTCTGTTTTAACAACTCGCCACCGTGGCCATAGACCAGATGAACCTGTGCGGCCCCTAATTTAGTAGCTGCATCAATGACATGCTGCACCATGGGTTTACCCGCCAGCGTGTGCAGCACTTTAGGAATATCGGAATACATGCGCGTGCCTTTACCTGCGGCAAGGATCACTACGCTCATAGCACTATTTAACATACGCGTCCTGACTGTAATTTGAGAACGAATTTATACTGTTTCACGTTGAAAATACTACATTTTTTTCATCGTAAAATGGAAGAAGGATAAAACGCTCACCGGGATAAAATCCCCGCCTGCTAATGAATCATTTTCGTTCATTACCGCGCCTCTTGTCTCCTGAAAAGTAAAAACACCCGCGTATTGGCAACGTAGTCCGATGTTTTTGCTGTTTTTTTACTCCATAAATAAAGAAGATAACGAAATAAAGCGCAGGGGAGTCAGAAAAGCAAAAACCAGCGACAGAGGCCGCTGGTTTTCCGTTGCGCGTATTTTTTACTTAATTACGCGACATAAAAATCCGCAAAATATACCAGAACATGGTCGCGATAGAAGCAAACAGATGTAATGCCGCGCCAGCAGGGCGATCGGTAGGGTAATGGTGAATAATGTTAGAAGTGTCGTAAAGTATAAACCCGGCGCACAGCAGTACCATTAGCGCAGAAAACCAGACGCCCAGCGAAAAGCCGCAGATGACGCTGGCAATAATCGCGCCAAAAGCAATGAACCCAGCCATAGTCAGAAACGAGCGCAGAAAAGAAAAGTCTTTTTTTATGGAAAAAGCGGTAAACGTCAGGCCGCCGACCAGCAACAGAGTCGTTATTGCCGCCGCGCCAATACTCGACGGGTTAATATACGCCGCCACCGTTAACAGGGGGGCAAAAATCAGGGATTCTGCCAACACATAAATCCCCAGCCCGATAAGTTGCGTTTGATTATTCCCCGCATTATCCGCCAGACGGGTCGCCAGCATTCCCACCAGCATAAAAGCGCCGAGAACAACCAACCAGCTATATCTTCCACCAGCCAGCAGCACATCAAGCGCATACTCCCCGACCCCTATAAAACTCCACGCCGCGCTCAATACGATAAAACCGACGATGGCGCCGGCGAGATGAAGATAAGCGCGACGAATAAAGGTAGTACGATCAATCCTTGAGTCGGGTTGTGGACCCGCAAAGGATGGCTGAAATGACATAGTAATAATCCCTCATTTTATGCAATAAAAACGCATCCATTCCTTCCTTCTTCGCACAATGTGCAGATGCCAATGACAGAAAGAAGGATTTAATGAAAACAGAGCTGTCGCTGAAAACGCGTCGCCTTCAGCCGCTTGTTTTTGTAGTTGCTAGTTTATCGAATAAAAATTGAGAGGATAAAAAAAAACCAGTCCGCAATCAGACTGGTTTTATGCTTTCAAGCCGGTGTTACATCGCTTTTTTGGTCAACTCGATAACGCGCAGTTTAGCGATCGCTTTGGCCAGTTCCGCAGACGCCTGAGCGTAATCCACGTCACCGTGCGAGCTCTTAATGTGCTCTTCGGCTTTACGCTTCGCTTCCAGGGCTCGCGCTTCGTCGAGATCCTGACCGCGAATCGCGGTATCCGCCAGAACGGTCACGCTGCCAGGCTGCACTTCCAGAATGCCGCCGGACAGATAGATAAACTCTTCATGACCGTGCTGCTTAACGATGCGAATCATACCAGGCTTAATGGCGGTGAGCAGCGGCGCGTGCCCCGGGTAAATCCCCAGTTCGCCTTCGCTACCCGTAACCTGGATTTTCTCGACCAGACCGGAGAACATTTGTTGCTCCGCGCTGACGACATCCAGGTGGTAAGTCATTGCCATATCACCCTCCGATTAAGGCGTTAAAGTTTTTTGGCTTTTTCCACGGCTTCGTCGATGGAACCGACCATGTAGAACGCCTGCTCCGGCAGGTGATCGTATTCGCCTTCCATGATGCCTTTAAAGCCACGGATGGTGTCTTTCAGGGAGACGTATTTGCCCGGAGAACCGGTAAATACTTCCGCCACGAAGAACGGCTGGGACAGGAAGCGCTGAATTTTACGCGCGCGTGCTACCACCAGTTTATCTTCTTCAGACAGTTCGTCCATACCGAGGATGGCGATGATGTCTTTCAGTTCCTGATAACGCTGCAGGATGGACTGAACGCCACGCGCGGTGTCGTAGTGTTCCTGACCAACAACCAGCGGATCCAGCTGACGGCTGGTGGAGTCCAGCGGGTCAACGGCCGGGTAGATACCCAGGGATGCGATCTGACGGCTCAGTACCACGGTTGCATCTAAGTGCGCAAAGGTGGTGGCTGGAGACGGGTCAGTCAAGTCATCCGCCGGTACGTATACCGCCTGTACGGAGGTGATAGAACCGGTTTTGGTGGAGGTGATACGTTCCTGCAGAACGCCCATCTCTTCCGCCAGAGTCGGCTGGTAACCTACTGCGGAAGGCATACGGCCCAGCAGTGCGGATACTTCCGTACCGGCCAGGGTGTAACGATAGATGTTATCGACGAACAGCAGTACGTCACGACCTTCGTCACGGAATTTCTCCGCCATGGTCAGACCGGTCAATGCAACGCGCAGACGGTTTCCCGGCGGCTCGTTCATCTGGCCATACACCAGGGATACTTTATCGATAACGTTGGAGTCGGTCATTTCGTGGTAGAAGTCGTTACCCTCACGAGTACGTTCCCCTACGCCCGCAAACACAGAGTAACCGGAGTGCTCGATCGCGATGTTACGGATAAGCTCCATCATGTTTACGGTTTTACCTACACCCGCACCACCGAACAGACCGACTTTACCGCCCTTCGCGAACGGACACATCAGGTCGATAACTTTGATACCGGTTTCCAGCAGTTCCTGAGAGTTTGACAACTCTTCGTAGGAAGGTGCTGCGCGGTGAATCGCCCAACGCTCTTCTTCGCCGATCTCGCCTTTCATGTCGACCGGTTCGCCCAGGACGTTCATGATACGACCCAGCGTGGCTTTACCTACCGGGACTTCGATCGGGTGTTCGAGATCTTTTACATCCAGACCGCGACGCAGACCGTCAGAAGACCCCATCGCGATGGTACGCACGATACCGCCGCCAAGCTGCTGCTGAACTTCCAGCACCAGCTTCTCATTACCATTCTGCACCTCAAGGGCATCGTACACGCGTGGTACGGCATCCTGAGGGAACTCGACGTCGACCACGGCGCCGATTACCTGGACAATCTTTCCAGTAGCCATCTTAAATCCTCTACGAAATAACCTGGTTAAACCGCGGCGGCCCCCGAGACGATCTCGGTGAGTTCCTGAGTAATGCTGGCCTGACGAGCTTTGTTGTATACCAACTGCAGCTCTTTAATCAGGCTGCCGCCATTATCGGTTGCGGCTTTCATCGCCACCATTCGTGCGGCCTGCTCGCTGGCCAGGTTTTCTACCACGCCCTGATAAACCTGAGACTCCACATAACGACGCAGGAGAGTATCCAGCAGCGCTTTCGGGTCTGGTTCATACAGGTAATCCCAGGCTTTACGCTTCAGATCATCATCTTCTGACGCCGGCAGCGGCAGCAGTTGAGTGATCGTCGGCACCTGAGACATGGTGTTAATAAATTTGTTGCTGACAATGTAAAGCTTGTCCAGACGGCCTTCGTCGTAGGCCTGCAACATCACTTTAACCGGACCGATCAGTTCGGACAGAGAAGGGTTATCCCCCATACCTGTCACCTGAGCGACAACGTTGCCGCCTACGGAATTAAAGAATGACACGCCCTTAGAGCCGATCATTGCGAGTTCGCACTGAACGCCTTTATCGGACCATGCCTTCATATCCGCCAGCAGCTTTTTGAACAGGTTAATGTTCAAGCCACCGCACAAACCACGGTCGGTCGACACTACCAGGTAGCCCACGCGTTTAACGTCGCGCTCTTCCAGGTAGGGGTGCTTATATTCCAGATTACCGTTCGCAAGGTGACCAATCACTTTGCGCATGGTCTCTGCATAAGGACGGCTGGCCGCCATGCGATCCTGCGATTTACGCATTTTGGAAGCGGCGACCATCTCCATCGCTTTAGTGATCTTTTGCGTGTTCTGGACGCTTGCGATCTTACTACGTATCTCTTTTGCGCCGGCCATGAGCTTCTCCTCAATGCCTTACGGCCTGCCCTAAGGCAAGCCGCCAGACGTTACCAGGACTGGGTTGCTTTGAAGGAATCGAGGATGCCTTTCAGCTTGCCTTCGATTTCGTCGTTATAGCCACCGGACTGGTTGATCTCTTGCATCAGCGGAGCGTGATCACGGTCGACGTAAGCCAGCAGTGCGGCTTCGAAGCTACCGATTTTCGCCAGTTCGACATCCGCCAGATAACCACGTTCTGCTGCGAACAGAACCAGAGACTGCTGCGCGACGGACATCGGCGCATACTGTTTCTGTTTCAGCAGTTCGGTCACTTTCTGACCGTGGTCAAGCTGTTTACGGGTGGCATCGTCAAGGTCGGATGCAAACTGAGAGAACGCCGCCAGTTCACGATACTGCGCCAGCGCGGTACGAATACCACCGGACAGTTTTTTCATGATCTTGGTCTGGGCTGCGCCACCTACACGGGATACCGAGATACCCGGGTTAACCGCAGGACGAATACCGGCGTTAAACAGGTTAGATTCCAGGAAGATCTGACCATCGGTAATGGAAATTACGTTGGTCGGAACGAACGCGGAAACGTCACCTGCCTGCGTTTCGATAATCGGCAGCGCGGTCAGAGAGCCGGTTTTCCCTTTCACTTCACCTTTGGTGAAGGCTTCGACGTAGTCGGCGTTAACACGCGCAGCACGCTCCAGCAGACGAGAGTGGAGGTAGAATACGTCGCCCGGGAATGCTTCACGTCCTGGCGGACGACGGAGCAGCAGGGAGATCTGACGGTAAGCAACAGCCTGTTTAGACAGGTCATCGTAAATGATCAGCGCATCTTCACCGCGGTCGCGGAAGTATTCGCCCATTGCGCAACCGGCATACGGCGCCAGATATTGCAGAGCAGCGGATTCGGACGCGGTTGCCACCACTACAATGGTGTTAGCCAGCGCGCCGTGTTCTTCCAGTTTACGCACCACGTTAGAGATGGTGGACGCTTTCTGGCCGATAGCGACATAGATACATTTGATGCCGGAGTCGCGCTGGTTGATGATGGCGTCGATAGCCAGCGCGGTTTTACCGGTCTGACGGTCACCGATGATCAGTTCACGCTGACCACGACCGATTGGGATCATGGAGTCAACGGCTTTATAACCGGTCTGCACCGGCTGATCGACAGACTGACGATCGATAACGCCCGGCGCAATCGCTTCAACGGCAGAGAAGCCGTCATTATCAACCGGACCTTTACCGTCGATTGGCGCACCCAGGGTGTTTACCACACGTCCCAGCAGGCCGCGGCCAACCGGAACTTCCAGGATACGCCCCGTACATTTAACCTTCATGCCTTCGGCAAGGTCAGCGTATGGACCCATGACTACCGCACCCACGGAGTCGCGCTCCAGGTTCAGTGCGATAGCGTAACGGTTACCCGGCAGGGAGATCATTTCACCCTGCATACAATCGGCCAGGCCGTGAATGCGGATAACACCGTCACTGACAGAAACAATAGTACCTTCGTTGTGAGCTTCGCTCACCACATTGAACTGAGCAATGCGCTGCTTGATCAGTTCGCTGATTTCGGTGGAATTCAGTTGCATGCTCCAGTCCCCTTAAGACTGCAAGACGTCTGCAAGGCGCTCAAGACGGCCGCGTACGCTGCCATCAATGACCATATCACCCGCCCGGATGATAACGCCTGCCATTACAGACTTATCGATTTTGCAATTCAGCTTCACTTTGCGTGACAGACGTTTTTCCATCGCGGCGCTGATTTTCGAAAGCTGCTCTTCACTCAATGCGGTTGCCGACGTAACTTCTACCTCGGAGGTAGCTTCACTGGCGGCACGCAGATGAATAAACTGCTCCAGAACATCCGGGAGCGCGTTCAGACGATTATTTTCAGCCATCACCCGAATCAGGTTCTGACCGTTTTCGTCTAACTGCTCACCGCAGACTGCGATAAACGACTCAGCGAGCGTTTCCGGCGCCAGCGCGCCAGAGAGAAGCTCTGCCATTTGTTCGTTCTTGGTTACCTCGGCGGCAAACGCCAGCATATCCTGCCAGCGCTCTACACTTTGGTGTTCAACGGCAAAGTCAAAAGCTGCTTTGGCGTAGGGGCGAGCTACCGTAACAAATTCAGACATCAGCCCCTCCCTCCTTACAGTTCAGCGACAAGTTTATCCACGATGTCGCTGTTAGCAGCTTCATCCACGGAACGTTCGATGATCTTCTCGGCGCCAGCAACAGCCAGGATAGCAACTTGCTTACGCAGCTCTTCACGGGCGCGTTTACGCTCGGCTTCAATTTCCGCCTGCGCCTGCGCCACGATTTTAGTACGTTCCTGCTCTGCTTCAGTTTTGGCTTCGTCCAGGATCTGAGCGCGGCGTTTGTTTGCCTGCTCGATGATTACCTGAGCTTCCGCTTTCGCTTTTTTCAGCTGGTCGGTCGCGCTGGCCTTTGCAAGGTCAAGATCCTTATGTGCTCGTTCAGCAGAAGCGAGACCGTCAGCAATTTCTTTCTGACGTTTCTCGATGGCTGCCATTAACGGCGGCCATACGTACTTCATGCAAAACCAGACAAAGAGAATAAACGCGATGGCCTGGCCGAGGATTGTTGCGTTAAGATTCACAGCACAATGCCTCTATCTAGTTAACCTTCTGATATTGCTCTTAATTCAAGCAACGCTTACTACGCGACAGCGAACATCACGTACAGACCCAGACCTACAGCGATCATCGGGATAGCATCCACCAGACCCATAACGATAAAGAACTGAGTACGCAGCAGAGGAATCAGATCAGGTTGACGCGCCGCGCCTTCCAGGAATTTACCCCCGAGGATGCCGATACCGATCGCAGCACCGATTGCCGCCAGACCCATCATCACAGCGGCAGCCATGTACAGCAGATCCATATTCAGGTTTTCCATGACAGTCTCCAGTTTGTTTCAGTTAAAACGTAGTAGTGTTGGTAAATTAATGCTCTTCGGACGCCATCGACAGATAGACAATCGTCAGAACCATGAAAATGAAGGCTTGCAGCGTAATAATCAGGATGTGGAAAATGGCCCACGGCACATTCAGAATCCACTGTGACCACCACGGCAACAGACCAGCAATCAGAATGAAAATCAGCTCACCGGCATACATGTTGCCGAACAGTCGCAGACCGAGAGAAACCGGTTTGGACAGCAGACTTACCCCTTCAAGGATTAAGTTGACAGGAATGAACGCCCAGTGATTGAACGGCTGCAGCGTCAACTCTTTTGCGAAGCCGCCGATGCCTTTCATTTTGATGCTGTAGAACAGAATAAGGATGAATACGCCCAGCGCCATCGACAGGGTGATGTTGACGTCAGCAGACGGCACCACGCGCGTTGCCGGCAGACCCAGCCAATGCTCAGCGATATACGGCAGCAGGTCGATAGGCAGTAAGTCCATCAGGTTCATAAGGAATACCCAGACGAAAATCGTCAGGGCCAGCGGCGCAATCAGCTTGCTTTTGCCATGGTACATGTCTTTGACGCTGCCATGCACAAAGCCGACTATCAGCTCAATCGCGGTCTGAAACTTGCCTGGCACGCCGCTGGTCGCTTTTTTAGCAACGCTACGGAACATCACCAGAAACAACAGACCCAGCACCACCGAGAAGAACATGGAGTCAATATTGAGCGTCCAGAAGGTGGCTGGGGGGTTCTGCGGATCCACCAGCGAGAAAGTACGCAGGTCCAGCTGAAGGTTATTCAGATGGTGTCCTATGTATTCCTGCGGCGTCATATTTTCTGAAGCCATGATGCCTTTTACCCTTTGTTGTTAATTACAGCCGGCGCCAGTATCTGAACCACCAGCACCAAAACCCACGTAACGATCAGCGGCAAAAACACCGCCTTTAAAACCGCCAACGCCACCACCAGTAAAACCAGCATCGCTAACACCTTGAAGGCTTCACCGAAGGCGAAAGTCCAGGACACGCGGCCCTTAGCAGGTGTATGCGCCTGGTGACGCCAGGCAAATATCATAAACAACATATTAGGCAGTGCCACTGCCAATCCCCCACATACTGCGGAGATGCCCCAGAAGGGGTCTTTGAGGCAAAACAGCAATCCACTTGCTATTACCGCCAGAAACTGAATGAACAGAAGCTTACGAGCAACGTTTCGACTCACGAGCGACACAGACATCACGTTTTTACTCCTGCTCACTTCGAGGTATGCCGCGTGTCGTATAAAACGTTCTTTAAGACTTAGAGTCAAGCATCAAAAAGCGGTCAAATTATACGGTGCGCACCCGTGATTTCAAACAATAAGTAGCCAAAAGGTGAATAAATGTTTAAATATTTTTCTCTGGCCCGCATTTTTAACTTTTAGCCAAAGTGTGAACGATCGTACAAAACTGCAAATAGCGCGAAAACACTGGCGATAAAGCGTGCACCAGATCACACATTAAACATATTCATGCTTACGCAATTCATTTACGTGTCAATTCATGCCTTTTCATCTTTTTGATATTTAAGCGTAAAACCAAGTACTGTTTTAAAAATACCAGCTTACACCTTAAAAACGCCCCATTGACATTTATAATAAAAATTTAACAAGCAAAAGTGATTTTTCGATTCGATTTTTAGCAGACTGATATTTACAAAGTTGATTACTCTCTGTTTTAACAAAAGAAGCGACGTTGTCATGCTGAAACGAAACCGTAAATCCAGAGTTAAATGTAACAACGCTGAAATGCGTTATACCTGTCGATTTTTAACACAAGCCGCGTCGTTTTTTTTCTATTTTTTTTGATAAAAATTAAACTTTGTTTGACTTAATAATCACCAGATGCCGCTCGCCTTCCAGTTGCGGAACGCGTAATTTTTCAACAGATTCGACGCTAAAATTGTCAGGTAGTGAGGCAATTTCATCCCCTGGCAATTGCCCTTTTAAGGCATAAAAACGCCCTTTCTCTCCCGGCAGCTGGTGACACCAGCTCACCATATCATTCAACGATGCGAAAGCGCGGCTGATAACGCCATCAAACGGCGGTTCGGAGGGATAGGCTTCAACGCGGCTTTGAACCGGCGTGATGTTTTCCAGTTTCAGTTCGTGCTGGACCTGACGCAGAAAACGTACCCGCTTGCCCAGGCTGTCGAGTAAGGTGAAATGCGCGTCAGGGAGAACAATAGCCAGCGGGATGCCCGGCAGCCCCGGTCCTGTTCCTACGTCGATAAAACGCTGTCCCTGAAGATACGGCGCAACGACTATGCTGTCGAGAATATGGCGTACCAACATTTCGTTGGGATCCCGCACTGACGTCAGGTTGTATGCTTTGTTCCATTTGTGCAGCATATCAACGTAGGCGACCAGCAGCGTTTTCTGGTGATCGGTAAGAGAAATACCGGCATCAGCCAGCAGACGAGAGAGTTTGTTGAGCACGGTCATTACCTGTTAATAATCAAATGCCCGATGCGCTTTCGCTTATCGGGCCTACAAATTTGTAGGGCGGGCAAGCGAAGCGCCCCCGCCAAATTAGTGTTATCAAGCGCTACGACGCAGCATACCTTGTTTTTTCAGCCATACCAGCAGAATGGAGATTGCCGCTGGCGTAATGCCGGAGATACGCGATGCCTGGCCGATAGACGCCGGTTTATGATCGTTCAGCTTGGCGATAACTTCGTTCGACAGACCGGAAACCTGACGATAATCCAGCGTGGCAGGCAGCAACGTATTCTCGTTACGTAGTTGTTTTTCAATCTCATCCTGCTGGCGAGCGATATAGCCTTCGTATTTGACCTGGATTTCCACCTGCTCAGCGGCTTGCTCATCTTCAAGCGCAGGCGCGAATGCGGCAAGCGAAGTGAGCTGCGCGTAGGTCATTTCCGGACGACGCAACAGATCTTCGCCGCTGGCCTCACGGGAGAGAGGCGTGGTCAAATGCGCATTCACTTCATCGGCGGATTCCGCAGACGGCGTTACCCATGTCGATTTCAGCCGCTGACGTTCTCGTTCGATATTTTCCAGCTTCTCGTTGAAGCGCGCCCAGCGTTCATCATCCACCAGACCCAGCTCGCGGCCCATTTCGGTCAGACGCAGATCGGCGTTGTCCTCACGCAGCATCAGGCGATATTCGGCGCGGGAGGTAAACATACGATACGGCTCTTTGGTGCCCAGCGTACAGAGATCGTCCACCAGCACGCCGAGATAAGCCTGAGAACGCGCAGGCGCCCAGCCCTCTTTGTCGGCGGAAAGACGCGCGGCATTCAGACCAGCGAGCAAGCCCTGCGCCGCAGCCTCTTCATAGCCGGTAGTACCGTTGATTTGACCAGCAAAGAACAGGCCGTGAATAAATTTACTTTCCAGAGTCGGTTTCAGATCGCGCGGGTCGAAGAAATCGTACTCAATCGCGTAACCAGGACGAACGATCTTCGCGTTCTCCATGCCCTGCATGGAACGGACAATCTGCATCTGCACGTCAAACGGCAGGCTGGTGGAGATACCGTTAGGGTAAATCTCGTTAGAGGTCAGTCCTTCCGGCTCCAGGAAGATCTGGTGCTGGTTACGATCGGCAAAACGCATCACCTTGTCTTCGATCGAAGGACAGTAGCGTGGGCCGATCCCTTCGATCACGCCAGCGTACATTGGGCTACGATCGAGGTTATTACGAATCACGTCATGGGTTTTCTCATTGGTATGCGTGATGTAACACGGCACCTGTTGCGGATGCTGAGAAGCATTCCCCATAAACGAGAAAACCGGCATCGGGTTATCGCCATGCTGTTGAGCCAACACGCTGAAATCGATAGTACGCGCATCAATACGCGGCGGTGTGCCGGTTTTCAGGCGGCTGACGCGTAGCGGAAGCTCACGCAGACGGCGAGACAGCGGGATGGATGGCGGATCGCCAGCACGACCGCCGCTGTAGTTATCCAGACCAATATGAATTTTGCCGTCCAGAAAGGTTCCGACGGTCAGCACCACCGCTTTCGCGCGGAATTTGAGCCCCATTTGGGTCACAGCGCCGACAACGCGATCGTTTTCGACAATCAGATCTTCAACCGCTTGCTGGAAGATCATCAGGTTCGGCTGATTCTCCAGCGCGGTACGCACCGCCTGGCGATATAAGACTCGATCCGCCTGAGCCCGGGTAGCGCGAACAGCCGGACCTTTGCTGGCGTTTAGTATCCTAAACTGAATACCTGCCTGATCGATCGCTTTCGCCATCAGACCGCCGAGCGCATCCACCTCTTTTACCAGATGTCCCTTTCCAATACCGCCGATCGCCGGGTTGCAGCTCATCTGTCCCAACGTGTCAATATTGTGTGTCAAAAGCAGAGTCTGTTGACCCATACGCGCTGCGGCCATCGCGGCCTCAGTGCCTGCATGACCCCCGCCAATAATAATGACGTCAAAAGGATCCTGATAAAACATGGTAATTGCCTCGCATAACGCGGTGTGAAAATGGATTGAAGCCCGGGCGGTGGATTCTACTCAACTTTAGCCGATGGAGAAAGCCCCGGGATCCGGGCTATTAAAAAGAAGATCTTTTTATTTAGAGATCTGTTCTATTGTGATCTCTTATTAGGATCGCACCAGGCTGTGGATAACCCGGATCCTGTAATAAAGATCAATGCGTTGGAAAGGATCACTAGCTGTGAATGATCGGTGATCGTGGCCCGTATAAGCTGGGATCAAAACGGGTACTTATACACAACTCAAAAAGTGAACAACGATTATTCTTTGGATAACTACCGGTTGATCCAAGCTTTCCACCAGATTTATCCACAATGGATCGCACGATCTTTACACTTATTTGAGTAAATTAATCCAGGATCCGAGCCAAATCTCCGCTGGATCTTCCGGAATCTCATGTTCAAGGATGTTGATCTTCAGTGTTTCCCCAACCTGTTTTGCGCCAGCGCCTTTCAGTTCCGCTTCTATTTTCTCAATCGCGCCACAAAACGTGTCGTATTCTCGACTGCCAATGCCAATTGCGCCGAAACGTACCGCGGAAAGATCGGGTTTCTGCGTCTGAAGGTCTTCATAGAAAGGGGTCAGGTTGTCCGGAATGTCTCCGGCGCCGTGCGTTGAGCTGATTATCAGCCAGATCCCGGAAGTTGACAGATCCTCGAATAACGGACCGTGCACCGTTTCGGTTGAAAAACCGGCAGCTTCCAGCTTTTCCGCCAGATGTTCCGCGACGTATTCGGCGCCGCCCAGGGTGCTGCCGCTGATAAGAGTAATGTCTGCCATTGATCGCTCGCTCAGGTAAAGAGGCTGCATTGTACTCTGTGAACGAGCTGGGATCTACCTGTGGAAAAATGTGGGATTAAAAAAGCCGATCATGGCTTGATGGTGCGCATGATCGGGTTCTGCAAGACGATCAGTGTCTCAGTGGACTGAATTTCATCAATTGTTTGGATCTTGTTGATAAGTACGTGCTGAAGCGCGTCGATTGATTTGCACATCACTTTTATAAAGATGCTGTAGTGACCGGTGGTGTAATACGCTTCCGTCACCTCATCCAGGCTTTCCAGCCGGGCCAGTGCGGAGGGATAGTCTTTGGCGCTTTTGAGGATGATGCCAATAAAGCAGCCCACATCGTAGCCCAGTTGTTTAGGGCTGACGTCAATCCGTGCGCCCGTAATGATCCCGGCCTGCTTCATTTTCTCGACGCGAACGTGAATGGTTCCAGGGCTAACGCCAAATTGTTTGGCCAGTTCGGCGTAGGCAGTGCGGGCATTTCCCATTAAGGCGTCAAGGATGCCGCGGTCCAGATTGTCGATCTGATAATTTTCCATCGCTTTTTCTTATGCAGATTAATGATTATCTCTATTTTAGCCATTATTTTTAACGAATCAAAACCGAAGTTAGCTTTTTATCTGTAGATTATTGAATAGTACTCTCGTTTTGTTGCTTAATCATAGGCAACAGGACGCAGGAGTAAAAAAATGAAAACCGCTTATATTGCCAAACAACGTCAAATTAGCTTCGTGAAATCACATTTCTCTCGCCAGCTGGAGGAGCGTCTGGGTCTGATTGAGGTCCAGGCGCCGATTCTGAGTCGCGTAGGGGATGGTACGCAGGATAATTTGTCCGGCTGTGAAAAAGCGGTGCAGGTAAAAGTGAAAGCGTTGCCTGACGCCCAGTTCGAAGTGGTGCATTCACTGGCGAAGTGGAAACGTCAAACCCTGGGGCAACATGACTTCAGCGCGGGCGAAGGGCTGTACACGCACATGAAAGCCCTTCGCCCCGATGAAGACCGACTCTCTCCGCTCCACTCGGTCTATGTGGATCAGTGGGACTGGGAGCGTGTCATGGGCGATGGCGAGCGCCAATTTTCTACCCTGAAAAGCACAGTAGAGGCTATATGGGCAGGAATTAAGGCGACGGAAGCGGAAGTGCATAAACAGTTTGGTCTGGCGCCGTTCCTGCCAGAGCAAATTCAGTTTGTTCACAGCCAGGAGCTGTTGTCTCGCTATCCGGATCTGGATGCGAAAGGGCGCGAACGCGCGATCGCCAAAGAACTTGGCGCCGTTTTCCTGGTGGGGATCGGCGGTAAACTGAGCGATGGCCACCGCCATGATGTACGCGCGCCGGATTATGATGACTGGAGCTCCTCATCTGAGCTGGGCTACGCCGGTCTGAACGGCGATATCCTGGTGTGGAACCCGGTGCTGGAAGATGCGTTTGAGCTTTCCTCTATGGGTATCCGCGTAGATGCCGATACGCTGATGCGCCAGCTGGCGTTGACCGGTGATGAAGATCGTCTGCAACTGGAGTGGCATCAGGCGCTGCTGCGCGGCGAAATGCCGCAGACCATCGGCGGCGGGATTGGGCAGTCTCGTCTGACGATGTTGCTGCTGCAATTGCCGCATATTGGTCAGGTGCAGTGCGGCGTATGGCCCGCGCAGGTTCGCGAAAGCATTCCTGCTATTTTATAAGCCGTTAGCGCCGCCAGCGTCTCAGCAGGCGGCTTCGCATCCCGGTGTCAAAGCGCCAGATATGATCGAAAATGCGCATGATGCCGGGTTTGCCGTGCGCCGACATCGCCACCGCATGGAATCGATGCTGGTGAAGACGCTGCAACTCTCCCACTTTGCTCACCACGTCATCCGGCAAGCGTTGGGCGATAAAATCCGAAATGACCACCGCATCGGCATCAAACCATTCCCGTCCCTGCATTCTTTCAATAATGGCGCGAAAACAGCTGGCGATATCCGTGCCGCCGCGAAAACGTTGACTTAAAAAGCGGATGGCCTGCTCGATACCTTCCGGGCCGGAGAGTTCATAACGCACAACGTCAGTGGAAAACAGCATAATAAAGCAGCGGCGGTTATCCGCCAGCGCAACGCGCATCAACGCCAGGCAGAACGCTTTTGCGCACTGCTCGTTAAATCCTCCCATCGAGCCTGAAGTATCGACGCAGACAATAAACGGTCCGCGCGGCTGCTCGTCGACATCCTGGTGTACTACCGGCCGTTCGGTCACTTTCTCACGCCACGCTTCGCCATACAGGCGATAGGTGAGGAGCTGTTTTTCCACTAACCGGCGGTAGAATTCATATTCCAGCTCGGTGATGCCGAGCGTCGCCAGCTCTGGCGGCAACAGGCGCAGAATATCATCGCCTTGCTGAATACCGTCAACCTGCTCCGGCACCGTTGCGGGTTCACGTACCAGTGTACGAAAGGTTTCCATCGGCGCGTCTTTTTTCGGTACCGATTTGGCTTCCCGCGAACGTCCCAGTTGTTCCGCCAGTTGCATTAGCTCCGGCTGGGCGGCGAGAAATTCGCCGTATTTTACGATCAGTTGATAATCACCACGTTTAAGCTGGCCCGCGCTCATATCCCACAGGCGGCCTGCGGCATTATCATTTTCCGCCAGCGTCGGTTCCAGTTGCCCGCTCAGCGTCATCCGTTCCTGAACGTCACTCAGCAACTGCTCGCGCTCTTCTTCCAGTAGTTGCTGGTTTAACGTGGTGGCCTGCACGACCAGACTTAACCGCCAGCGTTGCAAAAAAAGCGTGTGTAGCGCAGGGGTAAAGGTACTGTTGCTCTCCGTCAACTGCTTCGCCTGCGCGGCATACGGTGAATGCAGGCGGTGAAGCAACGCCAGTATTTGCGGCAGTTGCACGATGAACTGTGATGTAGAGAGAAGTTGGCTTTGTTGATAACACATGACCTCTTCCGTGAGTTCCGGCGGAACGCGTGCGTCTTTAAGACGGCTGCGTAGCGCTTCCCGCCAGCGCGGGAGATCGGCGGTCACGGCGTTTTTTAAACGCGGAAACTTTTCAAAGAAAATGACCAGCTGTGGGGAAGCCAGTAGCGCAAGGATCATCTCTTCGACCATTCCCTCTTCGCTGACGGCCAGCATGGCATTTAGCGTATCCAGCGTCAGCATTGTTGCGCCTGGCGGATATGTTCTCCTACATCCTGCAGGCTGGCCTCAATGCGCCCTAACCAGTCGCTGTGAATAAACAGGCAATGTTGCTGCTCACTGAAGCGGGTATGCTGCTGGCGCCAGTCGTTTTCTAACGTTTCCAACTGCTGTTTGATCTCCGCAGGCATACTGTCTTCAGCCGCTCCCGGTAACGCCAGACGGGTACCTTGTAGACTGATGTCGCGCACCACCAGATGTTGAGTGTTATCGACTTCCATATTCAACGTTTGGGCAAAGCCGATCCCGTTCAGTTTGCCGCGGATCTCGCCGCCTTTGGTCAGCCAAAGTTCCAGCGCGCTGCGGTCAAAGGTAATATGGATCACTTCCATATCATGCAGTTTTAGCGGTTTTTGTAGCAATAACGTCAACGTTGACGCGCTGGCTTCCGGCGGTAAAGTGTAATGCGGGCGGCGGCTGAACATACCGCCTTCTTTAATGACGGTGAAAGCGGTTTTATCGCTTTGCTGTTGCTGCAACTGGAGGCGACGCTGGACGATACCGCCGAGGCGAGTCAGCATGGCCTGCTGCTGCCAGGCGTGTCCGGTCATCAATATTTCCAGTTGCTGTTGCATGAGATTCAGACTCTGCGCGTCATACCACAAGCAATCTTTTAGCAGGATAAGGTCAATCGGCGCAACCGCGTCGCGTCCGCTAAAGAAGGCGCTGGCCTGTAACAGGCGGATGGCTTTCTTCCAGCGACGGTCGGAGACATAAGGCGCATTCGGCAAATTATCCAGCTGTTGGCGCAGAGTAAAGATCAGCTCAAAGACCGGATCAGGGAGTGAAATCGCGCCGATATCTTTTTGCCACTGTTGATATTCTTCGTCGCTAACCTGTAACGAGGCGGGGACCGGGTTATCACTCTCATCCTGCTGACTAATCAGCATGGAGCGGAAATTGGCTTTATCCTGAACTTTATCCAGCCACAGGCGAATCAACATTCGGTCGTACAAGGCTTCCAGGCTGCTGTCCGCTTCGGGCAGTTCGTTGGAGGCCGCCACCAGCAGCCGCATCGGAATTTTTTCCTCAAATGCGCCGTTGCGGAAATGGCGTTCGTTAATGGCGGTCAGCAATGTGTTCAGGATAGCGGGCCCGGCTTTCCAGATTTCATCCAGAAAAACGATTTCGGCTTCGGGAAGATAGCCGGTCGTTAAGCGTTCATAGCGACCTTCATCTTTCAACGCCTGAATAGAGAGCGGGCCAAACACCTCTTCCGGCGTGGAAAAGCGTGTCATCAGATATTCAAAAGCGCGGGCGCGCTGGAAAGCAAACTTCAGGCGGCGGGCAATCAGACTCTTGGCGATACCGGGAGGGCCCAACAAAAAGACGCTCTCACCGCTTAACGCCGCCAGTAGGCAAAGGCGTATGGCGTGACTACGTTCATACAGCCCCTTCTCAAGGGCGCTGCTCAGACGGGAAATTCTTTCCGCTAATAAATGTGGGTGAGCCATAATAAAGAGGCGTCCTTTCGACAAATGGATCGTGCTAATTGCGAGTATAGACGTTTCACCACCGGGGCTGTAATCGTCTGACGCGCTGTTTATTTTTCTTTGAGCCAGGTTAATCTGGCTTCATTTAGGGGTACGATTTTATGATTAATCGTGCATACTGTGCGCTTTTTTGTGGGCCAAGGGACTAAGCACACATTTCATATCTATACACTCATTCATTCAAACTACATCAAGGCGGCAAAGGAGTGAATCCCCTGGCACTGACTTAAACGTGTGACTGGGGTAAGCGAATGCAGCCGACAAGGAGGTAGCGTGAAGGGTGACGTGTATAAACGAAAGATGAGTCTATGAGCACTGATAATAAGCAATCGTTGCCTGCGATTACCCTCGCAGCTATTGGGGTTGTCTACGGTGATATTGGTACCAGCCCGCTTTATACGCTTCGTGAATGTTTGTCCGGTCAGTTTGGTTTTGGCGTTGAACGAGATGCCGTGTTTGGTTTTCTGTCGCTGATCTTCTGGCTACTCATCTTTGTGGTTTCCATCAAATATCTCACCTTCGTGATGCGCGCCGATAACGCGGGTGAAGGTGGAATTTTGACGCTGATGTCGCTTGCCGGGCGTAATACCTCGGCGCGCACCACATCCATGTTAGTTATCATGGGACTGATAGGCGGCAGCTTTTTCTATGGCGAAGTGGTCATTACGCCAGCGATTTCGGTGATGTCGGCGATTGAAGGCCTGGAGATTGTCGCGCCGCAGCTGGACACCTGGATTGTCCCGCTCTCCATTATTGTGCTGACTCTGTTGTTTATGATTCAGAAGCACGGTACGGGAATGGTAGGGAAACTCTTTGCGCCGATCATGCTGACCTGGTTTTTAATCCTGGCGGTACTTGGCCTGCGCAGTATTATCGCCAATCCCGAAGTGTTACATGCGCTGAATCCTGTCTGGGCGGTACGTTTTTTCCTTGAATATAAAACCGTATCGTTTATTGCGTTGGGCGCGGTGGTGCTGTCGATTACCGGCGTAGAGGCGTTGTACGCCGATATGGGACACTTCGGTAAGTTCCCGATTCGCCTGGCGTGGTTTACCGTGGTATTGCCGTCGTTAGTACTGAACTACTTTGGTCAGGGCGCATTGCTACTAAAGCATCCGGAAGCGATTAAAAACCCCTTCTTCCTGTTGGCGCCGGACTGGGCGTTAATTCCGCTGCTGATTCTGGCCGCGCTGGCGACGGTGATCGCCTCCCAGGCGGTAATTTCCGGCGTCTTTTCGCTGACGCGTCAGGCTGTGCGTCTTGGCTATTTGTCGCCAATGCGCATTATCCATACCTCCGAGATGGAGTCCGGTCAGATCTATATCCCTTTCGTTAACTGGCTGCTTTATTTCGCGGTCGTGGTTGTTATTGTTAGCTTTGAGCACTCCAGCAACCTGGCGGCGGCCTATGGCATCGCCGTGACCGGCACGATGGTGCTGACGTCTATTCTTTCTACGACCGTGGCGCGTAAGAACTGGCACTGGAACAAATATTTTGTCGCGCTGATCCTCATCGCATTCCTGTGCGTGGATATCCCGCTGTTCTCGGCCAACCTCGACAAATTGTTGTCCGGTGGTTGGCTGCCGCTGAGCCTGGGCCTGATCATGTTCACGATCATGACCACCTGGAAGAGCGAGCGTTTCCGTCTGTTGCGTCGTATGCATGAACACGGTAATTCGCTGGAAGCGATGATTGCTTCGCTGGAGAAGTCACCGCCGGTTCGGGTGCCGGGTACTGCCGTATACATGTCGCGCGCGCTCAGTGTGATCCCTTTTGCTTTATTGCATAACCTGAAGCACAACAAAGTGTTGCATGAGCGCGTAATCTTACTGACGTTGCGTACGGAAGATGCGCCTTATGTGCATAACGTTCGCCGGGTGCAGATTGAGCAGTTGTCTCCGACATTCTGGCGCGTGGTGGCCAGCTACGGCTGGCGCGAAACGCCAAACGTTGAAGAGGTGTTCCACCGCTGCGGTCTGGAAGGGCTTAGCTGTCGGATGATGGAAACGTCGTTCTTTATGTCGCACGAGTCGTTGATTGTCGGCAAACGCCCGTGGTATTTGCGTTTGCGTGGCAAGCTGTATTTGTTGTTGCAACGTAACGCCCTGCGCGCGCCGGATCAATTCGAGATCCCGCCTAACCGCGTGATTGAGTTAGGAACGCAGGTCGAGATTTAACCTCCCATCACCATGCCGGGGGCCGCGTTGGCTTACCCGGCCTGGCCAATCCGTAGATTCCCACACGATAATCGCCTGATTTCCGCTAGCGAAACGTTTCGACGGCGATCACAATTCTGTTACGTCATGATGGTTTTATGAACACATCCAGGGTTACACTGCGGCCAGCGAAACGTTTCGCTAGTGGAGCAGAAAAATGAAGAAAGGCACCGTACTCAACTCTGAAATCTCGTCGGTCATTTCCCGTCTGGGGCATACTGATACTCTGGTGGTCTGTGATGCGGGTTTACCCATCCCGAATAGCACTGCGCGTATCGATATGGCACTAACCCAGGGCGTACCTTCTTTTATGCAGGTGGTGGATGTCGTGACCCGGGAAATGCAGGTTGAGGCGGCGATTCTTGCAACGGAAATCAAACAACAGAATCCGCAGCTCCACGAAACGTTGCTCACTCACCTTGAGCAACTGCAGCAACACCAGGGAAACACCATAAAAATTAGTTATACGACACACGAACAATTCAAAAAATTGACTGCAGACAGTCAGGCAGTGATTCGCAGCGGGGAGTGTTCCCCGTATGCGAACGTCATTCTTTGCGCTGGCGTCACTTTCTGAGGCCGCTATGGACGCATTACTGCAACTCAAAGGGATCGATAAAGCGTTCCCCGGCGTGAAGGCTCTCTCCGGCGCCGCGTTAAACGTTTATCCTGGCCGCGTTATGGCGCTGGTGGGGGAAAACGGCGCCGGAAAATCCACCATGATGAAAGTATTAACCGGCATCTATACGCGAGATGCGGGATCGTTGTTATGGCTGGGTAAAGAGACCACCTTTAATGGGCCTAAATCGTCTCAGGAAGCCGGGATCGGCATTATTCATCAGGAACTGAACCTGATCCCGCAGTTGACCATTGCGGAAAACATCTTCCTGGGCCGTGAGTTTGTGAATCGCTTTGGCAAAATCGACTGGAAAAAGATGTATGCCGAAGCCGACCACCTCTTAGCCAAACTCAATCTGCGCTTTAAGAGCGATAAGCTGGTGGGCGAACTCTCTATCGGCGATCAGCAAATGGTGGAAATCGCCAAAGTGCTGAGCTTCGAATCCAAAGTCATCATTATGGATGAACCGACCGATGCGCTGACCGACACTGAAACCGAATCTCTGTTCCGCGTTATCCGTGAATTAAAATCGCAGGGGCGCGGCATTGTCTATATCTCTCACCGTATGAAAGAGATTTTCGAAATTTGCGATGACGTGACGGTCTTCCGCGATGGGCAATTTATCGCCGAGCGTGAAGTGGCCACGTTGACCGAAGATTCTCTTATCGAAATGATGGTGGGACGTAAGCTGGAAGATCAGTACCCGCATCTGGATAACGCGCCGGGTGAGATTCGCCTCAAGGTCGATAATCTGTGCGGACCGGGCGTGAATGATGTCTCTTTTGTGCTGCGAAAAGGCGAGATTCTTGGCATTTCCGGCCTGATGGGCGCCGGTCGCACCGAGCTGATGAAAGTATTGTACGGCGCGATGCCGCGAACCAGCGGTTACGTGACGCTTGA
This sequence comes from Salmonella sp. 741265050_HSA, assembly GCF_046569445.1. Classification (NCBI taxonomy): domain Bacteria; kingdom Pseudomonadati; phylum Pseudomonadota; class Gammaproteobacteria; order Enterobacterales; family Enterobacteriaceae; genus Salmonella; species Salmonella sp. 741265050_HSA. The sequence goes on along the minus strand of NZ_JBKFSV010000017.1, from coordinate 6,816 downwards.
TGGACACGAAGTGGTGACGCGTTCTCCGCAGGACGGACTGGCCAATGGCATCGTTTATATCTCTGAAGACCGTAAGCGCGATGGACTGGTGCTCGGCATGTCAGTTAAAGAGAATATGTCGCTGACGGCGCTGGACTATTTCAGCCGCGCTGGCGGAAGCCTGAAACACAAAGATGAGCAACAGGCGGTGGGGGATTTTATCCGTCTGTTCAACGTCAAGACGCCGTCAATGGAACAGGCGATAGGCCTGCTTTCTGGCGGTAATCAGCAAAAAGTGGCGATTGCCCGCGGGTTGATGACGCGCCCGAAAGTGCTCATTCTCGACGAGCCGACCCGCGGCGTGGACGTCGGCGCCAAGAAAGAGATTTATCAGCTTATCAACCAGTTTAAGGCCGACGGCCTGAGCATCATTCTGGTCTCATCTGAGATGCCAGAAGTATTAGGCATGAGCGATCGCATCATCGTCATGCATGAAGGGCATCTCAGCGGTGAATTTACTCGCGAGCAGGCCACCCAGGAAGTGTTAATGGCTGCCGCAGTGGGCAAGCTTAATCGCGTGAATCAGGAGTAAAAAAGATGACAACCCAGGCTGTTTCTGGTCGCCGTTATTTCACTAAAGCGTGGCTTCTTGAGCAGAAGTCGCTCATTGCCCTGCTGGTGTTGATCGCGATTGTGTCGACGTTAAGCCCCAACTTTTTTACCGTTAATAATCTGTTCAATATTCTTCAACAGACCTCCGTTAACGCCATTATGGCGGTGGGGATGACGTTGGTGATTCTGACATCGGGGATCGATCTGTCCGTCGGTTCCCTGCTGGCGCTCACCGGCGCGGTTGCCGCTTCAATCGTCGGCGTTGAAGTGAATGCGCTGGTCGCGGTTGCCGCCGCGCTGGCGCTGGGCGCTGCGATTGGCGCCGTCACTGGCGTTATCGTCGCGAAAGGCCGCGTACAGGCGTTTATCGCTACGCTGGTGATGATGTTGCTACTGCGCGGCGTGACGATGGTTTACACCGACGGTAGCCCGGTCAACACCGGCTTTACCGATAACGCCGATCTGTTTGGCTGGTTCGGTATCGGCCGTCCGCTGGGCGTTCCTACGCCGGTCTGGATCATGGCTATCGTCTTTATCGCCGCCTGGTATATGCTGCATCACACCCGTCTGGGACGCTATATCTACGCGCTGGGCGGTAACGAAGCGGCGACGCGCCTGTCTGGCATTAGCGTGAGCAAAGTGAAAATTATCGTCTATTCACTTTGCGGCCTGACAGCGTCGCTGGCGGGCATCATTGAAGTGGCGCGCCTCTCTTCCGCGCAGCCGACGGCGGGTACCGGCTATGAGCTGGATGCTATTGCCGCCGTAGTGCTGGGCGGCACCAGCCTTGCAGGCGGTAAAGGGCGCATTGTTGGGACATTGATCGGCGCATTGATTCTCGGCTTCCTTAATAATGGTTTGAATTTGTTAGGTGTTTCCTCCTATTACCAGATGATCGTCAAAGCGGTGGTGATTTTGCTGGCGGTACTGGTAGACAACAAAAAGCAGTAACAACGACTACAGGACATCTGAAATATGAACATGAAAAAACTGGCTACCCTGGTATCTGCTGTTGCGCTGAGCGCCACCGTGAGCGCGAATGCAATGGCGAAAGACACCATTGCGCTGGTGATCTCTACCCTCAATAATCCCTTCTTCGTGTCGTTAAAAGACGGGGCGCAAAAAGAGGCGGATAAACTGGGTTATAACCTGGTGGTGCTGGACTCCCAGAACAACCCTGCCAAAGAGCTGGCGAACGTGCAGGATTTAACCGTTCGCGGGACCAAAATTCTGCTGATCAACCCGACTGACTCCGATGCGGTGGGTAACGCGGTGAAGATGGCGAACCAGGCGAAGATTCCGGTTATCACGCTTGACCGCCAGGCAACCAAAGGTGATGTCGTCAGCCATATCGCGTCTGATAACGTGCTGGGCGGTAAGATCGCTGGCGACTATATCGCGAAAAAAGCTGGCGAAGGCGCCAAAGTGATTGAGCTGCAAGGCATTGCCGGAACATCTGCGGCGCGTGAGCGTGGCGAAGGTTTCCAGCAGGCGGTAGCCGCTCACAAATTTAATGTTCTGGCCAGCCAGCCTGCCGATTTCGACCGTACTAAGGGTCTGAACGTCATGCAAAACCTGCTGACCGCGCATCCGGATGTTCAGGCTGTCTTCGCCCAGAACGATGAAATGGCGCTGGGCGCACTGCGCGCGCTGCAAACTGCCGGTAAAGCAGATGTGATGGTGGTTGGATTTGACGGTACGCCGGATGGCGAAAAGGCTGTAAAAGATGGCAAACTGGCAGCGACTATCGCTCAGTTACCGGATCAAATCGGCGCCAAAGGCGTTGAAGTGGCGGATAAGGTGCTGAAAGGCGAAAAAGTTCAGGCCAAATATCCGGTTGACCTGAAACTGGTCATCAAGCAGTAATAAACGACACGGGTCAACTATGGCCTGATGGCGACAGAAATACGCGATCCTCCGCTGAGGTGAACGTAAAAAAGAAAAGCAGGGCACGCGCCACCCTAACCGGTGGCGCACTTTGACGTGGAACCCCGAATATGAAAACCGCAGGTAATCTCATCGTCCTTGGCAGCATTAATGCCGATCATATCCTTAATCTTGAGTCCTTCCCTACCCCGGGTGAAACGGTAACCGGTAGCCATTATCAGGTCGCGTTTGGCGGGAAAGGCGCGAATCAGGCGGTTGCTGCGGGACGTAGCGGGGCAAATATTGCGTTTATCGCCTGCACGGGCGATGACGATATTGGCGACAGTATTCGTAAACAATTAGTCAGCGATCGTATTGATATCGCGCCAGTTAGCGTCATTAAAGGCGAGTCTACCGGGGTGGCGCTGATTTTCGTTAATGGCGAAGGCGAGAACGTCATCGGTATTCATGCCGGAGCGAATGCCGCGTTATCGCCGGCGTTGGTTGATGCGCAACGTGAACGTATCGCGCAGGCGGATGCGTTACTGATGCAGCTGGAATCGCCGCTGGAAAGCGTACTGGCGGCGGCGAAAATCGCCCATCAACATCATACTACTGTTGCGCTGAACCCGGCGCCTGCCCGTGAGCTACCGGATGAGCTGCTGGCGCTGGTGGACATCATCACGCCAAATGAAACGGAAGCTGAAAAGCTGACGGGCGTGCGTGTGGAAAATGACGACGATGCCGCGAAAGCTGCGCAGGTTTTGCATGATAAAGGCATTCGAACCGTATTAATTACCTTAGGAAGCCGTGGCGTCTGGGCCAGCGTAAACGGCGAGGGCCGCCGCGTTCCTGGATTTAGCGTTGAGGCTGTCGATACCATTGCCGCCGGAGATACGTTTAACGGCGCCTTTATCACCGCGATACTCGAGGAGACGCCGTTGCCGGAAGCGATTCGCTTTGCCCATGCCGCCGCCGCGATTGCCGTAACGCGTAAAGGCGCGCAACCTTCCGTTCCGTGGCGCGAAGAGATAGAAGCGTTTTTACATCAGCAGGGGTAACGCTTGGCTACTATGAAAGATGTTGCCCGCCTGGCGGGAGTCTCTACATCGACGGTCTCTCACGTTATCAACAAAGATCGCTTTGTGAGTGAGACGATAACCGAAAAAGTTGAAGCGGCGATTAAATCGCTTAACTATGCGCCTTCTGCGCTGGCGCGAAGCCTCAAGTTAAACCAGACCCGCACGATTGGTATGTTGATTACCGCCAGTACCAACCCTTTTTATTCCGAACTGGTGCGCGGCGTTGAGCGAAGCTGTTTTGAGCGCGGTTATAGTCTGGTGCTGTGCAATACCGAAGGCGACGAGCAACGGATGAACCGCAACCTGGAGACGCTGATGCAAAAACGGGTAGACGGTTTACTGCTGCTGTGTACCGAAACGCATCAGCCTTCTCGTGAAATCATGGAGCGTTATCCGTCTATTCCTACCGTCATGATGGACTGGTCGCCGTTTGATGGTGAGGGCGATAGCGATCTCATTCAGGATAATTCGTTGTTAGGCGGCGATCTTGCTACCCAATACCTTATCGATAAAGGATTTACCCGAATAGCCTGTATTACCGGCCCGCTGGACAAAACGCCAGCGCGTTTGCGGCTGGAAGGGTATCGGGCGGCGATGAAACGCGCAGGGCTGGCTATTCCGCAAGGCTATGAGATCACCGGCGATTTTGAATTTGGCGGCGGCTTTGACGCCATGCAGGCGTTACTCGCCCATCAACAGCGACCGCAAGCGGTTTTTACCGGAAACGATGCGATGGCTGTCGGTGCCTATCAGGCGCTATATCAGGCGGGGCTTCGTATTCCGCAGGATATGGCAGTCATTGGCTATGATGACATTGAGCTGGCGCGCTATATGACGCCGCCGCTGACGACTATCCATCAGCCGAAAGATGAATTGGGCGAGCTGGCTATTGATGTGTTGATTCATCGGATGGCGCAGCCCGCCTTGCAACAACAGCGACTTCAGCTTACTCCGGTTTTGACGGTGCGTGGGTCGGTTTAGATTTATGCCGTTCTTTAATCAGATTGTTGCCGTCTTTGGCTCTTAGCAGCATAAACATCAGCGCGGACACGATTGTGATCGCCCCCATCGTGATAAAGGTATAGTGGAACTGTTCCACGGTACTGGTGCCCGCAAAACCTTCATAAATACGTAACACCGCCGCGCTGATCGCCACGCCTAAACTGATAGACAATTGCTGCGTAACTGCCAGAACGCTGTTGCCGCTGCTGGCGTTATCGTCTGTCAGATCCGCAAGAGTAATCGTATTCATTGCCGTAAATTGAGTGGACATCGCCATTCCAAGAATGAATAGCGGCAGCACGAGCATCCAGATCGGCATGGCGGGAGATTGAAACGAAAACTGGGCAATCATCAGACCGATAAATACCGTAATGCCGACCAGAGTCTTCCGGTATCCCAAACGTCGCAAAACCTGCGTTACGGTCGATTTCGCGATAATAGAACCCAAAGCCGTCGGTGCCATCATGCAGCCAGCGATCAGAGCCGGGTAGCCAAAACCAACCTGTAGCATTAACGGCATCAAAAAAGGTACGCAGCCAGTCCCCAGACGCGTGGCGAGGTTGCCGGCAATACCGACGGAAAATGTGCGTGTCTTAAACAGCGACAGTGATATTAACGGTGTCGGATGACGGCGGGCGTGGCGGATATAGGCCAATAGTAGAACGATACTGCAAAAAATAATGGCGGATGCGATCCATGTCGCCACAATCTTTTCGCCAAACAGTTCCATTCCGCTGGAAAATAAAACCAGACTTAACCCAAAAAGAAAGAAGCCGGTCATGTCAAACTTGCGACGCGGCGTGGTGAAGTTGGGCATATATTTGCGGGCATACAGAATGCCTGCAACACCAATGGGAATATTAATCAGGAAGATCCAGTGCCAGCTTGCCCAGGTCACCAGTACGCCGCCTAATACCGGCCCCAGAATCGGACCTACCAGCCCCGGCATAGTGACAAAGTTAAGAACGGGCAGCAGCTCACTACGCGGATAGGCTCGCAATAACGCCAGCCGCGCCACCGGCATCATCATCGCTCCGCCGACGCCTTGTACGACGCGAAAAATAACCAATTCAGATAGTGAACTGGAGAGCGCGCAGGCCAGCGAGCCTAACGTAAACAGACTTACGGCAACCATAAAGACGCGACGCGTACCGAAGCGGTCAGCCAGCCAGCCGCTTACCGGAATTAACATAGCTACTGTCAGGGTATAACTGATAATAGCGGACTGCATGGCGAGTGGTGAACGGTTAAGACTATGCGCAATAGCCGGTAAAGCGGTATTCAAAATGGTGGCGTCTAGCGCCTGCATAAAGAAGGCCATCGCCGCGATCCACGGCAGGCCAGCCATACTGCGCGCTTTTTTGCTGGTCATTCAATATCCTGTTAATTATCTGGTCTCTCATTGGGCGCTATTAACAACGCCTGACAGGCCTGGAAAGCGCGTTCGCCGTCGCCATCAGCGATGGCATCAACAATGGCCTGGTGCAAATCCAGCTTTACCACCTCGTTATAGGTGATTGAGGTAAAGTAAGTGTGATAAACCGAATGAAATAGCGTAGCAAAAGAGATTAGAAAGGGATTGGCGCTCATTTCGTAGATATGCTCGTGCCACGCCATATCCACTTCAATCCAGCGTTCACGCTTAAAATGCTTTTTCAGCGCGACCATCTCTTCCATTAAGGCATTAAGCCGCGCTTTCTGCTCCGGTGTGCCAAGAGTCGCCGCCAGCAGGCAGGCTTGCGGCTCCAGGCTAATACGCATCACCAGAAAATGATCTACCACCTGATGAAAATTTTCTTCCGTCATCCACCAGGTCAGCAGCTCTTGATCCAGAAAGTTCCAGTTTCCCTGCGGCATCACCCGCGTACCAATGCGCGGACGGGGTAGCACCATACCTTTAGCCGTCAACGTTTTCACCGCTTCGCGAACTGCCGTTCGACTTACGCCGTACTGCTCGCCCAGTTCTATTTCGCCGGGAAGAATCGTACCGGGGGCGTAGTCACCCTTTAATATCCGCTGCGCCAGCTTTTCAGCCAGAACATAGGATAGATTTTTCTGTGCGGCTAATTGTTGTGCGCTTAAAGGCATGAATGTTCTTCCTTTCTCTTTCGTTTGGTTATTAGTATGCCACCTGGAAGTGTGATTACAGTTGCAATAACGGCAATTTGCTTATTTTATGGCACGTTAAGCACGCCATTGATGAAAAAAGAGACACTCAGAAAATTATTTTAAATTTCCTCTTGTCAGGCAGAAATAACTCCCTATAATGCGCCAC
>NZ_JBKFSV010000016.1:0-79316 GCF_046569445.1 Salmonella sp. 741265050_HSA | reverse complement strand
ATTCATTTCGTAATGTCCTTATTAGAACTTAATGTCTTTAAAAATAACTGGTGAATAAATTATTGCGAGTGGATTAAAGCAAACATCAGCATGAAATGTAAAATTCATAAAATCTATTTGTTTTGGTGTTGTTATTTTTAATGTAAATGATATTTGAATTTCATATTTATTGGAGGTTGGTTTTTTCAACTGATTATTATTTCTGTAAGATTTTTAGCGTAGATTGTTGAGAAGATGGAGATATTTGCATTTATAGCATTTATCTTGTTGATGTTTGTATTGGACGTATTGATTCTGTGACGGTTTTTATGTAGAGAAAAAAAAGAATGTTTGGATATGGTTTATCTTTTATATCACTGTGATTGATGTTTTTTTATTGATTAGAAAAAATACAATATTATTGTAAAAAAAATAACAAGGGCAATGTTAATTAGTGATTTAAAATATTAACGTTTTGTGCGTTTGTGGAAAAATATAATATTAAATGTTGTATCAAATGGTTATGGCCATGTTTTAGCTGCGTGGTTAACGTTGAATGGTTATACGGGCATCAATCGTGCCGCGCCTCTTCACACAGTGTTCCGGAAATCAGCGCTATTACCAGAGTGCCGGGCGTTGAGGGTGGTGCTGGGCGAGGTAGCGACAAAGCGGAGTCTTACCAGGGAAGAGGAGATCCGGCGCGATTTCAGCGAGTGGCCACAGCATAAAACCACGGTTTTTCATGTCGTAGTGCGGTACGGTCAGACGTTCGGTGTTAATCACTTCATCGCCAAACAGCATAATGTCGAGGTCCAGCGTTCGTGGCCCCCAGCGTTCGGCTTTGCGCACCCGACCCTGCTGTAACTCAATGCGTTGGGTGTGATTGAGTAATTCTTCCGGCGCAAGGGTGGTTTCCAGCGCGACGGCGGCGTTCAGGTAATCGGGTTGATCCTGTGGGCCTAATGGCGGTGTACGGTAAAACGAGGAGACGGCCACGATTCGGCTGTCAGGGATTTCACCAATCGCTTTCACGGCAGCATTAACCTGCACCAAAGGGGAGGCGAGGTTGCTGCCAATGGCGATATAAACGACAGTCATGCACTTCCCTCGCGACGCGGCGCGCGTTTGCGCGGACGTGAACGGCGGCGGCGTGGAGCAGGATCGTCGTCCAGCTCGTTGAGCATCCCTTTTTGTTCCGGCGGCGCGGAAGCCTGAAACTCGGCCCACCACTGCGCCAGACGTTGCAGCTCAGTATTATTTTCCACCTGAGCGCGCAGCTCCAGCAAATCAAACGCGGCGCGGAATTTGGGATGTTCCATCAGTTTCCAGGCGCGTTTGCCCTGACGTCGCGACATGCGTAACTGAAGCTGCCAAATATCACGGGTAAGCGTGGTCAGACGTTTCGGGATCGCCAGTGAACGGCAGGCTTCATCCAGCACGTCATTCATGGCCAGCGCGAAAGCGTCGTAATAGGCCAGACCGCTCTCCTGAGCGATTTTTTGCGCCATCTCCAGCAGCGGATACCAGAACATGGCGGTAAACAAAAATGCCGGATTAACGCGCATCTCGTTACGGATGCGGTTATCCGTATTCTTCAACACCTGCGCAATGATGCGTTCCATTGCGCTGTCGCCGTTTTCGGTGAAATAACGCGTAATGGTAGGAAACAACGGCTGGAAGAGGTTGTATTCCCGCAGTTGTTGATAGGTTTCAAAACCGTTCCCCGCCTGCAACAGCTTCAGCGACTCTTCGAACAGGCGCGCGGGAGGAATGTCGTTTAGCAAGGTAGCCAGACGCGGGATTGGCTCAGCCGTTTCAGGGCTGATACGCATATTGAGCTTCGCAGCGAAACGCACGGCGCGCAGCATTCGAACCGGATCTTCGCGGTAGCGCGTTTCCGGATTGCCGATCAGGCGAATCACGCCTTCTTGCAGATCCTGCATTCCGCCGACGTAATCGCGCACGGTAAAATCCGCTACGCTGTAGTAAAGGCTGTTGATGGTGAAATCGCGGCGCTGGGCATCTTCTTCGATAGAGCCGAAGATATTATCGCGCAGCAGCATACCGTTTTGCCCACGCTGGGAGGTCGTACGGTCGCTTTCACTGCCTTCATGATGACCACGAAACGTTGCCACTTCGATAATTTCCGGGCCAAACATCACGTGAGCCAGGCGGAAACGACGCCCCACCAGACGGCAATTGCGGAATAATTTCCGTACCTGATCTGGTGTTGCGTTGGTGGTCACGTCGAAATCCTTCGGCTTTTTGCCGAGCAGGAGATCGCGGACGCCGCCGCCGACCAGGTAGGCTTCATAGCCCGCTTTGTTCAGCCTGTACAGTACCTTGAGGGCATTTTCACTGATATCTTTGCGGGAGATAGCGTGCTGTTCACGCGGGATAATCGTCATATGTGGACGGGCGACGGCTTGTTCTGCCTCGCTCTCCTCGCGGCTTAACACCTTACGGCAAAAATTAGCGACTCGGGTAAAAATAGCGCACCTCGGTAGTGTCATACATTAATAAGATCAACTTACTCTATGTCTTTCGCATTACGGCAGACGGGCGTAAGAGAGCAACGCGACCTGGGCTGTAAGCATCATTAACGCCGCAGCAATGCGAAAGACGATGAGCAAAAATAGCGGCTAATCATAGCTCAGCGAGACGCATTTGAGAATGCCGGATTTACATTAGCCGATGTGGGTACGGCTGTAAGCCTCCAGTGCGTCACCGCAAAGCGCAGCAACTCCTCAACAGACATCTCCTGCCACGCTACGACGTCGCGTTGGCCTAAAAAGCGCAATGCCTGGACCAGTACCGGGCGCGGATCGCCTGTCGCAAGCGCAGGGGCATGATTTTGCTTGGAAAGTTTAGCGCCTTGTTCGTTGAGCGCCAGCGGAAGGTGCACGTAACCAGGCGCACGCCAGCCAAACTGTTTATACAGAGAAAGTTGTCGGACAGTGGGTTCGATTAAATCTGCGCCGCGGACGATCTCCGTCACCCCCTGAAAATGATCGTCGACCACCACGGCCAGATTATAAGCAAACAGTCCGTCGCGGCGGTGGATAATAAAATCTTCGCTCGCCAGCTGTGGGTCAGCCTGGATGTCGCCGCGCAAGGCATCATGGAAACGCATCACCGGATGCTGCTGTTTAATTCTGACGGCGGCATTCTCCGGCCCGTGGTATAACGTCCGGCAATGGCCGTCGTAAATACCGCCCAGACGTTGAATGCGCGAGCGGGGGCAAGTGCAGTAGTAGCTCAGTCCCTGCTCGTGAAGCCAGGCCAGCGCCTCGCGATAAGCCTCATGACGCTGTGATTGCCATAAGACCTCGCCATCCCAGTGCAGGCCGTAATGTTCCAGCTGGCGCAGAATGGTCGCTGCGGCACCGGGAACTTCACGTGGGGGGTCGATATCCTCTATGCGAACGCGCCAAATTCCGCGTTGCGCACGGGCTTGTAGATAGCTGCCGAGGGCGGCGATTAACGAGCCGAAATGCAGTTCGCCGGATGGCGATGGCGCGAAACGGCCAATATAGTGTGAGTCAGTCATGCTGCGGGCAATAAAGAATAAGGCGGGAAAACTCCCGCCTGTCATAAATAGGGTAGAAACGAACGGGATTAACCCGCCATCTGTTTTTCGCGAATTTCAGCCAGCGTTTTGCAGTCGATGCACAGATCGGCTGTTGGACGCGCTTCCAGGCGGCGGATACCAATTTCCACCCCGCAGGACTCGCAATAACCGAAGTCTTCATCTTCCACTTTCTTCAGCGTCTTCTCGATCTTTTTGATCAGTTTGCGCTCACGGTCACGATTACGTAACTCCAGGCTAAACTCCTCTTCCTGCGCGGCGCGATCGACCGGATCGGGGAAGTTGGCGGCTTCGTCCTGCATGTGCGTCACAGTGCGATCGACTTCATCCCGGAGTTGATTACGCCATGCTTCAAGAATACGCTTGAAGTGCGATAGCTGGGCTTCGTTCATATACTCTTCGCCCGGTTTCTCCTGGTACGGCTCCACCCCAGCGATGGCGAGAATACTCAGGGACGATGTTTTACGGTTTTGCCCTTCTTGCATGTTGCTTCTCCTTAACACGCACTATCGATCCCCATGTTCGGGGGAAAATCAGGTCGCTATAAATAGCAGATGCTTTTCCGGATAGCAATTATCTAAACGTAACACTTGACAACCCTGTGAGGAAAAGCGTATTTACGCACGCGGCCAGAATACTTAATAATCAGGCTGTTATTCCACTACAACGTTATGGGTACTGGTTCGTTCAGTTCCATTTTTTGGGCTGAAAGTTCTGCTTTATAAGCTAAAACTTCCACGCCTTTATTCTGAGCCTCGCTCAATAGCTGCGCGTATTTTATATCGATATGACGTGCGGGTGAAAAACGTGTAATGGCGGAGTGCAGCACCGCGAACACCACCACCGCGCGATGACCTGCCGCCGCAACGCCCATCAACTCCCGAAGATGTTTTTGCCCTCGTTCGGTGATGGCGTCGGGAAAATAACCGTTTTCTTTTTCCGCTAACGTGACCGATTTCACTTCAATATAGCAGTCCGGGCGGAAATCTGCCTGTAACATAAAATCTATACGGCTGCGCTCGGCGCCATATTTGACTTCACTTTTCAGAATATTGTACCCCGCCAGCGCCGGCAGGCGATTCTCCTGAATCGCTTCTTTCGTTAGCTGGTTCGCCCGCAGCGTATTCACGCAAATGAATGCGCCGGATTGCGTTTCAGTTAATTCCCAGGTATGCGGATATTTGCGTTTAGTATTTTCTGATGTCGAATACCAGACGGTATCGCCTGGCGTGGCGCAGCCGGTCATCGCGCCGGTATTAGGACAGTGCAGCGTAAGCGTCGTACCGTCAGGGGTGATCACATCGGCTAAAAAACGTTTATAGCGCTGAATCAATGTAGCGCGTTGTAAAGGGGGTGAGAATAGCATCGACATTCCTTCATTATTATTCGCTCAGCGTCCAGCGCTGCAGCTCGGCATAGCGGGTACGGCCTTGCCCATACGAAGAGGCGTAAAGCGCAAACGACGTGACCGGAAATGACCAGCAAAAGCCCGGCGGCGGGATAGCCACCGTATGGCTGGCATCGCGCAGCAGCGTAATATGCGGGTGAAAAGGCTGCGGGCTTTGGTAACAACCGCTGCGGGCGGCCTGCGCGCGCAGCATATTAGCCAACTGCAACAACCCGCGCGGCGGCTGGCGCATCCCCAGCCACACCACGCGCGAACGCAGCCACTGACCGGCGTCATCCAGATGTAGCGTAAAGCCCGGCTGGCGAATTCGTCCGGCCAGTTGCGCAAGCGCGCGCTGCTTATCGCTACTGACGTCGCCTAAAAAGGCCAGCGTCAGGTGTAGGTTCGCCGCTGCCACGGGGCGTCCGTCTTCAGACGCAAAATGGGCGGCGCGCCAGGCGATAATTTGCGCGCGCGCGTCGTCGGGTAAGTCAATAGCAAAAAACAGCCGTTTTGGCTCAGACATAGGGATACTCGGTTATGGATTAACACGATGCTACAATGCGGCGCAAAGAAAGTTAACCCCGTGGAGCCGTTTGTGACGTCATTGCCCGTTGCCGCCGTATTGCCTGAATTGTTGACAGCCCTAAAAACCGCGCCGCAGGTTTTGTTGTCCGCGCCTACCGGGGCGGGGAAATCCACCTGGCTGCCGTTGCAACTCCTGCAACAGGGGCCGGTTGCTGGAAAAATCCTTCTGCTTGAACCGCGTCGTCTGGCGGCGCGTAATGTCGCGCAGCGTCTGGCGGAAGCGTTGAATGAAAAGCCTGGCGAAACGGTAGGTTACCGGATGCGCGCGCAAAGCTGCGTGGGGCCGCGTACCCGGCTGGAAGTGGTGACCGAAGGCGTATTGACCAGAATGATTCAGCTCGATCCCGAATTACGCGGCGTGGGGCTGGTGATACTGGATGAATTTCATGAGCGCAGTTTACAGGCGGATTTAGCGTTGGCGCTGTTGCTGGATATCCAGCAAGGGCTCCGTGACGATCTCAGGCTGTTAATCATGTCAGCGACGCTGGATAACGACAGGCTCTGTCAGCGACTGCCTGATGCGCCGACGATCGTCTCGGAAGGGCGCGCGTTCCCGGTGGAGCGACGTTATCAGCCGCTCGCGGCGCATTTGCGTTTTGATGAAGCCGTCGCGATGGCGACAGCGGAACTGCTGCGCAATGAAAACGGTTCGCTGCTGCTATTCTTACCCGGCGTAGGCGAAATACAGCGCGTTCATGAACATCTGGCGTCGCGGGTAGGGAGCGATGTCCTGCTTTGTCCGCTGTATGGCGCATTGTCTTTGGAGGCGCAACGCAAAGCGATTGTTCCCGCCCCCGCCGGGATGCGTAAAGTGGTGTTGGCGACTAACATTGCCGAAACCAGTTTGACGATTGAAGGGATTCGTCTGGTCGTCGATAGCGCTCAGGAGCGCGTGGCGCGATTCGACGCGCGAACGGGACTGACGCGGCTGGTTACGCAGCGTATCAGTCAGGCGTCAATGACGCAGCGCGCGGGGCGCGCCGGACGACTGGCGCCGGGTATCTGTTTACATCTGCTGGCCAAAGAACAGGCGGAGCGGGCGGCGGCGCAAAGCGATCCGGAAATCTTACACAGTGACCTTTCCGGTTTGTTGATGGAGGTGTTGCAGTGGGGATGTCACGATCCGGCATCGCTTTTCTGGCTGGACAGGCCGCCGGAGGTGAATCTTCAGGCCGCCCGCCGTTTATTATTGATGTTAGGCGCGCTGGAGGGCGAGCGGTTAAGCGCGCGGGGCCGGAAAATGGCGGCAATGGGTAACGATCCGCGCCTGGCGGCGATGTTAGTCAACGCCGACGAGGGCGATAGCGCCGCCACCGCCGCCATGCTCGCGGCCATCCTTGAGGACCCGCCGCGCGGCGGCGGTACGGATTTAAGCGTGCTATTTTCGCGGCGACAGCCGGGCTGGCAGCAGCGTAGCCAGCAGCTTTTAAAACGGCTGCAGGTGCGTAATGGCGAGCCGGATAGCGCGCTTATTATGCCGCTGTTGGCCAGAGCGTTTAGCGACCGCATCGCGCGGCGTCGTGGTCAGGAAGGGCGCTATCAGTTAGCCAATGGTATGGGCGCGATGTTAGATGCGGATGACGCGTTGGGACGTCATGAATGGCTGATCGCGCCGCTGTTGCTGCAAGGTAGCGCCTCGCCGGACGCCCGAATATTGTTGGCGCAGCCGCTGGATATTGCCTCGCTGATTCAGGCGTGTCCTGATTTACTGCGCCAGTCTGACACGGTTGAATGGGACGAAGCGCAGGGAACGTTGAAAGCGTGGCGCAGAATGCGTATTGGACAGTTGACGGTTAGCGTTCAGCCACTGGCGAAACCGTCTGAAGAGGAGCTTCATCAGGCGATGCTGAACGGCATCCGCGATAGAGGTCTGGCCGTCCTTAACTGGACGCCGGAAGCGGAGCAGTTCCGTCTGCGTCTACACTGTGCGGCGAAATGGTTGCCGGAATATGACTGGCCTGCCGTGGATGAGGCGTCGCTGCTGGCGACTCTGGAAAACTGGTTGCTGCCGCACATGACAGGCGTACAGTCGTTACGGAGTCTGAAATCTCTGAATGTGACTCAGGCGTTACGGGGACTGCTTGACTATGCCATGCTGCAACGTCTGGATAGTGAACTGCCTGGGCATTACACTGTGCCGACGGGAAGCCGAATAACGATTCGTTATCATGAAGATAACCCGCCCGCACTGGCGGTCAGAATGCAGGAAATGTTTGGCGAAGCGAAGACCCCAACCATCGCTCAGGGCCGCGTGCCGCTGGTGCTGGAACTGCTTTCGCCAGCGCAGCGACCGCTACAGATTACGCGCGATTTAAGCGCTTTCTGGCAGGGGGCGTATCGCGAAGTGCAAAAAGAGATGAAGGGCCGTTACCCCAAACATGTCTGGCCGGACGATCCGGCGAATACCGCCCCAACGCGGCGCACGAAGAAGTATTCGTAATGTAACTGTAGGCCGGATAAGGCGTTATGCCGCATCCGGCGAAAGAGCGGTAATAATTGAGAGATTTCTTCTTCTGTCGTCTGGCTGAAGAATAGAGAATCGGGCCTTTGCGCCTGTATGTTGCGGAGAAAAAGCATGGCGGGGAATGACCGCGAGCCGATTGGACGTAAGGGGAAACCGTCACGTCCTGTGAAACAAAAGGTGAGCCGTCGTCGGCAGCATGACGACGATTATGATGATGACTATGAGGATGAAGAACCGATGCCGCGTAAAGGTAAGGGCAAAGGGCGTAAGCCTCGTGGCAAGCGCGGCTGGCTGTGGCTATTGCTAAAACTGTTTATCGTTTTTGTGGTGCTGTTCGCCATTTACGGCGTCTATCTGGATCAAAAAATCCGCAGCCGTATTGATGGCAAGGTCTGGCAGCTTCCGGCG
Organism: Salmonella sp. 741265050_HSA; assembly: GCF_046569445.1. Lineage (NCBI taxonomy): Bacteria > Pseudomonadati > Pseudomonadota > Gammaproteobacteria > Enterobacterales > Enterobacteriaceae > Salmonella > Salmonella sp. 741265050_HSA. The sequence continues at coordinate 70,901 of NZ_JBKFSV010000016.1, read as the reverse complement.
GCGGTATATGGCCGGATGGTGAACCTTGAGCCAGACATGCCTGTCAGCAAAAACGAGATGGTGAAATTGCTGGAAGCGACGCAGTATCGTCTGGTGACGAAGATGACCCGTCCCGGCGAATTTACCGTGCAGGCCAATAGCATTGAGATGATCCGTCGTCCGTTTGACTTCCCGGACAGCAAAGAAGGGCAGGTGCGCGCGCGGCTGACGTTCAGTGACGGGCGTCTGGAAACCATCGTCAATCTGGATAACAACCGCCAGTTTGGCTTCTTCCGCCTCGATCCGCGGCTTATCACCATGCTTTCTTCGCCAAATGGCGAGCAGCGTTTATTCGTCCCGCGCAGCGGTTTCCCGGATCTGCTGGTCGATACGCTGTTGGCGACGGAAGACCGTCATTTCTATGAGCATGATGGCATTAGTCTTTACTCTATCGGGCGTGCGGTGCTGGCCAACCTGACGGCGGGACGCACGGTGCAGGGGGCCAGTACGCTAACCCAGCAGCTGGTGAAGAACCTGTTCCTCTCCAGCGAAAGATCATACTGGCGTAAAGCGAATGAAGCCTACATGGCGCTGATCATGGATGCCCGTTACAGTAAAGATCGTATTCTTGAGCTGTACATGAACGAGGTCTACCTCGGTCAAAGCGGGGACAATGAAATTCGCGGTTTTCCTCTGGCGAGCCTGTATTACTTTGGTCGTCCGGTAGAGGAACTGAGCCTCGATCAGCAGGCGTTACTGGTGGGGATGGTAAAAGGGGCGTCGATTTATAACCCGTGGCGCAACCCGAAACTGGCGCTGGAGCGTCGTAACCTGGTGTTACGCCTGTTACAGCAGCAGAAAATCATCGATCAGGAACTCTATGACATGCTGAGCGCACGTCCGCTTGGCGTACAGCCGCGTGGCGGCGTTATTTCACCGCAGCCAGCGTTTATGCAGATGGTTCGTCAGGAACTGCAGGCGAAGCTGGGGGATAAAATTAAAGATCTCTCCGGCGTGAAGATCTTCACCACCTTTGACTCCGTGGCGCAGGATGCCGCAGAAAAAGCCGTTGTCGAAGGCATTCCGGCGTTGAAGAAGCAGCGTAAATTGAGCGATCTGGAAACTGCGATGGTGGTGGTGGATCGCTTTAGCGGCGAGGTGCGCGCGATGGTTGGCGGGGCGGAGCCGCAGTATGCCGGCTATAACCGTGCCATGCAGGCGCGCCGTTCCATCGGGTCGCTGGCTAAACCGGCGACCTATCTGACCGCGTTAAGTCAGCCGAACTTATATCGTCTGAACACCTGGATTGCCGATGCGCCGATTTCTCTGCGCCAGCCGAATGGTCAGGTCTGGTCGCCGCAGAACGACGATCGTCGCTACAGCGAAAGCGGGAAAGTGATGCTGGTGGATGCGTTAACTCGCTCAATGAACGTACCGACGGTCAATCTGGGGATGGCGTTAGGTCTACCGGCGGTAACCGATACCTGGACGAAGCTCGGCGTGCCGAAAGATCAGCTCAATCCGGTTCCGGCGATGCTGTTAGGGGCGCTGAACCTGACGCCGATCGAAGTGGCGCAGGCGTTCCAGACTATCGCCAGCGGCGGAAATCGCGCGCCGTTATCAGCGCTGCGTTCGGTTATTGCGGAAGATGGTAAGGTGCTGTACCAAAGTTATCCGCAAGCTGAACGCGCTGTACCGGCACAGGCGGCTTACCTGACGCTCTGGACAATGCAGCAGGTCGTCCAGCGTGGTACGGGGCGTCAGCTTGGCGCGAAATATCCGGGTCTGCATCTGGCGGGTAAAACCGGGACGACAAACAACAATGTCGATACCTGGTTTGCCGGTATCGACGGCAGCCAGGTGACTATCACCTGGGTAGGCCGTGATAACAACCAGCCGACGAAATTGTACGGCGCCAGCGGCGCGATGGCGATTTACCAGCGCTATCTGGCGAACCAGACGCCGACGCCTTTAGTTCTGACGCCGCCGGAAGATGTGGTGGATATGGGCGTTGATTACGACGGTAATTTTGTCTGTAGCGGCGGTATGCGCACTCTGCCGGTCTGGACGGACGATCCAAATACGCTGTGCCAGCAGGGCGAGATGATGCAGCAGCAACAGCAGCCGTCAGGCAATCCGTTCGATCAGTCGTCTCAGCCGCAGCAGCCTGCGCAGCAACAGCCGCCGAAAGAAGAGAAGAGCGACGGCGTTGCCGGCTGGATTAAGGAGATGTTCGGCGGCAATTAATCACGGTAATAGTGCCGGGTGGCGCTGTGCTTACCCGGTCTACACCGTTACGACTCCATTATGTGCGACGTAGGCCGAATAAGACGCTTACGTCGCCATCCGGCAAATCCCCTATAAATAACATTTCAGTCTAATTTATTAACCCTTCCTTTTCATCTGGTTATTTCTTAACCCCTTAGTTTTCGTAGGGCCGCGTATCGCTTGCCATTGCGACGATATTTCGCCTATCATGCTGCGGTTATAATAATAATTATCGTTTACGTTATCATTCACTTTCATCAGAGATATACCAATGGCGCGTATTAAAACTGCTCAGCCAAACTCCTCACTGCGTAAAATCGCAGTTGTAGTAGCCACAGCGGTTAGCGGCATGTCTGTCTATGCACAGGCGGCGGTTCAACCGAAAGAAGAAACCATTACCGTAACCGCAGCGCCTGCCGCGCAGGAAAGTGCCTGGGGACCGGCTCCGACCATCGCCGCGAAGCGTTCCGCCACTACCACCAAAACTGATACACCTATCGAAAAAACGCCACAGTCGGTTTCGGTGGTCACTAACGAAGAGATGCAGATGCATCAATTCCAGTCAGTAAAAGAAGCGTTGGGTTACACGCCGGGCGTAACGGTAAGCAGTCGCGGCGCTTCCAATACCTATGACTTTGTGATTATCCGTGGCTTCTCTTCCGTCGGCCTGAGCCAGAACAACTATCTGGATGGCCTGAAATTGCAGGGGAACTTCTACAACGATGCGGTTATTGATCCCTACATGCTTGAGCGTGTTGAGTTGATGCGTGGCCCAACGTCCGTTCTCTACGGTAAGAGCAACCCGGGCGGTATCATTTCGATGGTTAGCAAGCGGCCGACTACTGAGCCGCTGAAAGAAATTCAATTCAAAATGGGGACGGACAATTTGTTCCAGACCGGTTTTGATTTTAGTGATTCCCTGGATGACAACGGTGAGTTCTCATATCGTCTGACGGGACTGGCGCGTTCGACAAACGAACAGCAAAAGAGCTCTGAGTCGCAGCGCTATGCGATTGCGCCCTCTTTTACCTGGCGTCCGGATGAGAAAACGAATTTTACGTTCCTTTCTTATTTCCAGAACGAACCAGAGACCGGCTACTACGGCTGGCTGCCGAAAGAGGGAACGGTTGAACCGTTACCGAATGGTAAACGCTTGCCAACAGATTTCAATGAAGGGGCGTCAAACAACACCTATTCTCGTAACGAGAAAATGGTGGGATACAGTTTCGAGCATGGCTTCAACGACACTTTTACCGTGCGCCAGAATTTACGTTTTGTCGAAATGAAAACCGCGCAAAAAAGCGTCTATGGCACGGGGATTGCGGCGGACGGCCATACGCTTAACCGCGGTACTATCGTTGACAACGAGCGTTTACAGAATTTCAGCGTAGATACACAACTGGAAAGTAAATTCGCGACCGGCGATATTGATCATACGTTGCTGACGGGTGTCGATTTCATGCGTATGCGTAATGATATTAACGCGACGTTTGGTAGCGCGCCGTCAATCGATCTCTATAACAATTACCATCCTGAATACTTTGCTTTCGGCGGCGCCGAGCCGTACCAGATGAACGAAAGTAAACAAACAGGCCTTTATGTTCAGGATCAGGCGGAATGGAATAAGTGGGTATTTACTCTCGGCGGCCGTTATGACTGGTCTAAACAAGCGACAACGGTGCGTCAGAATTCCACTACGCCGACAGAAGGATATATTGAACGTAATGACCACCAGTTCACCTGGCGCGGTGGCGTAAACTACGTATTCGATAATGGAATTTCACCTTACTTCAGCTATAGCCAATCTTTCGAGCCAAGCGCCTTCGATTTGTGGAGCACCCCACGCGTTTCTTACAAGCCGTCAAAAGGCGAGCAATATGAAGCAGGGGTGAAATATGTACCGAAAGACATGCCGGTTGTTGTTACGGGGGCCGTTTATCAGCTGACCAAAACCAATAACCTGACCGCCGATCCAACCAACCCATTAGCGCAGGTGCCGGCAGGCGAAATTCGTGCGCGAGGTGTAGAGCTGGAAGCCAAAGCAGCATTGACGGCTAACATCAATATGACGGCGTCTTACACTTATACTGATGCTGAATACACGAAAGACACTAATCTGAAAGGGAATACGCCAGAGCAGGTGCCTGAACACATGGCGTCGTTGTGGGGCGATTACACCTTCAACGACGGTCCGTTGTCAGGTTTAACGCTGGGAACAGGCGGTCGTTTTATTGGTTCCAGTTACGGCGATCCGGCCAATAGCTTCAAGGTAGGCAGCGCAGCAGTGATGGATGCGGTCGTCAAGTACGATCTGGCGCGTTTTGGTATGGCGGGCTCCAGCATTGCGGTTAACGTTAATAATCTGCTCGACCGCGAATACGTCGCCAGCTGCTTCCAGACCTACGGCTGTTTCTGGGGCGCAGAACGTCAGGTCGTTGCAACGGCAACCTTCCGTTTCTAATTTCTTTTTGGGCACGGCTGGCCGTGCCCGTTTTACAAGTTGGCTGCGATGCAGGAAAACCACATTCATTCCGATACCACCTTTGCGCTGCGAAGCGTCGCCTTTCGTGTGCCGGGCCGCACGCTTTTACACCCTCTCTCGTTAACGTTTCCCGCAGGTCGCGTCACCGGACTTATTGGCCATAATGGTTCCGGTAAATCCACGCTGTTAAAAATGCTGGGCCGCCATCAGCCGCCTTCCGAAGGGGATATTCTGCTCGACAATCAGCCGCTGGCGAGCTGGAGCAGCAAGGCGTTTGCCCGCAAAGTTGCCTATCTGCCTCAACAATTGCCGCAGGCGGAAGGAATGACGGTGCGCGAACTGGTAGCGATTGGCCGCTATCCGTGGCACGGCGCGCTGGGGCGCTTTGGCGTCGCGGACCGGGAAAAAGTAGACGAGGCGATTACGCTGGTCGGCTTAAAACCGCTGGCGCATCGTCTGGTAGACAGTCTTTCCGGCGGCGAGCGCCAGCGCGCGTGGATTGCCATGCTGGTCGCGCAGGACAGCCGTTGTCTGCTGCTGGATGAGCCGACGTCAGCGCTGGATATCGCCCATCAGGTTGACGTGCTGGCGCTGGTGCATCGTTTAAGCCAGCAGCGCGGGCTGACGGTGGTTGCGGTGCTGCACGATATCAACATGGCGGCCCGCTACTGTGATTATTTAGTCGCGCTACGCGGCGGTGAAATGATTGCGCAAGGAACGCCTGCGGAACTGATGCGCAGTGACACGCTGGAGCAGATTTACGGTATCCCGATGGGTATCCTTCCGCATCCAGCGGGCGCGGCACCTGTGAGTTTTGTGTATTAATGCGTGATTTATATCCTCTTACTCGCCGCCGTTTATTAACGGCGATGGCGCTCTCGCCGCTGCTGTGGCAAATGAATACGGCGCAGGCTGCCGCTATCGATCCCCGCCGGATTGTGGCGCTGGAGTGGCTGCCGGTTGAGCTGCTGCTGGCGCTCGGTATTACGCCTTATGGCGTGGCGGACGTGCCAAATTATAAGCTGTGGGTTAGCGAACCGCCGTTGCCGGATTCGGTGATTGATGTGGGTCTTCGTACTGAACCCAATCTCGAACTGCTGACAGAGATGAAGCCGTCGTTTATGGTCTGGTCGGCAGGTTACGGACCCTCGCCGGAAAAATTGGCGCGGATCGCGCCGGGGCGCGGGTTCGATTTTAGCGACGGCAAAAAGCCGCTGGCGGTGGCCCGACGCTCGCTGGTTGAACTGGCGCAGACGCTGAATCTGGAAGCTGCGGCAGAAAAACATCTGGCGCAATACGATCGCTTCATCGCCAGCCAGAAGCCGCATTTTATCCGCCGCGGGGGGCGTCCGTTACTGATGACGACGCTTATCGATCCACGGCATATGCTGGTGCTCGGCCCGAATTGCCTGTTCCAGGAGGTGCTGGACGAGTATGGCATTGTCAATGCCTGGCAGGGTGAAACCAACTTTTGGGGCAGTACGGCGGTCAGCATCGATCGGCTGGCGATGTATAAAGAAGCGGATGTGATCTGCTTCGATCACGGGAATAGCACCGATATGAACGCGCTGATGGCAACGCCGCTGTGGCAGGCCATGCCGTTTGTCCGCGCCGGGCGCTTTCACCGGGTGCCCGCCGTTTGGTTCTATGGCGCGACCCTCTCCACGATGCATTTTGTCCGCATCCTGGATAACGTGTTGGGAGGCAAAGCGTGAGCAGAAAACGTGAAATGCCGGATGGCGGCGCGAAAAACGCCTTATCCGACCTACGGTTCGGGTGCTTTGTAGGCCGGATAAGGCGAAGCCGCCATCCGGCGTTGCTGTTATTGGCGCTGTTTGTTGCCGCCTGCTGGCTGACATGGGGTAACTTCTCCGTTGCGCTACCGCGCAGTCAGTGGCAACAGGCTATCTGGTCACCGGATATCGACATCATTGAGCAGATGATTTTTCATTACAGCCTGCTGCCAAGACTGGCGATTTCGCTGCTGGTGGGCGCGGGGCTTGGGCTGGTAGGTGTCCTGTTCCAGCAAGTATTACGTAACCCGCTGGCGGAACCGACCACGCTGGGCGTGGCGACCGGCGCGCAATTGGGGATCACGGTGACTACGCTTTGGGCGATTCCCGGCGCGCTGGCGACGCAGTTTGCCGCCCTGACGGGAGCCTGCATTGTCGGCGCGCTGGTGTTCGGCGTGGCGTGGGGCAAACGTCTGTCGCCAGTGACCCTGATCCTCGCCGGGTTGGTGGTTAGCCTCTATTGTGGTGCAATCAACCAGTTACTGGTGATTTTCCACCACGATCAGTTGCAAAGCATGTTTTTATGGAGCACCGGAACGCTGACGCAAACCGACTGGAGCGGCGTGCAGCGTCTGTGGCCGCAGTTGCTGGGCGGTGTGATGCTCACATTATTGTTGCTACGTCCGATGACGCTGATGGGGCTGGATGACGGCGTTGCGCGTAATCTGGGGCTGGCGCTGTCGTTAGCGCGTCTGGCGGCGCTGTCGTTGGCGATTGTGTTGAGCGCGCTGCTGGTCAACGCGGTGGGCATTATCGGTTTTATCGGCCTGTTTGCGCCGCTGCTGGCGAAAATGCTTGGCGCAAGACGTCTGCTGGCGCGCCTGATGCTGGCGCCGCTCATTGGGGCGCTTATTTTATGGCTATCCGATCAGATTATCCTTTGGCTCACCCGCGTATGGATGGAAGTTTCCACCGGTTCAGTGACGGCGCTAATCGGCGCGCCGCTGCTCCTGTGGCTGCTGCCGCGGCTTAAAAGCATGAGCGCGCCGGATATGAACGCCAGCGATCGTGTGGCGGCGGAGCGTCAGCATGTCCTCGCTTTTGCCGTTGCCGGTGGCGCGCTCTTGCTGCTGGCAACATGGGGCGCGCTCTCTTTTGGTCGCGACGCGCACGGCTGGACGTGGGCGAGCGGAACGCTGCTTGAGGAACTGATGCCGTGGCGCTGGCCGCGGATACTGGCGGCGTTAATGGCGGGCGTCATGCTGGCGGTGGCGGGCTGCATTATTCAGCGTCTGACCGGTAATCCAATGGCCAGTCCGGAAGTGCTGGGGATCAGTTCCGGAGCCGCGTTTGGCGTGGTGTTGATGCTGTTTTTGGTGCCGGGGAATGCCTTCGGTTGGCTACTGCCCGCCGGAAGCCTGGGCGCGGCGGCGACACTGCTGATTATTATGTTAGCCGCCGGACGCGGCGGTTTCTCGCCGCAACGGATGTTGCTGGCGGGGATGGCGCTCAGCACCGCGTTTACCATGCTGCTAATGATGCTCCAGGCGAGCGGCGACCTGCGGATGGCGGAAGTGTTGACCTGGATCGCAGGATCTACCTATAACGCCACTGGCGGGCAGGTTACGCGAACCGCGATCGTAATGGTGATTTTGCTGGCAATTGTGCCGTTGTGCCGCCGCTGGTTAACGATTTTGCCTCTGGGTGGCGATGCCGCGCGCGCGGTGGGCATGGCGCTTACGCCGTCGCGTATCGCGCTGCTGGCGTTGGCGGCTTGTTTGACGGCAACTGCGACGATGACCATTGGGCCGCTGAGTTTCGTTGGACTGATGGCGCCGCATATTGCGCGGATGCTCGGTTTTCGCCGGACGATGCCGCATATGGTCATCTCGGCGCTGGCAGGGGGCGTTTTACTGGTCTTTGCCGACTGGTGCGGCAGGATGGCGCTATTTCCGTATCAGATCCCGGCGGGACTGCTTTCAAGCTTTATTGGCGCGCCGTACTTTATCTATTTGCTACGTAAACAGAGTCGGTAAAAAAAAGCTGTGCCACATTTATGTCGGGTGGCAGCCATGCTCAACCCGACCTACAAATTACACAATATCAATATGTTGTGGCAATATTTTGTAGGCCTAAAAATAGCTGAACGCTATCAGGTGCGAGAGCTGTCCTGTCACGTTTTATCGAGGGAACTCTGCTTTTATTTTCAGCAAGAAGCAGGTGTTATTTTTGTATCGATAAGTCATGAGCTATTTCAGTGGCGCGCCGCTGTCTCGTGAACAGGGTGACTCATTTCAACATATCCAGGCCCGAAACGTTGATGATAAATTGCGGCATGATCTATCCAATAATAAGAATTACCGGTTTCGGTATTAAGCCTTTTTAAATATTAAGATGCGGATGCCGCATCTTTAATGCATCTCGTAAATCAATTTTAATTTAATAATAAATTTTCATTATAAAACTTCGATAATAAAATATTATTTTTTTATCGAAGTAATAAAAAACAACTCTATTAAAATAAATTAATTGCCACGAGTAAACAAAAAAAATGTAATTTAGCATTTTTTGTTTTTTTTAATGAAATTTATACCAAAAATAAATGTTACGCGTCATTGCTATATATTCAGTACTGTAATTCTGATCTTTTTTTATTCATTTTGACATGTTTATTGTTTTTTTGGCTCTCCCGTCTTGCTTGCTTTGTTTGTTTTTTGAACGGTAAAAATATTTATTATTTAATTCTGATAATCCTTTAAATAAAAAACGCTTGTCTTTGGGTTTTTAATGGAAAATACTTCACCGCGCCTAAGGGATGTTATTTATTAACGTGTTGTTTGCTTCTTTTGAATGTTGCATCGGCAATTTCATAACTCGTCATATAATATATATCTACTAATATAAACATGGGGTATTGAGTATAACTCTGTGTGAATAGCGTAAAAATACTCACCAACTTTTAATAAGGATGAAAAATGAATACAGCAGTAAAAGCTGCGGTTGCTGCCGCACTGGTTATGGGTGTTTCCAGCTTTGCCAATGCTGCGGGCAGTAATACTGGTACGGTGACTTTTACCGGTACTATTGAAGATTCACCGTGTTCAATCGTGGTTGGCGACGAACACCAGACCGTTAACCTGGGCCATATCGGTACCGGTTCTCTGATGGGCGGTAAAGAATCTTCAAAAGTCGATTTCCATATCGGTCTGGAAAACTGCGCATTCACCACTGAGAAAGAAGCGTCTACCGTTTTCTCTGCCATCGGTAACGAATCCAGCGCTAATCCGGGCAGCGTTGCGCTGATGCGTATCGGCGGCGGCGAAATGGCGGGTTCCAGCATTGTTATCGGCAACCACCTGGGTTCCGCGATCAAATTGGGCGACGCTTACAGCGAAAACCTGACGATGAACGGCAGCGTTGCGGCGGCGAAACAGACTCTTAACTTCAAAGCCTGGGTGAAAGGCGATTCTGCTGCCACCACTATCGATACCGGCGAATTCAGCAGCACCGTAAACTTCACGATCAGCTATCTGTAAGTGAAATATCATCCTGCGGCAGTCTGCCGCAGGATGATGCTCAAAGTAAAAAAATAGATTATATATTTCAGGGATAGATTGTCTGATGGCTCACTATAAAAAATTTCGTCTGAGCACGCTTGCGGCCGTGGTGGGTATTGTTCTGGCTGTCGGTCCGGAAAATAGCTACGCGGAAGCGCCCATTCAATTTAATACCCGATTTCTTGATGTTAAAGATGATGCCAGCCTGGATCTCTCCCGTTTTTCCCGTAAAGGCTACATTATGCCGGGGAGCTATCATCTCCAGGTGCTGGTCAATCAGAGTCAAATTGTCCAGGATAATGTTATTACGTATTCCGTTGATAATAACGATCCTGATAACACCTATCCCTGTTTATCGCCTGAACTGGTCTCGCTGCTGGGGTTAAAACCTGAAATAGCAGATAAAATGATCTGGATAAATGCCGGTCAGTGTCTGCAACCAGATCAACTGGAAGGGATGGAAACCCAAACGGATTTAAGCCAGTCAACGCTGACGGTGATTATTCCGCAGGCGTATCTGGAATACAGCGATGAAGAGTGGGATCCACCTTCCCGCTGGGATGAAGGGATTCCCGGCGTATTATTTGACTACAACGTTAACAGCCAGTGGCGACATGCTGAACATGATGACGGCGATGAATATGACATCAGCGGCAACGGCACGGTGGGTGCCAACCTCGGCGCGTGGCGTTTGCGCGCGGACTGGCAGGCTAACTATCGTCACGAAAATGACAGCGAAGATAAAGACAACTTTGGCTCCAGTTCCGAACAGAACTGGGACTGGAACCGCTATTACGCCTGGCGGGCGATCCCGCAGCTCCGGGCGCAGCTAACGCTGGGCGAAGGATCGCTGGAATCCGATATTTTCGACGGCTTTAACTATGTTGGCGGCAGCCTTATCACCGACGATCAGATGTTACCGCCTAATCTGCGCGGCTACGCCCCGGATATATCAGGCGTGGCGCGCACCAACGCCAAAGTCACCGTGACCCAGCGCGGGCGGGTGATTTATGAGTCGCAGGTCCCGGCTGGGCCGTTTCGCATTCAGGATATTAATGAAACGGTATCCGGCGATCTACACGTCAAAATTGAAGAACAAAGCGGTCAGGTGCAGGAATATGACGTCAGCACCGCCTCCATTCCGTTTCTGACCCGTCCCGGCCAGGTGCGCTACAAGTTGGCAGCCGGGCGACCGCAGGACTGGGATCACAATATGGAAGGCGGCTTTTTCACCTCAGCCGAAGCCTCCTGGGGGATCGCTAACGGCTGGTCGCTGTACGGCGGTGCCATCGGTGAGCAGGATTATCAGGCGCTGGCGTTAGGACTGGGGCGCGATCTGGCGCTGCTGGGCGCGTTTTCCGTCGATGTCACCCATTCCCGTGCGACGCTGCCAGAGGGTAGCGCCTACGGCGACGGCACCATTCAGGGTAACTCGTTCCGTGCCAGCTACGCTAAAGATTTTGATGATATAGACAGCCGTCTGACGTTTGCTGGTTATCGCTTTTCCGAAGAAAACTACATGACGATGGACGAGTTTATCGATACGCATAATGACGATAACGATCGTCAGCGCACCGGCCACGATAAAGAGATGTATACCCTGACGTACAGCCAGAACTTTTCGGCAATAAACGTCAACGCCTATATCAACTACACCCATCGCACCTACTGGAATCAACCTAACCAGGACAGCTATAACCTGACGCTGTCGCACTATTTCGATGTCGGTGAGGTGCGCGGGATCAGTCTGTCGGTGAACGGTTTTCGCAACGAATATGACAATGAGCGTGATGACGGCGTGTACGTCTCGCTCAGTATTCCGTGGGGCAACAACCGCACGCTGAGCTACAACGGCTCCTTTAGCGATGACAACAACAGCAATCAGGTCGGCTATTACGAGCGCATTGACGATCGCAATAACTACCAGATCAACGCTGGTCGCGCGGATAACGGTGCGACTCTCGACGGCTACTACCGTTATCAAGCGAGCTATGCCGACATTGACGTCAGTGCGAACTATCAGGAAGGCGACTATACCTCCGGCGGACTGAACATCCAGGGCGGCGCGACGCTGACTGCTAAAGGCGGGGCGTTGCACCGCACCAGCGTCAACGGCGGCTCGCGGCTGCTGGTGGATGTCGGCGATGAAGCGAACGTACCCATCTCCGGCTACAGCACGCCGGTATATACCAACGCGTTTGGTAAAGCCGTCATTGTCGACGTCAACGACTACTACCGCAACCAGGTGAAAATCGACATTACCCAGTTGCCGGAAGACGCGGAAGCAATCCTCTCCATCGCTCAGGCGACCCTGACGGAAGGGGCGATCGGTTATCGCCGCATGGAGGTGCTCAGCGGTAAAAAAGCCATGGCCAGTATCCGCCTGCGCGATGGCGGCACGCCGCCCTTCGGCGCAGAGGTTTACAACAGTCGCCAGCAACAGTTAGGGATCGTAGGTGAAGACGGCAGCGTTTATCTGATCGGCATTAACCCCGGCGAGCGGTTGCAGGTGACATGGGAAGGTAAAACGCAGTGTGAAGCGACGTTGCCCGATCCGCTGCCGGGCGATCTGTTTAGCGGCCTGTTGCTGCCGTGCATCGGCGACGCTTCATCACCTGAGGCAACGCAGCCCGAAGAGAAACCATTACTCCAGCTTCATACGCAGCGGCGGACGTCTTCGACGCAACCCGAAGCGCTCTCTTCTCGTTATCCAACACATTGATTCAGGAAACCGCATTCATGATGTCATTAAAACGTTATAACCTGGCCGCTGTTTTGCTGCTTTTGCTGGGCGGCTACGGTAGCGCCCAGGCCGCCATCGCGCCCGATCGCACCCGCCTGGTGTTTCGCGGCGAAGATAAATCGATAAGCGTCGATCTGAAAAACGCCAACAGCAAACTGCCCTATCTGGCGCAGTCCTGGGTGGAAGATGAGAAGGGCGTCAAAATCACCTCGCCTTTAATCGTCGTCCCACCGGTCCAGCGCATTGAGCCGTCGGCAATCGGACAGGTCAAAATTCAGGGGATGCCGGCGCTGGCGTCGCTCCCCCAGGATCGGGAAACCCTTTTTTATTACAACGTGCGCGAAATTCCGCCGCAAAGCGACAAGCCCAATACGCTGCAAATCGCCCTGCAAACGCGCATCAAAGTTTTTTACCGCCCGCAGGCGCTATCGAAAATCGATATGCAGCATCCCTGGCAATACAAGATCACCCTTCAGCGTCAGGGCAATGGCTATCAGGTGAGCAACACAACCGGCTACTACGTGGTGTTAAGCAACGCCAGCAACCGCATGGACGGCACACCAGCCAGAGGCTTTAGCCCTTTAGTGATTGCACCAAAAAGCAACGTGACGCTGGGAGGGGACGCCAGTGAATTAGGTCACTCGCCTGTGCTGACTTACGTCAACGATTATGGCGCGCGGTTACCGCTGATTTTTAACTGTACTGACAACAGTTGTGCGGTAGATGAAGCAAAAAGCAGAAAGTCGTAACCGACAAGGAGACGCAAGATGAGGCAATGGCGGTTACGGCTGGGCACGGTAACGTGTGCGGCCATGCTGAGTGCGGTCAGTATGCCGCTGGCAGCGGGAAGTAAGACGGTCAACATGACGCTGACGATAGTCGTTAATGCCGCGCCGCCCTGTACTGTGACCGGCGGTGAGGTGGAATTTGGCAATGTGTTGACGACGAAAGTGGATGGGGTGAATTACCGGCAGGCGGTGGGCTATCGCCTGAGCTGTAACGGCAGAGTGAGCGATTACCTGAAGTTACAGATTCAGGGGAATGCGGTGACTATCAATGGCGAGTCGGTATTGCAAACCGATGTCGATGGATTGGGTATCCGTCTGCAAACCGCCACGGATGGCGCGCTGATTTCACCCGGCAATACGCAATGGTTGTCATTTCAATACAGCGGCGGCAGCGGTCCGGCCATTGAGGCGATTCCCGTCAAAAATAATGGCGTAACGTTAACAGGTGGCGCGTTTAACGCAGGCGCCACGTTGGTGGTGGATTACCAATGAAAAAAATAGTTTTGACGATGTTAATGGGGGGCAGCCTTGCCGCACAGGCAGCCGATAATCTTAAGTTTCACGGCACATTAATTTCACCGCCGAATTGTACGATTAACAATGATCAGACGATCGACGTTAAGTTCGGTAACCTGCTGATTAATAAAATAGATGGTACGCGTTATGCGCAGAATGTTCCGTATGAGATCACCTGTGATTCAACGGTGCGCGATGAGACGATGGCGATGACCCTGACGCTAAGCGGTTCCGTGAGTGATTTTAATCCGGCGGCGGTAAACACCAGCGTGGCGGGGCTGGGGATTGAACTCAGGCAGAACGACCAACCCTTTACGTTGGGGTCCACCATTACGGTGAATGAACAATCGATACCTGTTCTGAAAGCCATACCGGTTAAAAAGAGCGGTGCTTCGCTGAAAGAAGGCGGCTTCGATGCGACGGCAACATTACAGGTGGATTATCAGTAATGGCTAAAAGACAGGCGTTATTACACGGCGCGGCCTGCATCCTCTGTGGGGCGCTGATATTGCCGGTCTCAGCGGCAGATAACCTGCATTTTTCCGGTAGCCTGGTGGCCAGTCCTTGCACGCTCACGATGCAGGGGACGGGGATTGCCGAAGTCGATTTTTCGTCGCTTGACAGTTCTGATTTCACTCCCGACGGCCAGTCTGCTCGTAAGCCTTTGGTGTTTGAACTCACGGATTGCGATTCGGCGCTGAGTAACGGGGTGCAGGTGACTTTCACTGGAACCGAAGCGACCGGAATGCGCGGTATCCTGGCCATCGATAGCTATTCAGGCGCTTCCGGGATCGGGATTGGTATTGAAACGCTATCCGGCGTTCCCGTGGGCATGAACGATAAAGAGGGTGCGATATTTACGCTGGTGACGGGGAAAAATACGCTAAACCTGAATGCCTGGGTACAACGTCTTCCCGGCGAGGACCTGATTCCGGGAAGGTTCTCTGCAAGTGCGCTAGCCACATTTGAGTATTTATAATGAAAATAATACGGACTTTATTTTTGCTGCTGATTGCCGTTTATGGCAGTTCGGTAGTGGCCAAACCCATGCTGAAAGCGACGTTTTCAAGCACCACGATGTATTATGGTATTGGCCCTAATAGCGACAAATCTATTGTGGCGGAGGTGACGATAGCGACTCCGGAGGGAGTGTACTATGGCTCCTGGAACCTTTCGGGACATCGTAAAGGAGAAACGCTAACCGCAGACTCCTGGTCTGGGCCAGAACCTGCGCCGAAGGTTGTATTGAAGGATTTTGATAACACTGTTTCGCGATCTGCGTGCAAGAATCTTCCCTCGAACTGGAGGGGGTGTGGTTCTTTTACCCTGGAGATTACGGTACAAAGCGATGATTATGGTTGCCCCTGGCTGGCGTCGAGCCATATCGTTGCTACCACTTTTATCACTAACGAAACGTATTCCCCGCCGGATACGCGCAGTTCAGTTTGCCCGAAAGTTCCCGTTGATACTTTTGATATCTCCTGGGATGCGAACGTTTCGAAACAGAAAACAACCCTCATGCTTGATGCCACCGGTGGCACGGTGAATCGCACGTTACATACCTATTTGATGGAGGGGGGAAAACTGTGCGATGGCAGCAAATTTGACAACCGTGGCGCTTATTGCCGTTTTGTCTCATCGGGTATTACGCTCAATGTGCTGGGCTGCGACCAGTCGAGCGTCACGACCAGCGCCGTTGATCATCCGATAACCGATGTTGAGCTTCATGACATTAATGTAGCGGTGAACACCCGCAACATTGGCTCCGGGCAGTTCACGTCGACCTGTAGCTTCCAGTATATTATTGATGAGCTTTAGGGGGGCTGGGTGTTTGGCGAAGATTCACGCTAACCTGGTATGAACCAAAAAAAAACCGGGTGGCGGCTTCGCCTTACCCGGCCTACGTTGTTTCTGGACGTTCTCTTTTACAATTTCGCAAACACCCGACGTGCGGCGTCAATGGTATTATTAATGTCGTCCATGCTGTGTGCGACCGACATAAAACCCGCCTCAAACGCCGATGGCGCCAGATACACGCCTTCCTCCAGCATCAGGTGGAAGAAACGCTTAAAGCGTTCAACGTCGCACGCCATCACGTCCTGATAGCAGGTTACGCTCTCAGCGTCGGTGAAGAAAATCCCGAACATGCCGCCGACATGGTTGACGACCAGCGGAATATTCGCTTCTTCGGCAGCTTCCAGCAAACCTTCCGCCAGACGGGTGGTAAGCTCATCCAGCGTTTCATGAATGCCGGGCTGGGCGACTTCATTCAGGCAGGCGAAACCGGCCGCCATCGCAATAGGGTTGCCGGAAAGGGTGCCCGCCTGGTAAACCGGGCCCGTCGGCGCCAGCGCATCCATTACATCGCGACGACCGCCAAACGCGCCTACCGGCATCCCGCCGCCGATGATTTTACCCAGACAGGTCAGGTCCGGCACGACGCCGTAGTAATCCTGGGCTCCGGCCAGCGCTACGCGAAAACCGGTCATCACTTCGTCGATAATCAGCAGCGCGCCGAACTCATCGCACAAGGCGCGCAGGCCCGGCAGGAATTCCGGCAGCGGCGGGACGCAGTTCATATTGCCCGCCACGGGTTCGACGATGATACAGGCGATTTCCTGCGGATATTGTTCAAACGCCGCGCGTACTGACGCCAGATCGTTATAAGTGCAGGTCAGCGTATGTTTCGCGAAATCTGCCGGCACGCCCGGCGAGTTTGGCTGACCGAGCGTCAGCGCGCCAGAACCGGCTTTGACCAGCAGGCAGTCTGCGTGGCCGTGGTAGCAGCCTTCGAATTTGATAATCTTATCGCGGCCAGTAAAACCACGCGCCAGGCGAATAGCGCTCATCGTTGCTTCGGTGCCGGAGTTCACCATGCGCACCATGTCCATGGTCGGCACCAGGTTGGTGACCAGTTCCGCCATTTTCACTTCCATCTCGGTTGGCGCGCCGAAGCTTAAACCGCGCTCCGCAGCTTCGATCACCGCATTGCGGATAGCCGGATGGTTATGCCCCAGTACCATTGGCCCCCAGGAACCGACATAGTCGATATACGCTTTGCCATCGACATCATAAAGATACGCGCCGTCCGCTTTTTCGATAAACAGCGGGGTGCCGCCCACGCCAGTGAAGGCGCGAACAGGGGAGTTCACGCCACCGGGGATCAGCTCGCGGGCCGCGCTATAGAGATTTTCAGACTTACTCATGGAAAGATTCCTGGTTCGTAGAAAAAGTGAATACCCGCTATTCTAAGTTATTCAGAGAAGGTTATGAAAGTTTTACGCATTTGAAACAATACGATTTGCAGGGGATTTTCGCGGCGTTGGCGAGTAGAATGCCGACTTTAGATTTGTATTACTAATTAATGATCTTCTGATGAAAACAGACACTTCCACCTTTTTAGCTCAGCAAATTGTGCGTTTACGGCGCAGAGATCAGATTCGCCGGTTAATGCAGCGGGATAAAACGCCGCTGGCCATTCTGTTCATGGCGGCCGTTGTCGGCACGCTTACCGGACTGGTTGGCGTCGCCTTTGAAAAGGCGGTTTCCTGGGTACAAAACATGCGCATTGGCGCGCTGGTTCAGGTCGCGGACCATGCGTTTTTGCTTTGGCCGCTGGCCTTTATCCTTTCGGCGTTACTGGCGATGGTCGGCTACTTTTTGGTGCGAAAATTTGCGCCGGAAGCCGGCGGCTCGGGTATCCCGGAAATTGAAGGTGCGCTGGAGGAGCTACGTCCGGTGCGCTGGTGGCGCGTGTTGCCGGTGAAGTTTATCGGCGGGATGGGAACGTTGGGCGCAGGAATGGTATTAGGGCGCGAAGGGCCAACGGTGCAAATCGGGGGCAACCTGGGGCGCATGGTGCTGGATGTTTTTCGTATGCGCAGCGCCGAAGCGCGGCATACGTTGCTGGCGACCGGCGCGGCGGCGGGGCTCTCTGCGGCGTTTAACGCGCCGCTGGCGGGTATCCTGTTTATTATTGAAGAGATGCGCCCGCAGTTTCGCTACAACCTGATTTCGATTAAAGCGGTGTTTACCGGCGTCATCATGTCGAGCATTGTGTTCCGCATATTTAACGGCGAAGCGCCGATTATTGAAGTCGGCAAACTGTCTGATGCGCCGGTTAACACGCTGTGGTTATACCTTATCCTCGGCATTATTTTTGGCTGCGTCGGGCCGGTATTTAATTCGCTGGTGCTGCGTACCCAGGATATGTTTCAGCGCTTTCATGGCGGCGAAATTAAAAAATGGGTGCTAATGGGCGGCGCGATCGGCGGCCTGTGCGGTATTCTGGGGTTGATTGAGCCGGAAGCGGCAGGCGGCGGATTTAACCTTATTCCTATCGCCGCGGCAGGTAATTTTAGCGTCGGGCTACTGCTGTTCATCTTTATTGCCCGGGTGGTCACGACGCTGCTTTGCTTTTCTTCCGGCGCGCCGGGGGGCATTTTCGCCCCGATGCTGGCGCTGGGAACGCTGCTTGGTACGGCCTTCGGTATGGCGGCGGCAGTGCTTTTCCCGCAGTATCACCTGGAGGCCGGTACCTTTGCGATTGCCGGGATGGGGGCGCTGATGGCGGCGTCGGTGCGCGCCCCGCTGACGGGGATTGTGCTGGTGCTGGAGATGACCGATAACTACCAGCTCATTTTGCCAATGATTATCACCTGTCTTGGCGCGACACTATTAGCCCAGTTTTTGGGCGGGAAACCGTTATACTCAACCATCCTGGCACGCACTCTGGCGAAGCAGGATGCGGAACAGGCGGCGAAAAACCAGAATGCGCCTGCGGGCGAGAATACTTGAACGAATTACCAGGGTATTAGATAATGACTGCCAATATTGGGTGAAAATTTATCCAATTACCGATGTCGTTTGGAGCAAAATATGAGTGATGACGTAGCGCTGCCGCTGCAGTTTACCGACGCAGCAGCGAATAAAGTAAAAAGTCTTATCGCTGACGAAGATAACCCGAATCTGAAACTACGCGTGTATATCACTGGCGGTGGTTGCAGCGGCTTCCAGTATGGTTTTACCTTTGACGATCAGGTTAACGAAGGGGATATGACCATCGAAAAACAGGGCGTTGGCCTGGTGGTTGACCCGATGAGTTTGCAGTATCTGGTGGGTGGTTCGGTCGATTATACCGAAGGCCTGGAAGGTTCCCGCTTCATTGTAACCAACCCGAATGCGAAAAGTACCTGCGGGTGTGGCTCTTCCTTCAGTATTTGATTGCTGTTCGTTGTGCCGGATGGCGACGCGAGCGTCTTATCCGGCCTACAACATCTTTCCTGTAGGCCCGATAAGCGTAGCGCCATCGGGCAAAACAATATCAACGTCCGTTTTCATCCAGGGCAAACGTCGGCAATTTCAAATGCCAGCGAATGGCCGCCAGCCGAATGAACAGCGTGACCACCATACCCATCATGCTGGCGCTTTCCAGCGGTACTGAAAACGTATAAAACGCGGTGGCGTGAACAATCCCGCCGATAATACAGGCCGTGGCATAGATTTCGGTGCGTAGGATCATGGGGATCTCGCGTGCCAGAACATCGCGAATAATCCCGCCGCCGACGCCGGTAATCACGCCCATACAGACAGCCACTAATGGCCCCGTTTCAGCGAGGAAGGCTTTATTCACCCCAATGCCGACAAATACCGCCAGCCCGACCGCATCCAGTACCGGCAACATCCATTTCGGCAGACGTCTTGGCTGGCGAACCAGCAGGATGGTCAGCATACTGGTGACCATGGCGACGACCAAATCGGTAGGATCTTTAACCCAGAATACCGGGCCGTTATCCAGCGCCATATCGCGGATTGTCCCGCCGCCGACGGCAGTAACGACGCCGAGCACCAGGACGCCGAACGGGTCCATACGTAATTTCCCGGCCAGCAACACGCCAGAGATAGCAAATACAGCCGTGCCTACAATATCCAGCCAATAGACGAGCATTGTCGAATCCCCACTGGGAGCCTGGTAAGACAGGCTCTAATTCACCTGTGAAAGCGCATTACAGAGTTGTTTTGCGGCGAGGATAATACGCGGGCTTGCGCGTTCAAACCAGTCGCTGTTAAGCGGAATAACCGGAATTTTTAACAGGTTTCCCCAGTATTGTTCAATTTTGAGAATTTCGCCCGCTTTTCCGGCCACGATAATGGCCTGGGGATGCCTTGCCAGCACCTGTTCACGGCTGACTTGCGGCCACGGCACGCGGCTGTCAGCAAAGACGTTTTCTCCGCCGCAGGTCGTCAAAACCTGATGTTGAATAGACCCTTTACCACTGGTAAACAGAGGATTCATGCCAAACTGAAGAAAGACGCGCTTTTTAGCTTTACCGGCATACTCGGCGTTGAGTGCGGCGTACTCGTTTAGCAATGTCTGCGCTGCCTGCTGAGCCTTTTCCGGCTGCGGGCTCCAGGCGGCCAGTTGACGGAGCGTGTCGGCGATCTGTTCGATGCTTACCGCGTCCACCCACATGACCTTAATACCTAATGACGTCAGTTGGTTTACCTGGCGTTCCGCATTACCGCCGCGCCAGGCGACGACCAGATCCGGCTTCAGCGCCACAATGCGTTCCAGATTCATTCCCTGCCAGGTAGAGACCTGTTCTATTTTTTGCGCTTCGGGCGGGTAGTCGGAATAGCTGCTGACGCCAACGGGCGTAATCCCGGCGGCAAAAGCGAGCTCCGTATTGGCGGGAGAGAGGGTAATGACGCGCGGCACAGCGTAAAGCCACACCGGGAGCGTAAGCAGCAGGGCGACCAGCGCCCTGAACATTTGCTTAGCCATGCGCCAGTTTCTGTACCAGCGTTTCGACCATCAGAGTTGACTGTTTCGCCGCCACCGCGAGGAATTCGTCAAAGCTGAGGTGCGATTGCTGATCGGCCACGTCAGAAATAGCGCGTACCACCACGAACGGCACGTTGAAGTTATAGCAGACGTGGGCGATAGCGGTGGCTTCCATCTCTACGGCGACCGCGTCGGGGAAGTTATGCCGAATTTTCGCCAGCCCGACGGAGCCGTTAATAAACGCGTCGCCGCTAACAATAAGGCCGCGTACCGCGTTCAGATTCAACTCCCTGATGCAGGATTCCGCGGCGGCGATCAGTTTGTCATCGGCCTTAAATCCGGCCGGACAGCCCGGTAATTGCCCGTATTCATAGCCGAAAGCGGTCACATCAGCGTCGTGGTAACGCGCTTCGTCAGAGACGACGATATCGCCGACCTTCAGCGTGGACGCCAGACCGCCTGCGGAACCGGTATTGATGATCACGTCCGGCTTGCAGTGCTCCAGAAGCAACGTTGCGCCCAGCGCCGCCGCGACTTTACCGATACCGGATTTCAGCAACGCCACTTCGGTGCCGTTCAACTGGCCGGTGTAAATTTCGCAGCCGCCCAGCGTAATCGTCTGATGGTTGTCAATTTTGTCACGCAGCAGCGTAACTTCTTCTTCCATTGCGCCAATGATGCCGATTTTCATAGATTTACTCGCGATAAGTCAGTTTTGAGGGCATAGTTTATCATGCGCTTATGGGGAAGCGCATTTCTCAGGCGGGGAGAGGATATGGCATCGATCGATTTCCGAAATAAAATTAACTGGCATCGTCGTTATCGTTCACCGCAGGGCGTAAAGACGGAACATGAGATCCTGCGGATTTTTGAAAGCGATCGCGGGCGGATTATCAACTCTCCGGCTATACGCCGTTTGCAGCAAAAAACGCAGGTTTTCCCGCTGGAGCGCAATGCCGCGGTGCGTACTCGCCTGACGCATTCGATGGAAGTGCAGCAGGTAGGGCGTTATATCGCGAAAGAGATTTTAAGCCGCCTGAAAGAGCAAAACCGACTGGAGGAGTACGGTCTGGATGCGCTGACCGGTCCCTTTGAAAGTATTGTGGAAATGGCCTGCCTGATGCACGACATCGGTAATCCGCCGTTCGGTCATTTTGGCGAGGCGGCGATCAATGACTGGTTTCGTCAGCGGCTGCATCCGGAAGATGCGGAAAGTCAGCCGCTCACGCATGATCGCTGTGTGGTTTCCTCGCTACGGTTACAGGAAGGCGAAGAAAATCTGAACGATATTCGCCGCAAGGTACGTCAGGATATCTGCCATTTTGAAGGCAATGCACAGGGAATTCGTCTGGTGCATACGCTCATGCGGATGAATCTTACCTGGGCGCAGGTTGGCGGAATTTTAAAATATACCCGTCCGGCATGGTGGCGAGGGCCGGTGCCGGATTCCCATCGCTATTTAATGAAGAAACCGGGCTATTATCTTTCTGAAGAGAAGTATATTGCGAGGTTACGTAAAGAACTTCAGTTAGCGCCTTACAGTCGCTTTCCATTAACGTGGATTATGGAAGCCGCAGATGATATTTCTTATTGTGTCGCCGATCTTGAAGACGCGGTAGAGAAAAGAATCTTTAGCGTTGAGCAGCTTTATCACCATTTATATCACGCGTGGGGCCACCATGAGAAGGATTCGCTGTTTGAGCTGGTGGTAGGAAATGCGTGGGAAAAATCACGCGCCAATACATTAAGCCGCAGTACCGAAGATCAGTTTTTTATGTATTTACGGGTAAATACATTAAATAAACTGGTGCCCTATGCCGCTCAGCGTTTTATTGATAATTTGCCGCAGATTTTTGCCGGTACCTTCAATCAGGCGTTGCTGGAAGATGCCAGCGGTTTTAGCCGCCTGCTTGAACTCTATAAGAATGTGGCGGTTGAACATGTGTTTAGCCATCCGGATGTAGAACAGCTTGAACTACAGGGATACCGGGTGATCAGCGGGTTATTAGATATCTATCAGCCGCTATTAAGTTTGTCGCTTAACGACTTTCGCGAGCTGGTGGAAAAAGAACGGTTGAAACGCTTCCCCATAGAATCGCGCTTATTTCAGAAACTTTCTACGCGCCATCGTTTGGCCTACGTGGAAGTCGTCAGTAAATTACCTACGGATTCGGCGGAGTACCCGGTGCTGGAATATTATTATCGCTGTCGGTTGATTCAGGATTATATCAGCGGGATGACTGACCTTTACGCATGGGATGAATATCGGCGTTTGATGGCGGTCGAACAGTAAATGGACTTTTGTAAAGATGGACAATAAATTTTTACTTTTTCCAGAAACTTTGTTCCGGAACTTCGCGTTATAAAATGAATCTGACGTACACAGCAATTTTGCGTTACCTGTTAATCGAGATTGAAACACATGAAAAAAACCACATTAGCAATGAGTGCACTGGCTCTGAGTTTAGGTTTGGCATTGTCGCCTCTGTCTGCCACGGCGGCTGAAACGTCCTCTTCAGCAATGACTGCCCAGCAGATGCCAAGCCTGGCACCGATGCTCGAAAAAGTGATGCCATCGGTGGTCAGTATTAATGTAGAAGGTAGCACCACGGTGAATACGCCGCGTATGCCGCGTAATTTCCAGCAGTTCTTTGGCGATGACTCCCCGTTCTGCCAGGACGGTTCTCCGTTCCAGAATTCTCCGTTCTGCCAGGGCGGCGGTAACGGCGGCAACGGCGGTCAACAACAGAAATTCATGGCGCTGGGCTCCGGCGTAATTATTGACGCCGCGAAGGGCTACGTCGTTAC
This sequence comes from Salmonella sp. 741265050_HSA, assembly GCF_046569445.1. Taxonomy (NCBI): domain Bacteria; kingdom Pseudomonadati; phylum Pseudomonadota; class Gammaproteobacteria; order Enterobacterales; family Enterobacteriaceae; genus Salmonella; species Salmonella sp. 741265050_HSA. The sequence goes on along the minus strand of NZ_JBKFSV010000016.1, from coordinate 47,243 downwards.
CAACAACCACGTGGTTGATAACGCCAGCGTGATTAAAGTACAGCTTAGCGATGGGCGTAAATTCGATGCTAAAGTGGTGGGCAAAGATCCGCGTTCTGATATCGCACTGATTCAAATTCAGAATCCGAAGAACCTGACGGCGATTAAGCTGGCGGACTCCGACGCGCTGCGCGTGGGGGATTATACCGTCGCTATTGGTAACCCGTTTGGTCTGGGCGAAACGGTGACGTCAGGTATCGTTTCGGCGCTGGGGCGTAGCGGCCTGAACGTAGAAAATTACGAGAACTTTATTCAGACCGACGCCGCGATTAACCGTGGTAACTCCGGCGGCGCGCTGGTGAACCTGAACGGTGAGCTGATCGGTATTAACACCGCGATTCTGGCGCCGGACGGCGGCAACATCGGTATTGGCTTCGCTATCCCCAGTAACATGGTGAAAAACCTGACGTCGCAGATGGTGGAATACGGCCAGGTGAAACGCGGCGAACTGGGGATCATGGGGACTGAGCTGAATTCCGAATTGGCGAAAGCGATGAAAGTCGATGCCCAGCGTGGCGCGTTCGTCAGCCAAGTGATGCCGAATTCGTCCGCAGCGAAAGCGGGTATCAAAGCCGGGGATGTCATTACCTCGCTGAACGGTAAACCGATCAGCAGCTTTGCGGCGCTGCGCGCTCAGGTCGGCACTATGCCGGTCGGCAGCAAAATCAGCCTCGGTCTGCTGCGTGAAGGTAAAGCGATTACGGTTAATCTGGAACTGCAGCAGAGCAGCCAGAGTCAGGTTGATTCCAGCACCATCTTCAGCGGGATTGAAGGCGCTGAAATGAGCAATAAAGGCCAGGATAAAGGCGTTGTGGTGAGCAGCGTGAAAGCGAATTCACCCGCCGCGCAAATTGGCCTCAAAAAAGGCGATGTCATTATCGGCGCTAACCAGCAGCCGGTGAAAAATATCGCCGAGCTGCGTAAGATTCTCGACAGCAAACCGTCGGTTCTGGCGCTGAATATTCAGCGTGGTGATAGTTCTATTTATTTGCTGATGCAGTAATCACCTTTGTCCCCCTTCCTCCATGGAAGGGGGCAACCCTTTTCTGTGAAACCCCCCACAACTCCATACTTATTTGCACCGTTTTGTGCATTTGCACAATGTCGAGACCTGTCATCTTCCTTATGCTTGTGCTCTGCTCACAGGAGGGATTTATGGCTGGCTGGCATCTTGATACCAAAATGGCGCAGGATATCGTGGCGCGCACTATGCGCATCATCGATACCAATATCAACGTAATGGATGCCCGCGGGCGTATTATCGGCAGCGGCGATCGGGAACGTATTGGTGAATTGCACGAAGGCGCGCTGTTAGTGCTGTCGCAGGGCCGGGTTGTGGATATCGACGACGCCGTGGCGCGACACCTGCACGGGGTGCGTCAGGGGATTAATCTTCCCTTACGCCTTGAGGGCGAAATTGTCGGCGTGATCGGCCTCACCGGCGAACCAGAGCATCTGCGTAAATATGGCGAACTGGTGTGTATGACTGCCGAGATGATGCTGGAACAGTCGCGGTTAATGCACCTTTTGGCGCAGGATAGCCGTTTGCGCGAAGAGCTGGTGATGAACCTGATTCAGGCCGAAGAAAATACGCCGGCGCTGGTGGAATGGGCGCAGCGTTTGGGGATCGATTTGAACCAGCCGCGTGTGGCGGCGGTGGTGGAAGTCGACAGCGGCCAGCTTGGCGTCGATAGCGCAATGGCGGAACTTCAGCAGTTGCAGAATGCGCTTACCACGCCGGAGCGTAACAACCTGATAGCCATTGTTTCTCTCACCGAGATGGTGGTGCTCAAACCCGCCTTAAACTCCTTTGGTCGCTGGGATGCTGAAGATCATCGTAAGCGCGTAGAGCAGCTTATCTCGCGAATGAAAGAGAATGGTCAGCTACGTTTTCGCGTAGCGCTGGGCAATTACTTTACCGGGCCGGGCAGTATTGCACGCTCATACCGCACGGCGCGCACCACGATGATGGTCGGCAAACAGCGGATGCCAGAAAGCCGCAGCTATTTTTATCAGGATTTGATGCTGCCGGTTCTGTTAGATAGCCTGCGTGGCGGCTGGCAGGCCAATGAGCTGGCGCGCCCGCTGGTAAAACTCAAAGCGATGGATAACAACGGGTTATTACGTCGGACGCTGACGGCGTGGTTTCGCCATAATGTCCAGCCGCTGGCGACCTCTAAGGCGCTGTTTATTCATCGTAACACGCTGGAATATCGGCTAAATCGTATTTCGGAACTGACCGGGCTGGATTTGGGAAATTTTGACGATCGGCTGTTGCTGTATGTGGCGCTACAACTGGATGAACAGCGTTAAGTCCGGCGGCGCTTCGCTGACCAGACCAGGGGATTTGGGCGAAGTAGTAGGCCGGATTAGGCAAAACCGCCATTCGACAACGTAATCTCACAGCGCCCGAAGACGCTGTGATGGGGTGGGGTTAATTCGTGGTCAGGCGCTGCAATCCCCGCGCCGTGACCTGCCAGATCACGTGTTGCGGCTGCGGCCAGCTTTCGCCATTGAGCGGGTTGCGGATAACCGACTGGTCTGCGCCCTCGGCATGAAAGACCTCAATCGTATAATCCTCATCCAGCCCGCAGACGTCAGTATAGCCGCCAAGCTGCACCGAACCTTTTATCGACTGACGGTAAACCACCGTACCGCGCGTATTATAAATCGTCACTGCCGCATATTCTGTTGCGAAGTCGCTATGCGGCGCAATTGGGTATGCGGTAAAGATAAATTGTTGCGCACGGATGTCTATTTCCATACTGGCAAAACCATTTTCTTCCTTGCCAATAAGCTGCCAGCTGAATTTATCGCCATATAATACGGCAGCATCGGAGGTATTTTTCTCTTCCGTTTGTTCCGGTGAGTCGACCTCCAGCCCATCGCTCACCACGCGCCAGCGGTTGTGTTTTTTCAGCGTGACGTTTTGCCCGGTCGTTTCATTGATGGCGCTGCAACGGTAAGGTTCGTCATGGAAGAGCTCAATGTACATTCCCGCTTGCAAAACAACCGTATCGCTATCGGCTGGATAGTGGGTGATGCCATCATAATGACGGCTATAGATAACCTCGCCGGACTCCTCCTTCACCGTGAGCGTGCTGTATGTCGCGGTATAGTAAGGATGAGGCTGCCCGGCCTGTGTTTCTATTGTCATGCGCTGTTGCCGATTATCGTAAGCAAGCTGGCAAAACGTTCTGTCGCCTTGTCCGCGTAACTGCAACGTCACGCCTTTACCGATGCCTTCGCCCGGCTCGCTGTTATCCGCCGGCAGCACATCAACGCTGTCGCGCATTAACGCGCTACGGGTCGGCTCTTCAATGTGGGAGAGCATCAGCCAGAGATCGTTTTTGCAAGCGGCATAAGGTTGCGCCATTAATAAAGGGCAGGCGCGGATAGCATCTGCGCGATGGCTGAACATAGCCTGGAGATCTGCGACAGGATCGTTGTTGAGCGAAAAATGATAAAGCCCTTCGCTATCAAGACGCAGTAACTGATATTTCGTCGACGAGACCAATGTCAGATAGCCCGGCGAGGCTTTCAGGCGGCCAGGCTCGGCATGATAAAGATAAAGGTGGTAGTGGTCGCTAAACGGCACCACAATTTTTCCGGTGGCGCAGTTTGTTCCGTTCATCTTACGTTCAAAAACCTTTTCGCCGCTGGCGGTTAACACCGTTATGCTGGCGTATAACGTATTCGCGAAGTAGCTGTGCGGCGTGGCGTTCGTGATATCCAGAACTAATTGTCTGGCCTCATGATCCACGGCTAAACGGGCGAAGGGCATGTCACCGTAGCCGAGGAAAATCAACTGCTCGTTATGCGCGGCGCTGTCCTGCAAGGCGGTGAAATTAACGGTAAGTGCGTTTTCCCCTTCGCGGATAACCACATAGTCCGTGTCCGGGCGGTATTTCTGCGATCGCCCTTTGGGCAGGGTGAGATGGTAAATGCCAATGGGCAGGGGAGTTAACGTGAGCGTACTGTCGTTGACGGGCAATGTATATGTGCTGCCGGCGTTGTCGTGTAGCGTTAAGGCGCGTCCATAAAGTTGCTCCGGCTGATCGATATTCAGCGTTAGCGTGAGCGTTCCCGTTTTGTTCAGCGCCGCCAGCTCGGCGTTTTCAACCAGCCAGACAAAAGAGTCCAGCCCTAACTGTTGGCGCGCGCTTTCCCATTCGCGCTCCGGCAGCAGATCGTAAAGCGGCCAGACGGGTTTTACCGCCCGTGCGGCGATCTGCTCGCGGGTGAACGCATCGACCGGTAAGCCGCACAGCTGAATAAACGGCGCGACGTCATAACCTGAGGCTGTGGCGATGGCGTCCGCCAGCAGATCGGTCAGGCGATGCTCGCAGGGCAAAAAGTTTTCGTCAGCACCCAGCTCGCGGTAGTTCTGGTTAAACACCCGGAAGGCTTCTGTTCCGCCTTTAAATAACATCAGCATCAGAAATTGCAGGCGGGGGCGGACGCCCCAGGCGCTAACCGGCGTGCGATTCCGCAGATAGGTAATGAATTGCAATTCCTGCTCAGACTGCCGTCCGTAATTGTAGAGCCAGCCGTCGGTATAAAGATGGTTCCCCTGGTTCAGGTTAAACTGCTGGAAAAACGCGGCGTAAATGTTGTTCCACACCTCACCGACTGGCAGGTCGACGTCATTCATAAAGACGCCCTGATAGCCGTGACCGATTTCATGCAGAATCGTCCACTGCGTGGCGACATTATCGATCCACCCCTGGCTTAATGTTGCAGCCGTTTGCGCGCACCACCAGGGGAGATAATAAGCCGCGCCGACGCCGTGTTTATCCGCTTTAATAAAATAGCGGTTAGCGACATTTTGATTAAGCGGCGAAGCAGGGCTATCGCTGAGACCAGTCCAGTCATTATAGGCGTCGATCACTCGCGTGTAGTACGCATCCAGCGCGGTGATACCGGCGTTGATGACATTAGCGCGATCCGCCCAGGGCAGCAGAAAACGCACGCGGTCCAGTTCCAGCAGGGCAAAAGGCGACGCCTGTTCTTCCCAGGTCTGGAAAAAAGCGTCTTCGGATTGCCCCTTACGCCAGTGTGGCAAATTTTTATTGCTGGTTGGCTGTCGGTAGATCACCGAAAACTCGCCGCCCTGCGCAAAAAAGAGGGTATCAATAAAGGGAACGGAATCGACCGTTGTGCTGATCGTTTGCCAGTTGCCGTTCAGCGTAAGCGATTTCTCACACGCTGAGTCATTGCACAGCAGACGGAGTCTGGCGTTACCGGCGTTGTTATTTGGCTGGCGGATTTGCAGCTGCGTATTCGCTGGCAGAATAAATCCCAGCGCCTGGCGGTCGTGCTCGCGCCCCTTTTCAAATTTGATGTTATCCAGTCCGGGGGCCGCAGGCAGCGAATAACATGTTAGTGTGATTTCCTGAGTCATATAACCTCCATAAATAGGGAGGATGAACATAGCTTTTTATTTTTATTAATAAATACAGCAGGATAACGAAATGATATGTATTGAGCCGCTGTGAGGCATAGTGATGAAAAATGGTGGTAGCCGTGAGGCGGATGAGAGGGAGCAGCAGCGTGAGAGGGGCCCGAAATGAAGCCCCGGCAGCTTTTTTATTTGCGGGTAAGCTTGTCCAGATCGGCTTCGATTTCACTGATCTTATTCGCGACGACGCTTTCCAGGTGGCGCAAGTCGTCGAGGATCTTACGTTTGAGATCGAGTTCTGAGCGGTCGCGCTGGCAGATTTGGTCCAGCTCGTCAATCACATAGCGTAGGTTAGGGCTAATCTCCTGTACTTCTTTATAACCCTGACCGATGCCATCGGCCACCACCGTTTTACGCTGGCGTGGATACTTAAACTTCACGCTTTTAGCAAAGAATTCACCTCTATCCTTTTGAAAATAGATTTTCAGGATATCGTTATTGGCTTCTTGCCGCAGGCTGTAACGATCGATTTCCTCAGGATTGGTAATGCCCAGACTTTTTAGATTGTCATACATAGCGGTATCCTTCATCACACTATAACTTTTGAATAATTAACGAAAAATTGGTTTTTCGCCACCAGTGTATACAAAAAAAGCGCGGTTGATCGCAGAAGACGTCTCGGCAACGTCATGAGCAAAAGGGCGGCGGTTATTGATAGCTTAAGTAATTCAACGCGATATTCCGTTTATAGAGAAAGCGTTTGAGGTCAGTGTGGGAAATTGACCGGAGGTAGTGGTCGATAACCTTGAGAGGCGGAGTCTATGTCCGGAACGTATAATGCTACTATTCGCCGGGTGGTGGTTTCCGCCTGGATAGGAAACTCCATTGAATATTATGATTTTCTATTATACGGCCTGGCAAGCGCGCTGGTATTTGGCCCGCTTTTTTTTCCTGGCGCCAGCCCATTGACTGCAACGTTATCTTCTTTTGCCAGTTTCGGCGTGGGATTTATCTCCCGGCCGCTGGGCGCACTATTTTTTGGCAACAGGGGAGATACGCTTGGGCGTAAAAACACGTTATTAATTACGTTAGGGGGGATGGGCGCGGTCACGTTTCTCATCGGTTGCCTGCCTTCTTACGCCAGTATTGGCGCGCTGGCGCCTGCTTTACTGGTTATTCTGCGTTTTCTACAGGGATTTATGGTTGGAGGCGAATGGGGAGGCGCCATGTTGATGGTCGTGGAATATGCTGCTGGAAAGCACCGGGGGCGGTTAAGCGCGCTATCGCAAACAGGAGGACTCACGGGACAATTATTGGCGACAGGCGTATTTATAGTCGTGACCCAATTACCGAAGGAGGCGTTGTTATCGTGGGGATGGCGTATTCCTTTTCTGCTCAGTGCGCTTTTGGTGTTGCCTGGATTATATATGCGTCATCGTCTGGATGAGACGCCTGTCTTCCGTGCGTTTAAAAAGCAGCAGGCCATTAATCATAGGCAGCAAAGAGAAGAAAGGCCGGTGGTCAAAGTAGTACGAGAACAATGGCGCAGCATTTTGCTGATTATAATTCTGCGTTTTGCGGAAAGCGTTCCCTTTTTTCTTGCTACCGTCTTCGCGGTTTCCTGGGCGACGACGCAGCTTGGGATTGCCAGCCTGACTATTCTGTACATTGTAATGTTCACCTGTCTGCTGGCGTATCCCATGCACGTGCTATTTGGCATCATGTCGGATCGGCGTGGCTGCCGTCAGGTGTATATTTTCGGCGCGCTTTTTGTCGCGGCAATGGCTTTTCCCTTTTTCTGGCTGCTGGAAAGCCGTTCGCTCATACTGATGACAATGGGCTACGTTCTGCTTATTAACATTGGTCATAATTCACTGAATGCCGTGCAACCTTCTTTTTTCGCCGGACTGTTTCATCCGCCTGTACGCTACAGCGGTTCATCAATTGGCGCTCAGTTGGGGGCGGTTGTGGCAGGGGGATTCACGCCGTTTATCGCTAAAGCGTTAAGCGCAGTCTATGATAACAGTTGGACTTTGATTGCCGGTTATGTCGTTTTAACTGCGCTGGCTTCGGCGTTTGCGGCAAAGATTGCGCCGGAAACCGTGTTACCGCATTCGCCGTAATGCAAAGGGGGGCTGTCGCCCCCACTTTTCACTCGCTTAATCAATAGTACGCAATAATTCGTTAATGCCCACTTTACCACGCGTTTTGGCGTCGACTTTTTTCACGATCACCGCGCAGTACAAACTGTACTTGCCGTCTTTTGACGGCAGGTTGCCGGAAACGACCACGGAGCCCGCCGGTACGCGGCCATAGTGAACTTCACCGGTTTCGCGATCGTATATTTTGGTGCTCTGGCCGAGGTATACGCCCATGGAAATGACGGAACCTTCTTCGACAATGACGCCTTCCACGACTTCAGAACGCGCGCCAATAAAGCAGTTGTCTTCAATGATGGTCGGGTTAGCCTGCAGCGGCTCCAGTACGCCGCCGATACCCACGCCGCCGGAAAGGTGAACATTTTTACCAATCTGCGCGCAGGAACCCACCGTCGCCCAGGTGTCAACCATGGTGCCTTCGTCAACGTAGGCGCCGATGTTAACGTAAGACGGCATCAACACGGTGTTGCGGGCGATAAATGCGCCCTGACGAACGGCCGCAGGCGGAACGACGCGGAAGCCTTCTTTCTGAAAACGCGCTTCGTCGTAATCAGCGAATTTCATCGGGACTTTATCGAAGTAGCGGCTTTCCGCACCGTCGATAACCTGGTTATCGTTAATACGGAAAGAGAGCAGAACCGCTTTCTTCAGCCACTGGTGAGTGACCCACTGACCGTCGATTTTTTCTGCGACACGCAGCGCGCCGGAATCAAGTAGAGAAATGACCTGGTTTACCGCCTCTCGGGTCACGGTATCTACATTAGCCGGCGTAATATCGGCGCGGCGCTCAAAAGCGGTCTCAATAACGTTCTGTAGCTGCTGCATTGTTAAACTCTTTCATATAAATAAACACACTACCCTTTATCGTTTGGATTGAGGGCCGCTGTCAACCGTTGTTGCACCTCAAGTTGCAGCACATTATTAAGTGCGCGCCGATCCGCTGTGGCGATTATGAATAAATCTTCTACTCGTTCACCAATGGTTGTAATTCGGGCGCCATGAAGCGAAATTCCCAGATCGGCAAAAATTTGTCCGACCCTGGCCAGCAGACCAGGTTGATCGAGCGCGATCAATTCCATGAATGATTTTCTGTCGGTATGGGTGGGCAGAAAATTGACTTCCGTTTCGACCGTAAAGTGCCGTAACTTTGCCGGTTGCCGACGCGGCTGCGGCGGCTGCCAGCTACGCTGCGTAATGGTCTGTTCAAGACCGGTGCGAATAACGTCATGGCGATCCGCCGCCAGCGGGCTGCCGTCTGGTTCCAGAACGATAAACGTATCCATTGCCATGCCGTCGCGAGTGGTAAAGATCTGCGCGTCATGGACGCTTAAATTACGCCTGTCCAGCTCGGCGCAGACGGCGGCAAACAGATAGGGTCTGTCCGGACTCCAGATAAAAATTTCGGTTCCGCCGCGCGTTGCCTGCGGACTGAGCAACACTAACGGTTGGCGCAGATCGTGCTGCAATAAATGGCGTGCGTGCCAGGCGAGCTGATTTGGACTATGACGAACAAAATAGTTAGCGCGACAGCGGGTCCAGATTTTATGCAGCGCGGCTTCATCAATATTGTCCATTCGCAGCAGCGCCAGCGCCTGAAGCTGATGGTGACGCACGCGCTCACGCATATCCGGCGTATTTTGCATTCCACGCCTGAGCTGTTTTTCAGTGGCGAAGTACAGCTCGCGCAGCAGGCTCTGTTTCCAGCTATTCCACAAGGTTTCGTTGGTCGCGCAGATGTCCGCGACGGTCAGGCAGACCAGAAAACGCAGCCGTGTTTCGGTTTGCACCTCTTCGGCAAACTGCTTGATGACTTCCGGATCCTGGATGTCGCGGCGCTGGGCGGTGACTGACATCAGCAGGTGTTGGCGCACCAGCCAGGCGACCAGTTGCGTTTCGCGTGAGTTCAAACCGTGCAGTTCGGCGAAGGTGAGTACATCCTGCGCGCCCAGTACCGAATGGTCGCCGCCGCGTCCTTTCGCAATATCGTGGAATAGCGCGGCGATCAGGATCAGTTCCGGATGGGGAAGCCGCGGCCAGAGATCGACGCATAGCGGATGGCGCTGGCGTGTCTCTTCTTTCGCAAAGCTCTCCAGTTTGAGCATTACGCGGATGGTGTGTTCATCCACCGTGTATGCGTGGAACAGGTCAAACTGCATTTGTCCGACGATGTGCGACCACTGCGGCATATAAGCCCACAGTACGCTGTGGCGATGCATGGGCAGCAGGCCGCGGCTGACCGCGCCGGGATGGCGCAGCATACTCAGAAACAGAGTGCGCGCCTCCGGGATGTAACACAGCGGTTGGCTCAGGTGGCGGCGGGCGTGGCGCAAGTGGCGTAACGTCGTAGAGTAGATGCCGGTGATCGCGCTATTGCGCACCATCATATAAAACATGCGCAGGATCGCTTGCGGTTCGCGGATAAACAGCGTGTCGTCACGCAGATCAATAAGCGTGCCGCGCAGTTGAAACTCATCGTCAATAGGACGTGGTTTTTCATCCGCAGGCAGCGCCAGAATCGCCTCGTCAAATAGCTGAAGCAGCATCTGATTAAGTTCGCTCACCCGACGCGTAACCCGGAAGTAGTCTTTCATCATCCGCTCAACCGGATCATTGCCCTCGCCGCTGTAGTTAAGGCGTTGAGCGACGCTTAACTGGCGGTCGAACAGCAGGCGGTTATCGTAGCGGCTGACCACCAGATGTAGCGCAAAGCGAATGCGCCACAGGATATGCAGGCACTCGTTGAGCTCCGCGCGCTCAGCCGGGGTTAAAAAGCCGAATCCCACCATCTCATCGAGCGAGGTGGCGCCGAAGTGACGTCGGGCGACCCACTGTAACGTATGGATATCGCGCAGGCCGCCGGGGCTGCTTTTAATATCCGGCTCCAGATTATAGCTGGTGCCGTGATAGCGCTGGTGGCGCTGGTTCTGCTCTTCTACTTTGGCGGCGTAAAATTTGTCGGACGGCCAAAAACCTTCGCTGAAAATATGTTTTTGCAGTGCCAGAAACAGAGCGACATCACCAATCAGCAGGCGCGTTTCGATGAGGTTTGTCGCAACGGTTAAATCAGACAGACCTTCCAGCAGACACTCTTCCAGCGTACGTACGCTATGCCCGACATCCAGCTTGACGTCCCATAATAAAGTCAGCAGCTCGCCGACCTTTTGTGCCTGTTCATCGGGCAGCTTTTTGCGGCTTAAAATGAGCAGATCAATATCGGAAAGCGGATGCAGTTCGCCGCGTCCATAGCCGCCGACGGCGACCAGCGCCAGATCGGCAATCTGACCGAAACCGGCCTCAATCCACAGGCGTTGCAACAACTGGTCGATAAATTCGGTTCGAGCTTCAATAAGCTGTTCAGCACAAATGCCGCTGTCAAATGCCTCTCCCAGCCAGTGTTGAAAGATGTCGATGCGGGCTTTGATACCGGCGACGGTCAGTTCAGCGCGCGGCCAGACGCCAGGGTTTTGCGGCTGGTCAGGGAGGGTGGGGAGTGCGGTATTCGCGTGCTGTTCAGGAAGAGTATTCATATGCGCCACCCATTAAAAAGCCGGATAATGGCGTGAACGCCTTATCCGGCCTACGTATTTACTCTTCATCCTTCAAGTTGCTTCTACGTTGGCTGCGCTCGTTCACTCCAGTCACGTACTTATGTACGCTCCTGAAGATTCACTCTCTTGCCGCCTTGAGGCAACTCGAATGATTTTGAGTAAAGGTGTAATTTGTAGGCCTGATAAGATGCGAAGGCATCGCCATCAGGCAAAACATTATTCATCGTGTGTGATGATCGCCGGGATGGTGTCATCTTTACGCAGCGTCAGAATTTCACAGCCGTTTTCCGTTACCACAATAGTATGCTCGTACTGAGCAGACAAGCTGCGGTCTTTGGTTTTTACCGTCCAGCCGTCTTTCATGGTGCGGATACGGTAATCCCCGGCGTTCAGCATCGGTTCAATGGTAAAGGTCATGCCAGGCTGCAACACGACGCCGCCATCGTCTGCATCATAATGCAGCACCTGCGGTTCTTCATGGAAGCCGCGACCAATACCGTGTCCGCAGTATTCACGTACCACGGAGAAACCTTCGCCTTCGGCATATTTCTGGATGGCGGCGCCAATGGTGCGCAGGCGGATGCCCGGTTTCACCATTTTGATGCCCAGATACAGGCTCTCTTGCGTGACGCGGCACAGACGCTCGCCCAGAATGGTCGGTTTGCCGACGATAAACATCTTCGAGGTATCGCCGTGGAATTCATCTTTAATCACGGTCACGTCGATGTTGACGATATCACCATCTTTCAGATGTTTAGCGTCATCCGGAATGCCGTGGCACACCACTTCATTAATAGAAATACAGACGGATTTCGGATAGCCGTGGTAGCCGAGGCAGGCGGAGATCGCGTGTTGTTCGTTAACGATGTAATCGTTACAGATACGGTCCAGTTCGCCGGTGGTGACTCCCGGTTTGATATACGGTTCGATCATTTCCAGCACTTCGGCTGCCAGACGGCCCGCGACGCGCATTTTTTCGATGTCTTCAGATGTCTTGATAGAGATAGCCATGAATTCTGTCCATCAGTGCCGATGATTTCGGCAATAATTGTGTAAGTGCTGACAATGGTATCAGTCAGGGGTGTACCCTGCCAAATTGAGAATCATTCTGAACTTCGCCTTTCGTGCCACAGGTGCGTTGGCGACATTTTTTCACCCCAGTCACTTATTGGCCGTAAGCTCCCGGGGATGCAAAAATTTGCCGCCTGCCTGTAACACGAAATTCATCGTTCAATTCAGCACTGAGTGCCAACAATTATTGGTGTCGGTGGCGTATTTGTGGTATAAAGCGCGCCGGACTTCCGATCCATTCGAAGACTACACACGATGGACGGGAGCGACAAATCTCACTTTGTGTAACAACACACACGTATCGGCACATATTCCGGGGTGCCCTTTGGGGTCGGTAATATGGGATACGTGGAGGCATAACCCCAACTTAATCTATAGAGGTTTTAAATCATGGCAACTGTTTCCATGCGCGACATGCTCAAGGCTGGTGTTCACTTTGGTCACCAGACCCGTTACTGGAACCCGAAAATGAAGCCTTTCATCTTCGGCGCGCGTAACAAAGTTCACATCATCAACCTTGAGAAAACTGTACCGATGTTCAACGAAGCTCTGGCTGAACTGAACAAGATCTCTGCTCGTAAGGGTAAAATCCTTTTCGTTGGTACTAAACGCGCTGCAAGCGAAGCGGTGAAAGAAGCTGCTAACAGCTGCGACCAGTTCTTCGTGAACCATCGCTGGCTGGGCGGTATGCTGACTAACTGGAAAACAGTTCGTCAGTCCATCAAACGTCTGAAAGACCTGGAAACTCAGTCTCAGGACGGTACTTTCGAAAAGCTGACCAAGAAAGAAGCGCTGATGCGTACTCGTGAGCTTGAGAAACTGGAAAACAGCCTGGGCGGTATCAAAGACATGGGCGGTCTGCCGGACGCTCTGTTCGTTATCGATGCTGACCACGAGCACATTGCTATCAAAGAAGCGAACAACCTGGGTATCCCGGTATTTGCTATCGTTGATACCAACTCTGATCCGGACGGCGTTGACTTCGTTATCCCGGGTAACGATGACGCAATCCGTGCTGTTAGCCTGTACCTGGGCGCTGTCGCTGCAACCGTTCGTGAAGGCCGTTCTCAGGATCTGGCTTCCCAGGCGGAAGAAAGCTTCGTAGAAGCCGAGTAATAAGGCTTGATAACTCCCTAAAATAGTTCGAGTTGCAGGAAGGCGGCAAGCTCGAGAATTCCCGGGAGCTTACATCAGTAAGTGTCCGGGATGAGCGAGTGAAGGCAACGCGCCTGCGGCTCGAAATATGAAGGGGAGAGCCCTTATAGACCAGGTAGTATCACGTTTGGTTAGGGGGCCTGTATATGGCCCCCTTTTTCACTTTTATATCTGTGCGGTTTGATGCCGGGCAGATCAAATCTTTCGAGGATTTTAGAATGGCTGAAATTACCGCATCCCTGGTAAAAGAGCTGCGTGAGCGTACCGGCGCAGGCATGATGGATTGCAAAAAAGCGCTGACTGAAGCGAATGGCGACATTGAGCTGGCAATCGAAAACATGCGTAAGTCCGGCGCTATCAAAGCGGCGAAAAAAGCAGGCAACGTGGCTGCTGACGGCGTAATCAAAACCAAAATCGACGGCAACGTCGCTTTCATTCTGGAAGTTAACTGCCAGACTGACTTCGTGGCTAAAGATGCTGGCTTCCAGGCATTTGCTGACAAAGTGCTGGACGCCGCTGTTGCTGGCAAAATCACTGACGTAGAAGTTCTGAAAGCACAGTTCGAAGAAGAGCGCGTTGCTCTGGTAGCGAAAATCGGCGAGAACATCAACATTCGTCGCGTCGCTTCCCTGGAAGGCGACGTTCTGGGTTCTTACCAGCACGGTGCGCGCATCGGCGTTCTGGTTGCCGCTAAAGGCGCTGACGAAGAGCTGGTTAAACAGCTGGCGATGCACGTTGCGGCAAGCAAGCCGGAATTCGTTAAGCCGGAAGACGTGTCTGCTGACGTGGTAGAGAAAGAGTACCAGGTACAGCTGGACATCGCGATGCAGTCCGGTAAGCCGAAAGAAATCGCAGAGAAAATGGTTGAAGGCCGCATGAAGAAATTCACCGGCGAAGTTTCTCTGACTGGTCAGCCTTTCGTCATGGAACCGAGCAAATCTGTTGGCCAACTGCTGAAAGAGCACAACGCTGACGTGACTGGCTTCATCCGCTTTGAAGTGGGCGAAGGCATTGAGAAAGTCGAGACTGACTTTGCAGCAGAAGTTGCTGCGATGTCTAAGCAGTCCTGATTTTCCTGAGGAGCCGCCTGAGGGCGGCTTCTTTTTGCGCCTCTCTTGTAAAATCAGCCGACGCCTGGCGTCTGCGCTGAAATGCGACGTACAATGTCGCCGGAATTAACTCATATCAATCGTTGACAGTCTCAGGAAAGAAACATGGCTACCAATGCAAAACCCGTCTATAAACGCATTCTGCTTAAATTAAGCGGCGAAGCTCTGCAGGGTACGGAAGGCTTCGGTATTGATGCAAGCATACTGGATCGTATGGCTCAGGAGATCAAAGAACTGGTTGAACTGGGTATTCAGGTTGGTGTGGTGATTGGCGGTGGTAACCTGTTCCGTGGCGCGGGTCTGGCAAAAGCGGGGATGAACCGCGTTGTGGGCGACCACATGGGCATGTTGGCCACCGTCATGAACGGCCTGGCAATGCGTGATGCGCTTCACCGCGCCTATGTGAACGCCCGCCTGATGTCGGCAATTCCTTTAAACGGCGTGTGCGACAACTACAGTTGGGCCGAGGCTATTAGCCTGCTGCGTAATAACCGTGTTGTGATTCTGTCTGCAGGTACGGGTAACCCGTTCTTCACTACCGACTCTGCGGCCTGTCTGCGCGGGATCGAAATTGAAGCGGATGTCGTACTGAAAGCGACCAAAGTGGATGGCGTATTCACTGCCGATCCGGCAAAAGATCCTTCCGCGACCATGTACGATCAGCTGACCTACAGCGAAGTGCTGGATAAAGAGCTGAAAGTGATGGATCTGGCGGCGTTCACGCTGGCTCGTGACCACAAACTGCCGATTCGTGTTTTCAACATGAACAAACCAGGCGCGCTGCGTCGTGTGGTGATGGGCGAAAAAGAAGGGACGTTAATCACGGAATAATTCCCGTGAGCGCCAAATACGGGTAAGATTCTGTTCTATTGACGGGTCTTATTACCTGGCAGAAATTAAACGAGACTATACTTAGCACATCTTTGTATTGTGTGACCGTCTGGTCTGACTGAGACTAGTTTTCAAGGATTCGTAACGTGATTAGCGATATCAGAAAAGATGCTGAAGTACGCATGGAAAAATGCGTTGAAGCGTTCAAAACCCAAATCAGCAAAGTGCGCACGGGTCGTGCTTCTCCCAGCCTGCTGGATGGTATTGTCGTAGAATACTATGGCACTCCGACCCCGCTGCGTCAGTTGGCAAGCGTAACGGTAGAAGACTCCCGTACCTTAAAAATTAACGTGTTTGACCGTTCTATGGGGCCAGCCGTTGAAAAAGCGATCATGGCGTCAGACCTCGGTTTGAATCCAAGCTCTGCGGGCACCGACATTCGCGTTCCGCTGCCGCCGCTGACCGAAGAACGTCGTAAAGATCTGACGAAAATTGTCCGTGGCGAAGCGGAGCAGGCGCGTGTCGCCGTTCGTAACGTCCGCCGTGATGCGAACGATAAAGTAAAAGCTCTGCTGAAAGATAAAGCGATCAGTGAAGATGACGATCGTCGCTCTCAGGAAGAAGTACAGAAAATGACCGACGCGGCAATTAAGAAAGTGGATGCGGCGTTGGCAGATAAAGAAGCAGAACTGATGCAGTTCTGATTGATCTGTACGCAGATATAAACTCATTCCACCGCTAAACCTGGCGGATGAGTGGTGTACAAAGCGCCGCGCAGAAGACATTATCAGGTCTCCTGTGCGGCGTTTTGCTTTTTATTCCGTTTCAACACTTCTGGACGTTTCATGAAGCAATTAACCATTCTGGGCTCGACCGGCTCTATTGGTTGCAGCACACTGGACGTGGTGCGCCATAATCCTGATAGCTTCCGCGTTATCGCGCTGGTGGCGGGTAAAAATGTCGCCCGCATGGCGGAGCAGTGCCTGGAATTCTCGCCGCGTTATGCCGTGATGGACGATACGTCGAGCGCAGAACAGCTCAAAATAATGCTTCAGCAGCATGGCAGCCGCACCGAGGTTCTGAGCGGTCAGCAGGCTGCCTGTGAGATGGCGGCGCTTGATGAGGTCGGGCATGTGATGGCGGCCATTGTGGGCGCGGCTGGTTTACTGCCGACCCTGGCGGCGATTCGCGCAGGGAAGACGATTCTGCTGGCGAATAAAGAATCGCTGGTGACCTGCGGGCGGCTGTTTATGGACGAAGTAAAACGCAGCAACGCCCGGCTTTTACCCGTCGATAGCGAACATAACGCGATTTTTCAGAGTTTGCCGCAATCTATTCAGCATAATCTGGGATACGCTGACCTTGAGCAAAATGGCGTAACGTCGATTTTGCTTACCGGGTCTGGTGGCCCGTTTCGTGAAACGCCAATGTGCGATCTGGCAGCGATGACGCCGGATCAGGCATGTCGTCATCCGAACTGGTCGATGGGGCGAAAAATCTCCGTCGACTCCGCCACCATGATGAATAAAGGTCTGGAATACATTGAAGCGCGTTGGTTATTTAATGCCAGCGCACGTCAGATGGAAGTGTTGATCCATCCGCAATCGGTCATTCATTCGATGGTGCGTTATCAGGACGGCAGCGTCCTGGCGCAGCTTGGAGAACCTGACATGCGTACGCCTATTGCGCATACGATGGCATGGCCGAATCGCGTCACGTCCGGCGCGCAGCCGCTTGATTTTTGCAAACTCAGCGCGCTGACGTTTAGCGCGCCAGATTATCAGCGTTATCCATGCCTGAAGCTGGCGATGGAGGCGTTTGAGCAAGGTCAGGCGGCAACGACGGCGCTCAATGCGGCAAACGAAATCACCGTTGCCGCGTTTCTGGCGCAACAGATTCGTTTTACCGATATCGCCGGGCTCAATTTAGCGGTGCTGGAGAGGATGGATTTACAGGAACCGGCAAGCGTTGAGGACGTATTGCAGGTTGACGCCATCGCGCGTGAAGTAGCCAGAAAACAAGTGATACGGCTCTCACGCTGACGATTATCCCGCGACAGAAGATCGTGCTATTTGTTAGCGTTGGGCTTCGGTGATATAGTCTGCGCCACCTGATCGCAGGTTTTTGGCTTTTTTCGGTCAGGTTAGCCGTGGTTTTACACGGCTTTTTTGTGGATACACAAAATCATTCAGGACGCATCGGGACGGCAGGCGAATACGTTCCCGGCGTGCGCAGACAGCGCACGACAGGGGCGATGACGCGCAGTCATCCGCGAAGCGAACCGAAGAGAATGTGTATAAAGGCTTCAGTATTCCTGAGTACCGCTAAATCCTTTCAGGGACAAAAAACGCGTTATGTTGTCTGCAACTCAACCAGTAAGCGAAAATTTGCCAGCGCATGGCTGCCGTCATGTTGCAATAATTATGGATGGCAATGGTCGCTGGGCGAAAAAGCAAGGGAAGATCCGGGCCTTTGGGCATAAAGCCGGAGCGAAGTCCGTCCGGCGAGCGGTCTCTTTTGCTGCCAATAACGGTATTGATGCGTTAACGCTGTATGCCTTTAGTAGTGAAAACTGGAACCGACCGGCGCAGGAAGTGAGCGCGTTAATGGAGCTGTTTGTGTGGGCGCTGGATAGCGAAGTCAAAAGCCTGCACCGCCATAACGTTCGCCTGCGTATTATCGGCGATATCAGCCGATTCAACTCACGTTTACAAGAACGTATTCGCAAGTCAGAAGCGCTTACCGCCCATAATACGGGTCTAACGCTGAATATCGCTGCGAATTACGGCGGACGTTGGGATATTGTCCAGGGAGTCCGACAACTGGCGGAACAGGTGCAGGCTGGAGTGCTGCGCCCCGATCAGATTGATGAAGAGAGACTAGGCCAGCAAATCTGTATGCATGAGCTGGCGCCTGTGGATTTAGTAATTAGGACTGGGGGAGAGCATCGCATTAGTAACTTTTTGCTTTGGCAAATTGCCTATGCCGAACTTTACTTTACGGATGTTCTTTGGCCCGATTTCGATGAACAAGACTTTGAAGGTGCGCTGCATGCCTTTGCTAATCGAGAGCGTCGTTTCGGCGGTACCGAGCCTGGTGATGACAAAGCCTGATGGGGGTTGCTTTTGCTGAAGTATCGCCTGATTTCTGCTTTTGTGTTAATACCCGCGGTCATCGCTGCGCTTTTTTTATTGCCGCCGGTGGGGTTCGCTATTATTACGCTGGTTGTCTGTATGCTGGCCGCGTGGGAATGGGGACAGTTAAGCGGTTTCGCCGCGCGTTCACAGCGGGTTTGGCTGGCGGTGCTGTGTGGTCTGTTATTGGCGCTGATGCTATTTTTGTTGCCTGAGTATCATCACAACATTCGTCAACCGCTGGTTGAGATGTCGCTTTGGGCATCGTTAGGATGGTGGGTTGTCGCGCTACTGCTGGTGCTATTTTATCCCGGTTCGGCGGCAATCTGGCGCAACTCAAAAACATTGCGTCTCATTTTCGGTTTGTTAACTATTGTGCCATTTTTCTGGGGCATGCTGGCGCTGCGCGCCTGGCACTATGACGAGAATCATTACAGTGGCGCAATATGGCTACTCTATGTCATGATCCTGGTCTGGGGAGCGGACTCTGGCGCGTATATGTTTGGTAAATTATTTGGCAAACATAAGCTGGCGCCGAAGGTTTCCCCGGGTAAAACCTGGCAAGGGTTTATCGGCGGGCTTGCTACGGCTGCCGTGATCTCATGGGGTTACGGTATGTGGGCGAATCTGAATGTTGCGCCTGTTATCTTGCTGATTTGCTCTGTGGTGGCGGCTCTGGCTTCTGTACTGGGCGACCTCACCGAGAGTATGTTTAAGCGCGAAGCAGGAATTAAGGATAGCGGCCACTTGATTCCAGGCCATGGCGGCATTCTGGACCGAATTGACAGCCTGACGGCTGCCGTACCGGTCTTTGCTTGCCTGTTGTTACTGGTGTTCAGGACGCTCTAACGGAAGGTTTTATGCTGAGTATTCTCTGGAATCTGGCTGCATTCATCATCGCACTGGGCGTGCTGATCACTGTGCATGAATTTGGTCATTTCTGGGTTGCCCGGCGCTGCGGTGTGCGAGTTGAGCGCTTTTCCATCGGTTTTGGCAAAGCGCTCTGGCGTCGTACCGATCGGTACGGCACAGAGTATGTCATCGCCCTGATCCCGCTGGGCGGCTACGTCAAAATGCTGGATGAACGCGCCGAACCGGTAGCGCCGGAATTGCGTCGTCACGCCTTCAATAACAAAACGGTGGGCCAGCGCGCCGCAATTATTGCCGCAGGTCCGGTTGCGAACTTCATTTTTGCTATCTTTGCTTACTGGCTGGTCTTTATCATCGGCGTCCCTGGCGTTCGTCCGGTCATTGGCGAAATAACGCCCAACTCGATTGCTGCGCAGGCGCAAATTGCGCCTGGTACGGAACTTAAAGCCGTTGATGGTATCGAAACCCCTGATTGGGATGCCGTGCGTTTACAACTGGTGTCCAAAATTGGCGATCAGCAGACGACGGTGAGCGTCGCGCCGTTTGGTAGCGACCAGCGGCAGGACAAAACGCTTGATTTACGTCACTGGGCATTTGAGCCTGATAAGCAAGATCCTGTATCTTCTTTAGGGATTCGGCCCCGCGGGCCACAGATTGAACCGGTACTGTCAGAAGTGCAGGCGAATTCCGCAGCCAGTAAAGCGGGTTTGCAAGCGGGCGACAGGATCGTTAAAGTCGATGGTCAGCCGTTAACGCAGTGGATGAAATTCGTGACGTTTGTACGCGATAATCCCGGTAAGCCGTTAGCGTTAGAGATTGAAAGGCAGGGGAGCGCCTTGTCGTTGACGTTAACGCCGGATACGAAATCGGTTAACGGAAAGGCGGAAGGGTTTGCAGGCGTGGTGCCTAAAATTATTCCTCTGCCGGAAGAGTACAAGACTATACGCCAGTATGGGCCTTTTAGCGCCATCCTCGAAGCCACGGATAAGACGTGGCAGTTGATGAAGCTGACGGTCAGTATGCTGGGTAAATTGATAACCGGTGATGTGAAACTGAACAACCTCAGTGGGCCGATTTCTATCGCTCAGGGGGCTGGGATGTCAGCGGAGTTCGGGGTGATTTATTACCTGATGTTCCTTGCGCTAATCAGCGTGAACTTAGGGATAATCAACCTGTTTCCGCTGCCCGTTCTTGACGGGGGTCATCTGCTGTTCCTGGCGATTGAAAAGCTTAAGGGCGGGCCGGTATCCGAGCGGGTTCAAGACTTTAGTTATCGCATTGGCTCGATTTTGCTGGTGTTGTTAATGGGGCTTGCACTTTTCAATGATTTCTCTCGGTTGTAAGAGAGTTAGTTAGGAAGAACGCATAATAACGATGGCGATGAAAAAGTTGCTCATAGCGTCGCTGCTGTTCAGCAGCGCCACCGTATACGGTGCTGAAGGGTTCGTAGTGAAGGACATTCATTTCGAAGGCCTGCAGCGAGTCGCCGTTGGTGCGGCTCTCCTCAGTATGCCGGTGCGCACAGGCGACACGGTTAATGATGAAGATATCAGTAACACCATTCGCGCTCTGTTCGCCACCGGCAACTTTGAGGACGTCCGCGTCCTGCGCGATGGTAATACCCTTCTGGTTCAGGTAAAAGAACGTCCGACCATTGCCAGCATCACTTTCTCCGGGAACAAGTCGGTGAAAGATGACATGCTCAAGCAAAACCTCGAAGCGTCTGGCGTACGTGTTGGCGAGTCTCTGGATCGCACCACGTTGTCTGATATCGAAAAAGGTCTGGAAGACTTTTACTATAGCGTAGGTAAATACAGCGCCAGCGTTAAGGCGGTCGTCACGCCGCTGCCGCGCAACCGTGTTGATCTTAAACTGGTGTTCCAGGAGGGCGTATCGGCGAAGATCCAACAGATCAACATCGTCGGTAACCATGCCTTTAGCACCGAAGAACTCATTTCCCATTTCCAGTTGCGTGACGAAGTGCCGTGGTGGAACGTCGTCGGCGATCGTAAATACCAGAAACAGAAGCTGGCGGGCGACCTTGAAACCTTGCGCAGCTACTATCTGGATCGCGGCTACGCGCGTTTCAATATTGACTCCACGCAAGTCAGTCTGACGCCGGATAAGAAAGGGATCTACATCACCGTCAATATCACCGAAGGCGATCAGTACAAGCTTTCCGGGGTTCAGGTGAGCGGTAACCTGGCCGGACATTCCGCTGAAATTGAGAAACTGACGAAAATTGAACCGGGCGAGCTCTATAACGGCACCAAAGTGACCAAAATGGAAGATGACATCAAAAAGCTTCTGGGTCGCTATGGTTACGCCTATCCGCGCGTGCAGTCACAGCCTGAAATTAACGATGCTGACAAAACCGTAAAACTGCGCGTAAACGTCGATGCGGGCAACCGTTTCTACGTGCGTAAGATCCGCTTTGAAGGCAACGACACCTCAAAAGATTCCGTTCTGCGCCGTGAAATGCGCCAGATGGAAGGGGCGTGGCTGGGCAGCGACCTGGTTGACCAGGGGAAAGAGCGTCTGAACCGTCTCGGCTTCTTTGAAACCGTCGACACCGACACGCAGCGCGTTCCGGGTAGCCCGGATCAGGTTGATGTGGTGTACAAGGTGAAAGAGCGCAACACCGGTAGCTTTAACTTCGGTATCGGTTACGGTACAGAAAGCGGCGTTAGCTTCCAGGCCGGCGTTCAGCAGGACAACTGGTTAGGTACCGGTTATTCCGTGGGGATTAACGGTACCAAAAACGACTACCAGACCTACAGCGAACTGTCCGTTACTAACCCATACTTTACCGTTGACGGCGTGAGCCTCGGTGGTCGTATCTTCTATAACGACTTTGAAGCGGATGATGCCGACCTGTCCGACTATACCAACAAGAGTTACGGTACGGATGTGACGCTTGGCTTCCCCATCAACGAGTACAACACGTTGCGTGCTGGTCTGGGTTATGTCCATAACAAACTGTCCAACATGCAGCCGCAGATCGCGATGGATCGTTATCTTGAATCGATGGGCGACCCTGATGCCAGCGATTTTGCTGCCGACGACTTCACCTTTAACTACGGCTGGACCTATAACAAGCTTGACCGTGGGTATTTCCCGACGGACGGCTCGCGAGTCAACCTGACGGGTAAGGTGACGATCCCAGGTTCCGACAACGAATACTACAAAGTGTCGCTGGATACCGCGACCTATGTGCCTATCGATAACGATCACAAGTGGGTGGTTCTGGGGCGTACTCGTTGGGGTTACGGCGATGGTTTAGGCGGCAAGGAAATGCCGTTCTATGAGAACTTCTATGCCGGTGGTTCCAGTACCGTGCGTGGTTTCCAGTCGAATACTATCGGCCCGAAAGCGGTCTATAAAAATGGCGCCCACACTAGTTGGGACGATAATGATGATTACGAAGACTGTACTCAGGAATCAGGCTGTAAATCAGATGATGCGGTAGGTGGTAATGCCATGGCTGTCGCCAGCCTGGAATTTATTACCCCGACGCCGTTCATCAGCGAAAAGTATGCCAACTCGGTTCGTACCTCCTTCTTCTGGGATATGGGTACCGTTTGGGATACGAACTGGGATCCGTCATCTGCGCCGTCAGATGTACCGGATTACAGCGATCCAGGCAACATCCGTATGTCCGCGGGTATCGCATTACAATGGATGTCCCCATTGGGGCCGTTGGTCTTCTCCTACGCCCAGCCGTTTAAAAAGTACGATGGAGACAAAGCCGAGCAGTTCCAGTTTAACATTGGTAAAACCTGGTAATTGTTCACTGCAAAGGAATGCATTGGTAGTGTAGCGATGACTTTTGGCGATGCCCCCACGGATCGCCAGGCCACGCAAAGAGCTGTACCTTCGGGTGCAAATGGGATGGTAAGGAGTTTATTGTGAAAAAGTGGTTATTAGCTGCAGGTCTTGGTTTGGCGATGGTAACGTCCGCACAGGCTGCTGACAAAATTGCAATCGTCAACATGGGTAATCTGTTCCAACAGGTTGCGCAGAAGACGGGTGTATCCAATACACTGGAAAACGAATTTAAAGGCCGTGCGGCTGAACTGCAAAAAATGGAAACCGATCTGCAATCTAAAATGCAGCGTCTGCAATCCATGAAAGCAGGTAGCGATCGTACTAAGCTGGAAAAAGACGTGATGTCTCAGCGCCAGACTTTCGCACAAAAAGCGCAGGCTTTTGAGAAAGATCGCGCTCGTCGTTCCAACGAAGAACGCAACAAACTGGTGACTCGTATCCAGACTGCGGTGAAAAAAGTGGCTAACGACCAGAGTATCGATCTGGTGGTAGACGCAAACACCGTTGCTTACAACAGCAGCGATGTGAAAGACATCACCGCTGACGTACTGAAACAGGTTAAATAAGTAATGCCTTCAATTCGACTGGCTGACTTAGCAGAACAGTTGGATGCAGAATTACACGGTGATGGCGATATCGTCATCACCGGCGTTGCGTCCATGCAATCTGCAACAACAGGCCACATTACGTTTATGGTAAATCCTAAGTACCGTGAACACTTAGGTTTATGCCAGGCTTCTGCGGTTGTCATGACGCAGGACGATCTTCCTTTTGCTAAGAGCGCGGCGCTGGTAGTTAAAAATCCCTACCTGACCTACGCGCGCATGGCGCAAATTTTAGATACTACGCCGCAGCCCGCGCAGAATATCGCGCCAAGCGCCGTGATTGATGCGACGGCAACGCTGGGTAGCAATGTTTCAGTCGGCGCGAATGCGGTGATTGAATCTGGCGTACAACTGGGCGATAACGTGGTTATCGGCGCAGGCTGTTTCGTCGGAAAAAATAGCAAAATCGGGGCGGGTTCACGCTTGTGGGCGAACGTAACGATTTACCACGACATTCAGATCGGTGAGAATTGCCTGATCCAGTCCAGTACGGTGATCGGCGCGGACGGTTTTGGCTACGCTAACGATCGTGGCAACTGGGTGAAGATCCCACAACTGGGCCGGGTCATTATTGGCGATCGTGTCGAGATCGGCGCCTGTACCACCATTGACCGTGGCGCGTTGGATGATACTGTTATTGGCAATGGCGTGATTATTGATAATCAGTGCCAGATTGCACATAACGTCGTGATTGGCGACAATACGGCAGTTGCCGGTGGCGTCATTATGGCGGGTAGCCTGAAGATTGGCCGTTACTGCATGATTGGTGGCGCCAGCGTGATCAATGGGCATATGGAAATATGCGACAAAGTCACGGTAACTGGCATGGGTATGGTGATGCGTCCCATCACGGAACCGGGCGTCTACTCCTCAGGCATTCCGCTGCAACCCAACAAAGTATGGCGTAAAACTGCTGCACTGGTGATGAACATTGATGATATGAGCAAGCGTCTCAAAGCGATTGAGCGCAAGGTTAATCAACAAGACTAACGTTTCGCCTTGTAGTTGCCATTCTTTTCCGGCCTGTCACATTCATACGATTGCGGCAGGCCGTGTTATTATTGCCTTTTTGTATATTTGGACAGGAAGAGTATTTTGACTACTAACACTCATACTCTGCAGATTGAAGAGATTTTAGAGCTTCTGCCGCACCGTTTTCCGTTTTTACTGGTCGATCGCGTGCTGGACTTTGAAGAAGGTCGTTTTCTGCGTGCGGTGAAAAATGTCTCCGTCAACGAGCCGTTTTTCCAGGGACACTTCCCGGGCAAACCGATTTTGCCAGGCGTGCTGATTCTGGAAGCGATGGCGCAGGCAACCGGTATTCTGGCGTTTAAAAGCGTTGGTAAACTGGAACCTGGCGAACTGTATTATTTCGCGGGTATTGATGAAGCGCGATTTAAGCGTCCGGTGGTGCCAGGCGATCAGATGATCATGGAAGTCACTTTCGAGAAAACGCGCCGTGGCCTGACCCGCTTTAAAGGGGTTGCGCTGGTCGACGGTAAAGTCGTGTGCGAAGCAACCATGATGTGTGCTCGTAGCCGGGAGGCCTGATTCGTGATTGATAAATCCGCCTTTATTCATCCTACCGCCATTGTGGAAGATGGCGCTGTAATTGGCGCTAATGCCCACATTGGTCCCTTTTGTATTGTTGGGCCGCAGGTCGAAATTGGTGAGGGAACCGTACTGAAGTCTCATGTGGTCGTGAATGGTCAAACCAAAATCGGCCGCGACAACGAGATTTATCAGTTTGCCTCCATCGGTGAAGTGAACCAGGATCTAAAATATGCGGGTGAGCCGACCCGTGTGGAAATTGGCGATCGTAACCGCATCCGCGAAAGCGTCACCATTCATCGTGGTACAGTGCAGGGCGGTGGGTTGACGAAGGTGGGTAGCGATAACCTGCTGATGATCAATGCGCATGTCGCACATGATTGTACGGTAGGTAATCGCTGTATCCTCGCCAACAACGCCACGCTGGCGGGGCACGTATCAGTCGATGATTTTGCGATCATCGGCGGTATGACGGCAGTTCATCAATTCTGCATTATCGGTGCGCATGTGATGGTCGGCGGCTGCTCCGGCGTGGCTCAGGATGTCCCTCCGTATGTGATTGCGCAGGGTAACCATGCGACGCCGTTCGGGGTAAATATCGAAGGGCTGAAGCGTCGCGGCTTTAGCCGTGAAGGGCTGGTGGCGATTCGTAATGCCTACAAACTGTTGTACCGCAGTGGTAAAACGCTCGACGAAGCGAAGCTGGAAATTGCTGAACTTGCTGAAAAGCATCCGGAAGTGAAGGCGTTTACCGAGTTCTTTGAGCGTTCAACGCGCGGTCCGATTCGTTAATGGCGGCACAGCGTCCTTTAACGATTGCCCTGGTCGCCGGTGAAACGTCCGGCGATATTCTTGGCGCAGGCTTAATTCGTGCGCTGAAAGCGCGCGTACCCAACGCCCGTTTTGTGGGCGTTGCGGGGCCGCGTATGCAGGCCGAAGGGTGTGAAGCCTGGTACGAAATGGAAGAGCTGGCGGTCATGGGCATTGTTGAAGTGCTCGGACGTTTACGCCGTTTGTTGCATATCCGCGCCGATCTGACCCGCCGTTTTACCGAACTCAAGCCCGATGTCTTTGTCGGGATTGATGCCCCTGATTTCAATATTACCCTCGAAGGTAATCTGAAAAAACAAGGGATTAAGACCATTCATTATGTCAGCCCGTCCGTTTGGGCCTGGCGACAGAAACGCGTTTTCAAAATAGGCAGATCCACCCATATGGTGCTGGCTTTTCTGCCTTTCGAAAAAGCGTTTTACGATAAATTTAACGTCCCGTGCCGCTTTATTGGTCACACCATGGCGGATGCCATGCCGCTGGACCCGGATAAAAATGCGGCGCGCGACGTGCTGGGTATCCCGCATGACGCCCATTGTCTGGCGCTACTGCCTGGCAGTCGTGGCGCGGAAGTGGAAATGCTCAGCGCCGACTTCCTGAAAACCGCACAATTGCTGCGACAGCGCTATCCCGACTTGGAAGTGGTAGTGCCGCTGGTGAACGCGAAACGCCGCGAGCAGTTTGAAAAAATTAAAGCGGAGGTTGCGCCGGATCTCGCCGTTCATTTGCTGGACGGCATGGCGCGCGAGGCGATGATCGCCAGCGACGCGGCTCTGCTGGCCTCGGGTACGGCGGCGCTGGAGTGTATGCTGGCAAAATGCCCGATGGTAGTGGGGTATCGTATGAAGCCCTTCACTTTCTGGCTGGCGAAACGTCTGGTGAAAACGGAGTATGTGTCTTTGCCTAACCTGCTGGCGGGAAGAGAATTAGTCAAAGAGCTGTTGCAGGAAGAGTGCGAACCGCAAAAACTCGCCGAAGCGCTGTTTCCGCTACTGGCGAACGGTAAAACCAGCCATGCGATGCACGACACCTTCCGTGAACTGCATCAGCAGATCCGCTGTAATGCCGATGAGCAGGCGGCAGATGCCGTCCTGGAGTTAGCACAATGATCGAATTTGTTTATCCACACACCCATTTAGTGGCGGGTGTGGATGAAGTGGGCCGTGGCCCGCTGGTGGGCGCCGTAGTGACCGCCGCCGTGATCCTCGATCCGGCTCGCCCGATCGTCGGTCTGAATGATTCCAAAAAATTGTCTGAAAAGCGTCGTCTGTCATTGTATGACGAGATTAAAGAAAAGGCGTTAAGCTGGAGTCTGGGACGCGCGGAAGCGCATGAAATTGATGAGCTGAATATTTTGCACGCCACCATGCTCGCCATGCAGCGCGCTGTCGCTGGTCTTCATATTGCGCCAGAATATGTGCTGATCGACGGCAATCGCTGTCCGGCGCTGCCTGTGCCGTCAATGGCCGTGGTGAAAGGCGACAGCCGCGTGGCGGAGATTAGCGCGGCGTCTATTCTGGCGAAAGTCACCCGCGATGCAGAAATGGCGGCGCTGGATATCGTTTTTCCTCAGTATGGCTTTGCGCAGCACAAAGGCTATCCAACCGCTTTTCATCTGGAAAAGTTGGCACAGTATGGCGCGACGGCGCACCACCGACGCAGTTTTGCGCCTGTTAAACGCGCTCTGGGACTTGTGTCCTGATTCTTGTATCGAGAAATCTGAAGATGTCTGAACCACGTTTCGTTCACCTGCGGGTGCACAGCGACTACTCTATGATCGATGGGCTGGCGAAGACCGGGCCGCTGGTGAAAAAGGCGGCCTCATTAGGTATGCCTGCGCTGGCGATCACCGATTTTACCAACCTCTGCGGTCTGGTGAAGTTCTACGGAGCGGGTCATGGCGCGGGTATTAAACCCATCGTCGGGGCGGACTTTAACGTTCACAACGAACTGCTGGGAGATGAGCTGACTCATCTGACGGTACTGGCGGCGAATAATACGGGATACCAGAACTTGACGTTGCTGATCTCGAAAGCGTATCAGCGCGGCTACGGCGCGGCAGGCCCGATTATCGAGCGCGACTGGCTGGTAGAGCTTAAAGAAGGTTTGATCCTGCTTTCCGGCGGGCGCATGGGCGACGTAGGCCGCTGTCTGCTACGCGGCAACCAGGCGCTGGTGGAAGAGTGCGTTGCTTTCTATGAAGCGCATTTTCCCGATCGCTACTTTCTGGAACTGATCCGTACCGGCAGACAGGATGAAGAGACCTATCTCCATGCTGCGGTTGAACTGGCTGAGGCACGTGGTTTGCCGGTTGTCGCGACAAACGATGTCCGTTTTCTTGAAAGCGATGATTTTGACGCCCATGAAATTCGTGTCGCGATCCACGACGGTTTCACGCTTGACGATCCTAAGCGTCCGCGCAATTACTCGCCGCAGCAATATATGCGCAGCATCGATGAGATGTGCGAGCTGTTCGCCGATATTCCGGAGGCGCTGGAAAATACGGTGGAGATTGCCAAACGCTGCAACGTAACGGTGCGTCTGGGTGAATATTTCCTGCCGCAGTTCCCGACCGGCGATATGACCACCGAAGATTATCTGGTCAAAAAATCGAAAGAGGGGCTGGAAGAGCGTCTGGCTTTCCTGTTTCCGGACGAAGAAGAGCGCAAAAAGCGTCGCCCGGAATATGACGAGCGTCTGGATATTGAACTACAGGTTATCAACCAGATGGGGTTCCCTGGCTACTTCCTCATCGTGATGGAGTTTATCCAGTGGTCAAAAGATAACGGCGTGCCGGTAGGGCCGGGACGTGGTTCCGGGGCCGGTTCGCTGGTGGCCTACGCGCTGAAAATTACCGACCTTGATCCGCTGGAATTTGACCTGCTGTTCGAACGTTTCCTGAACCCGGAACGTGTCTCGATGCCTGACTTCGACGTTGACTTCTGTATGGAGAAACGCGACCAGGTGATTGAGCACGTCGCAGACATGTACGGGCGTGATGCAGTATCGCAAATTATCACCTTCGGTACGATGGCGGCGAAAGCCGTTATCCGCGATGTGGGCCGCGTGCTGGGGCATCCGTACGGTTTTGTCGATCGTATCTCGAAGCTGGTGCCGCCCGATCCGGGCATGACGCTGGCAAAAGCCTTTGAAGCGGAACCGCAACTGCCGGAAATTTACGAGGCGGACGAAGAGGTCAGAGCGCTGATCGATATGGCGCGTAAGCTTGAAGGTGTCACGCGTAACGCCGGTAAACACGCTGGTGGCGTGGTCATCGCGCCGACCAAAATTACCGACTTTGCGCCGCTGTACTGCGATGAAGAGGGCAAGCATCCGGTTACCCAGTTTGATAAAAGCGACGTGGAATATGCCGGACTGGTGAAGTTCGACTTCCTCGGTTTGCGTACGTTGACTATCATCAACTGGGCGCTGGAGATGATCAACAAGCGGCGCGAGAAAAACGGCGAGCCGCCGCTGGATATCGCCGCCATTCCGCTGGACGATAAAAAAAGCTTCGACATGCTGCAGCGCTCGGAAACCACGGCGGTCTTCCAGCTTGAATCGCGCGGTATGAAAGACCTGATCAAGCGTCTGCAGCCGGACTGCTTTGAAGATATGATCGCGCTGGTGGCCCTGTTCCGTCCCGGTCCGTTGCAGTCCGGGATGGTAGATAACTTTATCGACCGTAAGCACGGTCGTGAAGAACTCTCTTACCCGGACGTTCAGTGGCAGCATGAAAGCCTGAAGCCGGTACTGGAGCCGACCTACGGCATCATTCTGTATCAGGAACAGGTGATGCAGATTGCCCAGGTACTTTCCGGGTATACTCTCGGCGGCGCGGATATGCTGCGTCGTGCGATGGGTAAGAAAAAGCCGGAAGAGATGGCCAAACAGCGTTCCGTTTTTGAAGAGGGCGCGAAAAAGAACGGTATCGACGGCGAACTGGCGATGAAAATCTTTGACCTGGTGGAGAAATTCGCCGGTTACGGGTTTAACAAATCGCACTCCGCCGCTTATGCGCTGGTTTCTTATCAGACGCTATGGCTAAAGGCGCACTATCCGGCTGAATTTATGGCGGCGGTGATGACTGCCGATATGGACAACACCGAGAAGGTCGTTGGCCTGGTGGACGAGTGCTGGCGGATGGGACTAAAAATTCTGCCGCCGGATATTAACTCCGGATTGTACCATTTCCACGTTAACGATGAGGGCGAGATCGTCTACGGCATCGGCGCGATCAAAGGCGTCGGCGAAGGGCCGATCGAAGCGATCATCGACGCGCGTAATCAGGGCGGCTATTTCCGCGAACTGTTTGATCTGTGCGCGCGGACCGACACGAAAAAGCTCAACCGCCGGGTGCTGGAAAAGCTGATCATGTCCGGGGCGTTCGACCGCCTGGGGCCGCACCGCGCCGCGCTGATGAACTCATTGGGCGATGCGCTGAAAGCCGCCGACCAGCATGCCAAAGCGGAAGCTATCGGTCAGGCGGATATGTTCGGCGTACTGGCGGAAGAGCCGGAGCAAATCGAGCAATCCTATGCCAGCTGCCAGCCGTGGCCGGAGCAGGTGGTGTTAGATGGGGAACGTGAAACGTTGGGGCTGTACCTGACGGGCCACCCTATCAATCAGTATTTAAAAGAAATTGAGCGCTATGTCGGCGGGGTAAGGCTCAAAGACATGCATCCGACAGAACGTGGTAAAGTCACCACGGCTGCGGGGCTCGTGATTGCCGCAAGGGTTATGGTCACCAAGCGCGGCAATCGTATCGGCATCTGTACGCTGGATGACCGTTCCGGGCGTCTGGAAGTGATGTTATTTACCGACGCGCTGGATAAATACCAGCAGTTGCTGGAAAAAGACCGCATACTTATCGTCAGCGGACAGGTCAGCTTTGATGACTTCAGCGGGGGGCTTAAAATGACCGCCCGCGAAGTGATGGATATTGACGAAGCTCGCGAAAAATACGCTCGCGGGCTTGCTATCTCGCTGACGGACAGGCAAATTGATGACCAGCTTTTAAACCGACTCCGTCAGTCTCTGGAACCCCACCGCTCGGGGACCATTCCAGTACATCTCTACTATCAGAGGGCGGATGCGCGTGCGCGACTGCGTTTTGGCGCAACGTGGCGTGTCTCTCCGAGCGATCGTTTACTTAACGATCTGCGTGGCCTCATTGGTTCGGAGCAGGTGGAACTGGAGTTTGACTAATACAGGAATACTATGAGTCTGAATTTCCTTGATTTTGAACAGCCGATAGCAGAGCTGGAAGCGAAAATCGATTCTCTGACTGCGGTAAGCCGCCAGGATGAGAAACTGGATATTAATATCGATGAAGAAGTCCATCGCCTGCGCGAAAAAAGCGTAGAACTGACGCGCAAAATCTTCGCCGATCTCGGCGCATGGCAGGTAGCCCAACTGGCGCGCCATCCGCAGCGTCCGTACACCCTGGATTATGTCCGTCTGGCGTTTGATGAGTTTGATGAGCTGGCGGGCGATCGCGCCTATGCTGATGACAAAGCCATCGTCGGCGGTATCGCGCGTCTGGAAGGGCGGCCGGTGATGATCATTGGTCATCAGAAAGGTCGTGAAACCAAAGAAAAAATTCGTCGTAACTTTGGCATGCCAGCGCCGGAAGGCTACCGCAAAGCACTGCGCCTGATGGAAATGGCTGAACGCTTCAACATGCCGATTATCACCTTCATCGACACCCCGGGCGCTTACCCTGGCGTGGGCGCGGAAGAGCGTGGTCAGTCTGAAGCTATCGCCCGCAACCTGCGTGAGATGTCTCGTCTGAACGTACCGGTCATCTGCACCGTGATTGGCGAAGGCGGCTCCGGCGGCGCATTGGCGATTGGCGTGGGTGATAAAGTGAATATGCTGCAATACAGCACCTATTCCGTTATCTCCCCGGAAGGTTGCGCCTCTATTTTGTGGAAGAGCGCCGACAAAGCGCCATTGGCTGCTGAAGCAATGGGCATCATCGCGCCGCGTCTGAAAGAGCTGAAGCTAATCGATTCCATCATTCCGGAGCCGCTGGGCGGCGCGCACCGTAATCCGGAAGCGATGGCGGCGTCGCTAAAAGCGCAGCTGCTGGAAGATTTAGCCGATCTCGATGTGTTAAGCACCGATGATTTAAAAAACCGTCGTTACCAGCGTTTGATGAGCTACGGTTACGCCTAATCATTTACCTCATTTTTCCCAGGAGGCCGGATAATCCGGCCTCTTTTTTTTGGACGAGGAAAAATGAGACGCCGATGAGTTGATGTGATTAAACGCAACAGCATGTTCTCCCTGACACTGTAGCAACTGCCAGGCGTGTGGCCAGGGCAGGCAGTGAACTACCCTTCAAGGAGAAAATTATGGGATTGCAAAAAACACTGGCGCTCAGCGCCGTGGCGGCAGGAATCATGTTGAGCTTATCCGGTGCGCAGGCCGCGCCGCTGCTTAGCAGTAGTGAGCCAATGACCATCAACGCCAGCGATCTGGCGGCGAAAGAGAAAGCGCTGACGGATTTTCCGTTAATGGAGGCAGTGAAATCCTCTATCCAGACGTTGGATAACAGCGCGGTCGAACAAATCGAACCGGGGCGCGCCGCTAACCCGGCAAACGTAAAACGTGTTGAAAGTATTCTGAAAGAGGCCGACTGGGATTATCTGTTCCCGATGCGCGCACCGGAATACACTTACTCTAACTTCCTGAAAGCGATAGGTAAATTCCCGGCGGTTTGTGGTACCTACACCGATGGACGCGATAGCGACGCTATCTGCCGTAAAACCCTGGCTACTATGTTTGCGCATTTTGCCCAGGAGACGGGCGGTCACGAAAGCTGGCGTGACATTCCGGAATGGCGTCAGGCGCTGGTCTATCTGCGCGAAGTCGGCTGGACAGAAGGGCAGAAAGGCGGCTACAACGGCGAATGTAACCCGGATGTATGGCAGGGCCAGACCTGGCCGTGCGGTAAAGATAAGGACGGCGATTTCCTCAGCTATTTTGGTCGCGGGGCAAAACAGCTTTCTTATAACTACAACTATGGGCCTTTCTCTGACGCGATGTATGGTGACGTTCGCCCTCTGCTGGATAAACCCGAGCTGGTGGCGGATACCTGGATGAACCTGGCGAGCGCCGTCTTCTTCTTTGTGTATCCGCAGCCGCCGAAGCCGTCTATGCTACATGTGATTGACGGTACCTGGCAGCCAAACGATCGCGATAAAGCAAACGGCCTGGTATCAGGTTTCGGCGTCACCATTCAGATCATCAATGGCGGCGTGGAGTGCGGCGGCGCAGATGAGAATGCGCAGTCGCTTAACCGTATTGCCTACTACAAAGAGTTTGCCAACTACCTGAAAGTGCCGGTGCCGGCTGACGAAGTGTTGGGCTGTAAAAAGATGAAGCAGTTCGATGAAGGCGGCGCTGGCGCGTTACCGATCTATTGGGAACAAGACTGGGGCTGGAGCGCCGATACTGCGGACGGTAAAACCTATTCCTGCCAGTTAGTGGGATATCAGACGCCGTATACCGCCTTTAAAGAGGGCGACTACACGAAATGTGTACAGCATTATTTCAACGTTAATGTCGTCGATGATAACGGAACCACTGAACCGGATGTCACGCCAACTCCGGCGCCAGTGACGGATGAAAACGTGGCGCCAGTCGCGCGCATTGCCGGGCCGGTCGGGGCGGTGGAAGCCGGTAGCCCGGTTTCACTCAGCGCGGAAGGATCGACCGACGCGAATGGCGACAAGCTCACCTATACCTGGATGTCGCAGGATGGCAAAACGCTGAGCGGTCAGGATAAAGCCGTTGTGATTTTCAACGCGCCGGATGTCACTCAGAACACCCAGTATGTGGTGAATCTGACCGTTAGCGACGGTACGCTCTCCAGTACAGCGGTTTATACGCTGAATGTGAAAGCGAAGGCCGCCGCTGCGGATG
The DNA here is from genome assembly GCF_046569445.1 of Salmonella sp. 741265050_HSA. Lineage (NCBI taxonomy): Bacteria > Pseudomonadati > Pseudomonadota > Gammaproteobacteria > Enterobacterales > Enterobacteriaceae > Salmonella > Salmonella sp. 741265050_HSA. The sequence continues at coordinate 13,179 of NZ_JBKFSV010000016.1, read as the reverse complement.
ACGAAGATAAGACCACCAGCTACCCTGCCTGGAGCAGCAGCCAGAAATGGAATCCGGGCGACATCGTCAACAATAATGGCGCATTGTACCAGTGCAAACCGTTCCCGGAAGGCTCATGGTGTAATGTTGCGCCTGCCTACTATGAGCCCGGTGTAGGGATTGCCTGGGCCGATGCATGGAACGCATTGTAATAAGATAAATCCTGTCGGTGCTTTGCATCGGCAGGATTGTTACTATGCTTATCTCAGGTTTTTTCAGGAGAAAGCATGAACATCATCGCCATTATGGGGCCGCACGGGGTTTATTATAAAGATGAACCCATCAAGGAGCTTGAGCGTGCATTACAATCCCTGGGATTTCAAATTATCTGGCCGCAAAATAGCGTTGACTTGTTGAAGTTTATTGAACATAACCCGCGCATCTGCGGCGTTATTTTTGACTGGGATGAATACAGTCTCGACCTTTGTAGCGAAATCAACCAGTTAAATGAATACCTTCCTCTCTACGCCTTTATCAATACCAACTCCACGCTGGACGTTAGCGTTCACGATATGCGCATGGCGCTGTGGTTTTTTGAGTATGCATTGGGGCTGGCTGAAGATATCGCGACACGCATTCATCAATATACAAACGAATATCTCGATAATATTACGCCGCCGTTTACCAAAGCGCTGTTTACCTACGCCAAAGAAGGAAAATATACCTTTTGTACGCCGGGTCATATGGCGGGAACGGCGTATCAGAAAAGCCCGCCAGGCTGTCTGTTTTATGACTTTTTTGGCGGCAATACCTTAAAGGCCGATGTGTCGATTTCGGTGACTGAACTGGGATCGCTGCTGGATCACACCGGGCCGCATCTGGAAGCGGAAGAGTATATCGCCCGTACTTTTGGCGCCGAGCAGAGTTATATGGTGACGAACGGTACGTCGACCTCGAATAAAATTGTCGGTATGTATGCCGCGCCTGCGGGAAGTACGCTACTTATTGATCGTAATTGCCATAAATCGCTGGCGCATTTGCTGATGATGAGCGATGTGGTGCCTCTCTGGTTGAAGCCGACGCGCAATGCGCTCGGTATTCTCGGCGGTATTCCTAAGCGTGAATTTACCCGCGACAGCATTGCGCGTAAGGTGGCGGAAACCGCGCAGGCGCAATGGCCGGTTCATGCGGTTATCACCAATTCTACTTACGATGGTCTGTTGTATAACACTAACTGGATCAAGCAGATGCTGGACGTTCCCTCGATCCATTTTGATTCCGCCTGGGTACCCTATACCCATTTCCATCCGATCTACCAGGGGAAAAGCGGGATGAGCGGCGATCGGGTGCCCGGAAAAGTGATTTTCGAAACGCAATCCACCCATAAAATGCTGGCGGCTTTTTCGCAGGCGTCGCTTATTCATATCAAAGGGGAATATGACGAAGAGACGTTTAACGAAGCGTTTATGATGCACACTTCCACATCGCCGAGCTATCCCATTGTCGCCTCTATCGAAACCGCAGCGGCGATGCTGCGCGGCAATCCAGGGAAAAGATTGATTAATCGTTCGGTGGAGCGGGCGCTCCATTTTCGTAAAGAGGTACAGCGGCTACGTGAAGAGTCCGATAGCTGGTTCTTTGATATCTGGCAGCCGGAAGAGGTTGATGAGGCCGAATGCTGGCCGGTCACGCCGGGAGAAACCTGGCATGGCTTCGCCGATGCCGATGACGATCATATGTTCCTCGATCCGGTTAAGGTGACAATCCTGACGCCGGGAATGGATGAACAGGGCAACATGAGCGAAGAGGGGATACCCGCCGCGCTGGTGGCGAAGTTCCTCGATGAGCGAGGCGTGGTGGTGGAAAAAACCGGGCCGTATAATCTGCTGTTTTTGTTCAGCATAGGGATTGATAAGACCCGTGCGATGGGGCTGCTGCGCGGACTGACAGAATTTAAACGGGCCTACGATCTTAACCTGCGCGTCAAAAATATGTTGCCGGATCTGTATGCGGAAGATCCGGATTTTTATCGCAATATGCGCATTCAGGATCTGGCGCAGGGGATCCATAAACTGATCCGCCAGCACGATCTTCCGGGGCTGATGTTGCGGGCGTTCGAGGTTTTACCGGAGATGATCATGACCCCGCACCAGGCCTGGCAGCGTCAGATCAAAGGCGAGGTGGAAACCGTGGCGCTCGATCAACTGCCAGGGCGCGTTTCCGCGAATATGATCCTGCCTTATCCGCCAGGCGTTCCGCTGTTGATGCCCGGCGAGAGGATCACGCAACAGAGTCGGGCCGTGCTCGATTTTCTGCTGATGCTCTGCTCGATTGGCCAGCATTATCCCGGTTTTGAAACGGATATTCACGGCGCGAAACGGAATGAAGACGGGGTGTACCAGGTACGAGTCTTAAAACACGCCTGTTAGCTTGCCTGACGGGAATGTGACGAGTAACGTACTGATAATCAATAAAGGAGACGCTATGCTGGGATTAAAACAGGTTCATCACATCGCGATCATTGCGACAGACTATGCGGTGAGCAAGGCGTTTTACTGCGATATTCTGGGGTTCGATCTGCTAAGCGAAGCCTGGCGGGAAGAGCGTGACTCGTGGAAGGGCGATTTGGCGCTAAACGGGCAGTATGTGATTGAGCTTTTCTCTTTTCCCTTCCCTCCGGCGCGTCCAAGCCGACCTGAAGCCTGCGGCCTGCGCCATCTGGCTTTCAGCGTGGAAAATGTGGAAAACGCCGTTGCGCATCTGGAAAAGCATCAGGTTAAGTGCGAACCGATACGCATCGATCCGTATACCGGGAAGCGCTTTACTTTTTTCAACGATCCGGACGGTTTACCGCTTGAGCTGTATGAGCAGTAAGGCTTGTCATTAAGACGCTCGCCAGGTAACGTTGCCGGGCTAAGTCACTATAAGCATGGATCATGACCACTCTCACGTTGAATACCTCGTTACTCTCTTCTCGCCGTATTCTGGCTGCCTTTAGCGGTGGCCTGGATTCTACGGTGCTTCTGCATCAACTGGTGTTGTGGCGAGAACGCCATCCTGACGTCACGCTGCGTGCTATCCATATTCATCACGGTTTAAGCCCTCATGCTGATAGCTGGGTGCGGCATTGCGAAACCGTATGCGAACGCTGGCAGGTTCCGCTGGTAGTGGAGCGGGTGACGCTGGCAGATAATGGCCTGGGTATCGAGGCCCATGCGCGTGAAGCGCGCTACCGGGCGTTCGCACAGACGCTATTGCCTGGCGAAGTGCTGGCAACCGCGCAGCACCTTGACGATCAGTGTGAAACATTCCTGCTGGCGTTAAAGCGCGGCAGCGGTCCGGCCGGACTTTCCGCGATGGGAGAATGCTCGCCTTTTGCCGGAACTCTGCTTCTTCGCCCGCTGTTGAGAGAAACGCGGAAGACGCTGGAACAGTGGGCTGTGCGTCATGGCTTATGCTGGATTGAAGATGAAAGCAATCAGGATGACGCCTACGATCGCAATTTCTTACGCCTGCGCGCGCTTCCGCTCTTGCAGCAGCGCTGGCCGCATTTTCCTGCGGCGGTAGCCCGTAGCGCGACGCTCTGCGCCGAGCAAGAAAGGCTGCTGGACGAGCTTCTGGCCAGCGATCTTACGGACTGTATCACGGCGGAGGGAACATTGCGGCTCTCTCCATTAATGTCGATGAGCGATGTACGGCGGGCGGCGATTTTGCGTCGCTGGCTGGCGATGCGTAATGCGCCGATGCCCTCTCGCGACGCGCTGGAACGTATCTGGCAGGAGGTGGCGCTGGCGCGCGACGATGCCTCTCCCTGTTTACGCTTTGGCGATCACGAGATTCGCCGTTATCAGTCGCAACTGTGGTGGATTAAATCCGTGGCCGGACAACACGAAACGACGGTCGCCTGGCCCGCCTGGCAAACACCGCTGGCGCTGCCTGCCGGCTTAGGGACGGTACAGCTCGTTCCTGGGGGCGAACTGCGCCGACCGCGAGAGGAAGAATCCGTCAGCATTCGGTTTAAGGCGCCAGGGTTGCTACACATTGTGGGACGTCACGGCGGACGTAAGCTGAAGAAAATCTGGCAGGAGCAGGGGATCCCGCCCTGGCGACGAGATACCACGCCGCTGTTGTTTTACGGCGAAACGCTGATTGCGGCTGCGGGTGTTTTTGTGACGCGTGAGGGAGCTGCAGAAGATAAAGAAGGGGTGAGTCTGGTTTGGCATGCCTGATGGCGCTGCGCTTATCAGGCCTACGTATCGCATGGAACGTAGGCCGGATAAGGTGCTTGCACCACCATCCGGCAACAAAATACTCAGGATTCGCTAACTACCACGGTACCAATTTCCGGGTGGCTGAAACTGGCGATTTTATCGAGACGAAGTTCACAAGACTCGCCGGAAACCTCGGCAAGCAGATACTCTACGTTTTTACGTAAGATCAAATCGTTCGCTTTTGCCTGCAAAACCTCGCCATCTTTTAACGTTAGCGTCAGTATTAAATGATGCATGCAGGCAAGCTCAAGACTATCGTAGTCATCGCAATTAATGGGTTGATACGTTTCATTCATTGACATAATCGCTCACCAGTAAGTTCGCGGCAGCATAAGCTGCCTTTTCCCTGACCGACTCTGAAAGGGCGCTATCTGCCGCCACTTCATTAAGCACTTTCAATACACAACCCAGCGCATCCGGGACATACCCTAAGTCTCCGCTGGCGATTTCCGCATACCGCTTGCGTACTAACTCACAATATTTTTCCACATGCCCTCCTGTCAGCATTCTGACTTAACCGTGGATGCAAGTCTAAGCCTACGAAGTTAAATCTTGTTTAGCAAGGTGACTATACCATACTCATTTGCGCAATATCAGCGCCTGACGCGAGTGGGTAAAAGATTCGTTAACAGCCTTTTAGCGCGGTTTTCGCTACAATGGGCGCCTGATTCGAAAGGAGTTTTCTCATGGCGCTTAAAGCGACAATTTATAAAGCCGTCGTCAATGTGGCTGACCTTGATCGCAACCGGTTTCTGGATGCGGCATTGACGCTGGCGCGTCACCCTTCTGAAACGCAGGAGCGCATGATGCTGCGCCTGTTGGCATGGATAAAATATGCTGATAAACGGTTGCAGTTTACACGCGGGCTCAGCGCGGAAGATGAACCGGAGGCCTGGCTGCGCAACGATCATCTGGGCATCGATCTCTGGATAGAGCTGGGGCTGCCGGATGAGCGCCGTATTAAGAAAGCCTGTACTCAGGCGAGCGACGTCGCGCTCTTTGCTTATAACTCCCGGGCGGCGCAAATCTGGTGGCAGCAGCATCAAAGCAAGTGCGCGCAGTTCGCTAACCTGTCCGTCTGGTATCTGGATGACGGGCAACTGGCGCAGCTCAGTGAGTTTGCCGATCGTACCATGACGCTACAGGCGACGATTCAGGACGGCGCAATCTGGCTTTCTGATGCTCGGAATAATCTGGAAATACAGCTAACCGCCTGGCAACAGCCCTCATGATTGCCATCTCCCGGACGGTCTCCATAGCCGATGATGAGCTGGAAATTACGGCCATTCGCGCGCAGGGCGCGGGTGGTCAGCACGTAAATAAGACCTCTAGCGCGATTCATTTGCGCTTTGACATTCGGGCCTCTGGCCTGCCAGAGTATTATAAACAGCGTTTGCTGACGGCCAGCCACCATCTGATAAGCGATGATGGCGTCATTATCATTAAGGCGCAGGAGTTCCGGAGCCAGGAGCTCAACCGGGAAGCGGCTATCGCCAGGCTGGTTGCCGTCATAAAAGAATTAACTGCGGAGCAGAAAAGCCGTCGCGCAACCCGTCCGACGCGTGCCTCGAAAGAGCGCCGTTTGTCCTCAAAGGCGCAAAAATCTTCTGTAAAGGCGCTTCGCGGTAAAGTTCGTCGTCCACTGGATTGACGGGCAGGAATAGCAATTTCATAAGGATTTTATGGTGAGAACAGCAATATTGTCAGTAGCGGCAGCCTGTACGCTATTTGCATTGATAGGGTGTAATAACCGTGCGGAAGTTGACGCCCTGCAACCTGCGCAGGCGGCGGAATTAAAACCCATGCAGCAAAGCTGGCGCGGCGTGCTGCCCTGTGCGGATTGTGAAGGTATTGAAACGTCACTGTTTCTGGAAAAAGACGGCACATGGGTGATGAACGAGCGCTATCAGGGCGTGCGCGAAGAACCTTCCTCTTTTGCGTCATACGGTACCTGGGCGCGGACGGCGGATAAACTGGTGTTAACCGACAGCAATGGCGAGAAATCGTATTATCGCGCGAAAGGCAATGCGCTGGAGATGCTCGACAGAGAAGGCAATCCGGTGGCTTCGCAGCTTAATTATACGCTTGTGCCTGTTACCGCCAGCCTGCCGGTAACGCCAATGCCGTTGCGTGGTATGTATGTATACAGGGCCGATGCGGCGACCTTTACCGATTGTGCGACCGGAAAACGGCTGCCGGTCGCCAGTAACGCCCAGCTTGAGCGCGGCTATTTGACGGCGAAAGGTGAAGCGGAAAAACCGGTGCTGCTGACGGTAGAAGGGCATTTTGTGTTTGCCGCGAACCCGGACACGGGCGAGCCGGTAAAAATGCTAATAGCCGATAAAAATGCGAAGTTTACGCCGGGTAAAGATTGCACTCACTAATAAAAGGCCTCGCAGGGTGCGAGGCCTTTACATATCTGCCGGATGGCGCCGGGCAATCCCAACAAAATGTCGTTTAGCCTTTAATCGCCTTGACCAGATAATCAACGATATCGCCGGTTTTAATCAGCGATTTTTCACCGCTACGACGGTATTTATACTCAATATCGTCGTTATCCAGGTTGCGATCGCCAATCACGATAGTATGTGGAATACCAATCAGCTCCATATCGGCAAACATCACGCCCGGGCGCTCTTTACGGTCGTCCATCAGCACTTCAATGCCCTGCGCGCGCAATTCGCTGTACAGCTTTTCCGCCAGCTCCTGCACACGGAAGGATTTGTGCATATTCATCGGCAGAATAGCGACCTGGAAAGGCGCAATGGCGTCAGGCCATACAATGCCGCGCTCGTCAAAGTTCTGCTCAATAGCCGCGGCAACGACACGTGTTACGCCGATACCGTAACAGCCCATTGTCAGAATCTGGTTACGGCCATCTTCCCCCTGAACGGAGGCTTTCAGCGCTTCTGAGTACTTGGTACCTAACTGGAAGATGTGACCCACTTCGATACCGCGTTTGATAAGCAACGTTCCCTGACCATCCGGACTCGGATCGCCGGCGACTACGTTACGGATGTCGGCAACAACAGGCGTCGCCACATCGCGATCCCAGTTAATACCAAAGTAGTGTTTACCGTCGATGTTAGCGCCAGCGGCAAAATCGCTCATGGCGGCAACGGTGCGATCGATGATGACCGGAATCGGCATATTGACCGGGCCGAGGGAGCCAGGGCCGGCATTAATCACGGCGCGAATCTCTTCTTCGGTAGCGAAGGTCAGCGGGCTGGCAACGTGCGGCAGTTTTTCCGCTTTAACTTCATTCAGTTCATGATCGCCGCGAACCAGCAGAGCCACCAGCGGAGACTTGCTGTCTTTCGCCGCTTTCACCAGCAGCGTTTTTACCGTTTTTTCAATTGGCAGGTTGAATTGTTCCACCAGCTCCGCGATGGTTTTGGCATTTGGCGTATCGACCAGAGTCATTTCCTGCGTCGCCGCTGCGCGCGGCGTTTGCGGCGCGATAGCTTCTGCCAGTTCAATGTTAGCCGCGTAATCAGAAACATCAGAGAAAACGATATCGTCTTCGCCGCTTTGCGCCAGCACCTGGAATTCATGCGAGGCGTTGCCGCCGATAGAACCGGTATCGGCCTGTACCGCGCGGAAATCCAGCCCCATACGGCTGAAGATACGGCTATACGCGGCGTACATGGCGTCATAGGTTTCCTGCAACGACTCCTGAGAGGTGTGGAAAGAGTAAGCATCTTTCATCAGGAATTCGCGCGAACGCATCACGCCAAAGCGCGGACGCACTTCATCACGGAATTTGGTCTGGATTTGGAAGAAGTTCAGCGGCAACTGCTTATAAGAGCTGAGTTCATTACGCACCAGATCGGTGATAACTTCTTCGTGGGTCGGGCCGAGTACGAACGGACGCTCGCCACGGTCGACAAAACGCAGCAGTTCCGGACCGTACTGTTCCCAACGACCACTCTCTTGCCACAGGTCGGCTGGCTGAACGACTGGCATCGACACCTCGATAGCACCGGCGTTGTTCATCTCTTCACGCACGATGTTTTCGACTTTTTTCAGGACGCGCAGGCCGGTCGGCAGCCAGGTATATAACCCGGAGGCGAGCTTGCGGATCATCCCGGCGCGCAGCATCAGCTGGTGGCTGATAACCTCGGCGTCGGCAGGTGTCTCCTTCAGAGTGGAGAGCAGGTATTGGCTAGTACGCATGTTGTTACGGTTCCAGTTGAACGATCGAACAGGCTCAATGTGAGCCTGATACAAAAAAAGTGATTTAGTTTACCAGCGTGCAAGAGATGTCAAAAGAGAAGGGCGTGAAATTACCGTGGTTCCAGCGCAAACACTTCAAATCCCGAGTTAACCACACGCCAGCGCACGTTAAAATCATGCAGCCAGACGGCATAGGTTTTGCCCGTCTCTTCACCCTTACGATAAGCCGGGCGAGGATCTTGCGCCAGCACATCGCAAATAAATGTCCGTAGCTGCGGATAACGCCTTTCCAGCGTCGTAAGCTGTTGAGCCACCTCAGCGGTAAAACTCACGGGCATTTCAGCTATCGGCGCCTGTTGCGCATAGCTGGCGGCGGCGTCCGGTAAGGCCTCGGCAAACGGTAAATACGGTTTAATATCCACCACCGGCGTGCCATCCACCAGATCCAGACTGCCTAATTTCAGAATTACGCTCTCTTTCCGGCACTCGATACCTTTTAGCGCAACGAGCGACATGCCAATCGGATTGGGGCGGAACGTGGAGCGCGTGGCAAAAACGCCCATTCTGGCGTTACCGCCAAGACGGGGCGGACGAACTGTTGGCCGCCAGCCGCCGTCCATCGTCTGATGAAAAACGAAAAGCACCCACAAATGGCTGAACGCCTCCAGGCCGCGAACGGCATCGGCCTGGTTGTAAGGCGCTATCAGATGCAGTTCGCCGCAGGCGCTTTTGACCAGACCAGGCTGGCGCGGAACGGCGAATTTTTCTTTATAGGGGGAGCGAATAACGCCGATTTGTTCAAACTGAAAGCTGCTCATTTCGCCGAAATATTCAGGGCGGACCCGATACAAACCGCCTGACGGTAGCAGCCTGGCGTGCCGCTGGTAATTTCACAGCTGTGCAGCAGGACGGCGTTGGCTTTCATTTTAGATGCATTAATCTGCATACGCTTGCGCGCAGTTGGAATGTTAGGCGGAGAGTCTTGATTTGTCGCCTGGCAGGATTCGCCGCTAACTTCGCCAAGATCGCGGAAAGGTTTGCCGACTAAGTCTTCAGCATTGGTGTAAATCCTGACGGGAGCGGCACGCGGCGCTTTAGGTTTCTCCGGCTCCGCTTTTGGCGGGGTTGCGGTGCTTTGAACGGGTTCAACAGGGGATCTGCTTAGCATGGAACAACCGCCCAGCATGAGTGCCAATAAACAGATCGGTAAAGCACGCATAATATTTCCTCAATGAATGTTCTAATTGCCAGATATTGAATCAGGAGCTTGCATAAATGACAAGACGGGCAATAGCCCGTCCTGAATAATATTACAGATTGTGGAATCAGCCTAAAACTTACCAGCCTTTCACCGCGCCGCCATTAAAAACTTTATTTGCGGCTTCGTATACTTCATCAGACTGGTAAGCCTGAACGAATTTTTTCACATTCTCGGCGTCTTTGTTATCTTCACGCGTCACGATCAGGTTAACGTACGGAGAATCTTTATCTTCAACGAAGATACCGTCTTTCGCTGGCGTCAGGCCAATCTGGCTGGCGTAAGTCGTATTAATGACCGCTAACGCGATCTGCGCGTCATCCAGCGAACGCGGCAACTGCGGCGCTTCCAGCTCAACAATTTTCAGATTTTTCGGGTTTTCCACGATATCCAGCGAGGTAGGAAGCAGACCGACGCCGTCTTTCAGTTTAATCAGCCCTACTTTTTGCAGCAGCAACAGGGAACGACCAAGGTTGGTCGGGTCGTTAGGCACAGCGACCTGGGAACCGTCCTTGAGCTCATCCAGAGATTTGATTTTTTTGGAATATCCTGCAATGGGATAGACAAAAGTCTTACCAACGGAAACCAGTTTGTAGCCGCGATCTTTGATTTGCTGATCCAGATACGGTTTGTGCTGGAAGGCATTGGCATCGATATCGCCTTTGCTCAGCGCTTCATTAGGCAGAACATAATCATTAAAGGTCACCAATTCCACGTCCAGGCCGTATTTTTCTTTCGCGACTTTCTGCGCGACTTCGGCAACTTGCTGCTCTGCGCCAACGATTACGCCGACTTTAATATGATTCGGATCTTTTTCATCCTGACCGCAACCCGCAAGTGCCAGAGAACCAATCAGAGCACCCACTGCCGCAAAGGTTTTGAATTTGAACGCCATGCTTATTTCCTTAATGAGTATTTGTGTTGTGTTTAACGTTACTTATGCGTGACAGCCCTGACGATGCGATCGCCGGATAACTGAATTAAATAAACCAGAACGACAAGTAATACCAGCACCGTATTCATCACGGTAGCATTGTATCCAATATAACCGTACTGATAGCCGATTTGACCGAGGCCGCCTGCGCCGACGGCGCCGCCCATTGCGGAGTAACCGACCAGGGTGATCAGTGTAATGGTTGCCGCATTCACCAGACCAGGCAGCGCTTCCGGTAAAAGGATTTTACGTACAATTTGCACCGGCGTGGCGCCCATCGCTCGCGAGGCTTCAATCAGCCCGGCAGGGATCTCTAACAACGCATTTTCCACCATACGGGCGATAAAAGGCGCGGCGCCGACGGTCAGCGGTACAATCGCGGCCTGCAAACCAATGGAGGTGCCGACAATTATTCGGGTAAAAGGAATCATCCACACCAGCAGGATGATAAAGGGAATCGAGCGGAAAATATTGACCACCGCAGAGAGGGAGCGATACAGCCGGGCGTTCTCCATAATCTGCCCCGGGCGCGTAACATACAGCAATACGCCAACCGGCAGGCCAATCACGAAACCGAAGAAACCGGAGACAAAGGTCATCGCCAGCGTTTCCCAGACGCCACGAACCAGTAACCACATCATTGCCTCAGACATAACCCAGTACCTCTACTTTCACATGGTGATCCTGCAGCCAGGCAATTGCGGCTTGCGTCTCTTCTTGTGTGCCGTGCATTTCCGTTAGCATAATGCCGAACTTCACACCGCCCGCGTAATCCATCTGCGCGCTAATAATATTATTGTTCACGTTGAAACGACGCGCGGTTTCAGAAAGCAGCGGGGCATCCACAGACTGCCCGGTGAACTCCATGCGCAGCATCGGCACGCTGTCAGTTTCCGGCGACGCTTTCAAACGCGCCTGGTAATCTTCCGGAATGTCCAGATGCAGAGTGGACTGAATAAACTTCTGCGCCAGCGGCGTTTTAGGATGCGAGAAGACTTCGCTGACCGTATCCTGCTCAATAAGCTCGCCATTACTGATAACGGCAACGCAGTCGCAGATACGTTTTACGACATCCATTTCATGAGTGATAAGCAGAATCGTCAACCCCAGACGACGGTTGATATCTTTCAGCAATTCCAAAATCGAACGGGTCGTTGCGGGATCAAGCGCGCTGGTGGCTTCATCGCACAGCAACACTTTTGGATTACTGGCTAACGCGCGGGCAATCGCGACACGCTGTTTCTGACCGCCGGAAAGATTTGCCGGATAGCTGTCGTGCTTGTCGCCAAGACCGACTAAATCCAGCAGCTCTGTGACACGGCATTTGATCTCTTCCTTTGGTGTGTTATCCAGTTCCAGCGGCAACGCGACGTTGCCAAACACGGTACGGGAAGAGAGCAGGTTAAAATGTTGGAAAATCATGCCGATTTGACGGCGAGCTTTGGTCAACTCAGACTCTGAAAGCGTTGTCAGCTCCTGATCGCCGACCTGAACGCTGCCTTCGGTTGGGCGTTCAAGTAAGTTAACGCAGCGGATAAGCGTACTTTTACCGGCGCCGGAGGCGCCGATGACGCCATAAATCTGCCCGGCAGGGACGTGCAGGCTGACATTATTTAGCGCCTGAATGGTGCGCGTCCCCTGCTGGAACACTTTGGTAATATTCGAAAGTTTAATCATTGGTTATTTATTATCGTAATTAAGTTAGCCGTGGCATTTTCGTCTGTCTAATACGGTCAACGCCGTCAACAGAATGGATGTTAAGGCATCCAGACGTCTAAATCAATCAGGCTTTATACGATGAGCACTTTCTTGCCTGCTGAAACATGCGATACTAGCGCCACTTGCTTTACTCAGGAGCTATAAAAGGTGGCAAAGTCTGTACCCGCAATTTTTCTCGACCGTGACGGCACCATTAATGTGGATCACGGCTACGTACATGAAATCGATGCATTTGAGTTTATAGACGGTATTATTGACGCGATGCGCGAGCTAAAAAAAATGGGCTATGCGCTGGTGGTGGTGACGAACCAGTCCGGAATCGCGCGCGGCAAATTCACCGAGGCGCAGTTTGAAACGTTAACCGAATGGATGGACTGGTCGTTGGCGGATCGCGATGTCGATTTGGACGGCATCTATTATTGTCCTCACCATCCGCAGGGCAGTATAGAAGAGTTCCGTCAGGTATGTGATTGTCGCAAGCCGCATCCAGGAATGCTTATCTCGGCGCGTGATTTTCTGCATATCGATATGGCGGCTTCTTATATGGTGGGAGACAAGCTGGAAGATATGCAGGCGGCTGCGGCGGCAAATGTCGGGACAAAAGTGCTGGTGCGTACGGGCAAACCGGTCACGGCAGAAGCAGAAAACGCGGCGGACTGGGTGTTAAACAGCCTTGCCGATCTGCCATCGGCGATAAAAAAGCAGCAAAAATAAGCGTTATGGATAAAAGATGAGCGGTTAAAACAAAAATGCATTTTTCCGCTTGTCTTCCTGAACCGACTCCCTATAATGCGCCTCCATCGACACGGCGGATGTGAATCACTTCACACAAACAGCCGGTC